>JBQMRQ010000142.1:0-19713 GCA_052174535.1 Arsenophonus sp. NC-WZS1-MAG3 | reverse complement strand
AGGTAATTATGTTATCTCTATGAAAAAATATCGTTTATGAGATCAGGTTTCTTATGATATACAAGAATTTGTTAAAACATTAGAAAAATAAAGATTTCTAAAAAATCAGACGAAACAATATGGATTGTTTATTAAAAAATTACATAAAGCAATTGATTTAGCTATTAAAGATAATATTTCTGATATTTTAATCATATTAAAAATAATTTTAATAAACCAGTTTTAGCCTTTATCAAAAAAAATAAGATAAATTTACTTATTTTTCAATAAGTCCACAATGACTAGTTTTTTTAAACTTTTACATTAAATTCTTTTTAAGAAAAATTCCCTCAAATTATCTAATCACGTTATTCATTATATTAATAATGATTCCATCTGTTTATTATAGGCTTACCTAGCCAGGTAGAATCTGGCTATATTCTTTAACTTTTATTAACTTAATTTTTATATGCACTCTTGAGTCTTGTTGTTGACATCTTGTTGCTGACATATTGAAGTGCACTTAACTTTTATAACTTTTTGTTTTAAAAGTTACTTTACTATTGTTGAACATATGAAATTGGTGGAGCTGGCGGGAATTGAACCCGCGTCCGAAATTTCTACATCCTCGGTACTACATGCTTAGTCTAGTCGTCATATTCGCCAATTAGGAGTAGACAGACACACTACTAACAGACTAGCCTGACTAAATTTAACGTTTCAACTCCAGGCTAAGCATCCACGCGATCTCTTTTAAATTGACCTCTCTTTGATCCCCGTCCTAAAAGCGAAGGCTAGGGAGAAAGGGCGCTATGCAGGTTATTAAGCTGCTAGCGCGTAATTTTCGTCATTTGCGACTATTATTTTGCGGCTTTTTACGAGGCCAACCGCCCCTCGGCATGCACCTTGGGTTTCGCAAATCTCGTCGAATCCAATAATCAGCCCCAAGTATGATTTTCAATCATAGCAGAAAAAACTTAATAGTTCTAGCGTTTAGATCATTATCGAACCTGCGTTTTCATAATTCTCGATTTATTTAACTTCCATTCTCGATCTTTAATGTCAGAACGCTTGTCGTACTCTTTTTTACCCTTAGCAACACCAATTTTAACTTTACACCAGACTCTTTTCCAGTAAAGAGATAATGCTACAGCTGTGTGACCTTCGCGATTAATTTTACCAAATAATGAATCAAGTTCACGCTGATTTAGCAATAATTTTCGTGTGCGCATAGGATCACAAACTATATGCGAGGAGGCTACATTTAGCGGAGTAATTGTTGAACCAAAAAGATAAGCTTCACCATCTCTCAATAAAACATAACTATTGCTAATATTAGCTTTTCCCATACGTAGCGCTTTAACTTCCCAACCCAGCAAAGCTAAACCCGCCTCAACTTCATCACTAATAAAGTATTCATGGCGCGCTCTTTTATTTAGAGTAATCATTACCGAACTAGGTTTGTGTGTTTTTTTCTTTGTCATAATTAAAGATTATACTCTATGTATAAATAAATGGCACAGTAAGAATCTATTCTTTCGTGTTAAATGAGCATTTATTAAACTAAGTTGTATCTAAACTTTTTATTTAAATGTATATCAATATTATTATTGGTTTTTAATTTATTTGATCATAATAATGATGCCGCAAATTAATCAATTTGCATTAATATCTTATAATGCAGAAAAATATACAATTTAGTCAATGATGTAGATTGATATCCATAATTTTTATTTAGTTTCACCAGCAAGTTGAGTGCTGGATTCATGTTAATAATGAAATAACTCTTTGCATTAAGCTTACTAAAGCGGGTATTAGTAATACTTTTATTACCCAAATAATATATTGTAAGATAATAATAGTTTTTAAAAAGAGTTAATAAAAAGGGCCATTTCGTACATTACTGAGTAATTGATTATTTACATCTCTAAATAAAATGTCCGTAAAATTGAGTTATATCTTGATTTTAAGTTTACTAATAAATTGATTGAATTGATTTTTGATCGAATTTTTAACGATCTGTTGGAAATATGATGCAAATTTTTACTCAACATGCTTATGCGGTTTATATCGTGATTGAAATAAATATTGAAGCGCTTTATATATTTTATAAGTTATTAGTAAATCTTATAGCGTACAGCGATCATCTCTGTTCTAATACTTCATGAATCTGTTCTGCATCCTTAAATTGAACATTTCTTACTAACATGGGTCAGAATATCAACTCCTATTAGCTGATTTTATCTTTCTGAGCAGACGGAAAGCAACTCAAATAGCATTAAAATGCTTGTTTTTAAACTATAGTGCTTCGTGCATCGACTTCATCGGCTCACGTCATAAAAGTTAATTCAATTGAATTCGTCGTTTTTATTAACGTTCAATGCGCTAACGAGAAGTCGTGATATACTAAGAGTTCTTCTGTATCTTTTCAACTTATTCATATCTGTAGGAAAAAACTTTGCTAAAAACCTTGCTAACAAAACATTAAGCTTTATTAGCAGCATTAGAGCTCTCTCCTACTCAGAGATATTTCCTCTGAATGATCAACTTTAATTTTCAGTTATATACCTTTAATGAGTTAAAGGAGTTATAGTTATTTTTAGTATATAGGGTTTCAGAAATGGCAGAGGTATTATCTTGATAATTGATTTCATAAATAATTTTAATAAAAACATGATTTACTATGATAAAGTCTACTCTACAGGTATCCGTAAAACCAGATATTACCTGTTATTCCCTTGCATGAACTTATCTATAAATAGTGTGCCAGGAGGAGCCTAATAGCACCGCTGTTAAAACGCTCCCCGAAGCTATGACTGCGACAACATGCTGAATACTGCCTTGTCGACTGACATCTCATGTCCGGTCTCGTACAAAACGATTATTTAATTTACAATAGCAAACCATACAGATTGATATTAAGAATAATAGATTAAAAGTGAATAAGGTTAAAATGGAATATCGCAGAGACAACGGAATATTCTTTAACAACCCATTAGCGCTACCTTATCTGAAGCGTGCAAAATGACGAAGAGTTATTATCATGGTTATTCTACGGATATCCTGCTAATGATTTCATAAATCTCTGAGAGTAATTCTCGGTAAAAAGCACATGGTTTATCTCCAGAAAACCTCATCAGTATATTGAAATATGATGCCTTTAAGAGCATAGGAAAGGGCGGCTGTATAATTTAAACAATATATAACTACGCTTATTTTGTGCTGATGGAATATACCGCTTTGTCAAACAAACTGATCGCCTCTGCCTGTTGCTCATTAATGGTGGTACTGCATGGATATAAAATCATTGCAGTCGAAGAGAGTTATTGAAAGTCAGAATCACACTGGACTGAGCTTATTAATATAGCTTCCGAATACTACATTTTATCATATCTATGAGGGTTACTATAGCAGATGAAGCATTAGTTTTTATAATGCAATAGCAAAAATTTTCCTGAACATGCGGAACGAAACTCTACTGGATACATAAAACAACTAATCTAGCAATTTCACTCCACAAAATCATGTAACCGAAAGTTAATGGTGAGTTGCAAAATCTCTGAGTAGCAGAGAGAGTCGCGATCTACTAATAAATCCATTGATGTTTTGCTAGCAAGGCTTTCAGCGTTTCTTCCAACGATGAAGATTTTCGAAATAATCAAAAAAACGGCTGGTATTCTCTACGGCTTTACCTATTAGTACACGGGACATTAATAAAAATAAAAAATCCGATTGAATTAAGTTTTGTGACAGTGAGATTATGAAGCTTATTCACTAACCCTGTAGTTAAAAAAGCAAACCTTTTAATACTATTCAAGCTGCTCCCGTCTGGAAAAAGTGGGAACCAATTCGGGAATTTAGCCTGCTTTAATCCTATTTATAAATAATATCTAATTTAAAGATGGAAAATAGATTTATGAAGTATAAGCGTAGAAGTAGCGCCTGAGACTGTCATATACTAAATTTCCTAATAACCTCAATGAGAAATCGCCATTATATCATAATATATTCTACTCAAATACATTTCTCAATAACTATATATTGCTATGAATATGGTTGCACGAGAAAACGATTATTTATAGAATAACAAAAGATCAAGCAGTTAATCTACTATAGATATAGTGAATAGAATTATCGAATATAAATTCCTATAATTTAATATATATTAAACTAATTAAATAGTTAGTAACCCAACAACTTCTTATAGTTGTTTTATTCGACTTAGATTGATATGGGTTTTTTGTTATTATCTAATTTATAATAATGATATTTTTAATATTAATAGATATCTTAAGGAAAGGATAAAATTCAATCTATGAGTGATAGATAAGACAACAAAAGCACAACTTTAGGTATACCTTAGCCTATGAGAATTATAGGCATGAAAATTTTTCAAATAAAACGGAATGATGATTGATGATCCAGTAAATTTGTTATTAGCCTTAAACAGACACATTAGAGGTTAAGATTTTCTAAAAGAAAATCTACCAATGATAAATTCAAAATCTATATTTTAATATGTGCTCAAAAGTGTATAATTATAGTGATTTTATCAACTATGTTCAATCTTCTTCTTACAGAAGAAGATATCTTGTTACGCTCTGTGACCACAGATTATAAAGAAGATCTGACTGAGCCATTGACTAAAAGTAATTATAGTTTATCTGATTTGCAATTCTACTCAAAAACTGCGAGTAATACTATACTATATTAACTAAATTATTTAGTATTTATTAAATTAATACTAATTATACCTTTGATTAATAGAGAACTCTTTATCTAAAAGAGACCAAAAATAATTGTCTATTATCATTAATAGACCATTTTATATTAGATGTATCAACTTTATATAAATAGTGTATCAAATAGGGAGTTAAAAAATAATTTGCCTTGCATAGTAATTTGCTAACTTAATTTTCTCTCTGTTATAGAACCTTTTTTTATGACGTTATCAACTTGATGATATGAATCACATTTCCACTAAATTCTCTAATTAATAATTTCCTATTTTCATTTTGATTTAATCAACCAAAAGCAATTCATAAAAAATTCAAAAGACCTATCTTATGTTGGTTAACTTCTTTTTGTTTATAAAGATACTGACGTAGGTAGATGTAGACTACGTAGATGATTTAATTTCATTATTCGCAAAATACAATCATTAGAAAAGAGATTTTCTATGTGTTCTACAGCCAATACCTAGATAATTCCCAAAATCCTAATAATTTAAATTACGCTGATACTGATAGCCAAATTTGGCATAAGCAAATTATTTCATATTGTTGATATCCATGTTTATTAATTAATTGATGTTCTTATTAAGAATACTTTTATATTATATCATCATTAGGTAATATTGCAAGCAGGAACAAAATAGGTATTTGGTTTAATCGTTAATTTATAATAAGAAATATGTACGTAAACAATTGTTAGTTATAAACTAGAAAGTACTTATTAAAGTGACTGATCAGATAAATCATGCATTAGATCAAGATTAAAACTGCATAAATTTAATCCTGAAGCTAAAAAATCTACTTAATAGATTCTTCTGAACAATTAATTCTTTTTAATTTCATGAGTTTATTTGGAAGCAAAACTTTATAAATTAATAGGAATATGATTAATACCAGATTGGTGATGTTGGCTAAATCGCGCTTAATCTCAACAGTGGTAAGATTTACTTTAATAATAATTTGGATCAGATATCAACAATAATTTTTAATTTTTACTATCAAGCGAAGATTGCATTGTCTTAGCATCAAATAAACTAGATATAACCTCTCTGCAGCAATAAAGATATTATTTAACTTTGCAAGTATTTATTAGTGCGAGGTCAGATTGGAGATCGATTAGTAGATGTATAACATATTCTTATTTGGGAAACCTTACCTTTTAGTTATGTGAATTAAAATTACAATAAGGACATTTATTCACACACCAGGGGATATTGAACATACAAACTCAATGACGGTAATTTAAGCGTTAGTTAAAGATCCTAATAACATTCTTAATGCTTTATAAAGTATACAATACTACATTTTAGTTAATTTAAAGTGCGATAAGTTTTAGTTTAGTATCATAAAAATTGGATTATAATTAAAACTGTTATTAGCTTAAGATGCATTGGTTATGCATCTACCTACAACACAGTAACATCTAATCGGTATTAGATCGCAAAATAACGAAGATAAACTAGTGCTCAATTAAATTAAGCTTGGTATTGATTATTCAGAATATTTTTTATGAAGGATAATAATTTATACAAATTTTCTTCGTTATATGTATTTTTATCCGTAAACCAGTTTAAATAAATCCCAGAAGCATCTTTTAATACATTAACCGAAATACCTGAATTATCAGCAATAATAGCAAAATCAGAAGTTTTACCTCGTAACGTGCTTTAATATGATATTCTCAATAAAAGTTAACTCAATTTCTTTAATTGACTAATAACTAACTCAGTTAGTGTAAATTATTTAAGTTACACTCTTTAACAGTTCAAAAAATTCACTTATCTTTACCAGTATTACATATTACTAATATTACTTTTCGCATAAAGTTTATCCACCTTTACATCAAATAACCAACTGAATACAGTATACTGGTAATGGTAGGATCAATAAATAACAGAATATCCAGACGCAGATAATTTAAAGCGATCAAAATCAGCATAACTATCATTCCTGAGAAATCCAATCCGCCCATAATAGGGATTATACGACGAATAGGTAACATCAAAGGTTCAGTTAATTGTATAAGCATATAATCAATAGGATTACGTCCTTGGCTTATCCAACTAAGAAGAGTTCGAATTAAGATTAGCCAAAAAACTAACTTGCCGGAATAGGTCAATAATTGAATACAGCTAATAGGTAATAGGGCTATACTGATTAAAGTGAGCGTGTTTGTTACCCACATGACAAAAAAAATATTGGCTATTGTAAAAAGATAGGCAACTAATAAAGTTACGGTATCAATCGACCCTCCAATGACAGGAATAAAACGCCGTAATGGTCCTACAAATGATTGAGTTGTTTTAACCACAAATTGGGAAAATGGATTGTAGAAATCTGCTTTAATCCATTGCATCCAAACTCGTAGCAATAAAATAATAATGTATAGTTGAATGATAGTTGGTACGATAAAAGTTAAAAATTTCATTTATTTATCCTGATAAATCAAAATTGCTCTTCCATTTTTAGTACAGCAGATTATATCATGTATTACATTGGTAATAATTTAAGGTAAATTAGCTTGATAAACTGCTATAAGGCATTAGCCGTAGTATTGCCTTTTGAAGTCACTTCCTCTCTTAGAATTAAAAGAGAGATCTGATTTCCTTCCTGGTACGGCAGCAGAGACAGACGTTGGTGATATATAAAATCAACTCTCTTGATGTTTTACTATTAAAAGCAAGTTACTCTGTCTCACTTATTGTATTAATTCCATAAAATAGAAAAAAGTAAGCAGACACACACTACCAAAAATGACATTAATATTATTAATTTCAACTTTTTAGCCAGCCAGAAAACTTCCCAACACTTATATTAGTTCTGCAGAAAAATTTTTTATTTTCTGATACTAAATCTATGAGATACAGACCAGCGTAACACCTTAATATAACTAGATATTGTGCATTATAGCTATAATATCCACCAGATCTATATTAGGCATGAGATATTGTTGATAGCATTTCACTGGAACTTCAGCGGTAATTGTTAAAATCAATTTATTAACAATATCAATCTGTTATTTTAGAGGTTTAGAAAAGTTTTCATAGTCTATGACTTAATAATAAGCAATAATAACATTGCATATATTCTTGCATCACTGTTATTGCTTTTCTGTGCATACCATATCTTTTACCAGTTGATTACTATTTCAGCCCTCTATGTGGAACAAGACACTATGATGTGATTTTGTCAGATTAGCTCCAGCTGAAATTAATCTTGTAATAGTTATGTGAATCATATTTTCAGGATTGAAAAAGGGAATTTTTTTCTGTTGTATTATATTTCTTCTTTATATTGATCGACTTAATTTTTAAATTAATTCATTATCAGAAACTAAAAACAACCACGTTAATTCTAACTAATGTTTAAATCATAAATAATTCTAATATCAAGATCAGTGGTTATATCTATTAAAAGTATATCAATATTTGAATATTGGTTTTTAATTAATTGAATAATTTCATCCTACAAAAATTAATATATGTTGGCTAAGCTTATTATTTGGTGCCTTTTTTCCACATTAAGTCACGTAATTTTACGTTACTACTAATACAATTTTAGCTACTAATTTACCTAACTTTGCCGGTATAATACTTGATTGACTTATTTAATATCACTGATATTAATTTTGATTATCACATTTAATAACGCTTTGCTTGCCGGAGACTAATTATTTAATTGTTATGCTATTTTTAATCTATCTATTTATGACAATATGCAAAATTCTTAGATATCTAATATCAACTTTTTATTAGTTTGCATAAGGCAATAAAGTACCATATTAAATCCTGTTTATTATTTTTTTGATTCATAATCAATATATATACTATCGTTTCATATCACTATTCAGGGCAAGATAGCTCTCTAGAGATATAATTGAGAGCAAAATAAATAATGGGGTGAGCCTCTATGGTCAGAAAACTACAATATTTAAAACCAGAACTGCTGTTCAGAAAAACAAAGAACCTGAATAATACTTTAGCTAAGTATTAATAGCATATCTAAACTTATCGTTGATAAATAGCAACATGAGATATTGTTGATGATCAACTAACTTGGCAAGAGTTGTTGCTTTACTTGGATAGCAATTTATAATCACGTCTATATTTCATTGTTGAGCTTCAAACAATTTTTTCCAGGATAGATGATTCTATATTTAAAGAAACCTATACCGTAAAATCTACTAAGCCATCCTTTTAATCAGTTGATATAACTGTTCACATTTTAAATATAGAATTCCTTACCAATAACTTTCTAATTACCTAACCTTATTAGCCGATAGTGACTAATTTCATCCTTGTTAACAAAGATTTTATACTATTTAGCTCCATCTGAAAAAAGATGGACTCTTATCGATAATTAACTCAAGAAAGCGGCTAACATACTCTACATTAAATACTTTAAAAGATCTCACTCACATAATCTTGTTGATGTTGGTGTGAGTAAGAAACGTAATTTCTATTTCTTTTTTATCTCCTGCTGTCTAACATTTTCTAGGTTTCTTATCTAGAAGATAAGATTTGCCTTAAAAGGATTCATGAAAAATATTTCATTAATTTTAACAATACTACTTAGGCACTTATGTTATTGTTATCGATAAAGCAAGGGGAACCAGTGAAGCTATTTAAACGCTCTTTTTAAATCAGTACCTGTTTGTTTTGCTGATTCCCGTAAAGTCAAGCTATTCAACATGCATCGCATATAAAACTAAATCATTTATCCTTCTTATATAGTTTTACCAGAGGTCTCTTTCAATAAGATTATTAAATCTTTTCCTGCAATCGCGAATTTTAAAATATGATCGATATAATATTAATGAATGTTACAGCGGATAATATATTCACTGTCACAATATGAGCATGATAAAGTAAAATAAGTTTTTAATGCATAAATTGAGATAATCTGACAGATTATTGCCGAGCTAAACTAATTAAATACAGTTTATGTTAAGAGAAAGTAAGAAAAAATCCTTCAACTGTATGACTGTTTGTTTTTTTATATTAACCGATATAGCGAAAATCTTTTATACAGTATAAAGGATTTCTATAATAAACCTTTTTCAATATAGGCTAATAATCCCAGTCATATTCCCCTATCTTTTGATGACAATTTTATCACCCAGTCAGGAAGTCTTAGTCTTATTTTCCTGCAAAAAACATTTTTCTCTCGACGAATCTACTGATAGTCACGCGAATTCTTGAACTCCGTTTTTATATCTTGATTTGCTTAGTTCACTGTTTATTCAGGAACGGAGTATGGAAAGTTTGCGTGAAATAAGACTAAAAGTACCGAAGACGAAATATAAAACATTTAGAAACTATGAGCCTAGGTTAACCTGCACGTAGATGTAAAATATCTTCTGCAAAAGCTAAAACCGAGCTTCACGACGTTATCTTTTCGTAGGTATAGTATAGATAACATCACTAGATGAGATTGCATTTATCTATGCAAGCAAGACCACAGCTAATCTCTGATCTTTCTTACGTCATCTTAATCAAGCAATCCCATGGGTATCCTCCTATTGAACATTTATAGATAATAGCAAAGAATTTATAGACTGCTTTTTTATCTGCAAAAATATTTAGTCACCGAAAATATGAATTCAATTATTCCTGTACAGAGCTCTTGATATAGAGCACGGACTTAGTCCGCTAATTCATACTAAAATGAATCCTCTAGTTGATCGATTTGATGTGCGCATGGAAAGATGGACTACAAAGCTGTAATTTCAATTTTTATAAAAACTTAAAATTACTTTGCATCGATATATTTTGGTGAACAATCAAAAATTGTCCAAACCAGTATTTGGTAGTAAAACTCTATTGTAGTCTATAGAAGATTAATTAAAAGTTAAACCTGAATTATTCAATAACTATACTATCTCTGGATGTGATCCCTATCTAAAATAGGCGATTTTAATCTTTTTTCAGATAATTTTGCTAAACTAGTATTGACCCCTGTAATTGATAGAATCTTAAAATTCTATTTTAATATTTAATTTTATTGAGAATTATTAGGAAATCTGTGATATATAATGGTCACCCTACGCTCCACCCTGATGCTTTATAAATCTATTATCCATCCTTAAATTAGGTGCTGTTTACCACCAGAATGTCAGCAGATTAACTTCTCTTAATAAGTCCTAACTTTTTTGAAAAGACGGGAATAGCTTAAATAGCATTAAAAGAGTTATTTTCATGAATCACAGTATTCATGTATCAGCTTGATAGCTTTACTGTCGTGCAAAAAGGGACTGAATCGGATTCTTCGTTCTTATTAACGTTCCGGAAGATTAATTGGAAGACATAGAATACCAGCAGACTCTACTCAATCTTTCTGCAATTTCTTTATCACTGCACAGGATACACTGAAAACCTTCCTAAGAAAATATAAAAAGTTTTATTATTTGCATCGCAAGCTCTCTTATTAGCTAAATCTCCCACAGCTCACCATTAACTTTTGGTTGGATGCTTTAGGGGGAAAGTTGGCATATTAGCTGTTTTATGTATCATCAAACAACGTTGGTTCTCTGTATCCTGGAATATTTTTACCATTCCATTCTAAACCAAGGGGACCCCGTCTCTTGTAGTAATCCTGGGAGATATAGTTAAGCCACGTTTCTAATAGAGACCCATTAATAACTTCGCTATAGTTTGCTTCCGACTTTCAATATGTATCTTTGACCGTAATTAGATTTTTACATCCATGATCAGTGTCGTCGATAATGAACAGTGAGTAAAAGCTATCAACTTGCCTGACAGAACGGGTATATACCCTTCCGCTAAAAAATAAAGGTTAGACATATCACTTAAATTATACAACCGTCAATGACTATGCTCTTCAAGTCATTGCTGTTTCAGTTTGCTATGGTACGCAGAGAGATCTGTGCTTTTTATTGATAATTGCTTAAAAGATCTGTGAAAATTAGCAATGAATAATGCTTCACGATTGTGCTATTAGGAACAACTCATTACGTTTTTCATGCTTTAGATAAGGTGGTGAAATGAGATGTTTAGGGATATTTTGTTACCGATGCGATCCATTACCTTAAGCACCTCTTAATCTCATATCGATAATACTAGTTTATATAGTTCACTACGGCAAATAACCGTTATAGTTGATATAGGAAATAATTGCCTCAACAAGTCAGTGTTCACATGTTCTTAAGATGCTTTCTAGCTCAACCTCAATAGCAATGCTATTAGCTACTTAGCATGCTATTAGGCATAAGTTTAATACAAGGGATTACAAGTAATATCTGATTTTTAGGATTATCTGTATGGTAAAGTTTTCATGGCATATCATCTCTCTCTTATTGAGATTATCCACGAAATTAACCAGTAGAATATATAGCATTTCTTAATTTCCATACACCAGAAATAAGCGTAACTTATTTACTGACAGCAAGCAAAGTGATATCTTTGGTTATCGCTAATATTTATTGACCACTTGTATAATGCAAATTCTGATATTAACAAAATTTTGTTTGAGATTATATTTATAAAAATTGAGATACTGAATAAATAAATACGATAAAAGTATAATTTCATTATCGTGGCTATGCGTATGATAGGTTTATCATAACTATACTAATTAAACGTGTTGTAAAAACCAACTTTCTAAGAGAATAACAGCAGAAATGGAATCAATCTTACTTTTATTTAACGCCCGATAACCACCCTGATTAAATAGTTGTGCTCGCGCCTCTATCGTTGTTAAGCGTTCATCATGCAATCTAACTTTGATACTAAATCGTCCATAGAAGCGATTAGCAAATTTACGGACTTGATTGCTTATTGGCTCCTCTGTTCCGTCCATATTGAGAGGAAGTCCAACAATAGCCAGTTCAGGTTGCCACTCTTGTATTATTTTTTCAATGCCTAACCAATTAGGCTTACCATCCTTTGCTTTTATTGCAGTTAAAGGACTTGCTGTTGCTGTAATTTTCTGCCCGATGGCGATACCTATACTTAGTGTACCAAAATCAAAAGCGATAATTATTCCATTTTTCATTATACAAGATCCGTTTAATTTTAAATATCTAAAAAATCAATTCCAATTAAAACAATAGATTCATAGCAACATTTGAAATCAAAGTGTAAAAATAATATACTCTTAATATTAGCGGTTAGCTGTTTGATTTCAAATCACTATATAGACCATTGAAGTATTAATAAATCTGATACATGACGGTGAAGCTACGTTCTACCACTCTGATTCTTTGTTAATCTTCTTTTCATCCTTGTAAAGGGGCTCTGTTTACTACCAGAGTAAACAAGTTAAATCTCCTTATCCGGTTCCCAGATTTTTTGAGAAGACGGGGCAGCTTAAATAACATTAAAAGGGTTATTTTTGAACTACAGCGCTTCGCGCATCGCTTCATAATTTTAATATCGTAAAAGCTAATTCAATTAGATTCCTTTTTTTATTGACGCCAGTACGCTGACGGAAAGACATGGAATGCCAGCAGTTTTTCTCGATTATTCTCCAGCTTCTTTATCGCTACAAAGTGCACTTAAAACCTTGTAAAAAAAATATTAAGAGCTTTATTATTAGCATCACAAGCTCTCTTATTAACCAAACCTCCTGCAGCTTATCCTTAACTTTCGGTTTAATGCCTTGGGGAAATAAAGGCATCATATTAACTATTTTGTATACCCAATAGCATTTGTACTGTATATCCGGGATTATCTTTATAATTGTATTCCAAAACTAAAAACAGCCCCAGCTCACTCCCCAAATTTAATAAACTTATGAGATATAGTTAAATCATCTTATCTAAATAAGTTATTGATAATTTTGGCCCATAGTTCGCTTCTGACTCTTCATAATCACCTTTTAGTGCAGTTAGAACTCCTTAACGTCCATAGTACAGTGATGCCAATAATGAGTGGCAGACTAAAGATGATCACCTGCCTAATAGGCAGTTATGTTATCGGCATATAAATAAATGTAGCGATATCAATTAAGTCAGGGGCATCACTAATGCCTGTGCTCTTTAAGGCATTCCTATTTTAGTCTTCTTACTTAGTTCTCTGAAAAATAAAACCATATGATTTTCATCGAGAAAACCTAGAGCTTCATGAAAATCACCGGTAGCTGTACCTCAATAGGTTACAGCTATGATAGTAACTCTTTGCTACTTTTGCACGCTTTAGATAAGGCGGAAGCAAGGAGCTGTTGAAGCATATTCTCTTGCCGCCGCAATTTTCTAATCTTAGGCACTTTCAATCTCAACATCAGCAATAGCAGTTTATATAATTCGATATAACAGATAATCATTACGGGCGATGGAATTATCACCCGTCGATAAAAAGTGGCGTTGAGAATGTTAAGCAGAATGTCTTCGAGTCCCGTCCATCAACATCGGTACTACTATCAGCTCCCTGCCACCATTACGGATACGTTTATGAAAAGGAATCACAGATAATATATGGTTTTATGGATATCTGTAATGGTTACATTTTTATACATATCATCTCTCTATTTTTGATATCATTCACGAAATTAATCAGCAGGATATACTGACATCTTCAAAACTCCATATATCAGAAATTAATATAATTCGAATTACAACGATATCATTATAAAATCCCGATTGCAGAAAAAAATTTAACAATCTTACTGGAAGTTCACTTTAACGAAACTATATTAGAAGGCTAAATGGTTTAATTATATTCAATGTATATTGAATAGCTTGACTTTACAGGAATTAGAAAAACAAACAGGTATTGACTTAAAACAACGTTTAGATGAATGTCATTGCTTTTTTCTTTATCGACGACAACTAAAATATATATAAGTGGATTATTGAAATTAATGAAATATTTTTTCTTTATTTATTTAAAGAGAAGTGTTATATTTAGGATAAGAGAAAGCTAGAAGACGTAAAAGAAGAAAATAAAAAAGAATGAATCACGGTCTTAATTGCCAGAGAAATCGAGACGATCATATGAGAGATAAATTTCTTTAAGAGTTTTATTCAGACTATATTAGTTATTTTCTTAAACTAGTCATCGATAAGAATCCATCCATTTTCTTAAATGGAGCTAAATAGTACCAAAACCTTTTCTGGCTAGCATAAAATTAGTCACCATTCCCTAATAAGTCAAGCTAATCAGCTAATAATTTTCTCATTTAAAATATGAACAATTATATCAAACAATTAAAAGAGGATGATTGAGTAGATTAAATAACATAGAGTTTTTAGTTTACTGAATTATTTGATTGAATCAGATTATTTGAAAGCGAAATAATTGAAATACTAAGAGGTAGCCACTTATTTTTCTTGCAGAAAAATAACAACTTTCCTCATAAAAACCCTATAAATAAAAATGATAAAGGTGCTATTTGTTTTTTATCTGTTTATCCTAGTTTAGGAGATAAAAGATTAGAAAAACTGATTACCATGATATTATAATCAATAGGATATCAGTAAGGTATGAAAGAATTGTTTCCAGAATTCGCGAGGAAGCACTTATTTTTTGTTATTTAGGGTTTTAAAATTGAACTTCTATTGAAGTTAACTTTTTATACCAAAAAGCATTTTTGCTAACAAAAAGATGTAAATCATGAATAAACTTTTGCAAGACCTGATTGCTCTAATTAATTACAAAAATTTGGTATGAAAAATTCGATTAAGTAAAAAGATTGGAATAAAAATCCTAACCATAGTATTTTTTGATAGTTAGTTTTTACTAGTCACTTTAATCGGTTAGAGATTAATATAGTTTTATTACTCCAGGAGAGATAACTGGAGGTGATAATATCATTTTGATTAATCCTCACACAATATTCTTTATCATAAACATGATTGTTAGTCATGTAAATATAGTCTTTAATCTTTATAAGATATGAGGTGCCAAACAACTCACTCTGGAGGCTTTTAAGCGGAATTGAGTTAGATCTCGATCTTACTAGTGATGAAAGTGTTAATGCCTTACTATTTACCAACACTTATATAGTATTAGCTAATAATAAAAACAGAAATAATCTTCCTAGTCTGCTTGACCATAATGATCAATTTAATAACTAATCAATTCAACTAAAACTTTTCTTCTCTTCTTTCTTATCGGTAAAGAAATGATATTTAATTATTACTTTATACCGTTATTTTACTTTTATTTATAGAATATAGAATAAACTTTTTCCTTACTAAAGGTTTAATAAAATAGAGCTCACCCCTATTAATGTTTACGCGATGGAATTAGTTGACTACAAATTTCCTTTTAAGATAAAATTGGAATCTGCTAATGTTTATATTGGTAAATTTTCATGCACATTGATTTAATCTTGATTACTAAATCAATATTTATTCCATAAGCTGATAATAAAAAAAACAGTAGCATTTTTCTACTATTGGATATTAGTAGTGAATTTTACTAAGCCATTTTTGATATTAATATTGATCAGGACCGTAAAAATGATTGTTGTATAAGCTTATTTATAACATAATCTTATTTAAGATACCACTAATTGCGTAAAGATGACTAATTAATTTAAAATTAGCAATATGCAATAAGTTCAGGCAATTAGTAACGTATATTTTAAAAAAATAAACCAATTATCTATTAATTGAGCATTCATTAATAACATTAATAGATTTTTGTTTAGTATGCTAATTTGTTGCTAGTTCAATGTTTAAAAGATCTTTTTCATAAAAACCATTTTATGGTTAAAATACAGAATATAATTTATAAATGTCATATCAGTCATTAATTATCTAATTTATTGATTTTTATATATTAATTTATTAATATTTAGACTGAATTTAATTATTAAAATGTTGTAATTGCCAGTACAAAGGAGGATGTCATTTACTTTATCAGATAAACCCATAATCATCAACAACTTCATTCTTGGAAGAAGTTATTAATTAAATTCAGTTCTTTTATGCTCAATTTTTACAATCTTGTAGATTATTGATCAATTAAGAAAGTGATGAAGAAAATTTCTAGTCACCATTTTGGTTAACATCAATTTTAATACAGTAATGGCTTACAGATACATTGAACAGGGTTGGCATTAATAACCCTGTTTATTAACATAAACGGTAAATTTATCAATAAAAAGAGAATTAGTTTTATATCTTTCTTTTGAAGAAGAATAGTTAAGTGGAATATTATTAATTTTAAATTGTTCAGTAGTAAATTAAAATTTATTTCTCTAAATGAGTTATAAGCATTTTATTCATATAGCAATATTCTACCCGTTGTTTTGCTCTCTAACAATGCAAAGCACTGTTGATTTGATAACTAACATTCATGTTTTCTAGTTGGAATATTTTGCTATTAAAAAATTTATGAGAAATGTTAGGATTAACGCGCCTTGAGTAATAACCCAACCGATGTAACTATAAGTTTGAAAGTATTTATTGGCATCGCCATTAAAAGGTAATCTGTTTGGTGCTTAACTTAAATCTATTCTTTTTATTAAAAATAGCAATACCTTGTAATATATAATCTTGCCTGCCATATCCAGGATAGCTAGTGACTGGTAATGGCTATTTATATCATACTGGGTACACTTATGAATATGTGACTTATCTGTCTTGCTCTTCACTGAATTATATGATCAGATAAATAAATATAATAGTAGTAAGAAGGGTAACAATTAGATTTTTAATCAATATAGTTGCATTCCTCTTTTTTATAATTATTTAGTAAAAATCTAATTTATGCTGCTGAAACTATTTGGTTCAAAATAAAAAATTACTTAGCTAATAAATTTTTAACTTTTCTAATAAAATAGTGAGTGGATCTAGGTTAGATAAGCCTATTTAAGAACCTATTCACCGCTATCTAAAAGCCATAAGCATAATTAATGTATAAGTTTTAATAGATAATTAACATATTTTAATATGCCAAATTCAATAATAGTTATTTATCAATTAATTATACTCTTAAAAACTTTTAGGCTTATTAAATTTTTTATTTTTATTTCTGTTTAAATAAAAATTATTTTAATTGATAGAGTTATACTCATTTCTGGTATATGGAGTTTCGGAAAAATAGCATATCCTACTTAATTAATTTCATCAATTACTTCAATAATAAAGAGATGATATGCCATAAAAGTTCTGCCCTATAGATATCTGTAAAACTAGATATTATTACATAAACTTATTTATAATGGTGCCAGTAGCTGATAATGTTCTATTGCTGAGATAGAACTTGAAGTTATTTCTGCGATAACATTCTTAAGCCCGTCTTATCAGCTGGCGCAATCCTGTTGAGCGTAACAGTTATTTATCACAGCGAACTACATTCACTGTTTTTGTGAATGTTGAGACTAAAATGCTTAAGATCAGGATCTTTATCGGCAACGGAATATACTTCAACAAATTATTACTACCGCCTTATCCGAATAGTACAAAACGTCTAAGAATTATTGTCATCCTTGTATATCTGCGAGGCATATCCAGTGATGATTTTTAAAAGCTCTAGGGACGGCTTCATGGTAAAAAGAGATATACTCTTCTCCGCTGAGAGTAGCATTAGCAGACTGAAACAGCAATGGATTAAAGAGTACATAGAAAAATAAATGATATCTACAACTTGATTCAAGCGATACGCGTTACGTTTATTTCTTTGGTGATAACACATATCAGCCTATCAAGAAAATAATCGCGTTATCTGCTATTTATATCAGCGACAGTGTATGAATGCAAGGAGATTGTTACGGTCGAAAATGCTTTTCAAGAATCAGAAGCACACTGAGGTCAAGTTTCTCAATGGCCTGATAGCGGTGGAGCTTAACCGTATCTCACAGACTACGCTTACTATGGAAAGGAGGTAACTTATGAGCTTTGGAATGAAATGGAAAATATTCCTTGGCGCAAAACCACTAACGCTGTTAGGTATATACAATAACTGATGCGTTAACTTCATTACAAAAAGTATGTAACTCAATTAAAAGTGAATTGCAGAAGATTTAGCTAGCAGAGAACTACGATACCCCCAAGCAAAGCTTTTATACTCTGTTAAAAAGTTTTTAACGAAGTATAACTATCCTTGACCGATGAAGAAAGCTGGAAAAAGTGGGGATAACGGTTGGCATTCTATGCCTTCCCGGCAGCGTACTGGGCATCAATTAAGAACAACAAATGCGATTAAATTAGTTTTTATGACAGTTTGAGGCTACAAAGCTGATATTAGAAGGACTTTATTTTGGAAAAATAACTCTTTCAATACTATTTAAGCTGCTAAAGGGATTTAGCCTGCTGAAACTCTTTAGTGGTAAACAACGCTCAATTAAGGATCGAAAATAGATTTATGAAGGATCAGTATGGAGCATAATCTAACTACTTATACACCAGATTTTCTAATAGTTCTTCTCCTAATGGGTAGGACTGGCAGAGAGAGATTTTATTTTTTTTCATCAAGAAAACACCTAGATCTTTATGAAAATCACAGTTGGATATAGCTTACAGGTTATAGGTATACGAAAATCTTTTCGATGCTTTTGTATGTTTTAGATAAGGCGATAGCAACTAGGATGTGGTAAAGGATATTCCATTGTCACTGTGATCTCTGTGTACCTTAGGTACTTTAATCTTAGTATCGCCCATACCTGTGTTTCTCCTATATAGTTCTCTGTAATAAATAATCATTACAGACAACAACAGAAATTTTTATCAAAAAGACGACGTTTAGCACGTTATCGCAACATCACTTTGAGATCAACCTCAACAGCGGCGCTATCAGCTCTCCCTGGTACATGATTGCAAATGAGTTCATTTAAGAGATTATAGGTAATATATAGTTTTTTTAAATACTTTTAGGGTAGACATTTTCATGGTAATCATTTCTCTTATTTTTGGAAATCATGCAGAAAGTCAATCAGGCAGCATCCGCCAGCGTTTTTGAAGAACATATATACTAGAAATGAGCATAACTATTAATAGTATTTTTAATTAAAATGATGTTATTTTTAATTTTCAAAGCTAAGTATAACTAATATTAGTCATGACATAAACATAAAAAGCCAATATCTATAAATG
>JBQMRQ010000141.1:0-953 GCA_052174535.1 Arsenophonus sp. NC-WZS1-MAG3 | reverse complement strand
CCTTGTAATTCTCGAAATTTATGTTCAAATTCTTCTTTCTCAGCTGAATGATTATTCTCTATCCACTGGATAGTATTATTACATGCTGAAATTGTATTTTCTTTTTCTCTTTCTTCAAGTACTTTACCAGCTTCATTCACTGCATACTTTACATTGTAGGCATAACTTTCTAATTCATTTTTAGCATGAACTCTTTTTCTTTCGTTTTCATCTTCATCCTTGTATTTTTCTGCATCATGTAACATATTTTCAATTTCAGCTTTAGTGAGACGACCTTTGTCATTACTAATAACAATATTTTTTGCTGTTCCAGTGCTGTCATCTCTAGCAGACACACTTAGAATTCCATTTGCATCAATATCAAAAGTAACTTCAATCTGAGGCACACCCCTAGGAGCTGGTGGTAATCCAGTAAGATCAAAAGTTCCAAGAATATTATTATCTTTTGTTAGAGCACGCTCACCTTCAAAAATTTGAATAGTTACACCAGCCTGATTATCGGCATATGTTGTAAATGATTTTTGTTGCTTACATGGGATTCTTGTATTACGCTCAATTATTACAGCCATAACCCCTCCTGCAGTTTCTATTCCTAAAGATAATGGGGCAACATCTACGAGAAGTACATCTCGTATTACAGAGCTACTATCACCACTTAAAATGGCTGCTTGAACTGCTGCTCCATAAGCTACAGCTTCATCAGGGTTAATTGAAAAATTGAGTTGTTTACCAGAAAAGAAATTCTGAAGTAAGCTTTGAATCTTGGGTACACGTGTTGATCCACCAACTAACACCACTTCATGTATTTCTGATTTTTGCAGTTTTGCATCATTCAGAGCCTTCTCGACTGGTACTAATGTAGCACGAAATAAATCGGAGCAGAGTTCTTCAAATCGAGCTCGGGTTATTTTGGTAAAGAAATCCATACCATCATATAATGCATCAATTTCAAT
>JBQMRQ010000140.1:0-408 GCA_052174535.1 Arsenophonus sp. NC-WZS1-MAG3 | reverse complement strand
GTTTGAGCCTGGTAGTGCAGCTGATGGAGTCACGGTTCATATTCCACTATCAATACTAAATCAAGTAAAAGATGAAGGTTTTGATTGGCAAATACCGGGATTACGCAAAGAATTAATTATACAATTAGCATTTAATTTCGGCTAATTTATTTGATTGATTTACTTGCTTTTACTATCTAATAATTTTATTTAGATTTTTATTATATGTATGACATTACGCTTTACTGCATATTTATTTCTTTAAACTATCTCCATTTTTATTTACTCGCGTTGCTTTATTAAAACTTTCTCGATGTTTCATATCCCAATTCCATTTGACTTTTTCTTTACAATGGTAGTAATGGTACAGTATATTCAGCATATTTATTACTGAATTTATTATAATAGTTTGTTAATTCCGTTATTGCT
>JBQMRQ010000139.1:0-1055 GCA_052174535.1 Arsenophonus sp. NC-WZS1-MAG3 | reverse complement strand
TGGGTAATCGGTAATCCTGTTTTGAAAGGATCTTTTTAATGTTTTAAAATCCAAAGATATGATTTCAGTGATGGATTTAAATCGTGGTATTGTCATTCAATCTAATAATCATGTTTGTATTGTATTGACAGATTACGTCGCATGTAGTTAAACTGTTTTTATCGATCTAATAAACCAGTATATTACTTCACTAGAATTAAAATATCAATTTTTAAAACCGTAAACAACTTAGATTTAGAAGGTCAATTTAACACTGCTTATGATAAAGGGCTATTAGCCCAGACATTAATTAGAGATGTACTTAATAAACAACTCTTTCATGGCGAAAGAGTAGTTTTACACTAAAATTAAGCAATTTAATCGTCATCGTTTATTATACAGCAATAACTTATAGGTGGATCTGGTTAAATAAGACTAGACCAGTATGACTTATACTATAATCTTATTAGATCAGCAACGAATGGCAAGATGCGATTGATTCTTATTGCGTTTGACATATAGAATGATCACATTCGTTTTACCAAAAGTGAAACGTGCTAAATTGGAGATTTCGTTTTTATAGCATGATTATTACTATAACGGCATATGAGCCATTTACTACTGAAAAGATAAAATAATCAGTCTACGGTTTTATTGGAAAATGAAAAAGATGTAGTGATAACCATCTTGAAAGAAAGAGAATAAAACCTAGAATCGATTATAACCTGAACTAAGATTATCTCAAAGCACTTTTAAGTAAAAGTTAGGTGTAGGGACAACTAATTTATTTTTAAACGATTAGTTGATTAATAAACATCTGCTTGCAGTGAAATAAGCAATTAGAGAAAGAAGGATTCTTGAATTGATTATTGAACTATATCGTCATCATTATTGTCGAAGTTGGCAACATGGTATTAATTAGTTAATTAACTCATTAAAATTATAAAAAGACCCGCATATTTTTATAATTAATTTTATTAAAAATAAAGTGTTAATTAAATTAGCTTTATATTCAATTAATAGTTAAAAACTAATTCAAACATAATATTATTTATCCATTAAAAATTTATTTTATG
>JBQMRQ010000138.1:0-268 GCA_052174535.1 Arsenophonus sp. NC-WZS1-MAG3 | reverse complement strand
TCCATATGCTGCGGTTTGAAGGTAAATAGGCTGTAATAAATTAAGCATTTTAATTAAACCATAAGAGCGTAAATCAAAAATTTCATGCACTAAATGAACAAGCGTTTCATTGGCTATTTTTCTGTACCGAAAGTTTCAATCATGATGGATGTTGGTTCAGCGATACCCAATCGCATAAGAAATTTGAATTTCACAGCGATCAGCAAGTTCTGCGGTAACAATATTCTTTGCTACGTAGCGTGCGGCATAAGCAGCAGAACGATCAACT
>JBQMRQ010000137.1:0-246 GCA_052174535.1 Arsenophonus sp. NC-WZS1-MAG3 | reverse complement strand
AAATAGGCTGTAATAAATTAAGCATTTTAATTAAACCATAAGAGCGTAAATCAAAAATTTCATGCACTAAATGAACAAGCGTTTCATTGGCTATTTTTTCTGTACCGAAAGTTTCAATCATAATAGATGTTGGTTCAGCGATACCCAATCGCATAAGAAATTTGAATTTCACAGCGATCAGCAAGTTCTGCGGTAACAATATTCTTTGCTACGTAGCGTGCGGCATAAGCAGCAGAACGATCAACT
>JBQMRQ010000136.1:0-434 GCA_052174535.1 Arsenophonus sp. NC-WZS1-MAG3 | reverse complement strand
CTTCTGGTGGGTGATTATCCAATGCCAATGGAGTCTGATTTTCTAAATAACGACGATATAGATGTAATGCACCACTTGCACCCCACAGTTTTCTGACGTCCCTGTCTCATCGAAATGGCTTCTCAAATATATGCCTTGACAGTGTTATAATATTTCTGACAATCACAACTACATCATCAACGTAGGTATGAACATCTGTTATCTTGAAGTTATGTTCCCCTAATATCAGGTTTTGTATTATTTTATGGAAAGCTGGGTTAAAGAGTAAGGATGGTAAGGCATCATCCCGCCTGACAGCACTGTTTTAAAACTCCTATTCACGCTCTTAGAGATAAGTACTTAGCCTCAATATTCCACATGTATATTTATATGTCAATCAGATCTACTTGGTCAGTTACATGTCGTAGTACATGTAAATAAATTACGCGCGTAAA
>JBQMRQ010000135.1:0-426 GCA_052174535.1 Arsenophonus sp. NC-WZS1-MAG3 | reverse complement strand
AAAAATATTTATACCAAAGTATTGGATAAGTTGTTTGGCAAAAATAGGGCCTATTCCTTTGACCATTCCTGAACCTAGATATTTTTCCATGCCTTCCAGAGTTGCAGGAACAATAGTTTTTATATAATGGGTTTTAAACTGTAGGCCATAATTAACGTCATTAATCCAGGTACCCATACATTCAATATAT
This sequence comes from Arsenophonus sp. NC-WZS1-MAG3, assembly GCA_052174535.1. Taxonomy (GTDB): domain Bacteria; phylum Pseudomonadota; class Gammaproteobacteria; order Enterobacterales; family Enterobacteriaceae; genus Arsenophonus. The sequence goes on along the minus strand of JBQMRQ010000135.1, from coordinate 236 downwards.
TCTCCAGTAGTAATATAAGCGGTATTACCAATTATGGTAATTAAATTTTTATGTGTAGAAACCTTAACCCTAATGACAAAAAAGCCGGATATCTCACTATGAAAAGTGACTCGTTCAACAATCCCTTCAAGAAATTGCAGTGATTGAAATTGAGTATTTTGCATGAACTATTTCAAGTAGAATATAATTAAATTAGTCTTTAGAATTTTTACTTATTCTATCAATATAAGCTATAC
>JBQMRQ010000134.1:0-2597 GCA_052174535.1 Arsenophonus sp. NC-WZS1-MAG3 | reverse complement strand
TAGCCATTATCTTTAACCGCCTTCTTACCTTCGCTAAGAAGGTGCTTCGTTTATTCTTTGATAAGAAACCATGTTATATAGCGTTTTAAAACGTCTTTCTAGAAAATAACTAATATAGTGCCAGATCATCTTTTCCTGCGTTAAGATCTCTGCCGGTGTACTTGCTTAGTTAAGTGTTCATAGTAATGATGTATAACCTTCTCGCACCCCCTTAGTAATTTCGTAATTTTGATGCGGACACCCAATATAAGCATTCAAGATATGGCTCGTGATATTTTATGCTATGCTTAACACCCATTTCATATTTTTAGCGAAATGCACTTTTTCTAGTAACATCTGTACTCTAGATTAGAGTACGCACTGACACTGCTTTCTGTCGCGACATGAATGAAACGAGGAAGAGATTGGGATTTATCAGGTTATAGTTATGACGCAGAAGCCTGATAACAGCTTCTCACCAAATTTCTTTGACCGCTATTTTTGAAGAACAGCTCACGCAATAGAGCTCAGTCGGCGACTATATTACATAAAATCAATATCCATCTAAAAAATACCACTATCCGTTATTAGCACACTTGCTTAGGTGAGTAAGTAGAATCCATTTATTCATAGTATAAAACATTAAATAGTGCACATTGGATACCTCAATCACCTATCGACTTCATTAGTTGATAATCGCGAAAAAATATTTCAATATTTATACGCTATATGATTATTAACTAATATTTCTACGTAGAAAATTTATACAACCTTAATCCTACTATTGATTTCTCTTCCTGTGATTAATTTCTGATATATAAAAAATAAAAATATATAACATACTGTTTTCCTGATTATTTCTCAGGAACTAAAAGTGAAATAATATTGATACTGCGTATTAAATAAAAATTTGGTAAAGCGGTATACGCATCCTTTCTGCATCAGATTATAAAAAATAAAATATTTTATTGCCCATTCTCTCTATATTATATGATCAGTATATAACCGATTATTTGGTAACCCCATATAATAAGATGATGTATTTAGATTATAGTTATGATTTATATATACTCAAAAATCCTCATCCTCTTTTAAAGAGGATTTTACTTTTTGTTATATTGACGGTCATATTCCAGTTAAATGGATTCAGCTATTAATTCAAGAGTTTTTTAGGTTAGGAAATAATTGTCTATTTACACATTTGGAGAATGCATAAACTGCAAAATACAGCAGTTTTATAGGTAATAGCCGTAAAGCTACCTCTGCAGATTCAATCTTATATTAAATGGTCACCAGAATACTCTAACAAAAAAATCATTAAAACTATTTTTAGTCATGTAGATTGTATTATTTATCTATTTAATATGGATAGAAATTTATCCTTAGTAATCCCATAAAGTATTGCAAGCCAGAATTCCTGTGATTTTTATTAACAATTAAAACAGGATGGATGAATATGTCTATCATAGAATTAACGGACTTTTGTTTGAAATTCGAAATGGAATCTTATCTGAGCAAATGCAAGGTTTAATTAATAATCCCTCATGGGAAGAAAATTAAGCCTGAGGTGGCTATATACAATCATCTTATGATAATATTTTTAGCCAAAAGAACACGTTGTAGAAATAGAGAAAATCTACAAATCACTACTCTAAAATAGTCCTCTCCACTACTCTAAAATAGTCCTTTCTAATAGAGGTAATAAAATGAAACTCGGCCCATGGCATAATATTTACGATATTAACTCTAATGAGAGTAATTTAAAATGCTTCATGTATTAAGATCATTCTCTTTATAGCCTTACTCAAGCTAATAGAATAAAGGCAAGTATAGCTAAAAGTCGGGATGGATATTGATTTAATTAAAAAGATTCTTTCTGATTCCAAAAGAATTCTATTCATTACAAGAAATGAATTCTTTTCCAAGGGGAAATTCTATTAATTTATAAAAATTTTGATTAAATTATAGCAATATTTCATAAATATAAAAATAAAACTCAACTTGATGATTAATGGAAACTTTTTACAAAATGGCATTAAAATTTGAGCTAGGAAACCACTTATTCCTGTTAGGACGGATATAAAATATCCTGGGGAATACTGCAAGTAAAAACATACAAAAATTACGTTAGGGAATCTCCTATGGAAAAAAGTCTTAAATAATTTAAATAAATTTATCATTATCCGCAATGATTATGCAGAAAAGAGCGGAAATTATTCTAAATTACTTTACAAGTGACTTTTCTAGAAAAAATGTACAAGAATTAGCGAACATCGTGTAATTAGCTATTGATTATGATGAGTTGATAAAATTAAAGGTCATTATTTATAGGAACATTTAAAGAAATTAAACCGTTGTCAATGCAACGAAATAAAGAAGCTATTTCTCTCTGAAATCAAGAGGTTATTCAAGCCAGAAATTTGCTAATAATCATCAATTACTAAATATGATCTAATGTTTATTAGATGAAATTTTAATCTCTAACAATTGAATAAACTTTTAGCTTTAATATCAAAGGTAAACAACACCCATAAAAAAGAAAATATTTCAGAAGAAAAAAGTTTCAGATGAAATCAAAAATAATTTTTCTAGGGTAATTAGGGTAATGAAGTAAGAAA
>JBQMRQ010000133.1:0-527 GCA_052174535.1 Arsenophonus sp. NC-WZS1-MAG3 | reverse complement strand
TCAAGTAACAGCATATACCAGACTACTTAATCTTATTTTCAGTTCAATCACTTACCTTAAAATAGTCTCCAAATGACCAGTTTCCTAACATTTCAAAAAATGTATGATGGTAGACATCTTTGCCCACATCATCTAAATCATTGTGTTTTCCACCTGCACGAATACATTTCTGAGTATTTACTGCACGTAGTAGCTTTGCCATATCAGAATTTGGATCCACAGTGCCAAGGAACATTGGCTTAAACTAAACATTTTCATAATACAAAGTCACTATTTATGAGGAACTGGAAATTTGTATCCACACACACACACACACACACACCACGCTGTAAGAGAATATGAAATTATACAGCAAAGAATATTTTTGCTGACAAGTTAATCTAATTTAGAATATTATGTAAACAAAAATTTAACCATAATAAACCATCTAGCCATCTCACACAATACACACTCACGCAATTAAAAGACAATAAAAATTTCAATTTCAGAAAATCAGAAAATTATCCAACCTTATGAATTTTGGAATT
>JBQMRQ010000132.1:0-14276 GCA_052174535.1 Arsenophonus sp. NC-WZS1-MAG3 | reverse complement strand
TCTGAAGGCATATATTATTCTGTTAGGGAAGATAATTACCTTTTCCTGCTAGGTCATTATCAGCCTTACTAGACTATGAACGTAAGGAGACTTGTTGCGATTAAAGATAGCTATCAAAAGTTAGAAGTGAATTGATCTGAACTTTCTCAATCCCCTGTTAGCACATATTTTAATCGTATCTACCAGGTTTGTTACGATGAATTATGGTGTACTTAGTTTTGGAATACAATAGCAAAGATATTTCTAGTATGTAGTATCAATGTTGTTGGGTAGATAAAATAGCTTATATGCTTCCTATACTTCCAAAAAACATTCAACGGAAAGTTAAGTCTAATCTACAGGAAGTTTACTTACCAAAGAGTTGTGATTGTTGCTAATAAAGCCATTAATGTTTTGTTAGCAAGGTTTTTAGGATAAGTATCCCTGCAGCGATGAAGATTCTGAAGAAAAATCAAGAAGAAACGGTTGGCAGTATATAACTTTCTGCCAGTGTACTAGACATCATAAGAACGACGAATTCGATTAAAACAGCTTTTTTAGTAATAATGAGCCTACGAATCCGATGAGTGAAGAGCTGCAGTTCAAGAAAGCAATCCTTTTAATGATATTTAAGCTGCTCCCGTCTGCTCAGAAAAGTTGGACTTCGACTAAGAAGATTTTGATCTACTTATAATGTTAGCAAAAACCCCTAAATATAAAGATAGGGAATAGATGCAGAAAGAATCAGAATAGAACGTAGAGTTTTACTACTATACACCAGATTTATTAATAACTAAAAATAAACTAAATTCTATTAGGATTCAGAAAAATTTCTTGTAGTTATAAAGAGATAACTGATAAAAAATCTTTAGAGGTCATGATATTTACTGATGAGTTATTTAATTTTCTATTAATTTTCTAAAGCAGACGACCGTAAACTGATTAAACAGCTACTTTATAAAAGTGCTTTAATAATTTATATAGTAAAAATAGACATAGGAAGTGACGGTTATAAGTTAATTATCTTTGTAACTGCTAGCCAGCTTAAAGCTAATATTAGTTTTAAAAAACAAGTAATGGTTAAAGAGTAGGCAACAGTAGTGGTATTGGGATAATGTTTTGGCTTTTTATGATATGGTTCTAATTTAGTTGTAGTAGTTTTACTGGTAGTTCAACCTATAAATCTTGTATTCTAAGTAAATATGACCAAAAACTAAGTATTAATTAGAACTTGAGGTCAGGTTAACCACTGGTAGTTAGTTAAAAAATTGAAATAAGAATCTATAAAGCTAGTTTATTATGTTGTTTTATCTTAATTCTTCTACTTAAAATTTTTGTCAGCACTGGGTTATAAAATTTCTTTTTAAATTAATTTATTATCTTTTTAGTTCTAGGTTATTAGCGGAATTATTAGGTTTCTAGCAAAAATTCACATTTTTGAAAAAAGAAACTCAATATTAATTGACAATTTTATATATAGGTTTGCTGTTTAATGAATTAAAAGAACAAGTATGAATGACATACTAAGTTTAAATGCCTATCATTAGTAAGAATATATTGTTACTAATCTATAATAGATAGATACCTTATTCATAAAACGATTTTCATTATTTAATGATTTTTTGAGTTGTTTATTGCTTATATGTAAAATACATTCTTAAGATTATTATAACAGCTTTTATTAGTTTTAGCCTTCTAAAAGGGCTAAGCCTATCTAAAATAATTTTATAAGGCCATTTAGAAGAAGATTATAACCTTGAAAATCAAAAATGTAAGAAATTTTTCCATAATCGCTCATATTGATCATGGTAAATCAACATTGTCAGATCGTATTATTCAGATCTGCGGTGGTCTTTCTGATCGTGAAATGGCAGCTCAGGTATTAGACTCTATGGATTTAGAGCGAGAGCGAGGGATCACAATAAAAGCGCAGAGTGTTGCTCTTAATTATAAAGCTAGTAATGGTGAAACTTATCAGCTTAATTTTATTGATACACCTGGCCATGTTGACTTCTCTTATGAAGTCTCACGTTCATTAGCTGCTTGTGAAGGTGCACTGCTGGTTGTTGATGCTGGGCAAGGTGTGGAAGCGCAAACTCTTGCTAATTGTTATACTGCTATTGAGATGAATTTAGAAGTTGTTCCTGTACTTAATAAAATCGATTTATTTGCGGCAAAGCCTGATCAGGTAGCTAAAGAAATTGAAGATATTATTGGCATAGATGCTCATCACGCTGTTCGATGTTCGGCAAAAACTGGATTAGGGGTGCAAGATGTAATTGAACGGCTAGTTAAAGAGATTCCACCGCCAGAAGGCGATCCGGTAGCACCTTTACAGGCGTTAATTATCGATTCATGGTTTGATAATTATTTAGGTGTTGTTTCGCTGGTGCGGATTAAAAATGGTACGCTTTGTAAAGGTGATAAAATTAAAGTGATGAGCTCTAGTCAACTTTTTAATGTTGATCGCTTAGGTATTTTTTCCCCAAAACGAATTGATCGTCAACAACTAAATTGTGGTGAAGTAGGTTGGTTAGTTTGTGCTATAAAAGATATTCACGGTGCGCCGGTTGGAGATACATTAACTGGCGCTCGTCATCCTGCAATGCATGTGTTACCTGGCTTCAAAAAAATAAAACCACAGGTTTACGCTGGTTTATTCCCTGTTAGCTCTGATAATTATGAAGAATTTCGTGATGCTTTAGATAAATTAAGTTTGAATGATGCTTCGTTATTTTATGAATCAGAGAGTTCAACCACATTAGGTTTTGGATTTCGATGTGGTTTTCTTGGTTTGCTTCATATGGAAATTATCCAGGAGCGTTTGGAACGTGAATATAACTTAAATCTTATTACAACTGCGCCTACAGTTATTTATGAAGTTAAGTTAACAAATAGCGATGTTATCTATGTTGATAGTCCCTCAAAGTTACCAGCACTTAATAATATAAATGAATTACGTGAACCAATTGCAGTATGTAACATGCTAATATCTAAGGAATATATTGGTAATGTTATCACACTATGTATAGAAAAACGCGGTATTCAGACTAATATGGTTTACCATGGTAAACATGTGGCATTAATCTATGAAATTCCTATGGCTGAGGTGGTGTTAGATTTTTTTGATCGCTTGAAATCTACTTCAAGAGGGTATGCTTCATTGGATTATAGTTTTGTCCGCTTTCAGGCAGCTGATATGGTTCGTGTAGATGTGCTAATTAATGGAGAAAAAGTAGATGCCTTAGCATTGATTACTCATCGTGCTAATGCACTATACCGTGGGCGTGAGCTGGTAGATAAGATGAAACATCTGATTCCGCGCCAGCAGTTTGATATTGTAATCCAGGCTGCAATTGGAACCCATATTATAGCGCGTTCAATGGTGAAAAAATTACGTAAAAATGTATTAGCTAAATGTTATGGTGGTGATGTTAGTCGTAAGAAAAAATTACTACAGAAACAGAAAGAAGGTAAGAAACGAATGAAGCAGCTTGGTAATGTTGAACTACCACAGGAAGTGTTCCTTGCTATTCTTCACGTAGGTAAAGATAACTAACCGTTATAATGGGGAAAGTCCATAATGGCTAATACTTTTTCTTTGATCTTGACGCTGGCAACCTTTATTACAGGGATTATATGGGGTATTGATCGTTTTAAATTAGGACCTGCTCATAAGAAAAAAATAGCGCAGCAGCAAAAAATTACTGAGGGAAGTGTTGAGAAGACACTTGTGGTTGAAAGTATTCATAAACCATCATGGGTTGATACTTGTTCATCTATTTTTCCAATATTATCGATTGTATTAGTAGTACGTTCATTTATTTATGAACCGTTTCAAATTCCGTCAGGTTCAATGATGCCAAATTTATTGGTCGGTGATTTTATTCTAGTAGAAAAATTTGCTTATGGATTAAAGGACCCTGTTACACAAACAACATTATTAGAAACAGGGAAACCTAAACGCAATGATATTGCAGTATTTAAATATCCTAAAAATCCTAGTATGGATTTTGTTAAACGTATCATTGGTCTACCTGGTGATAAAATTGTTTATGATCCTGAACAAAAAGAGTTACGTATATACCCGAATTGTTCAGTTTTAAACTGTATACGATCGTTACCAATTATCTATTCTTCATTAAAAGAGAGTGAATGGACTTTATTTTTTAATATTAACTCTATGATTGAAAGCCAAAAAGGAAGTTACTCAATTCCATTGGGCGAACCAGTCCCAAGTAATGCATTACGTCAAGCGGGAAAAATTGAAAAATTAGATGACACTACTCATGAGATTTTAGTTATCCCACAAGTATATACCCAGGCACGTTATCAACAGCCTGGTTTACCAGACAATGAATGGATTGTTCCTCCTAAACACTATTTTATGATGGGAGATAATCGGGATAACAGTGCAGATAGCCGTATGTGGGGTTTTATACCAGAAGAAAATTTAGTTGGGCGTGTAGTTATTATCTGGTTTAGCCTTGATAAGCGTGAGGGTGAATGGCCACCAACTGGAGTACGTTTAAGTCGCATTGGTGCAATCAACTAATAAATAATAAAATTAACTAATCATTAATACTAAATTGATTTATATAGTAATCAAGATAAAATATCGCATCATAATCAAAATGATGCTTTCTTAAAATAAAATTAAAAAATCTGCTAACGTAATAGTTTTATAAAAATTTATTTTTCAGATCTGTTGCGTATGCTTTTTGTAATTTGATAATGAATAATTGGTAGAATATGAATTCTTCTTTAATTGAGTGGTCAAGGCAGAAAGAAATTAAACAGCTACAGTATAAGCTTGGTTATAGTTTTAAACAAAGTGAATTATTGAAGCAAACATTAACTCATCGTAGTGCTAGTAGTATTCACAATGAAAGATTAGAGTTTTTAGGCGATTCAATTCTTAGTTTTGTGATTACTAATGATCTTTACCATCGTTTTCCTAAAGTTGATGAAGGTGATATGAGTCGTATGCGAGCAACATTAGTTAGAGGTAATACGCTGGCTGAGCTTGCACGAGAGTTTGATTTGGGAGAATGTTTATGTTTAGGGCTAGGTGAATTAAAAAGCGGTGGTTTTCGTCGAGAATCAATATTAGCGGATACTATCGAAGCTTTAATTGGCAGTATTTTTTTAGATAGTAATATTCAAACAACTGAACGAATTGTTTTAGCTTGGTATAATACTCGATTAATAGAAATTAGCCCTGGTTATAAGCAAAAGGATCCTAAAACACGTTTACAAGAGTATTTGCAAGGACGTCATTTACCTTTACCGAGTTATTTGATATTTCAAGTTAACGGTGAAGCGCACGATCAGGAGTTTACTATTCATTGTCAAGTTAGTGATATAAAAGAATCAGTTAAAGGAGTAGGTTCAAGCCGTCGTAAAGCCGAACAAGCAGCTGCTGAGCATGCATTAAAAATATTGGAGCTTGAATGAATAAACAAAAAACCTATTGTGGATTTGTACCCATTATAGGGCGTCCAAATGTGGGTAAATCAACATTATTGAACAAATTACTGGGGCAAAAGATTTCTATTACTTCATGTAAACCTCAAACAACCCGTCATCGAATCATGGGAATTGAAACAGAAGGTAATTATCAAACGATTTATATTGATACACCAGGATTGCATATAGAAGAAAAGCGCGTAATAAATCGTTTAATGAATCGGACGGCAAGTAATTCAATTATTGATGTAGAACTAATTATTTTTGTTGTTGAAGGCATATATTGGACAATCAATGATGAAATGGTGATAAATAAACTGAGTCACTTGCTTTGTCCGGTATTATTAGTGATCAATAAAATTGATAATCTGGTGGATAAAACCCTTTTACTTCCCCATATTGAATTTCTTAGCAAACAAATGAATTTTCTAGATATTCTGCCGATTAGTACGAAAAAAGGTACCGGTATCGATTTTATTATTAAAATTCTTCGTCAAAATATCCCAGAATCGGTACATCATTTTCCATCGGACTATATTACCAATCGCTCAAAACGTTTTATGGCTGCTGAAATTATTCGTGAGAAGTTAATACGTTTTCTTGGCGATGAATTACCCTATTCTGTTACAGTTGAGATTAAGCAATTTATAGTAAATGAACGTGGTAGTTATAACATTTATGCCATAATTTTAGTTGAAAGAGGTGGCCAGAAAAAAATAGTTATTGGCAATAAAGGTAGTAAAATTAAAAAAATTGGCATTGGAGCTCGGATGGATATGGAAAAATTTTTTGCTACTAAAGTTCATCTTGAACTTTGGGTAAAAGTTAAAGCTGGATGGGCCGATGATGAACATGCACTGCGTAGTTTAGGCTACATTGATGATCTTTATTTAGGAAATTTTCCGTTGTACAGTTAAGTAACGTGTATTTGTATTTCATAGACTTTATAGTGAAGCAAGTTTATTATTAGATTTTTATGAAAAATGGTCGTATTCAGCTATTAGCAAAAGTGCTCTCGTAGCTATAGATTTAATTTAAATGCTTATTTATATATTTATTCTGTTTCTGATCTCGTTGTATGGAGAAAGAGAGAGATAAAACGTTGCGTGGTGCAAAACCGATTTCTTTATAGCTACTATTTTAACTGGTAGCGGTTCTGTATAGCAGTTTATATATTAATGAATTGCTTGCTGAGTTTTCTAGAGATAAATATTTATTATTAAACGATATTTTTAAATATTTTACCTGTTTTTAGATATTAACTGATAATGAATATATATTTGAACATGTATTGCTCTGTTTTGAATTATTATTTGATTTAGGTATAGTATTCATTTTTATACTGCTCAAGTAGTGAGGAACTTGAGATATAGATAGCATGACTTACTGTTATCAAGAAGAGAGAGATTTTATTATTAGTTTAGTTATTGATCATTTGAGTTTTACTGACAAACAGCTTAAGTTTATTATTTATCGTTAGTTTCCTAAATTTGTGATACATTAAGAGCAGCTAAGCATTTTACCTGCATTGTGTTAAATGCTTTATTTATCTGAATTCCATTCAAAAATTCATGAAATTTTTATTAATTTATTTTTCATAAAATGAATTGAAAGATGGTTATTAAGACATATTTAAATATGTTATAATTGTATAAATAAATAAAATTAAAACCATGAAATGGATAACAGGAGTTAAGCATGGAAGTGTTATTATTAGGCGTTAATATTGATCATGTTGCAACAGTGCGTAATGCACGTGAAACAAAATATCCTGATCCAGTGCATGCTGCATTTCTTGCTGAACAGGCTGGCGCAGATGGAATCACTGTTCATTTGCGTGAAGATCGTCGTCATATTACTGATCGTGATGTTAAGTTTCTTCGCCAGATGTTACAAACTCGAATGAATTTAGAGATGGCAATAACAGATGAGATGGTAAATTTTGCCTGTCAGATTAAGCCTCAATTTTGCTGTCTAGTACCAGAACGACGTGAAGAAATTACAACGGAGGGTGGGCTTGATGTTATTAGGCAGCAAGAGTTAGTCGTAACGGCTGTTAAACGATTAACTGAAGTCGGTATAACGGTTTCTTTATTTATTGATCCTGATGAACATCAGATTGATGCGGCAGTAAAAATTAATGCTCCTTTTATTGAAATTCATACCGGTGCTTATGCTGACGCTAAGAATGAGTTAAAGCAACAAGAAGAATTTAAACGTATTAAGAAAGCGATAAGTTATGCAACTAAAAACAATCTTAAGGTAAATGCCGGTCATGGTTTAACTTATCATAATGTTCTACCTATTGCCCAATTACCTGATATATATGAACTTAATATTGGGCATGCAATTATTGGGCGAGCACTTTTTAGTGGGATGGTGAGAGCAGTGAGTGATATGAAAAAAATTCTTCGTAAGGCGCGTTGTTAATGGCAATTATTGGATTAGGTACTGATCTGGTTGAAATTATACGTATTGAGCAGATAATAGAGTATTTAGAGGAGCGTCTAGCAAAGCGTATATTATCCATTCAAGAATGGCGACAGTATAAAAATCATTCTTATCCAGTCCATTTTTTGGCTAAGCGTTTTGCGGTTAAAGAAGCGGCGGCAAAAGCTTTAGGAACAGGAATTCGAAATGGTTTAGCATTTAATCAATTTGAAGTTTTTAATGATGAATTAGGTAAACCAGGACTTAATTTATTAGGGCAAGCAAAAATATTAGCTGATTCATTGGGCGTGCAATATATCCATGTATCATTATCTGATGAACAGAATTATGCTTGTGCCGCTGTGATTATGGAAAGTTAAATTTTATCAGCATGATGTAATAAGATAAATTTATCCCATAATTCTTCTTCTGTTTCGTGGTTATTAGGATCTTTAAGAATGGTATTATTGATTGGGCAAACGGATTGACAAGTTGGTTTATCATAGTGGCCAATGCATTCAGTGCAAAGATTGGGATTAATTTGGTAAAACTCTTCTCCCATTGAGATAGCTTCATTAGGACATTCTGGTTCACACATATCACAGTTGATACAGCGATGAGTAATTAATAGTGACATTTTAAACTTTATATATAAAAATATAATTAATATCATTAAGTTAATAAAAACTGCATTTATTAGTAATATACAACCGATAATAAATGCAGTATATTTTATACCTTAAATAGCGAATTATCACGCTAAAACTATAATAGTTTATTTTAGTTACTATTACACTATTATTATTAGTAATAATAATGCTATTGCTATTGCTATTGCTATTGCTATTGCTATTTAGTTATTACTAAATTTAGTGTATGATCATTAGATTCTACTATAATGCTTCGTAAATCTGTTTATAGTGAGCAATTTAAATCATAATTTAAATGAAGTGAAAGAATTATATTCAATTCTGGTATATAGAGTTTCGGAAATGTTACGTCTGTTTTCTGATTGATTTGATAAATGATCTCAATATCTAAGAGATCATATTCCAGAAAATTCTACTCTACAGATATCTTCGAAACCAAATATTACCATGATCTCTTGCATGAAATTATCTATAATTAGTGGTGATAAACGTTTACAGACACCGCTGTTGAAACGGTGTCTCAAAGCCATGCTGCTCAATATCTCAATCCTGCTTTGTCGACGAGCAGGAACCCGTCCATCCGTAACGGTTATCTGCACAACAAATTATACAGGCTTATATTAGCAATATTAAGATTAAAGTGCCGAAGGTTGAAGGAGAGGGAGATCAGAGTGGAAACTGAATATGTTTTCTAAAATTCTTCCTTACCACCTTGTCTGAAGTACGATAAGGTCAGCGAAGAGTTGCTACCATTCCTGTATACTTACGAATCATATCTATCCGTAATTTTCACAAAGACCTGAGCGCACTTTTCTATGAAAAGTGCATGATTTTCTCTGCCGTACCAATCAGCAAATTAAAACAACAATAGTTGAAGAGCATTAATAATGCTGTCTGCGTGATTAGCGATACACGATAAATTTATTACTTGACCCAATGAAATTTGTTCTTCTCTGTCAGAGAATCTGATCGCCTTTTCCTGATGTTAAAATCGTCGGCACTGCACATGAACGTAAGGAGCTCGTTGGGGGTTAAAGATCGTTATCAAGAGTTAGAAGCAAACTGGTCTGAATTTCTAGATGACCTCGCGAGCGCGAGATTTAACCGTATTTCAGACCTGCTACGTGAGAGATGGTGCTTAGTTTTTGGAATTCAATAGCAAAGATATTCCCAGATATGTGGCACCAACATCATTAACTATGTAAAATAGTTAATGCATTGGTTTTACTCCGCAAAGATATGTAATCGAAGTGATAGTGAGATTCGGGAGTCATACTATCAAAGAGTTATGATGCCGATAATAAACCTCTTGATGTTTTGTTGCAAAGTTTTCAGCGTATTATCCAGGGAATAAAGAAAGTAAAGAAAGGATCAATAAGAACTATTAGCATTTTATAACATCCCATCTCAGCGCTCTGGTCTATACAATAAGAGCGATGAATTTAATTGAATCGATTTTTACGACAGTGTGAACCTATGAAGTTGATGCGAAAAAGTACTGTGCTTTAAGAAAACAACACCCTTTCAATGGTGTTGAAGCTGATCTCGTCTGTTCAGAAAACTGGAGCAGACTCAGAGGATTTTTTGACCCTATCAATCTTGCTGGTAAAGAACGTCTAATTTAAGGATCTAGAACAGATTCACGAAGCATTAGAGTAGATCGTAGCCTGATCGTATATACCAAATTTACTAATAATTCCAATTAATGCCAGTTCAAAAATATTTTGAACAATGGTAAAAATTTTATTCATTTTATTTTTATAATTAAATTGCGAGATAATTCTGCCGAAATTATCATAATTTATAATCATAAAGATCATTTTTAGTATATTAATACTAATGATGATAATGCTTTTAATGAAGATTTTGTTATTAAAGTTGCAGGTAAAATTATGACTGATAATAATTTTTTTATAAATTCTCTTGTTCGGTCGAACATATGAACATGGTAAAGTAAAAATATTGCTATAAGTTAAATTAAAATATATTATTTTAATAACCTTTGAATTTATTTTTAATATTAATAATTAATTAGTGATGGATTAGTTAATTAACTGACTTGAAACTATTAAAGATTTATTAAATTGTTTTTCAGGTAAGATAATATCAATCTATAATTAGTGCTGTGTATATCTGTTCACTAAAGGGTATACTAAATCATTTTTTAATTACGATTTTTATCGCACAAATCTAACATGAATAAGTTTGATACCAAAACCTTTCAAGGATTGATTGTAATATTACAGGATTATTGGGCACATCAAGGTTGCACCATTCTTCAACCATTGGATATGGAAGTTGGTGCAGGGACGTCGCATCCAATAACTTGTTTGCGGGCAATAGGCCCAGAACCAATCGCTGCCGCTTATGTACAACCATCTCGGCGTCCAACTGATGGGCGTTATGGTGAAAATCCTAATCGTCTTCAGCATTATTATCAATTTCAAGTTATTATTAAACCCTCACCAGATAATATTCAAGAGTTATATCTTGACTCATTAAAAGTATTGGGGTTAGATCTCACTATTCATGATATTCGTTTTGTTGAAGATAATTGGGAAAATCCAACTTTAGGTGCTTGGGGGCTTGGTTGGGAAGTTTGGATAAATGGGATGGAAATCACTCAGTTTACTTATTTTCAGCAAGTAGGTGGTTTGGAGTGTAAACCGATTACCGGTGAGATTACTTACGGCCTTGAGCGTTTAGCTATGCATATTCAAGCTGTTAATAGTGTATATGATCTGATTTGGTCTGATGGTCCTTTAGGAAAAACAACCTATGGTGATATTTATCATCAAAATGAAGTTGAGCAGTCGGCTTATAATTTTGAATATGCTAATGTTGATTTTCTATTTAAACGTTTTAAAGAACATAAAAAAGAAGCAGAATATTTATTGTCACTAGAAACACCACTTCCTTTGCCTGCTTATGAGCGTATTTTAAAAGCTGTTCATACATTTAATTTATTAAATGCACGTAAAGCGATTTCAGTCACTGAGCGGAAACGTTACATTTTAGATATTTGTACCTTAACCAAGAAGATTTCAGTAGCTTATTATGCTGCTCGTGAAGCATTAGGTTTTCCAATTTGTAAAAATAAAAACTAAGAGGCTGTTATTATATGCAAGAGACTTTTTTGGTGGAAGTTGGAACAGAAGAGTTACCCACGAAAACTCTTCGTTTATTAGCTGAATCCTTTGCGGAAAATTTTAAATATCAATTAAAACAGGCAGAATTGCAGTATGGTGAAGTGCTTTGGTATGCCTCTCCCCGTCGTTTAGCATTAAAAGTAACAGATTTAGCTGAATATCAAGCTGATCGTACAGTTGAGAATCGTGGTCCAGGAATTAATCAAGCTTTTTATGCTACAGGTAAAGCAACTGAGGCTGCTGAAGGTTGGGCTCATAACTGTGGCATCACAGTGGAAGAGGCAGAGCATTTAATCACAGATAAGGGTACATGGTTATTTTATCGAGAGACCAGTAAAGGTCGAGCAGCAAAAGAGTTGCTTGTTGATATGGTAAGGAGTGCATTAAATCAATTACCGACCACAAAACTGATTCGATGGGGAAATAAGGAAATACAGTTTATTCGACCTGTTCATACTTTAATCATGTTATTGGGTGATCATCTGCTCGAAGGTGAAGTGTTAGGTGTTCAGAGCAGTCGCGTAATTCGTGGTCATCGATTTATGGGAGAAGCTGAATTAACTATTGATTCAGCTGAACAGTACCCTTCGATCTTACGTGAGCGTGCTAAAGTTATTGCTGATTATGAAGAACGTAAGGCCTTAATCAAGGATGAGGCAAATAAGGTAGCGAAACAACTAGGCGGTATTATTGAATTATCAGATAATTTACTAGAAGAAGTAACATCATTGGTTGAATGGCCAGTGGTATTAACCGCAAAATTTAAACAGAAATTTTTGTCAGTACCAGCAGAAGCTTTAGTTCAAACCATGAAAGGCGATCAAAAATACTTTCCAGTTTATGATCAAGCTGGGAATTTGATGGATAATTTTATTTTTGTTGCCAATATTGAATCTTCTGAACCACAGAAAATCATTGCTGGTAATGAAAAGGTGATCCATCCACGTTTAGCAGATGCTGAATTTTTTTTTAAAACAGATTGTAAAAAACGTTTAGAAGAATATTTACCACAACTGGAAGCAGTTTTATTTCATAAACAGCTTGGTACATTGCGTGATAAAACCAATCGTTTAGAAGTCTTAGCTGGTTGGATTGCAGCTAAAATTGGTGCAGATGTTAATCATGCTACTCGTGCGGGTCTGTTATCAAAATGTGATTTAATGACTAATATGGTATTTGAATTTACCGACATACAAGCTATTATGGGAATGTATTACGCCCGTCGTGATGGTGAAGCAGAAGATGTAGCGGTAGCAATAAAAGAGCAATATCAACCCCGTTTTTCTGGTGACAAATTACCATCTAATCATGTTGCTGTTGCGTTAGCATTAGCTGATAAAATGGATACTCTGGTAGGTATTTTTGGTATTGGCCAACCACCTAAAAGCAGTAAAGATCCCTTTGCCTTACGTCGTGCTGCGCTTGGTGTGTTGCGTATTATTGTTGAAAAAGGTTATGATTTAGATTTATTAGAATTAATACAGCAGGCGGTTGAGTTGTATGGTAATAAGTTAACCAATAAAAATGTTGTTGATGATGTTGTTAAGTTTATGTTAGGACGTTTTCGTGTTTGGTATCAAGAGCAAGGGTACCGCATTGATACTATCCAAGCTGTTTTAGCTTGCTGGTCAACCAAGCCAGCAGATATTGATGCTCGTATAAAAGCTGTTACTTATTTTCAGACTTTAGCAGCGGCAAAAGCGCTAACGGCGGCTAATAAACGGGTTTCTAATATTCTAAATATCTCAGATGAGATACTAAATAAGAATGTTTCCATGACAGTATTAAAATCACCTGAAGAGATAACATTAGCAGTTCATCTAGTTGATTTACAACATAAACTGATACCATTATGTGCTGACGGGAAATACCAGAGCGTATTAATCGAATTAGCTTCACTGCGTGAAGCTATCGATGCTTTTTTTGATAATGTAATGGTGATGGATGCCGATCAAATCGTAAGGATCAATCGTTTAACTCTACTAAGTCAGTTGCGTAATTTATTTTTACAGGTAGCAGATATTTCTTTATTACAATAGCTTAATCAGTAATTAAAAATTTATTAAATTAATTTTCAATGGTTTTTATTTATAATTAATCTATTTTTCTGCTAAAAATAGAACAGTTATTTTATAATACTAAGGTTATGCTTATTTCTAGTGTATGGAGTTTTAAGGATGATAGCATATCCTGCTAATTGATTTAATTAATGAAGTCAACAATAAATAGATATATCATATAAACTGGTACCCTACAGAAAGGTATTTATAAAATAAAATATTACCTCTAATCCCTTGCATGAACTCATTAGTAATAGCGGTCAGGCAGCTAACGGGCACTGCTGTGAGATGAAGCTCGAATCCCCCCTTCATGCTGCGCGATATAAAATCTGTCTACCTAGTCTCTCTTTGTCTACAGGAGACGATCCGTCGTCTGTAACGGTTATTTGCTGCAACTAACCTACAAGACGAGTATTGGCGATGTTGAGATTAAAGTACCTAAGGTTTTAGGTGTGGGATCGCAGTGCGATAGAATATACTTCAAGAGCTAGTTGCTAACATCTTATCTGAAACGTATAGAAAGCCACAAAGAGTTACCT
>JBQMRQ010000131.1:0-304 GCA_052174535.1 Arsenophonus sp. NC-WZS1-MAG3 | reverse complement strand
AAAGCTATCGGTTTATGTTTCATCTGTTGAAAACGTTTTAAACATAGCAAAGGAACTAAATGCCCTAAGTGCAAACTATCAGCAGTTGGATCAAATCCACAATATAGTGTCACTGATCCTTTGGATAATTTCTCTATTAATGCCTTTTCATCTGTCATCTGAGCTATTAAACCCCTCTCTTGCAATTGCTCAATTAGATTCTTGCAAAACATCAATGACTCCATCAATATTTGATATTATCAATATATAATATAAAAAATACAATAGAATAAAAACACAAGGAAAATAAGTGCCAGTTAAAAAT
>JBQMRQ010000130.1:0-856 GCA_052174535.1 Arsenophonus sp. NC-WZS1-MAG3 | reverse complement strand
TGAAATACAGCAAGATAACTTACCAATTTAGTTGTGGTAATGCTCTGACTTCCATCGCTCGTTTCTAACATTTGCGCAAGGAAAATCCCTGTAAGATTTTCTCCCGCCTGTTTTATTTGTTTTCTCTTCTTTACTGTTGAGAAAGGAAACCTGCGTAAAAAGAAAACCAGGCAACACAATCTTTGTTTTTCAATATTTATAAAACACAAAATTTAATAAATTAATAATATGTTATAAATAACAATATTATTATTGGCGTCCTGAATGACCAAATCCACCACTACCCCGTTTTGTTGTTTTAAAATCTTGTACTAGCTCAAACTCAGCTTGAAAATTGGTATAAAAACCATTTGTGCTATACGCTCACCAGGTTCAATAATGAAACTTGTATCACTACGATTCGATTAAAATCTTAAATTCACCTTGATAATCAGAATCAATTAAACCAACTAAATTTCCTAATGCAACACCATATCCTCGTTCCTGAACATGAACGAGAAAGAATAGCTGCAGTCAATTATTGATCTGCAATATGCACTGCTAATCCTGTAGGTAATAGGATAGTTTAATTTAGTTAAAATTGAATAGCCTGATCTAAGCAAGCTCGTAGATCTAAACCAGCAGATCCTTTTGTCGCATAAGTTGGCAAAGGAATTTTATATCCTACACGAGGATCATAATTTTAATATTTATTTTTTCTTCATAACGTTGAAGTATCTTATCGAGTAAACGGTGACCAAGTAATAATTTATACTTATGCGGTAAATATATCTCTTTATCTTACCAAGATAAATTTAGAGTATTGCTTTCTGAATTAAATTCAGGATCACTAATAAAACATTATTTGCATAAATAA
>JBQMRQ010000129.1:0-454 GCA_052174535.1 Arsenophonus sp. NC-WZS1-MAG3 | reverse complement strand
CCTTAATATATTTTTTAATAAACAATATAAACTAAATTGGTTAACACCTAATTACATACAAATATATACAAGCAATAAAAACACAACCGCACAAAAAACAATAAACAAGCACAAAAATCTGGTTACAAAATGGAAACAACTATTTACATAAAAATAAAAATACACTAATTCTATAAATTTAAAAATGACATGTAATATTAGCAGCAATAATCCAACCAGAATCATGGAATTTTATATTTAACAAAATTGAAAGTAAAATTAAAATATGAAAAAACACGAAAACTGAAAATATCAACAACAAAATTGAAATAATAAAATAAAAATAAAAAAGAACCATAACAAATAGTAAAACCTAACTTAGATAATGAATTTATTAAAGCAGCAGAACAGCAAGGGCTGCTTTTTCTGAAAGGGCATAAAACGGCTGGCGGGATGCGTGCTTCAATTTATAATG
>JBQMRQ010000128.1:0-19067 GCA_052174535.1 Arsenophonus sp. NC-WZS1-MAG3 | reverse complement strand
CAAGCTGTTCAAGAAAGCATTTCTTTAAGTAAACAAGTTAAAAAAATTAATGAAATCAATCTGTTAGTTACTCAGTTAAATAACACTGAACCTAAACAACTACGTATTATTGTTGATAATTTAAAAAATCAATTAAAATCAGCAATTATTGTGCTTTCTACTATAAGTAATGATAAAGTCAATCTAATTGTTGGTGTAACCAATGATTTAACTACTAAAATAAAGGCTGATGATTTAATTTCATTTATTGCGAAAAAAGTAGGTGGTAAAGGGGGTGGTCGTCATGACATGGCTCAAGCAAGCGGCTCTAATATAACAGCACTTCCTACTGCATTATCTTCAGTTGAAGGGTGGATTAATTCGCGCTTGACTTAAATTAACCATGAGAGTTGATAACTTAATTAGCAACCTTTAACGGATTTTTTAAATGATTTAAGTGTAAATTATATTTTATATACAATATTAATATGATGATTCTTTATATTAAATACTTTAGGTGAATATCATTGTTTTACGTTTTCACGATGTGCGATGGGATAAATAGCGGGAAAACCTAGAGACCCGACTCTTTTAAATTTTCAAGGAGCAAAGAATGCTTATTCTAACTCGTCGAGTTGGTGAAACGCTCATGATAGGTGATGAGGTAACAGTAACGATACTTGGTGTAAAAGGTAACCAGGTACGTATAGGGGTTAATGCACCCAAAGAAATTTCTGTTCACCGTGAAGAAATTTATCAACGGATTCTAGATGAAAAAAGCTAGCCTAAATAATTGGTACCTTTAGTAATACGTTCATTCTTATTAAGAATATATATTAATTATATTCATAGAATGAGCGCTGTTTCTTATAAGTTGTTAGCAAATTTAGCAAATAACGATCAGGCTACGTTCTACTCTGACACTTCGTAAATCTGTTCTTTATTTTTTAAAATGAACATTGTTTACCACCAAAAATAAAAGTAAGATTAGCTCCATTTTATCCAGTTATAGCTTTTCTGAGTAGATGGGGGACAGATTAAATACTACTAAAGAATTGTTTTCTCGAAGCACATCACTTCCGTGAGTCGACTTAATAGATTCACTTGTTATAAACAGGCAATTTAATTAGATTGTCGTTCTTGCTTGACGCCACAGTGCGCTGATGGGAAGCTATAGAATGCCAGCGTTCTTCTTGCTATTTCTTCCGCTTCTTTATCGCTACAGGATACTTTGCTGATAATTTTGCTAATAAAGTATTAAGAGCTTTATTGACAGCATCACAATTCTATATTAGCCATACCTCTCCGTATCTCAAATTTAACTTTTAGTTACATACCTTTTGAATATCCCCAGTTTGCTTCTGACTTTTGATAAATATTTTAATTGCAGTTAAAACTTCTTACCTCCATGCGCAGTGATGCTGACTTGACCAGAAGGTAAAAGCGATCAACTTATCTAACAGTACGAGTTGGCCATCGGACAACTAATAAATATAGGAGGTATCGCTAAATCACACAGCTATCAATACTGATGCCCTTTAAGGCATCAGTGTTTCAGTTTAATGATGAGATTTTCTGGAGAGAGCCATGTTCTCTTCACCGAGAAGCGCTAAGAGTTTGGTGAAAATCACCAGTAGAAATATCTCTGCAGGGTAAAATGGACATGGCTAGTAACTATTAGCTGATTTTGTAGACTTTAGATTAAGACTACAGCAATGAGCTCTTAAATGTATTCTATTGCCACTGCATCCAACGATCTTAGGGCTTTAATCTCACATCGCCAATATCAATCTATATGATTCGCTATAGAAAATAACTGTTACGGACAAGTTCATGTAAGAATCATAGGTAATATCTAATTTTACAAATATTTATTGGTAGACTTTTCATGGCATTTAATCTCTCTTCTGTTAAAGTCATCCACGAAAGCAATCTTCAGATATACACGCCATCATATTCAAAACTCCATATACCAGAAATAAGCATAATGCTTGGATCACAAGCATAAAGTATTGAAGCATCTTATACAACCTACCAAAGCACTTATTCTTCGATTTTACAGTATCAGATAAATGCGCTTTTCACAAGCTAAGTTTGTTAAACTAACTTGAAATACTATCAACTCAATGATATCATTCTTAATCTAATAACAATACCTATCTTGTGCAAATTAATATTAATGGATATTTAATTCTGGGATAGCAAGTATTAATTAATGTTGCTGTTAATGGTAATAACCATATGATTTTTGAAGCAAAACTTATAAAATTTTATTATATTTACTCAGTCAATCATTATATCTTTAAATGACATTCGTATACTGATGCAAATTTGAGTAGTGAATTAATTTATAGTGATAATTGTTTAAGGATAACATGATTACTCATACCGCATTATTATTGGTCGACATACAAAATGATTTTTGTAATGGGGGTTCCCTAGAAGTCTTGGATAGTGAAAGTATTATTACTATAGCTAATACTGTTATCAGCTACTGTCAGCAACAAAATATTATAATTATTGCCAGCCAAGACTGGCATCCTGCTGATCATTTAAGTTTTGCTGTCAACTCAGGAACTCAGGTAGGCACGGAAGGTAAACTTAATGGACTACGCCAAATTTGGTGGCCAGTTCATTGTGTGCAACATCAAAAAGGGGCAGAATTTCATCCATGCCTTAATCAATCAGCTATCAAATCAATTTTTCAAAAGGGGCTTGATTCTACAATCGATAGTTATAGTGCTTTTTTTGATAATAATTATCATCATGCAACCCATCTAGATCATTGGCTAACAAAAAATCAAATCAAACATTTATATATTATGGGGTTAGCAACAGATTATTGCATAAAATTTACCGTCCTTGATGCTATAAAACTAGGTTATCAAGTAACAGTTATTCAAGATGGTTGTAGGGGAGTTAATCTTAATCCAGAATCTAGCTATAATGCATTACAAGAAATGGTATTAGCTGGCGCTAAATTAATAACATCTTCTGATTTACTCACTCAATCTATTAACTATACTCATATTCTTAGATAATGACGACTAATCCATTATTAGCATCAAATAAATTTCAATTAGTAGTCCTGTTGACTATTAAGCAACCTCTTTATCTTATCATTTTATTTCCAAATGATATTTGCATCTAGTGTCCACCATAATATTTTGCGCATTATAAATTAGGTCTAGCTACTAAAAGCTAGCAGCTTATAGACTATTTTCTTTTTTTAAACCTTAACGTAAAACAACCATCAGGCCACTATTCAGTTAAACAGAAATCATTAATTAGTTAATAAATATTAACTGTCATTAAATCAATGAGATCATTAATCTCCATATTGCACCTCTTCTTTTTTATTTTAAATTTATTTCTATCCACCTAATAAGCCTTACTTAATCATTAGTTATCTTTTCAGATTATTGATTAGTAAACTTAATGCAATAGAATTAATACAATAACGTTATCAATTGGTGTTTTTGGTCATCGACAAAACATGGCCTAAATCCGAATTACAACGATGATAACATACTTCAATCTACCGTATATCATGAGGATATCATAAAAATCATTGAAAATTATCAATATAATTAACTGCTTTATCATTAATTGGTTGATAACCCTCCATAACCATCTTCAAGCCAGCTGTCAAATTTTATTTGCGATATAAAAAGTAGTGAATAGCAAGAGATAATAGTAAATACCTTATTATTGATAATATAATAACTAGCTATTTTAACAAGGAGTTGTTGCTGTTCTCAGAGAGAAATTTACAGCTAAGTATGGTTTATATTTCAATTGTTTTAGTTTAAAACAGTTTACTCCATACCAGATAATTCAGTAAATAAAACAACTCTATAGGATTAAATCTACTCAGATATTTTTAATAGACTGATATAACTGCTCACATTTTGAATGTGAAATTTCTTAGCAATAACTCTCTGAGTATCCAACCTTATTTAGGTGATGATAACTAATTTTATCTTTACTTGGAAAAATTTATACTATTTAGCTTCACTCGAACAAAGGATAGCTCTTTTATAAAAATCGACTCAAAAAAACGGCTAAGACATTTGCATTAAATTTTTTAAGAATATTATCGCTTACATAACCCTTTTTTATCTCTAGCGATTAAAAACCGTAATTTGTTCTTTTATTTTACTCCTCTTCTTCCCGTGTTTCTAGTTTTTCTAATGTGGAATAGAACGCTTCTATTTAAAAAATCAGGAAAAATATTTCATCGATTTCAGTAATACTACTTAGTCCATTTATGTTGGCTATCCACCCTACTAAAGCAAGAAAGCAGTAACGCACTCTAAACACTGTTTTAAATCAATGTTTGCTTGTTTTGATGATTTTCGTAAAGTTAAAATGTTCAACATATATCCGCAGATAACTAAAAATTTATCCTTTGATATAATTTTGCCAGAAAACTTCCAGTAAAATTATTAATTTTCCCTATAATCAGAAATTAAGTTATGTTTTATTCTGGTATATAGCGTTTCTGAAATGGTGGTATGTATTTCCATGCAGATTAATTTCATAAATAATGTCAATAACAGAAAAATGATATCTTATAAAAGTCTATTCTACAGCTATCAGAAAATTAGATATCATCTGTGATCCATTATATGAACTTATCCGTAATGCTATCAGAAAGGTGATAGTAGCGCTTGTTGAGGCTATGCTCGAAGCCATGCTGCAATAACGTGCTGAACTATACTTTTGTCGACGAGAGTTATCTGCCATTAACTGTAATGGTTATTTGGCACAGCAAATCATGCAGACAGTATTAGCGATGTTGAGATTAAAGCGCTAATATCAGGAGATCACAGTACTAACGGAATAATGGTACAATAACTAGTTACTGTCGTCTTATCTGAAACGTACAAAAAGCGGAGAAGAGTTCCGACCATGGCTGTTTCTACGGATGTCTATCTGTAATTTTCACTAAGCTCTAGGATTGATTTTTAATAAAAGCCATAATGCGCCTCTCTGGAAGTATTTCTCCTATCATGGAGGCTTAAAACAGCCATAACTTAAAGAGTAATAGGCAATGGCGGTTATGTGATTTAAGCGATATGCCTTATATTTATTTCTTGGTCGATAACTATGTTGTTCTGTCAAACAAGCTGATTGCTTTTTCTTTCTGCTCATTATTAGCAACACTGCATGGATAGTAAAGAGTTAGTTGCTGTTGAAGGATGATTATTGAGAGTTAGAAGCCATACTGAGCCAAACTTCTTAATTGCCTGCGAATGCATGACTTAAGCGTATTTTCAGATTTGCTACAGGAGACAGTGTTCTTAGTTTTGAATACAATGATAAAGATGTTTCAGGATACGCAGAAATAAAATACTGTGTTTAATATATAAAATAGCTAATGTTATAGCTTAACTGAGTAAAGGGATCTAATCGAAATAAAAAGGGTAAGCTGCTGGAGTTTTAGATAGCAAAAAGCTGTGATGCCACTAATAAAACCCTTGATATTTTATTGAGAAGGGTTTAAAGGGAGTTTCCTGAAGAGATAAGGAAACTGGAGACAGGGCGATAAGAATGACTAGTATTCTATGCATTCCTGTTACTGCACTGAGCCTCATAAGAACGAGAAATCTAATTAAATTAAGTTTTGCGATAATGAGGCTATGAAGCTGACGAGTAAAGCGCTGTGATTAAAAACAATCCTCTCAATAGTATCTAATCTCCTCTTCCATCTGCTAATAAATAAAAGCTAGAACCGTGAGGGTTAAAGAAATTCAAGCTTTTGACCTTGATGGTAAATAAAGTTCAATTTAAGGATAGAAGAAATTTATAAAGCATCATAGTAGACGTATCCTGATAAACATATACCAAATATTTTTGATAACTTCAAATATTTTGCAACGATAATACATTAATTATAATCATTCAACAGATTGTCACCGACATAACTAATAAAATATAATTTTATGTTAATGTGGATTGAGAAAAAGCTTTTTAAGCTGTATGACTATTTGTTTTATAGCAAGCTCATGTAGCGGAAATTCTTCCTACAATATAAAAGATTTCTACCAATCATTCTTTGCTAAGATAGCCTATAATTCACATATATTATCAATATTCACTTTAAATTTCCATTTCAAAACTGATGATAGTACATTAAAAGATTGATATTAATGTCACTTCAATCATACTAAACATAAAAATATACTTTAAATGTTAATTTTTTATAAAAAATAGAATTCTACTTGACGAATAGCAAAGTTTTTTGTAAAAAATATTGAATTCTTTTAATTTAAATTTTTAAATTAAATATAGTTGGTGGAAATACTATGACTATCAAAGTAGGTATTAATGGTTTCGGTCGTATTGGTCGTGTTGTTTTTCGTGCTGCACAAGAACGTAAAAATATTGAAATCGTGGCAATCAATGATTTATTAGATGCCAATTATATGGCCTATATGCTGAAATATGACTCAACCCATGGCCGTTTTAACGGTACTATCGAAGTTAATGATGGTAATCTGATGGTTAATGGAAAAACTATTCTCTGCACGGCAGAAAAAGATCCTGCTAACTTAAAATGGAATGAAGCTGGAGTTGATGTTGTTACAGAGGCGACAGGTATTTTTTTAACTGATAAAACGGCACGCAAACATATTGTAGCTGGAGCTAAAAAAGTTGTTTTAACTGGACCATCTAAAGATGATACTCCAATGTTTGTAATGGGCGTTAATCATAATACTTATAGTGGTCAGGATATTCTTTCTAATACCTCTTGTACTGCTAACTGCTTAGCCCCGTTAGCTAAAGTTATCAATGATAAGTTTGGTATTATTGAAGGTCTAATGACCACTGTTCACGCAACAACTGCAACGCAAAAAACCATTGACGGAACTTCAGCTAAAGACTGGCGTAGTGGACGTGGTGCTTCACAAAATATTATTCCTTCATCAACCGGTGCCGCTAAAGCTCTTGGTAAGGTAATTCCTGAATTAAACGGTAAATTAACAGGTATGGCTTTCCGTGTTCCAACACCGAATGTTTCAGTTGTTGACCTTACCGTTCGTTTAAATAAGCCTGCTACTTATAAAGAAATTTGCCAGACGATCCAACAAGCAGCAAATACTGAATTAAAAGGCATTCTTGGTTATACTGAAGATGACGTTGTTTCTACTGACTTTAATGGCGATAAATTAACATCAATTTTTGATGCAAAAGCAGGTATTGCCTTAAACGACAATTTTATAAAATTAGTAGCTTGGTACGATAATGAAACCGGTTATTCAAATAAAGTTTTAGATTTAATTACGTTTATTAATAAATAAATAGCATGGATTATACTCACCTAAAATCCGCCATTTAATAGTAGCATTTTCGTCATAGAATATGAGTTATACTTATCTCTAGTGTACATGTGATTTAGGAAAAGATGGCATTTCATGTTGATTAATTTGTTGAATAATTTCAATAATAGTGAGGTAATATGCATAAAAAGTTTACAGTACAGATATCTGTAAAACCAGATATTACCTTTAATCGATTTCAGGAATTCATCCGTAATACTGCTGGGAGCTGATAGTACCACTATTTAAGCGGAGCTCGAAGCTACCATACACATACTGCAACAACATACTCAACTCTGCCTTATCAACGAGGTCTCATGTTGTTATCCGTAACGGGTTATTCGCCACAGTGAAGTACACAAGACTGTTATATTAAGATAATGAGATTAAAATGCTAAGATTAGAGTAGATCGCAGCGGCAATAAAAAATACTTAAATAGCTCATTGCTGAGGTACCTTATCTAAAGCGCGCAAAAGTACCTAATAGCTGTTAGTATGGACTGTATCTGCAAGGAAGAAGGTTATTCTACCAGTTATTTTCATTAACCTCTCTGAGCGCTTCTCAATAAAAAGTACATGGTCTTTTTACCAGTACCATCAGCAGAATGAAACAATAATGAATTCAAGAGTACGTCAAATAGTACATGTGTGATTCACACAATACACTTACCTTTATTTCTTGACTGATAAGAATATGTCATTCCGTCAGGCAAGCTGATCAACTTTGTTGCTAATTATATTGACGGGACTGCACATTGACATAAATAGAACTAGTTGTAGTCGAAAATGCTTATCGAGAGTTAAAAGAAAACTAGCATCGAACTTCTTAATTGCCTATAAGTATATGACTTAACCGTATTTTTAGAATTGCTACGGAAGACAGTAGTATTAGTTTTTGAGTGCACTACCAAGAGATGTTTCCAGATATACAGTACAATGTTGTTGGGTGCATAAAATACCTGATCTGCTAGCTTCATTCTACAAAAATATGCAGCACCGAAGATTAATGATGAGATGCAGAAAATTTAGCTAGCAGAGAATTGTAATGCAGCTAAAAAATCTTTGATGCTTTTTGTTGGTAAGTTTTTCAACGAAGTATCATCCTGCAGCGATGAAGAAGCTTGAAAAATCGAAAAAAACACCGGCATTCTACGGCTTCCTATCAGTGCACTATGCCATCAATAAAAATGGCAAATCTAATTGAATCAAATTTTAATGACAGTAAGACTATGAAATTGAGATGCGAAAACACTGTAGTTCGAGAAAACAACCCTTTTAATACTATATTAAATTGGTTCTATTTTCTTAAAAAAGATAAAACTGACTAAGAAGATTTTGAGTTGCTGAATTTGGTGGCATAAAGAATATTCAATTTAAGGGATGGAAAACAGATTTTTGAAATAGCAGAGTGAAAGGTATCTTGACTGTCATATGCAGCAGATTTGATAATAACTTGGTTACTTAATAATTGGAGCCTCATCATTATGATG
The DNA here is from genome assembly GCA_052174535.1 of Arsenophonus sp. NC-WZS1-MAG3. Classification (GTDB taxonomy): domain Bacteria; phylum Pseudomonadota; class Gammaproteobacteria; order Enterobacterales; family Enterobacteriaceae; genus Arsenophonus. Next base: position 10,273 of record JBQMRQ010000128.1, on the reverse strand, counting down.
ATTTACTCTCAACGTATATCGCTCACAATAGCGATTTTATAATTTTATAATAAATAGGGCTTAGCGAGGAGGTGAAGCGTCTTTATCTAAAGAATAATCTAAACTAAGCACCTATTTTATTTTTGAATCAGTTAATTTGCATCCATTAGTTATTATTTTATTTGTTATTGTCTTTAAAAATTTTTACGTATTTTCAATTCCATTGTCAACTTTAATTGACGAGTGTTAAGATAATTTAGTACAATTTGATGATGATTGCTAGTTTTAAATTTATTAAACACATGTTCAATCTCACTTTTGTATTAATCAGAAAACTGATGAGATGAATTCTATTAAATGTTTTCCCATAAACTGCTTTACACTCATACACTGAATTTTTCTGCTACTTCGCACTTATAATTTGGTAGTAATGTAAAATTTAGCATCTCTTTTTCAGTAAAACATAATAACTTTTTTAGCTTTTCAGTACTTATACCAAAAACTCCAATATTAATTTGTTTTAATTTATTCATCTCGTCAAATAATCTACAAGATTATATCGTACAGTCAAACGTCATTGCTTTAGGATAAAATAAATTAAAATTTGTAACAAAGCTAATCAGCTAAATTAATTATTTCTCCATCTTGGTCAAGAAGACTAAATCGATAGACCTTATCTCCGGATTTTAATAGGATCATTAAATTCCCCCATTTAATTCTAGATATTATTGCGATTTACTGACAATGCTAGATAATGCTAATTATTCCTTAGATATTTAATTTCTGAATGATTATTTAAATCTATTTTTTAATTCATTTCTTATCATCAATAAGACTTTAAGAATTTATATAAATTTCAAGTTATTCATCATATTTATTTGTTACTGATTGTATTTTTGATATCAGTTAGGTTAGATTGAAGTTATGAATGATAAATAGAATCATTAGTAAATCTAGTATATGGTACATCAGGCTACATTTTACTATAAAACTTCATGAATCTCTTCTTTATCCTTAAAATTGGACGTTATTTACTAACTAGCAAAAATTAACCAGTCTAAATCCCATTAGACGGTCCAGATTTTCTGTGAGCAGACTGTAGCCATCCTCTTTAAATCACATTAAAGAGTTATTTTTTCTAACTAACAGTGTTTCGCATATCGAATTCCTTTAGCCTCACACAGTCGCAAAAGCCGATTCAATTGAATTCATTATTCTTATGATGTCCAGTGCACTTATGGGAAACCGTAGAATACCGGTATTCTTTTGATTTTTCAAGCTTCTTCATCGCTGAAAGATGATACTTCGTTGAAAATCTTATCAACAAAATATCAAGAGATTTATTAGCAGCATTCCGGCTTTCTTATTAGCCAGAGATCCTATAGCTCAAGCTTTAACTTTTTGTTATATGCTTTTGTAGAGTACAAGCTAGCATATTAGCTATTTTGTGTAGCTAATAACGTTGGTAGCAATATGTCCGTAAATATCTTTTCCATTGCATTCTAAAACTTAAGGACACTTTTCTCCACATAGAAAGATTGAAGATGCTGTTAAACTACGCGATCGCAGTCAATCCAGGATTTAATCCCAGTTTAATTATGACTCTCGATAAACATCTTCAAGTGCATTGAACTTCTTATGTCAAATAAGAAGTGAGGTCAATAACTAGGAGTAAATAAAAATGATCAGCTGACTGAGACGGGCGGCATTATACCTATCATCCCAGAAAAATAAAAACAGTGTATATCGCTTAAACCAAGCAAGACAAAATTTCATGTACTCTTCAAGATATTACTCTTTCAATCTTCTGATGGTGTGTGTAGGCAAAGAAGATCATCTTCCTTTTATCGAAAAGTATTTCAGTAAGCTTCGTAAAAATTACCCCTGGATTACCTTTACATGCACAGGCATGGCATAACTATTCACTGCTTTTACACGTTTTAGATAAGACAGTAGCAATGAGCTATTGAAGGATATTCTAGTTGCGCTGGTTAATTTTTAACCTTAGTTACTTTAAATCTCAACATCGCCACAATACCCCGTCTTCTAACTTGACTATAATAAATAACTGTTAGAGTATCCTGATGACAGAATTCTAATTATTGTAAGCAGTAGATTTAATACCACTAAATAATCTATCTATAAAATAAATCTTTAGAAGACTGGATGTTGTTGCTTTATCTCTAAGCGTTAATATATTACTAAAATAAACTTTCACAAGAAGAACTTTATCAGAATTTTAAAACTATTACCAAATAGACTAATTTACCGAAAATCTTATACAATATTCCTTCTCGCACCGGATATCATTTATTGCCTGTCCTGTGACAGTTACTATATTAGCAAAGTTAAATAGTATTATTACTTCTCTTTAAGAATCTAGAGGTGATTTAAGTTGTATGAATCATATTCATAGATTAATTAATATTAAAATTTTATTTAACAAAATGATCCAACTTCGTTAAAATTCTGCTATTAGTTATTATATATAATGGGTGATTTAAGTAACAATCAATATTCCCCCAATTTAACAGCTGAAATTCGCAAGTTAGTTTTTATAGAAAAATATACTGAAGTGGATAAATTAAATTAATAATTAAGTAAATTGAATCATAAATTATTTATCTAGCCTAATTCTATTTTAATTAAATTGAACCTGACATCAGAGCTAGAACTTATTAAGTTTGATACATTAGATACCGATAACACAATTAATATTGATTAGTTAGATCGCGGTAGAAAAAATACTAAAGATCACTAATTTACAAAAATTTAGGGAAATTTAATGGCAACATTATTGCACAAATCAAAGCTTATTAATCTTACAGTACTGTCATTTTCTGTACTTTTGGTAACTTGCACTAGTAATCAACGTTATAAGCGTCAAGTTAATAGCGATGAATTATATTTAAATATACCTCCGTTAAAAAATTTAACGATTCCTAAAGGAATGTCACTACCGTTACAAAACGATGAATATGATATTCCACCAGTTAATAAAAATGGTGCTGTAGGTAAAGCATTAGATATTCGCCCTCCTATTCAAATACTTTCGTTACTTAGTGATACACATACTCAAAATACTTTAACAGCGAGTCGTTTATTTTTAAGTGACACGACTGAAAACAGCGCACTTTGGCCGCAAATTAACGCTATTTTTCAACAAAAAATGATTAAATTAAGACAAAAAAATGATCTTGATCAATCCTTGATTACAGATTGGATTACCTGGCCACGAGGAGATGAAGATATTCCTATGCAAACTCAGCAAAAAATTCAGTTAGATCGAAAAAATAATAAAATAATTATCACGGTAACTAATGAAGGTATAAGGCAGGGTGAAGAGAACATCACCGATCCGGTAGAAATACAACGCTATAATGTTTTAATGTTAAATGAACTAATTGTTTCAATCAATAAACTACGTAATACCAGAACCAGTTCTGGTGTCAAAGATCATTATCCTATTATTGATGCACAAACTAGCAATGATAACAGTGGATTACCTCAAATCATTGTATGTGCTCCTTATGATATTGTTTGGAATAAATTACCATCAATTCTTGAAAGCATTGGTATGCAAGTTGGTGATCGTAATCATTTCATGGGATCAATTACCATTACTTATAATGGTATGAGTGATAGTGTTTTTCAAATGATTGGTGTCAATAATTTAACTATAGCAAAAGGTGATTATAAATTACAAGTTGGCGATATGAATAATCATAGTAGTCTACAATTTATGACAGAAAAAGGGACAACCTTAACACAGAAACAAAATGATGAAATGGTCACGATATTAAAAGCGATATTTAGTAAAGTAAGCAATAATTAGTTAATAAAACTGAGTTTACTATAATTAGCTATAACATAGTTTATATAAACAAGAGTTATTAGCAAATCTGGTGTAATCTGGTGTATATGGGGTATGGTCAAGCAAGATATCTTTTTATTCTGATATTTCGTGAAGCTGCTCTCCATCCTTAAATTGGATGTTGTTTACAACCAGAGGTAACAGCTTAAAACTTACTTAGATGGTTCTAGCTATTTTAAGTAGGAGATGGGGATCAGCTTGAATACTTTTAAAAGAATTGTCTTTCTTGAACTACAGTCCTTCACTAGTCGAATTCTTATCCTCACACTATCGTAAAATCTGATTCAATTAGATTATCATTCTTATTAACATCCTATTGACATCCTACTGCACTGACGTAGCGTCATAGGAATACCAAACGTTCTTTTTGATTATTCTCTATCATCCTGATCGCTGGAATGATATTTTATTAAAAATTTTGCTAATAAAACATCAAAGATTTTGTTAGCAGCATGACAATTCTCTGCTAACCATACTCCTCCCGCATCCACCATTAATCTTCTATGCTGCATACCTTTTATAAATTAAGCTACTATATCAGCTATTTTATGCATCCAGCAACATTAGTACTGCACACCTAGAAATATCTTTGCCATTGTACTCCAAAATTATTGTTACCATCTTCCGCAGCAATCTTGAAAATACGGTCAAGTCAACGCACTCACAGGCAACTAAGAAGTTCAGCCTAGTACGTTTCTGACTCTTAATAAGCATTTTCGACCGCAGCTTATCTCCTTTCATCTACGCGCAGTACCATCAATATAACTTAGCAACAAAGTTGATCAGCTTACATAACCAGAATGATGCATTCTTCAGTCAAGAAATAAAGATAAGTGTATCGCTTAAATAACATAGATACCATTTCATGTACTCTTAAATCTATTGTTGTTTCAATCTGGTGATTGGTTCTAATAACTGGTAAAAATACCATGTACTTTCTTATCAAGAAAACCTAAAGCTTTATGAAAATAACTGATAGATAACACCTCCTACCTCGCAGATACAAGGCATGATAACAACTATTTGCTACTTTTAGCACGCTTCAGATAAGGTGGCAAACAAAGGAGCTGCTGAATATGTTCTATTTGCCGCTACGAATCCCCCCTCTAATTTTAGGCAACTTTAATCTTAACATTCTAATAACAGTGTGTTATGCGCTTCCCTACAGAAAATAACCATTAAATACAACAAGACAATGAACCAGTCTGTCAATAAAGGATGAGTTGAGCATGTTGTTACAATATACCCTTCAAGCTCCATTTTAATAGCGATGCTATCAGCTCCCGACAGCATTACGGATGAATTCATGCAAATAGATAAAAGCTAATACTTAGTTTTACGGATATCTGTACTGTAGACTTTTCATGGCATATAATCTTTCTGTTATTGACATTTTTCACAAAATTAATCAGCAGAATAGGTCAGCATCTCCGAAATTTCATATATCAGAAATTAGGATAACTTCTACATTTGCCAAAATAACCTTTTAAATTACTAGCTTCATAAAATGAGATTGCACTTTAAATAATTTTATTATTGAAGGAATTCTTTGCACACATCTTTAAAAGTGGGATATATCGAAACTCTGCTAGAAGCGATGCAGCACGGTTGAAAGCACTATCGGGATCAAAGTATTCTCCTCGCGTAACACCTCATGTGATCACGTTACACACTATTTGCAATATCACTTATTTACTCAAATTCATAAACTACAAGTAATGGCTACTGATATATTCAAAATTACTATCTTGATACAACACACCTTAAAATATAATAGCACTAATCTGAAAAAGATTGTCTCATTGCACCTTAAGATAAAGTAATTTGATACTTTTCATTGCATAACTCATCACTTGTGATGCTAAATTTCTAGAGATGTCATAATATAACCACAAGCTGTTAAACTCCATATATTCAGGAGACCCCTCATTACCAACGATTATTTTTCATTGTTATTAGGATATTCAGTACTTTGTATCCATATCCTCCACTAAATAACGCCATACATAGTCTAAGACACCTTATTATGGAAATTGAAAATCTAACTAGAGTTAGATTTTACAGAAATAAAATTATCAAAACTGACCTATTAATCTTAAGCATCGTTTAGAAACGAACCATCATTAAGAATAGCCTCTTTATAGATCAGTATCAACTATAGACAATCAACGAGTTCTGAACTTGCTAGTCGATATTAAAATCTATATAGATTTTATACATCTGGAAGCACGCTGCTCTGCAAATAAAAAAGAGAACGTACATCATCTCCAATTGAGATCATGATTTAAATTTTAGTCTTAAAACCTATCTTTACATCTTGTCTAACGAGGAGGCGGATACCAAATTTTAAATAGAATGAGCTTAAAATGTTTTTCTGTGATATGCTTCATATCGTTAATATTCCCATAACGTACCGCTTGTAGACATTCGAGAGCATAATTCCTAAAACGGATGCTAAAGCTGCCTTTTATTACGTAACCTTTCAACTTTTAAAGAAAGACTTTATAGCTTAATGCGAATAAATCATTAATACTACCTTGGGTATTTACACTCTTAAGTAATCGTCCTCCTTCATAAAAAAAGAAAAGAAAAACTCAAGCAGAAAATAATGCTTACTCATCAAAAACCCCAAAGAGCAAAAAAAGATTTAAATATCATGCGTACTAAAATACGGTAAGATCTATTATGACTATAAGGTTTTGGTAAAGATGGATAAAAGTAGAAGTTTATCAAAAATTATCACTAATCTCCCTACAGGCGCACACCACGATAGTTAGCATTTTAAAGGTCATTGATAATGACAACACCAATCGTAATATCTATGGCGATCGAAGGGATATTTTCATTCGGATGGGAGGGAGGAAGGGGGCGGAAGCTTAAAGTAAAAATAAATGACTTATAGGCACCAAATTCAGCGTAAAGGCCATCAAAAAAATCGCTGTCCAATAAATTCAGTAATGGTAGAATCATCGGATTGCAAAGACTATGGAACGGGTTGAACATAAATTTGCGCAATGGAATAAATTGATAGAAAACCAATCAGTATCATTGGATAAATACACTCCAATTATACCATAATGATGGTAGCAGAATTTTATAAATTAAAGAGATTTGAGTTTTTCTCGGGTGTGCCACTTTTAAAATACTTCAAGATACAGACATAAATTATTAATAAATCGTCGGAAATGATGCAGACTTATTACAATGACTCATGATAACCAGTAGATAATAGTTTCTATATTCATCTCGTATGAGCCGTTTTGATAATTTACTCGTTATCAAAAATAAATTTTGACTGTGCGCCAGAATATGGAATTATTGATGCATTTCATTACTAATCTCCGTTTACCGTTCAAAGACGTTGACGAAGGGGACTATTCATACTTATTTTATTAAATCCTTTAAAATAGGGATACTTGATCTAGATGTAAATCACGTTTACTTTTACCAAAAATCAGTAACAACTATAGAAACGTATCTCTTGCAAGATCTTCTGATATTTATATTTAATCAAAGTTCTATAATGAAAGATTTTGCCTTATTTCTGCTAGAATAAGCTTAAACTATAGGACGATTAGAAAAATGAATGACAGAAAGGCTATGTTTGTTGGTAAAGGTTATTGGTTTCCTGGCAGAGCAATTTGTAGCCACGTCTGTATTTCAATTGTTATGGTTAAAATAATCTTCTTCAGGCCATATATTTCAATAAATAAAAGGACTTTACATTTTGAATAAAAATCAATCATCCCTCTAATTAGCTGATATAACTATTCACGTTTTAAATATGGAATTTCTTACCAATTATTGTTCTAATTAAACAATAGTGAATAATTTTATGATTGCTGGCAAACGATTCGGTACTATTTATCATTCATCCAAAAAAAGGATGGACTCTTTATCAATGATCAGCTCAAGAAAACGACTAATATACTCTGCATTAAAGTCTTCAAAACTCTCATTGCTCACATCATACTCACTGTTAATATCCGGCGATTAAGACCGCAATTCGTTCTTTTCTTTTATCTTTCTTCTTTATCAAATTTTCTAGCTTTCCCATGCAAGGTACAATGTTTCCCTTTAAAGGATCAGGAAAATCTTCTGTGAATTTCAAAAATAGCACTTAGTGTACTCATGTTGACTGTCGCCACTTAAAGCAAGAAAAACAGTAACTCAATTTAAACGCTATTTTAAATCAATACTGCTTGTTTGGCTGACTTCTATAAAGTTAAGCTATTCAAACTACATCGAAGATAACTAAATCATTTATCCTTGTAATGTAATTTATCAGAGAACTTCCAGTAAGATTATTAAATATTCTTCTGTAATTGGAGATTTTTTAATGATATCGCTGTAACCCTAAAATGAATATCCCAATGGTACATGTTCATTGTAATAATAATGAGCGAGATAAAGTGAAATGGGTTGCTTTAATGCATATAACGACATTATCTAATACATTATCACTGAGTTAACTAATGAGATCGTGCCTCATGTTGGCAGATAGTGAGGAAAGAATCTTTTTAATTTGCATTACTGTTTACTTTTTTATAGCAATCTCTGTAGCGAAAAGCCTTCATATAATATAATGGATTTCTACCAACAACTTTTATTAAAATAGCTCTATTTCACTATAGAGTTCAAGTAATACTGTATGATGCAATAATTATATATTAGATTATTTAGGCCAGAAGTTAAGAACTGAAGATCTTATTCTAGACTCTTTTAATCCAATTGTAGCAATCTGTAATGTTGTCATATTTTGTGGTGAATAGAATTTATCTTTACGCTAAGAGCATCCACAGATTAAGAAATTTTATGATGCTAACTAATAGCAGCAATATTATTTAGGCTAGATTCAGGGTGCTTCAATAAAATGAGAACCCTTCAGTAATATTTGAAGAAAATATTAAGTAAAACTGATGATACAACAATCTATATAGTCACTAAATTTCTTGTCAAATGGTATTCAATACCATTAAATAGATAAAATACCTTCCTCCATTCATGAATTTAAAATTATTATCGCATATAAAGCTTGATCAAGTTTTAACCTTAAATAGTTTGTATTTATTTAACTATATAAATAATACTGATCTATTTTGAGATCCTAATAGGAAATTATAATATTGTAAATTGTCTCTTTGAGATCTTTATAATTTACCTATCGTGGCGGATATTTAAACAGATAACACCACAAGCAAATTCTCATCATTTACTATTACTTAGGCAATATTTATCGAATTCATCTACAGTTAGAACGGTGCAACTACACTCATTCGTGGATGTTCATGAGCAGAGTACTGTTTTATACTCTACGATATGTTAATTTTTAGAGATTTATCTAGATGATTCGGAATAGCTCTTCTAAAGTAATAAATAAAGTAAATTAGAAAGATAATATTAGATTTCATGTATTACTTCGTCTGTTTATTTGAAGGACTTTATGATCTTTCTCCTGAAATTAATGATGACAGATCGACTGAATTTTTCATGATACTCAAAAAAGAGTATACAACAATACGCATGAACTCAGTCCTCAATTTTTCTCGATGTACAAGTATTATCTACCTGCAAATAATCATGATTTATCCTGGGTTTTGAGCAACGGGAACCGGTTAAGCTGATGATATTAGATATAACTACATTAAGGAATAATGACTAAAAGTATATGCTTGCTGATGAATTTATCACTTATAGGGAATTAGGGATAACCCACACCCTCCTTATCTTCTGTGTTAAACGTAAAGATAACTGTAGCAGATAGACCTGATAAATGCGGAGAGAATGATAATTTCTATTTTCTAGCAAAAATACTACTCAGAGATAATTTACGCAGATATACATTTCCTCCAACAAAACTAGTTTTTATTATTGATGACGACTGTGGCATAATTTTCTTAAAAACATGATGAAAATATCAACTTATAAATCAGTACATTCTGTCGAGCAAACGATTATCTGTGGTACTTGTGCTATATGGTATTCGTTCGGTGATACTTCTATGCCTATCCTGAATGTTCCCACAGCCATTTTTCTGTGAAAGTTGCAGAATTACAAAATCTGCAGTTTATATGATGTTAAAGCTACTAGCACTGATTAGCATAGCAGGTTCATATTTTCCTGATTGCAACTAAGAACATATTACTTATATTACACCCCATATTCTTTAGTCTTTTTTAACAATAACTGGCTTACTACTCAATGCTCCATTTTTGTCTGCCAATCTGTGCTATGCCCACGGGTATGCAAACAGGATATTAAAATTGATATCTTATATTCCTTTTACATTTATGTTATAGCTTAAATACCATCAGAGTTATTTTATTAAATCACATTACTCGCGCATCGGCTTCTCATATCTTTAGTATCGAAAAATTCGATTCAATCAGATTCTTCGTTTTTATTGATGAAGGCCTAGAA
>JBQMRQ010000127.1:0-957 GCA_052174535.1 Arsenophonus sp. NC-WZS1-MAG3 | reverse complement strand
TCGGTTGCTACGATTTTAGTTCAAGAAGGCACTCTTAATAAAGGTGATATTGTATTGTGTGGTTTTGAGTATGGCCGTATTCGTGCAATGCGTAATGAATTAGGTAAAGATATTGAATCTGTCAAAAAGTTGATATACGCAGGCCGCGCGACGCATTTTCAACGTTGTTACAAATAAACGGCTGTAAAAACTATCGTAGAAAAATAATCGTAGAAAAAAGTCAAAATTTTTTAAAATGTGAATGTGCCTACTTTTATATCTACGTAAAAATAAATTGTTTACATTAGTTTTAAATACTTACATAATTTACATAACCACTTTGTTTTCTTTTCAACTGACATTGTTTCATATAAAATTGTTCATATAAACTCATCTGCAGTTAAAAAAAGCGTTTACAATATTAACTATATACGTTAAGGTTCTTATTTAAATCTTTTAATGTTTTATTTTCCAAAAGACGACCTTTTAAAATGTGTTGATTTTTCGATTTCGGGATTATAGTAGGCCTACGGAAGCCTACTGTAGAAAAATCTAATAATTTAATATTAATATTAAATTTATATTTTCTAACGAAACTACACATGAGTATTGTTGAAATTTTGCACTATAAGACTAGAATTGTAAGAATTTCTATTATTTTTTTGAAATTAAAATGTAGACAAATGGCAAAGTACATATTTTCGACTATTAATATTAATGTTTACAATTTTAGATTTAAAACTATTCAAATTAAATAGTTCGTACATTAACTATTTACTATTTCGTAAAAATTAAATATTTGAGGTGTATAATAAGAATACATCTCAGTAAAATGACAGGTAGGCCTATTAGATTCAGGGGTCCAGATCGGCTGACATAGGCAGGCAACGGACGGATCCGCACAAAGCCCACATCTCGTCTGTATTGTACATACTGATATACAGTTGACAACAAAATTTTGTCAGCTTTTGATTGCAT
>JBQMRQ010000126.1:0-3588 GCA_052174535.1 Arsenophonus sp. NC-WZS1-MAG3 | reverse complement strand
TTATTTATGCAAATAATGTTTTATTAGTGATCCTGAATTTAATTCAGAAAGCAATACTCTAAATTTATCTTGGTAAGATAAAGAGATATATTTACCGCATAAGTATAAATTATTACTTGGTTACTGTTTACTCGATAAGATACTTCAACGTTATGAAGAAAAAATAAATATTAAAATTATTGATCCTCGTGTAGGAATATAAAATTCCTTTGCCAACTTATGCGACAAAAGGATCTGCTGGTTTAGATCTACGAGCTTGCTTAGATCAGGCTATTCAATTATAACCAAATCAAACTATCCTATTACCTACAAGATTATCAGTGCATATTGCAGATCAATAATTGACTGCAGCTATTCTTCCTCGCTCATGTTCAGGAACGAGGATATGGTGTTGTATTAGAAAATTTAGTTGGTTTAATTTATTCTGATTATCAAGGTGAATTGAAGATTTCAGTCTGGAATCGTAGTGATACAAGTTTCATTATTGAACCTGGTGAGCGTATAGCACAAATGGTTTTTATACCAATTTCAAGCTGAGTTTGAGCTAGTACAAGATTTTAAAACGACAAAACGGGGTAGTGGTGGATTTGGTCATTCAGGACGCCAATAATAATTGTTATTTATAACATATTATTAATTTATTGAATTTTGTGTTTTATAAATATTGAAAAACAAAGATTGTGTTACCTGGTTTTCTTTTTACACAGGTTTCCTTTCTCAACAGTAAGGAAGAGATAACAAATAAAACAGGCGGGAGAAAATCTTACAAGGACTTGCCTTGCGCAAATATTAGAAACGAGCGATGGAAGTCAGAGCATTACCACAACTAAATTGGTAAGTTATCTTGCTGTATTTCAAGAAGCACTTCGCTGGACTTTTTTAATTAAAAAGTTCTTGATAGTCTTATTGAGTTTATTGAAAACTCTTTAATTTTACCTTTTAGAATCTAATTCTGAAAAATGAGAAAGAAGCAATTTAGCATATTCGGTTGATTTTAATGTTAATACTCTATTTTGCAGAGAAAAATCCTAGATTAACATGAATAATGGCATCATATGCATTGATATTTGAGTAAATTTAGTTACAAGATAAGATTAGTCAATTTTTGAATGATTAAAGCGCAATTTAACAGTTTTTAAAGGTATGTGATAAGTAAAGTTTTAGTTATGATTAAAAGTTTATGAAAACCTCAATTATTAGTATTTTGTAAAGTATTCTATCATGTTTTATACAGTTAAAATTTCGATATTACAAAACTAAAAAATTTTATATATAGCTAAATCCAATGATTTTATCGCAGTGGCAATAATTAATTGAACTACTCACCCCCTCTGCCTGAATATTTTGATAGAGTTTTTATGCTAATGATTTAATGAAATTTCTAATTTTTTATTTGTTAAATAGAGTGATATTGTAATTCTTACGATAAGCTTTTATCATAGCTAAATGAATTAATATATTCGAATTTTGACTTAAATAATTAATTAATTTATCTGAAATAAAAATAAAAAAATACCTTGCATTTAAATTTTCAGTTTCTTGAACGGCTAAGAGTTATGCTAATGGCTAGTATATAAAGTTTTGGAGATACTGGTGTATATTACTAATTCATTTTATGAATGATTTCGATAAAATTGAAATGATATTCCATAAAAGTCTACCCTTATAGGTAGACGTGAAACTAGATATTACTTCTGATTCCCCTTGTATGAACGCATCCGTAATAACGCGTGCAGCAATCTGATAGCACTGTTATTGAACAGGAGATTGAAGCCATGCTGTACAACATGCTACACCGCCTTGATGTTAATAAGGTATCCTCAACTATACAAAATACATTTACCAATCTCTGCGCAGTAATCGCTTTTATCATAAAAGCGAACCCTATTTTTATGATCTATCATCCTACAGTGCCTTATACACTTTCGGTAATAGTCTCTCTCGTTGAAGTTTTGATAAAAAATCATATAGTAACGTACTATATTTTAGTATGCCTTGTTAGAATATTTCTGATATAGTGCCTAATTATCTCTTCCTACATCAGGGGGATCTGTTTGCCAGCTAACACTTGCTTTAGTTTAGTTGTCATAGTTGATGTACAACCACCTTTTCTCTTTCAGTAATTTCATATTTTAACATAGATACCGGGGTATTTTAGTACCAAAAGTATTTTATACTATGCCAGCTCTTCTTGTATTTTTAAAAAAGTGCATTTTCTAGTAACAATCCCCATACTATATTTTCAGACAACGCTACACTACTTTTTGGGATAGATATATTCTAAGACTAAAAAAACACTGAGATTTATTAGGTCATAGTTATCTGACGTAGCAGCCGGATGACAGAACCTCGCTAAATTTCTTGAACCGTTTTTTTTGAAGAATAACTCAATATCTCCATGCAGGATTATTTAATATCTAATCCCGCAATAAGTAACTGAGATATGAACATAGGACCGATGTTGATTTAGTTATCGACTATAAGCATTTAAGGCACAAAAAATATCAATTTTGATATTCCATCTGTGTGTCACTACAGCATAGCGCGAATGTTGGCAGTGCAAAATAGAGTGTTGAGTAGCAGACAATTATTATTAAAAAATCCAAAAAGATGGGCATAGTGAAAGTAATATGTTATCAATCGTATAGTCTGGAAAATATGAACCTGTTGTACTAATCAGTGCTTGGTAACTTTAAAATCGCATGAACTACAGGCTTTTGAATAGAGTTTTGGCAGAAAAACGATTATTGGAATTTCAGGAAAGGCACAATAATAGAGCCGGATAAATCCCAACATGGAAGAAGTTCTGTAGACAAGCGTTCGCTTGATAGATATCTAGATCTACGAATTAATACTTTTACCATGTTTTTAAAGAAAATTATCTACAGGTGTTATCAATGGTGAAAATAGTTTAGTTGATTGTGGATAGATATATATCTGGGTAAATTATTCTCTTAGTCTATTTCCAGAGAAATAGAAATTGTCATCCTATCCTGCATTCATCACCTCTATGGGATGAATTATCCTTATATTTATACCAGGAGCTAAGAAGGTGTGGATTATCCATAATTCTATATAAGTGGTGAATTCATTCCAAGTATATTTGTTCAATTATTCCCATGAATACAGTTTTATCTATCGTTATTAGCTTGATCTTAGTCATTTACTTAAAACTACGGATAATCGTAACTATAGGTGGATAATACTACTTGCATATCGAGAAAAAGTTGTAGACCGCGAAGTCGGCGGATGCATTGATGTATAGCCTATTTTGAGAGTTAAAAATTTAATTGGTCTATTATCATTAATTTCGAAAGGGAAATTATAAAACGCTTCGAATAAACAGGCGGTGTAATAGGTTAAATCGCGTGTTATTTTATTGATTTACCCGGTTTTACACGCTCTCCAGAAGATTTATTTTTTAACCATTTAGATGAATTACTAAAAAATTAACATATTCTAGAGTATAAAAGTACTTAGATCATAAACATATTAGAAGCAGCGTAATAAACTCTGTACACCGAACACACCATAGCATGTGCTATCGTTCTAATTAAGGGATTTATCTTGTTACTTATTCCATCTTGA
>JBQMRQ010000125.1:0-26513 GCA_052174535.1 Arsenophonus sp. NC-WZS1-MAG3 | reverse complement strand
GCGAAAGTTAAAGTATTACGTTCATTACGTCGTATTGATTATCATAATGTACGTGAAAAAACCGTCCGAGGTCAATATACATCAGGTTCTGTTAAAGGCAGAAAAGTCGTCGGCTATCTTGCAGAGGAAATGGCAAATAAATCAAGTAAAACAGAAACTTTTGTAGCAATTCGAGTTGATATTGATGATTGGCGCTGGGCTGATGTGCCATTTTATTTAAGAACTGGCAAACGATTAGCAGCAAAATGTTCTGAAGTGGTAGTTTATTTTAAAAAACCAGTTTTAAATATTTTTTCTGATTCTTATCAGAATCTACCGCAAAATAAATTAACTATTCGATTACAGCCTAATGAAGGAATTAATATTGAAATTTTAAATAAAGCGCCAGGTCTTGACCATAAATATCATTTACAGACAACAAAATTAGATCTGAGTTTTTTTGAAACTTTTAATCAAAGTCATTTAGCTGATGGATATGAACGTTTATTATTAGAAGCTATGCGTGGTACACAATCACTATTTGTCCGTCGAGATGAAGTAGAAGAAGCATGGAAATGGGTAGATTCTATTATGAATGCTTGGGCAATGGATGATCAATCACTCAAACTTTATCAGGCAGGTACATGGGGGCCCGAGGCTTCTAATACAATGATTACTAAAGATGGCCGTTCATGGAGCAAACTTGAATAAGTTATGTCCCCTTAATAGGGTAATATACTTTGGCATATTATCCTAGTTTTAATAGTTTTTTGTATTTTAGTTGAAATTTATTATAATTATTTAAGAATTGAAATGATTGTGATATAAATAGCTCTTTATATTCAGTCTATCAATACTAAGGGATTCATAGTAATATCATACTGATTTACACGAATAAAATTTATGTATAGCATTAAAAGCGTTAAAAATCAACGTAGTTGATATCATTTTTTATATCAAAATACCTATTATTACTAGCGTAATGTTTTGTAATATATTCTGTTGATAATCAGTTTTATCGTAAATTGGATTTTAATTTTAATCATTATTTAGTTATAATTACCAATCTAGATAATTATCTATTCTTTTGATAATTGACAAAAATAGGAAAATATAATTATTTATTTGAATATTTTAGCATTAGCAATTATATAATAGAGGTAATTGGTATTTTATCAATGAACTAATCCAGCATCAGTAATGATATTACTGATCTATTGATAATATATTTTATTATTGCTTCATCTTATATTTTACTGAGAATAGCAGTAAAAGTTGATCTTAGAGTAGCTTATCCTCTTATGGGAAGAGGATATTGAGATGAATTTTATAACTACATTTAGTATCCCATTATTTAATGAATTATTCACTAATAAAACTCATTGGATTAGATTTACTTATTGTGGGTATTATAGATTTTAATAAAATTGAGTACTAAAATTAGCGGATTACATTCGATAAAATAGGAAAAATTATGCTAAAAAAGCTGTTAATGAAATGACTAAAATTGTCAAATAGGAGACATAATATGTTAGCAGATTATTAACAGTGATATGGTGGCTTTCTATTTTATATGTTTTTTTAGAAAAACTAATATTTTTTGAAAATATCAATTAATTTAAGCAACTACAGCTAGGCGTAGTAGTTTAATTGCCGTTTTACATTCCTTTAGTGCATTAACTAAAGCGATAAAGGGTATTAAACTTTCTATTGCTTATGGCGCTATTAAGATTTTTGGTGTTGTGTGGACTACTCGTAGGTTGGATTTTTATTTAATCAACGATTAAATTATAAAGGTTTAACTGGTATAATTTTATTAATCTACCGGTATGGTGATTATCAAACTGTCATAATCATATTTCAGTCGCTAGAATAAAATGAATGGTAAATAATAGTTGATAGGATAAAATAAAGAATTTATTTTTACTACGATCTATGTATTAGCCTTTTTTTTAAAAATAAAACTCGTTACTGACAAATTATTTATATTAATTCTAGATAGAAAACTTAGTATTAAAGCTTAATTTGTGATAAGGGGAAGATGGATGGAAGATCTGTTATTAACACTAATTTAATAAACTATCTGCTTCGTTCAAGATTATTTAAGACTCTGATTGCACAGCTCCATTCTTATGAATGTGGCTTATGAGCAATTAATTAAAAGCAATATATTATGATGATAAAGCTCTATAATTAGGTAATTATAATACCTAAATTATATCTGCCTTCACTGTCTTCAAGCTAACAAAGAGCCTGCCTTTATTTTTAGCTAGAGGTTGAGGGGGATATTCTAACTTATCGTTGTTAACGGATAAAACGATATAATATTGATGATCACAGCCATATTCCCCCATTGTTTGTCTACAAAACTGTCGCACACTCAGGAAGTTGTAATTGTTTCCATGCGAAAAACGTTTTCTCTTTTTCGACAAATCTGCTAGCTAGTCCGTACGCAAATTCCTGAATTCTGTTTTGTATCTCAAAACAGACTTGAATCGCTGTCTATACAGGCAGCGAGGGAAATTTGCGTGAAATAAGACTGGAAAAAGTACCCTAAGGTGAACATAAAGCGTTTTAAAAAGCTAAAAGTTTGCGGATTCTTTAGATATACACGTAGATGTAGATATTTTCCGCAAATACTAAACGGAGCTTCACGAGGTTATCTTTCGTAGGTATAATATAAAGATCGCGATACTCGATGGGTTTTATCTGTCTTTATAAGGCTAAAATTGTGCTTAATGTTCAACACTTTTTACGTGATCTTAACCGAGCATATTCTATTAATATTATAGAATATTTATAAACATTGGCAAAGAATTTATAGATTACTTTTTAGTTTTCAAAAAGTCAGCTACTAAAAAAAACATGAATTCACCAGTTTAGACTTATTAGCAAAGCTCATGTATCATCTGTATCAGGGTTTAAGGCTACGGCTCTCTGCTCTAATGCTTCGTAAATATGCTCTCTATCTTTAAATTGGATGTTTGTTGCATCAGAGTTTAACAAATTAAATCCCTTATACACTTCCAGCCTTCTGAGTTAATAGAAGGGTAGCTTAGATACTATAAATAGTTATTTTCTTGAACTACAGAGTTTCTCGTCTTGGTTTCGTATCTTTACTATCATAAAAATTAATTCAATTTGGATTATCGTTTTTATTTGACGTCCAGCACCGTTGACGGAAAGTTATAGAGTACCAATCCTTCTTCTCGATCTTTCTTTACTTTCTTCATCGCTGCAGTATAATTTGGCAGATAACTTTACTAAAAAAATATTAAGAACTTTATCAGCAGCATCAGATCCTCGTTGCTAGCAAAATATCCGATAACTTCCTTAACTTTTAATTACATGCCTTTGGGGGGAGTAAAACCAATACATTAACTGTTTATATATCCAACAACATTACTGCTATGCGCCTAGTAATATCTTTTCCATTGCATTCAAAACCAAAGCACCGTCTCTCCAATAGCAAATTTAGAAGATATGATTAATCTATATGCTTGTAGGGTATTAGAAGTTAAACTCAGTTCTCTTCTAACTTTTAATAATCATCTTTGAGAGGAATAAGTTCCTTTATGGCTATATGCAAGTTCCGCGATAATAATTACTAAGCAAAAGCAATCAGCAGAAAAATAAATGTAATGTATATCGCTTAAATTACGCAACCACTATTCTTTTATACTATTTTAAGGTATTGCTGCTTTAAGTCTACTGATGATGTTCCAGAAAGAACATGTGCTTTTTACCAAGAATCGCCGCTAGAACTTCATGAAATTACTGATGCAGATACCTAACAACTAACCAACCATATGAGCAACTCTTTGCCGCTTTCGGATACTTCAGATAAGACGGTAAAACGAGTTGTTGTAAGATATTCTGTTGCCACTGTGATTTTTAATCTTAAACACTTTAATTTCAAGATTATCGATACCAGTCTATATATTTTCTATGATAAAAACTGTTATGCACTACGATATGATACTCATCGACAAGGAAGTGTTCAACATCTTATTGCAGCCATGGTTTTGATCTCCGCCTCAACAACGGTGCTATCAGCTACTTAGCACAATTACAGATGTGTTTATGTAAGGGAATTGCGAGTAATATCTGATTTTCCTGATACCTATAGAGTAAACTTTTCATGATATATCATCTCTCTCTTGTTGAAGTTATCCATAAAAATTAATCAAGAATATCGCCACTATCTTTAAAACTTCATATACCAGAAATGAGCATAACTTCTAGTTATCTATAGCTGATAAATTCATCAGCAAGCATATTTTCAGTCATTTCCCTTCAATGCAGTTATTAATCTATCCTTAATAACCTTGAAGTTTTATATAATTGCTTAAAATCCTGAATAAACTCTCTAACTAGAGGCGGATAATACTTTTCTAGAAAAAATTGAGAATCGAACTTTAATCGAACCCCCCATTGCTGTATGACTTCTTTTTTGGTATCATGAAAATTCAGTTATTCTGTCATTACTGAATTCAGGATTAAGATCATAAACCACTTAAGGTAAATAGGTGGTGTAACACGTAAAATTACGTGTTATTTTCTTGATTTACCGGATTTATTTTTTCTAGGGGGGATTTTATTTCAACTATCTGAATAGATATAAAAATTAACATATTGCAGAGTATAAAGCAATACTTAGATCATGAATATTCACAAAGCAATATAACTATGCTGATTTCATACCATAGTGTGAAACGTTTGTTATTTTTATCTTGAATACAGTTAGGTGTTACATAGTTTATCCAGGAAAATATTGTGGATTTAGGTTTCCATCTGTGGCTTTAGGCGCTCATCCAGCCCATGTAAGACGTACTGGACGCTAGTTATAGTCAATTCCTTTACAATAAAAAGGCCACTCTATAGTCGTATGACTTTATCATATTTATGATTTATTTTAGTATGCTAAAAATGCTATAGAGAGGGGGGCCCCTTTACTCAAGGCATGGTTTTTTGATAAAATTAATCTCAATCTCATCGTTTACTCTGACTTGGCAAACTGGTATTTCGTATACCCCAATTTAACGGCAGTAGAGCGCCTAATCTCTATAATCAGCCGTGAAATTTCGCCGATTGTTTTTCTTATCCAGTTCATCGGTGAGAGGATGGGCTACTCCACTACATGCAGTTCGAGTAAATCCACTGTATCTGTTTGTTTTATGTAGCTATCTGATAATATCATCTTCCACAGTTTATAACTGAGCAATACGTATTTCTTGTAGTATCTCAAATAAGAGTTAATGAATATATTTGCTAGTAATAAATCAATTTTTACTTGGCTTGCACGTGTGCGTAATGTTTTTCTTCCGTGTCGGCCATCATAACATTGCACGATTTTTTAATGCCAAAATGGGTACAAGCTCTTCCGAGTTTTTCCACGCTGCCTTCGGCAATATATTATCCGCGTATGTTTAGATTATTCATCAGATTAGAATTATCGAGCAAGGTATTAAGCTGTAATAGATCTTTCACTCCGCCAACCAAGTTAAGTAGAATGCATGCATGATTACGTAAGTCATTATGGCTTATGGGCTGCGAAATAATAGTGTAATACTGATTATTTAATTTACTGTGATAATTATTTAATGCATACACTATGACCAGGTGTTGATTTTTACTATTAAAATATTCCAAATTATGCGTCAACTACTTCTAGTAAGGGTTTCCCAGCAGTAACTCCAGCTGACGCGTCTCTGGCCTTACACCTAGCAGAGGTTCTTTTTTAAATAGTTACGCAGCAGTAATTTGTACTTTTATGGATTTACACTATCTATGTCGACGGAATGTATTCAGTCGATTTTTTAACGTGAGCAGACTGGCGTTAAAGCCGCTTCTCTTACTACCTGATCGTCTCGAAAAGGATAGCCAGATTCCCGTAAATCCAGCGCGTGTATCAGCTATATAAACAGCGCGTCTAGCTGGATTTTATAGCTAGGACAGTTACAAGCAAATAAGTTCAATGATGACTCCAAAGTTCAATAGTTCCGCGGGTTGTAGACCCAGTATTAAGCTTTGTGATGGGTGAAAAGCCGAAAACAAATAGCAGGTAAACACTCAGGAAGAGTAGTACGAGCGATAACATTAGTACTTTTTACTGTTGAAGCCTCAGTCCGTGCTTGGCTCATGACATCATCAGTTAAGCCACAAGCTCACGGATATAATTAACTTTCAATAATCCCTGGCTTAAGCTTATTAGCTGTCTTTTGCTTTCTCAGCGCTGATATTGTTTTGATTTGTTGCTGTCTTCTTAAAGTGATGAGACAACCTGCTGTATTTAGCGTTATCTTCGTCAGTGCCAGGCAGGCTTTATTTCGGGCCTAACATAAAAAATCTCACGAACGTGGTTTCTCACTAACCGTCATCTTATTCAGAGACTTAGATAAGGGAAAGAAGAACATCGACACTACCGAAGTAGTGACGCCAGTAAACAAACAGGATCAGCGCTATTTTCAGTAACTTGTTCAGGGTTTCCCGCTTCAAACTCAGAAATCTATGCCTAAGTATAGCCATTCATAGACTATCTGTCGATTGACTAGACTGGTTAGTATAATGCTATTCACCTTGATCTAGTAAAGAAATTTATTACAGGCCGCTAGCAATTAAGGTGTTTTAGCAGGATCGAACGTGTAAAGGACCCACATCGACATTGTAAGTAAACAGTTATGTTAGAAAGGATTATTAGTAGAAATCCATTGTACTGAAGGATTTTGCTATAGTAGTTACCATGAAAAAGCAAAGATCATACAGATCAAGTAGACTCTTTTCATTTATCCCTATACCAACATAAAACTGCATCTAATTAGATAGCTCGATAATAATCTGTCAGATAACTTCAATTCATGCATTGAAGCGACTTATTTTATTTTATTCTATTTATGTTATCATAGCGAACATGTTATTCACTGGGAATATTTATTAGAATTACAGCGATATTGTTGCAAAATTAACAATTATATGAAAATAATTAACAATTTTAATAAAAGTCTTCTAGCGAAACTGTATCACAAGGATAAATGGTTTAGTTATCTCAATGTATCTTGAATAGATTGACTTTGTGGGGGAAGTGAGAAAAACAAATAGGTATTGATTTAAAAACAGGGTTTAGATGTCATTACTGTCTTATTGATTGAATTTCTACAGTAACCATAAATACACTAAGTGATATTATTGAAATTAACGAAACATTTTTACCTAAATCTATCAAAGGAAACGTTATATTTTACATAGGAAAGCTAGAAAACGCAGAAGAGATGAGGGAGGATGAGATAAAAGAAAAAACAAATAGCGATTTTAATTATATGAGATCAATAGTAGGCTCATGTGAGCGATAATATTTTTGAAGAGTTTAATGCAGAGTATATTAGATGTTTTGAGTTGATCATTAATAAAAGCCCATCCTTTTCTTAGATGAAACTAAATAGTATGAAACTTTTATCAGCGAACATGAAATTAGTTGCTTACCCCCATCGTATAATAAAACTAGATAATTAGATAGTTATTGATAATGGATTACACATCCAAAATATGAAGTTATATCAGCTGATTAAAAAATGACTGAGTAGATTCTCCATGGTGGATGATCGTATTTATCCAATTATATCTGGACTAAAAGAAGATTGTTTAAAACTGCGACAATTGAAATATAGAGATGGCTACAAATTGCTTTGTTTGCAAAGCAAAAAACCTTTTGCTGACATAACTTATTTTGTGAAGGATTTTATACTAAAAGAATTCGGTAAACTTAGTGACATCAAGGCTAAAATAGCAATTATAATACTATTATTAGTTAATACTGAATTAAACTTCTTGTTTAATTCGCAGGTGTTAACTAACATTTTATTATTCAGGTGCGATTAGTATCATTATTACCGTAGTCAGTGCTATAGTGACTACATTAATAATTGTCACCGAATGCAACAAACAATATGTAAGATTTACTACTTTCCATTAAAATAATATGCATAGAGAGGAGAGGCATAGCTTTCAAGCTGCGTTACTCTATTAACTATTATGCTTCTTCATCGTCCTACTTTGCATGATAGTAAAGATATTTATTTTAGAATATCTTGAATTATGATTTACTTTGGTTATTATTTATTATTACCAGTCTTTATCTGGCTAAAACCATTGACATGAAATTATTATTTTCTATCTTAATCTGTAATCAATTTAACGCTGCTCTTGTTGCATTAAATGCTGTTTTTATTGACAATAAAATTCAAGATTTATTTTGAAATTAATATAGTGTCCCGGTAGTTATTCAATGAGGGTTGACCACCTTATTTAATCCCGGTTTATTATTTTGTTAATAGTTTACAAACCCTATTTCTGGCCGGTGATATTTATTTTGTTCTACTAATTAATTTCTTTTTTCACCACTGCCGCAATATTTATTAAGCTCACTGAATTAAAGTGTGCTGCATACTTAATCAAAGAGAGTATTCTCCAGTGTCTGTACGTTGATTATCAAAGAATTATAGTACTACTAGAATAGTCAAAAACCTGCGCAATCCTAATTATCCTGCCTGTTATTTTTAAATGATATTATTTCTTTATTTCTTTAGTCATATTTTTTTAGATAAAACTAACACTACAATACTTATTATTAACAATAATAAAGCTAAAATTTTATTAAATTAATACAAAAATTGTTAAAATTGACGACTTTTCTAAAGTGTTATTACTCAATAACAATCAGTAAGTTGCTGAAATAATTAATAACCGTAAGACGTTATTAGCGATACTTTTTTAGAAAATTTTAGTAACTGCCAGCTGTGGTGCTGCAAAAACAATGCCGATTTAACTGATTTTATTCTTGATCCTAAAAACTCTAATAGAGCCCAGAGGTTTTACTGTCCATTAATACGGTTAACCAATTCATAAAACTAATCAATAACAGTTGCTAAAAAGCAAATAGCACAAAATAATAACGAATTAATCATTCACGCCATTGATATAAGATATACTATATTTGATATAAATAATTTATTAGATCATATTGCTGATAGCATTAATTAAGACCATTGGTGTATTTAATTAGTTATTTCATTGTCAATTTTCGCTAGCCTAAATAAAGTTCACTAGATTATATAGTTGCTGCTTTTACTGCTAAACTCTACCTGGAAAATTTTTATCAGTAAAGCGATACTAGTATTACTTATTACTACCTTTCAGGCAATATTAGTACTAATTAATAGTATTTTTTGTTAAAAAATTCTATTTTTAGTTAATTATTTATATCCTACGATAAGGATATACGATTTTTTATTAGTTATTTTTGATTTACTGATATCTCTGATTTTCTCAACTCAACAACAAACGTTTATTGGTGTATTTGTTTTTATGATATCAGTAGTATTGTTATCAAGCTAGAATTTCGCTAATAAAATATATTAGTTTGGCTATAAAATTTTGCTGCATAAATTTCCTATTCAACATTTTATTCAGTTTGAAAATTTTTAAAAATTTTGATTTTGTAGTGTTACGGGTCCCCCCATAGCTTTGAGGTATATTAATTATTTCATTATGTGTACCCCAAAAACAAAGCAAATATACAGCTCCGGTTTATTAATTATTCAGGCAAAATTGTCTAAATGATAAAATAAAAAATCCCACTAAGTTGCTTAGTAGGATTTTTAATAAATCAGATTAAATTAACGGCGATCGCCAAGAATACGTAACATCATTAAGAATAAGTTAATAAAATCTAAATAGAGTGTTAACGCACCAAGAATAGCATATTTACGCATACCTTCTTGATCACGACTATCAATTTGGCTGCCCATGTCTTTTAGTTTCTGTGTATCATAAGCCGTCAAACCTGAAAAGATTAATACACCAGCGTAGCTAATAATCAATGTTAAGCCAGAACTTTGCATCCAAATATTGACTATTGAAGCAATAATCAGGCCGATTAGAGCCATAAATAAGAAGCTACCAATGCCACTTAAGCTGCGTTTAGTTGTATAACCATAAGAACTAAGTGCTCCGAACATAGTGCTAGTGATAAAGAAGGTGCTGGCCACAGAAGCACCAGTATAAGCAACTAATACTAAGGAAATCGTTAATCCTGTTAGCGCTGAATAGAGCATAAACATTGTTGTTGCCAACGCTCCACTTAATTTAGGCAACAGAAATGATAATCCTATAACCAATGCAAATTCAGCAATAATGAGGCCTATCAATACCCAACTATGGGTTGCCATATACATAATAATATTACTATTATTAATTGCATACCAAGCAACAAATGTTGTTAATAACAAACCTACCGTCATCCAGCCATAAACTTGTGTCATATAGGTTTGAATACCTGCACCAGCACGCTGGACAATCGAATCATTTCGACGTTCAAATTGATCCATGATGATTATCCTCATCATTTTTGTTAAAGATAAAGTTATTTATTTAGTTAAATAACTCAGTAAACTTAAATTAAGCTTATCATAATTTTTTGCTAAAAGCATCGGTTACTATGCAAAAATAAGAAAAGATTTTACATTACTTTTATCTTGGTGAGGTGAAATCCAATAAATTGAAATAAACTCCATAAAATGATGTTATTAACACTGAAATTCGGCTTAATCACTTAGTGTCTATCCTTAACTTAACGGCTATTCTCCATTGAGTTAAATGCTTTTTCCTAAAAATCTGTTTTATTTTTATGTATTATCCATAATAAATTCTGCAGATAAAAACATTGTTACGGTGGTGTACCCCTACCTCTTTTTCTAACACCGATAAACATAGTTTCCTCATCAGGCTATAAATGTTAATTTAAAAGATAATGATAGATACGTTACAATAGATAATGACAACACGATTCATTGGCAGTATCCTATAATGCTTTTCCTGTTATGATAGGAATCATGTTCAAGAATGAAGGTATTAATACTATCACTAAAGTTATGATTTTCACTTTACTAGTGAAATAACCATCACATCATCATAGCATTATGCTAACAATTCATATTGTTCATCAATATTAAAATTCGCTTCTTATATAATTAGTGGTATCTATTATTTATCTTTTCTGTTTTCAGTGAAAAATATAATTTCATCGCCTGTAGTTAATGAATTAGCTAGCTATAAAAAGGTATAATTTATTGCAAAAAGAAGTTTTTATTTTCTATCGCTAATGAAGATGCTCCTCCCTCACGTTGACTTAAATTATTAAATTTTCTACCGTAGAATAGTAAGTTTCTAACTCTAATTTATCGATGACTGTTAAATTATAGACTTAAAAGAATTATTTTAATCCATTCCATTATCTTAAAAACCCACAGATTTACCCCGTTTTTCAATAATCTAACACCGCTAATAACGATATTTTGCGCCGCTTTATACATATCATCATAAATAGTTAAATACGGGGGCGGATTAATCTCTATCCATTTTAACGTCAGTTTTACCTGATAACTGACAATATGACTCAATCCGAATACAATACCGCTTATTTGTACTTTTAGTAAATATCCACTTTACTGAGTAATATAAGATAAAAAGCTGCATCAGATCTAAAGTTTTAGATATTTAAATATCAGAAATTCGCCTGGTAGTAAAACATCACTCTTGTAATAGCTATCATTGATAATTATATTAAATATCTCAACATTTATTGTTAGAATTAGTTTAACCTATAGCTTTATAGCTGGTTTCTGCTTTAGCAGCTATCTATATCCAGTATATTCGCCTAATCGCTAAGTTGATATGAGTTAGTTAAAACATCTTAAGTTCCTTAAGATTACTAAAATTATGTTTTATCCCCCAATAACTAAAAATTTTACGTAATACCACTATCATCCATTATTGATGGATAGAAATAGTTTTCATATTTTAACTATAATTCTACCTCTAAATATGTGCTTTTAATACCTAAAATTGTGATATATCAACTAAACAGGTTGTCTAAAATAATACTTCGTTCGCCAAACAGAGAACGATGAAGATAACCGATAGAAGAGATGCGTAAAATGATTACAATTTTAATAAAAATTCTTTTTATAAGGTATAATTAAATAAATTATACTTATTTTTGATGTAAAAGTTTTGGATATAATAGAATATCCTGCTCATTCATTTCATAAATGATTTTAACAATATAGGATATCATCTCTCTATTGTTAGAGAGATTCACTAAATCAATCAACAGGATACACCACTACACCAGAATCGCAGAAACTTAATATATAGCTGAAATGAGCATAACTTTTTTATTTTTATGCACAAATAAAATTCGTTGTAATAAATTTATATAAAATAATAAACAATGTTATATAAAAACCATATTAATTTTTTATTAATTTGAATAATTATCCATCATTATTAATGATTAACAATCTAATATATTTTTTACCCATGCTGAAAATTCGTTGCCTAAAAATTCATGTTGCATACTATATTCAACAAATGCTTTCATATAACCTAATTTATTACCACAATCATGGCTATTACCTTGTAAATGATAAGCTTCAACGGTTTCTCCTTTTATTAGCATTTCAATCGCATCAGTTAACTGGATTTCATCACCTGCACCTAGTGGTGTTTTCTTTAATAAAGACCATATTTTCTCTGAAAATACATAACGACCTACAATAGATAAGTTAGATGGTGCCTGATCAATTTTAGGTTTTTCAATAACACCTTTAATAACTTTACTTTCACCGGGTTTTAATTCATACCTATCACAATCTACAACACCATAATTAGATACAGATTCCTTTGGTACAGGTTCAACAAGAATTTGGCTGGCTGATGTTTCATGATAACGTTTCAACATCGCAGTTAAATTATACTGTTTTAAATCCGATGAGTATTGATCAATAATTACATCAGGTAAAACTACAGTAAAAGGTTCCTCTCCTACCAATGGTTTGGCGCATAAAATAGCATGTCCAAGACCTTTTGCGATACCTTGTCTTGTTTGCATAATTGTGACATGACTTGGACATATGGATTGCACATCATTTAATAATTGCCGTTTAACTCGTTTTTCTAAAATCGCTTCTAGTTCAAAACTAGTATCAAAATGGTTTTCTATTGAATTCTTTGAAGAGTGAGTAACTAAGATAATTTCATGAATACCAGCAGATATACATTCATTTACTACATACTGAATAAGTGGTTTATCCGCTAAAGGCAACATTTCTTTAGGAATCGCTTTCGTTGCCGGCAACATACGAGTTCCTAATCCAGCGACAGGTATAACTGCTTTGCTAACTTTTTTTGTCGCTTTTTTTAATTGCATTTTTTGAAGTTACCTAAATACAATATGCTAATGTAAATATGATTGATAGATTTTTTAACAACCTTTATAGCAAGTTTATCAGTAAAATATACTAAATAAATAGCAAACTAGAGAAAATTAACCTAGCTTAATAATTCTGAGAAAAGTGAATAATTATAATAGTTCTATCGATGAATTAAACATTAAAATAACTTGATATTTATCATTTCATATTTTAAATTGCTAATCTATTCTTTTTTTCATTATTTGCTGATAAGCTATCAATTATAAGTTATTATTTATAAGCTATTGATTATAAGCCATATTATGGCATAATTTGATGATAATTCGATTTCTTTATTTTCAGTTTTTAACTTTAAATTAAATATGTTAAAAGTTAGTACATTTTTTTAGCTTTCAATATGAAATTAACCTAATAAATTAGGAATTATCCTTTAATAAAAAAATCTCATAAAAGTAGAGTTATGTTTATTTATTATGTATGGAGTTTCGGAGATGATGACGTATTCTGCTGATTAATTTAATAAATAATTTCAACACATAAAGAGATAATATGCCATGAAAGCCTATCCTATAGGCATCCACGAAATTAGATATAATCTGGTCATCCCTTGCATGAATTTATTCGTAATCCTATACCGGGGGGAGGTGATAGCTAGCCTAGTTGAAGATGAGTTCTAGGCATGCTGCAACAACATGCTCAAGCCCGCTTTCTCGATGAACGTTAAAAACGTCGATCGTAATGATTATCTGTCGCCGCAACTTACAAGATGAATATTAGCGATATTGAGATTAAAGTGCCTAAGATTAAAAAAAGGGAGATCGTAGTAGCGACAGAATATGCTTCAATAACTCCTTATTCCCTTATCTGAATCATACAAAAATAGCGAAGAGTTGCTACTCTGCCCTATATATATGTGAGACATATATATCAGTGATTTTCATGAAGCTCTGTAGGCGTTTTTCGATAAAAAAGTATATCATCTCTTTCTGCTGTACCCAATCAGCAGATGAGAATGAGAATTCCTTAAAGAGCATTGATAATGTGGTGCTTATGTGATTTAACTAGATATTGCTACATTTATTTCTATTTTCTATGCCGGGCACAGACCGTTCTCTGTCAGGCAATATGATCACCTTTTCCTTCTACTTAATTTATCGATATCACTGTAGATAGACATAAAGAGCTTGTTGTGCTAGATGATGCTTATCGAAAGTCAACATTAAACTGATCCGAACTTATCAATCCCTTAGATTGCATAGCTTAACTATATCTCCCGGGCTTGTTACAGAAGATGGGGTTCCTTGTTTTTGGAATCCAATCCTAAAGATATTTTTTAATGTGCAGCACAAATGCTGCTGGGTACACAAAATAATTGATGTGCTTCCTTCGCTCTTCTAAACGCATGCAGCACAGAAGAGTTAAGGTGATCTGTGGAGTTATACTAGCGGAGCGAGTTATATTACTGATAATAAATCCCTTGATGTTTTGTTGATAAGGTTTTCAGCATATCCTGTAACGATAAAGATAAATTGGAAAAAGATGGAGAAGAATGGTTGACACTCTATACCTTTCCGTTAGAGCACTGGGCATCAATAAAAACGATAAATCTAATTGAATCGGCTTTTGCAACAGTGAAAGCATGAAGTTGATGCACGAAGTACTATTGTTCAAGAACAATAAGCCTTTCAATGGTATCTAAGTTACTCTCATCTGCTCAGGAAAGTTGGAACTGGCTAAGGAGATTTGACCTGTTGTGATTCTGGTGATAAATAATATCCACCCTTATTAAGGGTTTAGAGCAGATTTCACGAAGCATCAGAGCGGATCCTTAGCCTGGACCCATCATATAGCAGATTTACTAATAACTCTTCATAAATTATCTCCAATAATATTAATAACATTTATTTAATAAGAACATTTCTTGAATTACTATTTGTTTTTAGTTTTTGCAAATTTATTTTAATGTTCATTATATGAATATAATTAAAAATTCTATTTTTAGAACTATAAAAATAAATGGGAAGTATTTTTTTATAGAAAAGTTTCTGTTAAAATAACATATTCCTTTTTATCAAAATTTAATTGTTTTTTTAAAAAAATTTAACAGAATAAAATTAGTATAAAATAGATAAATATCAAAACGATGTTTTTTAGTTTTGAT
Organism: Arsenophonus sp. NC-WZS1-MAG3; assembly: GCA_052174535.1. Lineage (GTDB taxonomy): Bacteria > Pseudomonadota > Gammaproteobacteria > Enterobacterales > Enterobacteriaceae > Arsenophonus. The sequence goes on along the minus strand of JBQMRQ010000125.1, from coordinate 11,105 downwards.
CATTGCTTGTGTAGAGATGATTCCTGCTAGTGGAGATGCATAATTAGGTCGTTTAACCACAAAAACGGCGTTTAGCTATCGTTATTGACGGAATTAAAAGGTTGTTAGAATCTTCATTATTACCAACAGGAGTTTGAAGAATTATTATTTCTTTTTTTACTAAGACACTTTTTTCGATAAGAATACATCGAATCAAGATAAACTACATTTGGTTCGTGTGATAGTGTTGTTAATACATCATTGCTTGATGTATGTAGCAATCTCATTCTTTGTTTTAACCAAATTTTTATTTCAGGATCAGCAATAACCCTGTTGTAATCCGTCATAAAGAAGTGCTGCAACTACAGCATGACGTTCATATAGCCGTATTTCACATTTTTAGCGCTGCAAGGATAAAAAGGGGGGGTCCCCCTTCTACAAGACCGGCAGTAGTATCAACAATCGTGAGGTAATAGAATTTTTTGATGCTAACTGCTTTTGCAATAGCTTCATTGCGCTCCCTACCAAATTTACGTCGGTATCTCATCGCTCCTAAAATAAAATCAACATAAATGCCGACTAATTTAGGTTCGTATAATTTTTTTAGTTGTAAATACTCAGATGTAAGTACTAATACCATTAATGCGGTAGGTGTATGTTTAAGCTTCCATTTATCAGCAATAAGCAATAAGGCACCCTGAGAAGCGCCCCAGGTTCACAAATTAATTGAATATCAATTACCATATATTTATTCATTAATACCATAAGTTTGTAACATTGCATCCAGCTTAGGTTTTCTTCCTCGGAAACGTTCAAAGAGAACCATAGGATCCTCTGAACCACCGCGACTTAAAATATTATCAAGAAATGATAACCCAGTACTGCGATTAAAAATCCCTTCATCGGTAAATCGTGAAAATGCATCGGCGGCTAAAACAGCAGCCCATAAATAGCTATAGTAACCGGCACTATAACTACCAGCAAAAATATGACTAAATGCATGAGAAAAACGATCAAATTCAAATGAAGGTACCACAGCAATCTGTTGTTTAACTGATTTTAATATTGATAAAATTTGACCTCCTTTCCCTGGAAAAAATTCAGTATGTAAGCGAAAATCAAACAAGCTAAATTCTAATTGACGAAGAATAAACATTGCGGCCTGATAATTTTTAGCTGCTAGCATGTTAGCTAGCATTGATTTTGATAAAGGTTCACCTGTTTCATAATGACCTGATATAAAAGCAAGTGCTTTAGGCTCCCAACACCAATTTTCCATAAATTGGCTGGGTAGTTCGATAGCATCCCATGGCACGCCATTAATACCAGCAACATCCGCTACATCAATTTTGGTTAACATATGGTGTAAACTATGGCCAAATTCATGAAATAACGTAATTACTTCGTTATGGGTAAACAGCGCGGGCTTATTATCAACTGGTTGACTAAAATTACAAGTTAGGTAAGCCACAGGCTTTTGATAACTGCCATCGGCATGTTTTAATCTGCCTGCACAAGGATTCATCCAGGCACCGCCACGTTTATGTTCTCGGGCATAGAGATCTAAATAGAAGCTACAACATACATTACTGCATTCATCATATAATTCGAAGAAACGCACATCGGAATGCCATACCTCCACATCATAGCGCTCTTTAACTGTTAAACCATAAATTCGATTAATGACTTTAAATAAACCGTTGATAACCAGTTGTTCTGGAAAATAAGCCCGTAGTTGTTCATGATCAATTGAAAATTTATGCTGTTTTTGTTTTTCACTATAATAAATTAGATCCCAGGGCTCAAGTTTCTTAATTCCGTACTGATCTTTAGCAAATTGTATCAATTCAGTAAACTCTTTTTTACCTTGGTTATAGGCTCGTTGAGCGAGATTAGTAAGAAAATCTAGAACCTGTTTAGGTGATTCGGCCATTTTAGTTACTAGAGATTTTTCAGCAAAATTATTAAAACCAAGTAATTGAGCTAATTCATAACGTAACGTTAAAATTTTATCCATAATATTACTATTATTCCATTTGGCAGGATTTGGTACCTGATCAGAAGCACGGGTATTATATGCGTAATGCATTTCTTGGCGTAGTTCATGATTATCAGCATAAGTCATAATTGCCAAATAACTCGGCATATTCAACGTGAATAACCAGCCTTCTTCTCCTTTAGATTTAGCTAATGCTTTTGCTGCTAAAAGAGCACTTTCTGGTATACCATTTAGCTTATCGTAATCTTTAATCAGTTTCATCCAGCCCATCGTTGCATCTAACACATTATTTCTAAACTTATTTTTTAATTCGGCAATTTGAATAGCAATTTCACCATAACGTTTCCTTTTTTCTGCTGATAAAGAAATACCAGATAATTCAAAATCACGTAATGTATTCTCAATTGATTTACGTTGTACTGCATTGAGTGTATCAAATTCAGCACTATCTTTTAGTGATTTATAAGCTTGGTAAAGACCAGTATGTTGCCTTACCCAGGTACTAAATTTCGATAGCATAGGTAAACAGGTATCATAAACTTGTCGTAATTCAGTGTTGTTTTTTACATCATTGAGATGAGCAACTGGTGACCAGGCTCGGGATAGTTTATTGTTAGCTTCTTCTAATGGTTGACATAAATTATTCCAGTTAAAAGTACTATTTTCTTTAAGTAGGGTCTCAATTATCTGCCGATAGCTGTTTAATATGGTTTTTATAGCAGGTATCACATCTTGCGGTGCAATGGTTGAAAAATGAGGTAATACACATTTTGTTAGTAAAGGATTTATCATAATAAAAATATCCTGTAAGTAATCTATTATTTAAGTTAGATGTAATTAAATATAAATAAGAGATGTAATTAAGATGTAGCTACAATAGATAAATTCAATATTAGAATAGATATTTTATCTATTTTTAGATAATGTTAGCAAGGTTGTTGCTCTGTTATCAGAGCAATTTGTAGCCACGTCTATATTTTAATTCTTATGATTCAAATAATCTATTCCCAGCCTAGATGATTCAGTAAATAATATAACCCTACGTCATTGAATCTATTCAAATATTCTTTTAATCAACTGATATAACTGTTCATATTTTGAACCTGAAATTCCTTACCAATAACTTTCTGATTACTTAATCTTATTAGGTAATGGTAACTAATTTTGTGCTTGCTAACAAAGGCTTCGTATCATTTGCTTCCATCCAAAAAAAAGATGGACTCTTTATCAATAATCGACTAAAAACGATTAACATATTGTGCATTAATTCTTTAAGAATCTCATCGCTCACGAACACTCTTTTTAATTAAAAGCGAAATTTGTTTTTCTTTTTATCTTTCTCCTCTTCCGCATTTTCTACTTTTCCTATTATGGAATATAACACTTTCCTTTAAAGGATTCAGAAGAAAATGTTTTATTGATTTCAAGAATACCACTTAGATTTATATTAGATGTCGCTGCCAAAATAAATAAGGAGAAGCAACCCCATCTAAACGTTGTTTTTAAATCAATATCTATTTGTTTCGCTGACTCACGGTAAAGTTAAACTATTTAATATACATTGAAGATAACTAAACCATTTATCCTTATGATGTAGTTTTATCAGAGAACTTCTAGTAAATTTATTAAATATTTTTCTGCAATTGGGAATTTGCAACGATATCGCTGTAACTCTATGAATATCAGCATCGGATAAGATGTTCAGTATCATAATATGAGTAAAATAAAGTGGAATGAGTTGCTTCAATGCATAGATCAAGATCATCTAACATATTGCCACCGAGCCAACTAATGAGATGCAATTTTATGTTAGTGGGGAGCCAGGAAAGAGTCTCTTTGATCTGTATGACTGGTTATTTTCATGCGTAACTGCTGTAGCAAAAATCTTTTATACAGTATAATGAGTTTATATCAGGAACTTTTTCAAGAGATCCTAATTTTTTAGGGAATAATCTAAATGGTTCGTAGCAAGTTTTTTCGAAAATATAAAACCAGAAAATTATTGGTACTATTTGTAATTTCCCGTTTTATACACCCATTTATCCAAAGCGCTTTATGATCAATTTTTATCTTAAAAGTGGTTACGATATAAGCCACTGAATTTTTTATGACATCAAAAATAGGCCATATAACAATATATTCGACTTTTAAAAACTTCAATTTTTTCATCAGACAATATTATTGATTTATAGTAACGATTATCCATGACTTTAAGAGCAGTGGATCACCCTCTCATGCTAAAATCGATGATATATAAATACAAATTATACTGAGGCAATGAGTAAATATACCTTCTAAAAAATTCATCACCTATGATAGAACTAAAGGATGATCTATATTTTTGTCCCAATTTTGCAAACACAAAGATAACTGGGCTGGGAGACCTAAGGAATGCAAACAAGATTAGCATTTATTCCTCATTAACAAAAAAGATCTATAGAATAATATACTCCAATATATGTTACCTCTTCCCGTATAAGTTACTTTTACTATTGATGATATCTAGAATAGATTTCTTAAAAATAAGGTAAAAGCGCCAATTCCTGAACGAATCTATCTGTATGGCGCATGCTTGCCTACGGACTTGGATGATTTGGGTCTCCAATACTACTGGTGTGCCTATCCATGAATGTTTCTATTGCTATTTTCTGATAAAACTGTAAATAAAAGTTTGCAGTTCATGCGACATCAAAGCTACTGAGCAGTGGTTAGCAGAGCAGGATTATCTCTTATTCGACTACAAATTAAAAATACATTACTTTAACTATAGTCTATCTTCTTTGCTTTTTTAATAATAACTGGTTGCAACTTGATGTCTTATTTCACACACTTATCCGTGGTATACCTAAAGTAGGAACACAAACAAGTATTGAAATTAGTATCTTCTATACCTCTTATACTTATGGTTAACAATTTAATCAACATCTGCGTTTTAATGTCTTCGGTAAACCCACGTGCCTGTCTGGATATTAAACATGCTATGTTATATTGCGTGAGGTATTTTTTAAAAAAATCGATCGAAGAAATTTTGTGAAGCGCTGTCATCCGGCTGTTATGTCACAACTATGATCTAATAAATCCCAAGTAGTTTTCTGGTTTTGCGGCATATCTGCGCCAGAAAGAAGTGGCAGTGTACTTGAAATCACAAGTACTGATGTTACTAGAGAAAATGAACTTATCTAAAAATATAAAAGTGGGAATGGTATAGTGTAAAACATCTCTAGCACTATCTTAAATATCCCGGTATTAACATTAAAACTGCGGAATTATCGAGCGGAATAGTTGTACATCATTACTATAACTCTACGTATTTAACAACACTGGTAGCAGACTTTGACGCAGTAAGAGATGATTTGGCACTATATTAGTCAGATTTTGGCTAAGTATTTTAATATGGTGCATTATTTGTTTTCTTGTTGAACTATAAACTGAGAAGGCTATTACCGAAGGATATACAAGGGACTGAAGATGAAGATCCGTAAAACCCGAAAAACCAGGGTTTCCACGTGCTGATAAAATGATTTCTGCAAACAGATTTATACAAATGTATTATATCTGTTGATAGGGGTACTCTTAACGCTATTAAAAATAGGAGTAAAACAGGTAATGAAATTATTGTCAAAAAGAATATGTAAAATAGAAAAAACGAGATTTACTAAAATAAAACTATGGTTAAATCCATAAAATTATGGAGTTAGATTAAAAAATACTATTTTAAAAGCTTTAACTTGCAACAGACCAAATAAACAGATTTTATCTGTTTTAGCAAAAAATGAATACTCTTTACTCTTCAATTAAATAGTAATTAAGTTCCCTAAATAATTGATATTCAGATGGGATTAATTTGTAGAATATGGTTTTTATTTATCCATTTTCTTTGATTTATACTTTAGTAGTGCTTATGTAGTAGTGCTTATGTTGCCTGATGATAACGATGATGCACGTTATGGAGTTCACGTTCTTTTCTTTATTAACGTCATATATTGAAGCTTTGTATACTTTTAATCCCTCTTCGTATTATTGTTTTTTTTGGATTAAGTAAACTATAATCTACTCTTGGACCACTATTTTTTATTACATATTGCCGTATGCCTGAATGATAAATAGTTTTCAGTGTCACAATTAATTTTTACAGGAAAAATATTTTTAGATGTAATAATGATTCGGGTAATAATAACATCAATTTATAAATAATCTTTATGAAAGCTAACGATATTTATCGTTAGTGAATTAACTGATTCAGTTTTTTCATCGATATCTTGCTTTTTAACTATTGGTGATATAGGACTATATTGGCAAAGGTTATCGGTAAAAATCCTTTATAACTACATGAAGGATTTTTTCTACAGAGGTTGTCATAAAAAAGCAAACAGTCATACAGATTAAAGAGACTTTTCTCTCACTCTCTACCAACATGAAATTGTATTTCATTAGTTGCCTCGGTGATAATCTGTTAGATAATCTCGATTCATGCATTGAATCAATTCATTTTACTTTATTTTTCCCATATCATTATAATGAACATAATTCCAGTTGTAGAAATTCATTAGGGTTTAACGATATTTTTATAAAATTTACGATTGCAGAAAAACATTTAACAATATTACTGTAAGTCTCTCTCCTTAGCGAAACTATATCAGAAGGATAAATGATTTAGTTATCTGTGATGCATGTTGAATAGTTGGCTTTATAGGAGTCAGTAAAAAATAGATATTGATTTAAAAGTAATGTTTAAATAGCGTTGCTTCTTCTTATTTTAGCGGTGACAGCTAACATAAATCTAAGTGGTACTCTTAAAATCAATGAAACATTTCCTCTAAATCCTTTAAAGGGAAGTGTTATATTCCACATAGAAAAACTAGAAAACGCGATAGGAAAAGTAAAAGGAAAGAATAAATTGTGCTCTTAATTGATAGGATATCATGTAAGCGATAAAATTCTTAAAGAGTTTAATGCAGAATGTCTTAACCGTTTTCTTGAGCTAATTATTGATAAATAATTCATCTTTTACTTGGATGAAGCTAAATAGTACGAAATATTTGCCAGCAACCATAAATTAATCACTATCTCGCCCAATTAAAATTAGATAATCAGAGAATTATTGGTAAAGAATTTCAGATTCAAAATGTGGACAGTTATATCAGTCAATTGAGAGTCTGTCTGAGTAGATTCTATGATATAGGATTATTTTATTTACCCATAAGGGAAATCTCGTCTTGGAGACGATTGTTTAAAATCATAAAAAATTGAAATGCAGATGTAGCTACAAATTATTCTAGAAGAAAAGTAACAACTTTTACTACCAACATATCCTAATATACCCATGAAGACTTCCTTTTTAAGTAGAAGATTTTATAATGCTGTCGTTAAGGAAATTAGTTAACTGATAGAATGTGAGATACTTAAATAGGAAAAATATCTCATAAATGCGAATCCATCTTAAACAAGTCAAGGTGATTAAGTCATACATAGTAAAACAGATATATCATCAGTAAAGTTGACCGATTATTGAAGTATAATCTGTTTGAGTTATGGCATTAATCCAAATAACTATTACTTCCTAGCCTTAAGATGAGAGTTTCAATGAGGATAAGAATAATAGACAGAATCAATAGTGTAGAATACTCAGAAAATCTAAAAAGAAAATGGATCATTATAGTTGAATAGAAGTGTTCAAAATTCCTATCACGATAGGAAAATTAGAGGGAATCATGTTATTAAGTTGCTCATCAAAGTAAATAGCTAACTGCAATAATGTTAAATTTTACTTATGGATATCCATTATCTATTTATCTTTTACGTTCATCAACCCCAGTTAAAGCAACTTTAATAGACTATTCCCGTTTTTAGGGAATAAGTCTTTAGTTTTTGTTAGTTTGCAGAACTACTGATGAACTGATTTGATGGCATTAATGATATAGATCATTTTATAGATATTTACTGGATAGTAGAAAATATCTCGATAAATCTTTCTATTTCAACACCATATGACTGGATAAGCATCGGTTATTCTGCTGAGCTAATCTAGTTTTAAATTTTATGCAGCGCCATTTTACCGTCGATTTTGATTTTACCGCACGATTAAATTGGTTTCGGGGTCGAACATGAAGGTTTTATTGTGCTTTTAAGCTATATATTTTTGATGAAATTGCAGATATAGTGAATAATCCATAACTGCATTTCTGTAGAGATTTCATTTTGTTTATCAGTTCTGGAAAGGTGATTAGCCTATCACAGTGTAGATAATTAGGGTACCATGATGTCAAGGATTTTGTAGATCGTTTAACACAAACAGCCAAAAATTTAAACTTTTTACTTTCAGATAGAAATAATTCCAGTATCTCCTTTTTACTTGAAGGTTTAGTGTCAGCACGGTATACCAGCTTTTCTAAGGCAGCTATCCTCTTCACGAATTTTATACTAAATAGCATCCAGCCCAGATAAGTGAATAAATCATCTATTAGGCCTTGAATATACAATCTTTGATCTTCTAATTAATTTGACCTATCTTATAGGTGAGTATGCAGAAGATGGATAATCTTTTTCATTAATCTCGTAGGATATCCTGTTCTGGTATTTTTTACTAGTTGCAATTTGAAAATGATGTTTCGATCGGCAGATTTTGCAAACTCAAAATTATCGGTTTATGCCTTAATATTTTTAGTGGTGCTATTGCGCCTATGTATATTAAGCTCTTGAGTAAGATAAATATCGAGTTTAGCGCTAATCCTGATTTAGTTAACTATTTAATTAGAAGTATTTAAATTCTTTCTTTGTCTGTGAGGCTCCGACAAGATTGAAGCGCTTCAGTGCTAAGTAGAAATCGAAGAGTTAGGGTATTATCATTCTTTTTTTAAAATATTACTGGAATGAGATAATATTTCTAATATTCCCATCATGATACTAATCAAGAACAAAAAGTTATCTGTTTCATCTAAAGCAGCTGTATTATTAGATAAAAAGTAACCTTTATTTTAGTTGGTAGAAGAACTTGATAGTTTTTAAGTTTTTCTTCTAATATTTATTCTAGCAATATGATCTATAGCGATGTAAGTAGTAAGACTGCTGAAGTCTTGATCAATAATATCCTCATATCTTACCCACTCATTACTATTCGCCTGACTTGCATGATATAGAGAATGCCATTACCGTTCTTATCGAACTTTAAAGGCCAATTTGAAAATCCATCGAAATTTTACAGTAATTGCAATAGTAAACCTAAACCATCCTTGAGAATTATAAATAATTTACTCGCTCAATAATTCTTCAGACCAAATATTTTCTGCCAGGCAGAGTGAATACTGTTAGACCACAACATATTATGTTGCCAGAAAAATCTATATAATATAAATGCTTACATCTATATTTACGATAAAGTGCACTCATGATAAATGCTAATAATATAGTAGTCAGCGTTACATATAAGGATTGACGCCACACCATAGTTTCAAATAGGTATATTCGTTATCTGCAATAAACTAAAAAATCAGTCTGGAAAAGAGAATATCAATCGGCTTATAGTATTCGGTCAAACCGACATTGATGATAAAATTGCTAATATAGATAGAGGTCAATATTACCAATTTTCTAAAAATAAATTAAACATGATTGAATGAACTTAGCTTACTATGGTATTAAGCAACTTAGTTAGGCTGATTGGGAATATTAACAATATGAATACTACTATATATTTTACGAGATATTAATTTTTTAGGAATTCATTTAGATAACTCGAAATAAATCTTCTAGAAAGCGTGAACTGCATAAAATCAGGAAGATAAAACATAACTTAAATCTTGCATTACCTGTATATCCGAAGCGATCAATTTATGATTTTTCTATCGAAATAAATAAGGATAGACAGACTAAATTTTATGACACCAAAAATAGGACATATAGCAATGCACTTAGATTTCAAGTTCCCATTTTTTACACAAAAATATTATCCCTGCTTCTAGCTCAGGATTATCTGGAGTTTTAAGCAACGCCCCCCTAAAGAGCAACCAGATAACGCTGAATATAACTCATTTAGGAGTATGAGTAACAGTATAATTGCCAATAAATTCATCACCTATAGAAAACTAGGGATAATTCCACGCCTTCTTAGCCTCATTTTAGGGAAACACAAAGATAATTGGCCTAATATCCTGACAAAATACGGACAGGATGAGAAATTCTATTTCTCTGGAAATATATTAAGAGAGTAATTTACCTAGATCTATATCCCCTAACTAAATTAGTTTTCACTATTTTATGATAGTTGAAGTAAATTTATTGAAAACACGGTAAAATTGTCAACTCATAAATTCCTCTATCTATAGAGCGAATGTTTAGTTGTAACACTTGTGCTATGGGGTTTCCCAGGTTTGCAATACTGATACGTCTATCTTGAACGGTTTTCCCTACCGCTATCTTTTTTAACAAAGCTATAAGTCAAAAGCCTGTAAATTATGTGGTTTTAAAACTATCGAACAGTGGTTAGCATAACAGGTTCATATTTTATCTGCACTCGTACTAACAACAGATTACTTTGCTATGCCTCATCTCCCTTTTAGCTTTTTCTTAAACAATAACTAGTCACTACTCAATGCTTTGTTTCTCGCTTATGCGCAACCCATGGGTATGCCAAGTGGCACACAAATAAGATAATTAAAATTAGTATCTTTTATTCTTGTATACTTAACTGGTTGGTAACTCAATTAATATCCATACATTTATATCTTAATTAGTCATGATTGACTAGATATTAAATAAGGTTAATGGTTTAAATTATTCTTCAAAAATAGCGGTTGAAGAAATCTTGCAAAGTGCCATTCGGCTTCTTCCTTTTAACTGTAACTATAACTTGATAAATCCTACTGCATTCCTATTCTTGCATATATATCCGCATTAGGAATCAGTAGTGTAGTAGCACGTTATCAACCCTGAGGAAAAGTAAGGAGTTATTGGAGAAAGCGCACTTCGTTAAAAATATGAAATGGAGCGTGGCAGCGTTGAAATATCTCTGCGCTACTTTAAACGGTTTACCGGGCGCCATTTACTCAAAACTTCGACATTAACTAAATGTATATAAGTAAGTTACTTGATATAATGGTTCAAAAAAACTAAAAAATCCATAGGGGTGTTT
>JBQMRQ010000124.1:0-943 GCA_052174535.1 Arsenophonus sp. NC-WZS1-MAG3 | reverse complement strand
TCGCATAAAGGTAATGTTACATATAATTCTATTTCACTGGGCGTTAAATCAGTATTTAGTAAAGCATGATGAACAGATAGCAAGTTTTCATCACTATATTGATAATTAACCGTTGTGGTTTCGCTAGCATTATTAACTCCATCGTTAAAAGAATAGCGTTTGCTATCTATCTCATAGTTATAAATGTTTTTCCCGAAAGCAAAATTCCAGTTTCCTGCTAAAAATGAAGTTTCTGTTATTTTTGTCACTAATTTTTTTTGCTCATCAGCATAAGCTAATTTCACAAAAGTAGAACCATCATCACAAAATATCTTTTGCATAAACATCCTTTATATTGGTTTTTATTTTAAAACCAATATATACTCAAAAATGAAAAAGTCAAAATTAATACATAAAAATAACTCAATTTGGTTTATTTCTGGTATTATTCTTAATAAGATATTTATTTTATTTCTCCTATCTTTTTACAAGATTTTAAAATGGATTAGCTTTTTATTTCGATGAAACGTTATTCATTGTTAATGTGAAGTAATGACGTTATTTAAAATATGGACTTCCAAATTATGAGTTAATGTTAGATATTTTTTCTAGAAAGCATCATTTTTATGATGAGAAATTATTTTAGATTTTTTATTTATTTTTGTTTCGTGGTGTTAAAAACGTTATAAATTATCTCAACAACCTATTAGTTAATTTTCTCTATTATTAAACATTATTTAGTCATAACCAAATTGACTTAACTGAATAAGCGCCCGATAATTAGCATCGAGTTATATTCAATTCTAGTGTATGAAATTTTGGAGATGGGGCTGTATCCTGTTCATTGATTTCGATATTGATCACAATAACAGAGAGGGTGAATCCACAAAATTAGATATTATCTATAATTTCTTGTATGAACTTATCCGTAATGCTGCTAGGTAGCTGATAGCACCGCTGTTGA
>JBQMRQ010000123.1:0-986 GCA_052174535.1 Arsenophonus sp. NC-WZS1-MAG3 | reverse complement strand
TCGCATAAAGGTAATGTTACATATAATTCTATTTCACTGGGCGTTAAATCAGTATTTAGTAAAGCATGATGAACAGATAGCAAGTTTTCATCACTATATTGATAATTAACCGTTGTGGTTTTCGCTAGCATTATTAACTCCATCGTTAAAAGAATAGCGTTTGCTATCTATCTCATAGTTATAAATATTTTTCCCGAAAGCAAAATTCCAGTTTCCTGCTAAAAATGAAGTTTCTGTTATTTTTCTCACTAACTTTTTTTACTCATCAGTATAAGCTAATTTCACAAAAGTAGAACCATCATCACAAAATATCTTTTGCATAAACATCCTTTATATTGGTTTTTATTTTAAAACCAATATATACTCATAAATGAAAAAGTCAAAATTAATACACAAAAATAACTCAATTTGGTTTATTTCTGGTGTTATTCTTAATAAGATATTTATTTTATTTCTACTATCTTTTTTACAGGATTTTAAAATGGATTAGCTTTTTATTTCGATGAAACGTTATTTATTGTTAATGTGAAGTAATGACGTTATTTAAAATATGGACTTCCAAATTATGAGTTAATGTTAGATATTTTTTCTACAAAGGATCATTTTTATGATGAGAAATTATTTTAGATTTTTTATTTATTTTTGTTTCGTGGTGTTAAAAAAGTTATAAATTATCTCAACAACCTATTGGTTAATTTTCTCTATTATTGAACATATTTAGTCATAACGAAATGAACTTAACTGAATAAGCGCCTGATAATTAGCATCGAGTTATATTCACTTCTAGTGTATGAAATTTTGGAGATGGGGCTGTATCCTGTTCATTGATTTCGATATTGATTACAATAAAAGAGAGGGTGAATCTACAAAATTAGATATTATCTATAATTTCTTGTATGAACTTATCCGTAATGCTGCTAGGTAGCTGATAGCACCGCTGTTGAGGTGCGGCTCTCAAAGGTTATACTGCAAGAGCATTATGAACG
>JBQMRQ010000122.1:0-2998 GCA_052174535.1 Arsenophonus sp. NC-WZS1-MAG3 | reverse complement strand
TGCAAAAAAATGTTAAAGAGTTTTTATCATAACCTACTAGCAAGGCATATTCACTAGTGATTTTAATTAAGTTCTTAGAAGAATACGGGCTTTTGATAAAAAATAACATGGGCTTTTTCTTAGTATCATAAAAAATTGAAACAGGAATACCTTGAAGAGCACAGACAGTAGTAGTTAGATGATTTAAAGCAATATGCGCTACGTTATTTTTTACCGATAGGCATAAACCCCGTCCTATCAGCCAAATTGATCATCTTTTGCCTGTTATTCATTATCGGCAAGCACTGTGTATGGACGTAAAGAGCTCGTTGCAGTTAAAAATGATTATAAAAATTAGAAGCAAATTGGGCATAACTTTTTTAATGGGTTGGTGAGTGCCAAAACTTAATCGTATTTCCTAGAGATTGGTGCGGTAAACAGCGTCCTTAGTTTTGGAATGAATAGTAAAGATGTTCCTGAATATGCAGCACAAATGGCTGTTAAGTACACAAAATAAGTAATCTAGTTGGTTTTGCTTCCCCTAAAAGCATACAGCACCGAAGGATAAGTATGTGCTGCTGGAGTCTTAGTAGCAGAGAGACTTAACATCGCTAATAAAACCTTTAAGCCTTTGTTGGCAGGGTTATCAGCGAAGTATCATCCTGCAGCGATGAAGAAGTTGAGGAAGATGGAGAAAACGGCTGGAAATTCTATGTATTCCCGTCATCACATTGTGAATAATTAAGAATAAAAAATCTGATTGAATCAGCTTTTGTAACAGTGAAATTATGGCTAATGCCCCGAAACACGAAGTACTGTAGCTCAACAAAAACAATCATTTCAATAGTATTTAAGCTGCTTCCGTCTACTCATTAAACTAGAAATCGACTAGTGGGATTTTTGAACTGGCAACCATACTTCTAAACAATATCTAATTTAAGGATGAAGAAGCGATTTATGAAGGATCACAGCGGAGCGCATTAGCCATATCTCGTTCATATATCAGATTTTCTAATAATTCACTTTTGTGAGGCGATAGGTTACTTTTTATCAACATTTAACTTGGTAAGTAGATAACAGAATTATTCTCAGAAAAATGCATAAAATTAAAAACAAGAGTTATTAAGCTAAATCTATAAGTTAATATCACTAAAATTAGTGCATTAGGTTAAAGAATACGTACTCCAATTAAATTTTCACTTACTCTACTAATAGATCCAAAACAGATTTTATTGGCCTTTAGCAAAAATAGATGGATTTTGCTTTTCTCTTAAAGATCAATTCAAATTTAACCATGAACAGCTAAAGCGAAAAAAGGGGGAGATTGTTTAATGCTGATTGAAACACGTTTACACACTGATACTTAAGATTAGCAGTAATGGTTTTATAAAAATGACAAAAAATTTGCTATCTAATGAATTTAGGAGACCTGAAATTATCTACAGAATCAAGAGTAGAATCCAGTTAAAAATTAGTTATGTATAAGTTAAATGGATTTTTTATCTGTATCTTATATAAATAAATATGAATTTCACTGTATGTTGGTTTTAACTGTCGACTACTTTTAGATTTATCCACAACTTTTTAAAAAATTTATTTAAAACGTAACCTATATACTTGACAATAGTTTTTAAATATCGATAATTAGTTTTTAAAAGTCGATGTTTTATCATGTTTTATGGTTTTGAAAGTCGAAAAACAAGATAGGGAAGGATAGGTGCTGTAGTAATACCTACCTAGCTCTAATAACAACCCTAGAACTGATAGGATAAGGCTATGACAGATAGCAGAAACAAAGAGCGAGAAAATAACTTGAAAACTTTGCGCCCTCGGAAACACGAGATAGATTTTTTTATTGCTGATGAAGTTGAGCTTTCAGGATTTAGAGACGAAATGGCTAGCATGGAGCATCCATTTTTTGCTTTAAAAGGTGGCGATATCGACACGCGTAGGTATAAAAGTGGTAACACAACAATAGTTGTAGCCCCTAACGCTGAATATGGAATAGCAACCGTTTTTGATAAGGATGTTTGGATTTATGCTATTTCTAAATTACAAGAGTCTATTAATAATCATGAGAAAATTAGTCGTACTGTTTATTTTACACCATATGACTTTTTTGTAACAACGAATAGAGCAAAGAGTGGTAGAGCATATGAAGATTTAAGAAAATCACTATCTCGTCTTGCTGGAACAAGAATTGAAACAAATGTAGTCTATTCTGAAGATTCTAGAAAAACAGAGAATTTTGGTTTAATTGATAAGTGGGTTATTTTAGAAGAAAAAAAAGGTAAACTTAATATTGGTATGGTTGAGGTAACGTTACCTGACTGGCTTTATCAGGCTTTGCATAAAAAGAAAATATTAAAAATTAGTCAAGACTATTTCCGTATTAGAAAGGCAATAGATAGAAGAATTTATGAAATAGCCCGTAAGCATTGTGGTAATCAGGGAGAATTTACTATAGCCCTTGAAAAACTGCGTTTAAAAACGGGGAGTACCGCATTGTTAAAAATGTTTAGGCATAATATTAAGCAATTAGCTAAAGCGAATGACTTACCAAATTACGGTATTCGTTATGATGCAGAAGCTGATATGGTAATTTTTAATAACCGTAATCTAACATCAGATCAGGAAGAAAAAGAGCAACAACGGGAAAAAGGCAAACGGGATATTTATAAGTTTAAAAATTCATATTGTCAACTAAACGATGTAGAAAATAAAAAATGATATTTATCAGTTTCCAGAAAGTACAGAGTATTAAGTGGTAAAAATATTATGTTGGTAAAAATTATTGTTTACTCGCAGAGTAATTTATAGCTACGTCTATATTTAATTATTGTTGTAGTTTCAAAAAATTTTTCCCAGGTTAGATAATTCGGTAAATAAAACGACTCTATACAATGGAATCTACTTATCCCATATCTTTTTGATCGGTTAATATAACTGTTCGCATTTTGAATATGAAATTCCTTAACAAATAATTCTTTAATTACATAACCTTATTAGGTGATGCTGA
>JBQMRQ010000121.1:0-1115 GCA_052174535.1 Arsenophonus sp. NC-WZS1-MAG3 | reverse complement strand
TCTTGATATCGCATTATTAAAATCAGGAATTGGTAAAGTTTCTGCAGCACTAGGAACAACATTACTAATAGAACATTTTGCGCCTGAATTTATTATTAACACTGGTTCTGCAGGTGGATTAGTACCTACTTTACAGGTTGGTGATATCGTAGTCCAACACGGGAAAGTAAAATTTAATAATTAAAATCTTGCTTTATTACGGTCGCTCTCCCCTCGCAAGGTAATGGCAAACCAGAGAGTGGTATTTCTGCATGGTAATACCTCTCCAATTGAAGAAAGCCGTTCGGAACCGGCGTTCAATTGTAGGTCCACTGGTAAAAAATACGTTTTAAATATTCATTTCATAATCTTAAGGCAATGAATGCCTTATCGATACAACCTCTCTACGTATATACTGACGTATATGTGTATAACCTATTTGTGAATAACCTAACTAGATTTCTAAGTTTAAGTGCTAAGTTTACAAAAGCTATTTTGTTTCATACTTGTATTCGTTGTATCCAATTTAGTCATATGTATATTTGTAAGTATTATGTCATGTATTATGGCATAAATAAGTTTTTGTGGAGAAATTCTGTAAATGTGTAGATGTTTCTAGCACGTGGACTCATGTAAATAAACATGAGTCACAATTGGAATGTTCCAGATATGACGTCATAGAACAAACTCGAATCATCCAGATAGTGCGCCTGATGTACTTAAATTTGTAGAACCTTCCAGAATGACGTAATTGAAATTCTGGAACAGTCTGGTAGATAGTGTCACCAGTTACTGCGTATTAATATATGTATAAATAGGAGATCAGCGTAACATTGAGTTCAGTTGTCAGTTGAGTTGTTACTGTGC
Organism: Arsenophonus sp. NC-WZS1-MAG3; assembly: GCA_052174535.1. GTDB lineage: Bacteria > Pseudomonadota > Gammaproteobacteria > Enterobacterales > Enterobacteriaceae > Arsenophonus. Next base: position 269 of record JBQMRQ010000121.1, on the reverse strand, counting down.
GTGTAACTATAGTATAGTTGATACCACCAGAGTGGATCGATTTACGTGTTACTTTGTGAAGATTTAGTGGTTATTATTTTGTATATATAACCATTGTGAGTGATAGTAAAATTAATAAAGTCGATAGTGATATTAAATTTGTGTTTTATTTTAAATCACTATATGTGTGCCGACAATACTTGTGAGAGAATCTAAACACACACACACACCACAGGTATATGCAGAGAGGTTGTATCGACAAGGCATTCATTGCCTTCAGAATATGAAAT
>JBQMRQ010000120.1:0-1602 GCA_052174535.1 Arsenophonus sp. NC-WZS1-MAG3 | reverse complement strand
GCGTGACTTTGATATCACCTTTGCTAATCGTTACCAAGGATTAAGACATGACTCAGGAGATCCGTTAGAATGGGGTGAAAAAGCTATTAGTCATTATAAAAAACTAGCTATCGATCCTATGGGTCGTCGTGAAAAACCATCCACCCTTAGATGGATTCGATCGCACGACTCTCCGCTTTGGAAGCGAGCACGCTGACCACTACGCTACCCAGACTCCATTATTTATTTAAAAAATGCAAAAAAGAATTGAAAGTATAATGTATACGTAAGTGAAAGAATATACGTATGTCGAAACGACATCAGTATACGTAAGTGTATGTGTTTATTAACAAGTAATTTCTTTTTAATTCAAAATTAAGAATGTCACAGGGAGTTCAGTAACATGGAACGAAAATGGAAACGCTTTGATAAGAATTGTCAATCCCTCCCAAGACGGAGTAACTGATACCAAAGAGTAAACATCTCGAGGCTGTAATTGACTTGGGTAAGAATCGCAAATAAAGGTCGCTTTCGGCTCAAGTTAGATTACAGCGTTTGCTTGTTCGCGTCTAAGACGCACGAGTTTACGTTTCAGTTGGGGTTAAATATCTGCTGTATTGATTTCAACACTCTTGTAGTCTATATTGTACCGAAAATGAAGCAGAATGTATAAAGCGTTTGGAAATGGGTGCTTAATGAGAATCTTATACCGTGTAGTCAAATACATGTAGATATCAGATCTAGAATTAAAAAAAAAGAAAATGAATCTCCTAGTTACAGAATAGATAAGAAAAGATAAGTGGGGTTGAATAGGTCAAATTGTAAGCAAATCGGGAGGTGATATGGATAGGATTAGCTTTATCTGATAGCTAGAATTAGTTTAATTCTGCTAGTTTGATTCTACGTAGAGAGCGGCCGTGGCGTAGTGGTTAGCGTGTCGGACCGCTGTGCCGCACTGCTTGCTCGCTTGCTTGGGTTCAATTCCCAACACGGGCAAGTAAAATTTAATAAATAAAATCTAGCTTTATTACGGTCGCTCTCCCCTCGCAAGGCAATGGCAAACCAGCGAGAGGTATTTATGCCTGGTTATATCTCTCTAATTAAAAGAAAGCCGTTCGGAACCGGCATTAAACTATAGGTCCCATATACCTGTGAGAGAATCTGAACAACGCACGCACCATAGGTATATGAGAGAGGTTAGGACCTGCCTAAGGGCAGAACACTCCACATTCATTCTTTACTAAAATGATTCCTATATATGTTCATTCAGGGAATAAGAAGCTTAATACCCTGGTTTCACTTCTTGTGTGTTAGTTTATATGAGTAGCGCTTTTTATATATAAATTGCTTCACATCACTTTTTCATTCATATTAATTCTTGTTTATTATATTTGGCTGTTCTATAACATAGATTCAATGCAACTGTTGCCTGACAAACATTAATTTAAGCTGTATTCCTTTTCATTTGGTCAGTATCTAGTGTTGACTAAGATTCAATACTGTACATGATCTGACTTTTCATTCACATATAATATATTATATATATAATACTATATATTACATAGTAATATACTATATTACTATATACTGTGTATACTATTTTCTTCAAACATTATCACTACA
>JBQMRQ010000119.1:0-235 GCA_052174535.1 Arsenophonus sp. NC-WZS1-MAG3 | reverse complement strand
TGATCCTGTTCGCTTGCCTATTTGCTACCTATGTTGTTCTAGTTCATGGTACTGCCGACGGGCCAATAGGAAAGGATATTTTTAATCTCAATTTTGTTTTGCTTGAAACCTTTCTGTTATGTCTTAGTGTGTCTTGGTGTTCTATTGCTGTGTTTTGTATATTCGTTTCGGTGTCAATTATGATTTTTGTTAGTGTTTGGTTGTTTTGTTTGTAATGTAGGTTGTGTTTTAGGCC
>JBQMRQ010000118.1:0-17657 GCA_052174535.1 Arsenophonus sp. NC-WZS1-MAG3 | reverse complement strand
CTATGGTTGCCCATCAGTGAATTGGGGATCAATAAAAACGATGAATCCGATTGAATAATCTTTTATAATAGTGAGCTTACGTAGGTTGATGTATGAAAAACTCCAGTTTAAGAAAAAGATTCCTTTCAATAGTATTTAAGCTGAAATAGTCTTCTAAAAAATCTGCAAGAAACTAATGAAACTTGAGCTGCTATCATGGTAGTAAACAAGGTACAATTTAAGAATGGAAAATAGATTTATGAGGCATTAGAGCTGGATCCATGCTTGACTGTCATACATCAGCTTTGCTAATAACTTAGATTTTATAAACTTTTATTATATATGGTAATAACTTATGGCCAGTAATTTGCCAGACTATTTGGCTAATTCCACAAGCTATAATCGCTACCAAAAATGCGCCTGCCATATCTGAAGGCCAATGTACACCAAGAAAAATTCTTGCCCATCCAATTGTGAAAGACAGTGCAAATAAGAATAGTCCAATCCAAGTTCTTAACCAAAATAAAAAGCCAAGAGAGAAGGTAAAAGCAATAGTAGTATGATTACTCGGAAATGATGGTGTCGGAGCATGAGTAAGAAAATATTGGCCTATCCCCAACATAAAAGGTCGATCTTGTGGGAAAATTACACCAATAGAACCGGAAATAACTAAACCTATAATAACTGCAAAAGCAGTTTTACAGACAAATACTCTTTGAAAAATTAAATTTTTTGATGATCCAAAAAGCCAACAGGCAATAGTAATTAAGGGAAATATGAGAATGAGTCGTTTAGCAAAAAAAATTGCTAGTCTTAGCGTACTAATTGATGTAGTTGAAGTAGCATTAATAAAACTAAATAAACTTAAGTTAATATCATTTAGCAAAGTAAAGCCCTCATTGAATATGCATTCTGAGTTATTAGAAAATATAGTTATGGTAATCAGACTACACTCTGTTCTAATGCTTCATTAATTTGTTTATGGTTTAGAAAATTGAATCACTCTTCAAAATAGAACCAAAGCTATCTTTCCTAAAAAAGATAGAATCGATCTACTTGGCTTATTGTAGATTTAAATTTTATTCAAGTGTGTGTTCTTTGAACTAAGATACTAATATTAAATATTAATTATAAGGCTTAGCTTGATAAGCTTCCTTTTTTATTTTATGTAGTCTTTCCTGACAACAGTTTTATTGATTGTTTACCAAGCCTGAGCATCGGTTAAAAATAGTTGTCATCATACAGAATATTTTCACAGATCTATGCACAGGACGCCTTTCTTCAGAAAGGCGAAGACAAGTTTTTGTGAATCATCATTTTCAGCGCTTTATACAACTTCAGTAATAGTGTATTTCATTTATAATTCAATAAGAAACCATAGTTAATGCACTATCTTAAAATGTTTAGGCGAATATCCCTAATAATATAGCGCTCAACTATCTCTTCCTGCCTTATCGGAGGTGTTCATGGTCTATTGCTACGATTACTGTTTGAGTTAAATTGAACTATAATCATATACAATTACTCTCACTTACTGTAATACTCAAGTTTTTAAGCTGGGATAATTATTCGTGATATTTAAAGGTATCCGTATCGTTATAAGTATTTTATATTACGGCAAACTTATTTTGCTTTTTTAACGAAATATACTTTCCAGTAATGTTAGTACGGTATTTTCTTCAGGTAACGTCTCCACTTCTCCTGGCGTAGACATGCTAAAGACCAGGAAACCTATAATTTATCATCTCATCGCTATGATGCAATAGTCGTATAACAGCACCTTTACCAGATTTCTTCAATTGTTTTTTAAAAAAGATCCAACAATACAGCATGTTTAATATCCAGGACTGACATAAGATTTTAATTGAGTTGTCAACTATAAGGGTGCAGGCACAGAAGATACCAATTTCGATATCCTATTTGTATGCTTACTTCAAGATAGTGCGAGTGACGAGTGCAAAATAAAGGATTGAGTAGTGATCAGTTATTGTTGAACAGGCCAAAAAGATGAGTATATAGTAAAAGTAATGTGTTATCAATCACAGTTAATAAAATATAAATCTCCTGCGCTAACCACTCCTCGGTAGCTTTGACTCAGTATGAACCGTAGGCTTTTAACTTACAACTTTGGCAGAAAATAGCCATGGGAACGCATTCAGGAGAAACATAGCAATAGCGTTGATAAACAAAACCTATGATATAACTTCCGTGGGTAAGCATTCGCTCGATAGCATCGACTGATTCATAAGTTGACATTTTTAGCGTGTTTTCAAAAAAGTTATTTTACAACCACCCCAATGGTGAAAAGCAGTTTAGTTGATTGGAAGAGATATACATGTGGGTAAATTACTCTCTGGATTTCTCTTTTAGAGAAAGAAAAATCGTCATCCTGTCTGCATTTGTTATGTCTATCGGTCAAATTATCTTTGTGTTTGTTCTAAGAGACAAACAAAGACGAAAATTATTCCTAATTCTTTATAAGTGATAAATTCATCAGAAAGTATATTTTTAGTTATTACTTCTCAATAAAATTTTATCAGCATCATTAACTTTGCCTATTTTGGGTGTCATAAAATTTAATCGGTCTTTTCTCCTTAATTTAAAGAAAAGAAGATCATAAAATACTTTAAGTAAATAGGCACCATAACATGTGAAGTTATGTGTTATATCCCTGATTTATCCAGTTTATACTTTTTAGGAGATTTATTACGAGCCATCTGTATAAATTACTAAAAATTAACATATTGAAGAGTAAAAATAGTATTTATATCATGAATATCCTAGAAATAGCAATAGGGTACCCCCGTTTATACTATACTGTTCTTATACTATACTGTTCTACGTTTTCCAATCCTTAAATTAGAGGCTGCTAAACCCCCCTCTGTTGGTAATAAACAACATCTAATTTAAGGATGGAGAATAAATTTACGAAGTATCAATATGTAGTTACACCATCATACAGTAGATTTAGTAAAAACTTACCTTAGTTTAACATTCCCTATTAAAAATTAACTAATCTGAAAAGAAATGGTTAATTTTATAAATATATTCAATGGATCCTGTAACACAGCTATCACTTAAAATAAAAAACTATTTATCTTTACATAAGTAAGTAGCTTAATTGATGTTTATCAAACAAAAATAATATTTTTAGTGATCTTAGATTTTAATCAGAATATAATAACCGGCACATCTTATTGATTTAATATTTAAGCTATTTTCGAGACGCATCCTGACAATAAACTATTATTGCCATGCTAAATAGCAATCTACTTTTAGTAATTAATAATTAAAAAAGAAAGACATAAATTCACTACTTTAACTTATATAAAATCAAACAATTTTGTTATTTAAACTTCTTTATTTATGTAAGCACGACGACGATCATTTTCTGTTAAATGTCGTTTCCTTAAACGGATTGATTGTGGCGTAATTTCCACTAATTCATCATGATCGATAAACTCTAATGCCTGTTCTAATGTTTTTTTAACCGGCGGGGATAAAGTTATAGCTTCATCTGTTCCTGATGCACGCATATTGGTTAATTTTTTACCGGTTAAACAGTTAACAGTCAAATCATTTGAGCGAGAATGAATACCAATAATTTGCCCCTCATATACTTCAGCACCATGACCAAGAAATAACTTACCGTGATCTTGCAAACTATAAAGCGCATAAGCTACCGCTTTACCTTGACAATTTGAAATTATAACGCCATTTTGTCGACGACCAATTTCACCAGGACGTATATCATTATAATGACTAAAGGTTGTATACAGCAAACCGGTTCCTGATGTCATCATCATAAATTCAGTTCGAAAACCAATTAGTCCACGACTTGGAATAATATAATCAAGCCGCACACGTCCTTTACTATCAGGTAACATATTACGCACTTCACCTTTACGTTTGCCTAATGCGATCATAACATCGCCTTGATGTTGTTCTTCAACATTGAGTGTAACCTGTTCAAAAGGTTCCTGTTTACGACCTTCAAATTCACGAAAAATAACTTTAGGGCGAGAAACAGCTAATTCAAACCCTTCACGGCGCATGTTTTCAATCAATATCGAAAGATGAAGTTCACCACGACCGGAAACACGAAAAGCATCGGGATCGTCAGTCTCTTCTACACGTAACGCAACGTTATGCACTAACTCTTTTTTCAGGCGATCTAAAATTTGACGGGAAGTAACATATTTTCCTTCACGTCTACAAAACGGTGAGGTATTAACACAGAAATACATACTTACTGTTGGATCATCAATAGCTAATGCTGGTAATGGTTCAATATTATTGGGATCACATAAAGTATCTGAGATATTTAATTCCCCCAACCCTGTTAAAGCAATAATATCACCGGCTTCAGCAATCTGAGAATCAATACGCTTTAATCCTAAATACGTTAATATCTTACCCACTTTACCACTACATCTTTTACCTTTACTATTAACAATAGTAATTGTTTGATTTGGCTTTACTGTGCCACGCTTAATGCGACCAATACCAATAACACCCAAATAATTATTGTAATCAAGCTGAGATATTTGCATTTGGAAAGTGCCTCCCATATCAACTTTCGGAGAAGGAGCATATTTTACAATTGCTTCGTAGAGTGGTGTCATATCTGCAGCCATATCATTGTAATCAGTTCCAGCAATACCATTTAAAGCTGAAGCGTAAATAATAGGAAAATCTAATTGTTCATCAGTTGCTTCTAGGTTGACAAACAGATCAAAAACTTGATCAACAACCCAATCAGGTCTTACGCCTGGACGATCAATTTTATTGACTACCACGATTGGTTTTAAACCATAAGCAAAGGCTTTTTTAGTAACAAAGCAAGTTTGCGGCATCGGACCATCCATAGCATCAACCAATAGCAACACATTATCAACCATTGACATAACCCGTTCAACTTCACCACCAAAATCAGCATGCCCAGGCGTATCAACAATATTAATTTGATAATCATGCCATTTGATAGCGGTATTTTTTGCTAAGATCGTGATCCCACGTTCTTTTTCTAAATCATTGGAATCCATTACACGTTCATCGAGATTATTACGTTCATCCAAGGTGCCAGATTGTTGTAATAATTTATCGATCAATGTCGTTTTCCCATGATCGACGTGGGCGATGATGGCGATATTTCTTAAATTATTGATATTTAATAACATATAATATTATTTTATGGTTTCAAAAGAGTAATATGAGCATGTTAATTGAAAGAAATAAAAATCACTTAACACCCTTTGCGAGTAAGATTAACCTATTTTAATAAAAAATATAACCTAACAATACCTATTAACAGAAGAAATCATGCATTATAGCTTAATTTGATTACACTTGATAAATCAGGTGTCAGGGTTATCAACCTCTTAGAGTTATTAAGATAGATACATGCCACGAGTGTGTTTTTACTGTCGTAATCTAACTACAACTTAATGTGGTGGACTGGATGGGTTATTAAAAATCTTCCTTCTATGCGGTAACTCAGATTCAGATAGTGATAACTCTGTTCATCTTCTCATTAATAAGATTATTAACTCTAGCTATAAGTAATCTAAGTTACTCTTAGATGGTCATTATGACCTTTTGCTAGTTGTTACTTATTTTTTATTTAAAAAATATTAAATTTTTACTATTACCATTAATGGTAATTCTTTATTATATTATCTTTGACGTTTACTTAATTCTAAAAAATTCTAATGTCAGCGCTGTTTTTTACAAGCTTAATACTGATAAAAGATTGCATCGGTTTCACATCCCGGAAAATAGTATGGTTTTTTTGAATAATTAAAGTTTAACTTTAAACTAATTTTGCATAGACTGCAATGGAATTTTATTAGCCAAAACTGATTAAGGCAATTATTCTTAAATTGATTCCACAGTTAAATATATCAATGCAGAATGACCTTAAGCTCTTAAGCAGAATTGAAAGGATGATTTTACCATATATCTTTTATATGCCCATTAAATCGGTCGATCATGCCTATTTATTTGAGAATGCATCGTGGGTGATAAGTCGGTGTTATATATCAAGCTCTGCATAACAAACGAGCGAATTCCTGTTTTCCGGAAGCTGAACGTTTTCGTAAACTAAAAGGTAATCTGCAAGTACCTGGAGATCTCGATTAAAATCATAATAAGAAGCGATGAGTATTAACCGGGATTTTGGCATTTTCAAGACAGATAAATATCATAGAGTGATATAAGTTATACCTACGAAAAGATAACGTCGTGAAGTATTCTTTAGCATTTTTGGAAGATATTTTATATTTACGTACAGATAAGCAGACGCGTAGTTTTTCAATGCTTTATACTTCCGGCTTCTAGAATATTCTGTCTTATTTCACGCAAATTCCCCTACTCATTATACTCTGTATAAACAAGGATTCAAGCCAGATTAAGATGCAATGGATTCAAGAAATTCGCATAAGGAGAACTGTCAGTTAAATCAAAAAAAGAAAGAAAATGTTTTTCTCAAGAAGGAGAATCCGATTTCAGCTTTTTAAAAAAGTAACGCTGTGTCAGCAGAAAGCAATAGAGAATATGGCTGCGATCATCAGCATCATCTTATTTTTCTTTAGCAACAGTAAGTTTAGATATACCACATCATGCTTAGTTAAAGCATGATGCAGACTTTTGCTGACCTAAATAGCAATTCTGATTTAAATATTGGAGTTGTCTGATGATTGGAATCCATAATAATGATTATTATATTTTTACAATCAAACATATACATCAATAGTTATCTTTCCATGAATAGAGTTGGATGGCGAGGATCTCTTATAACGAGATCCAGGACTAAACAGTTAGCAAAAACACTCCAGGGATAATAAAAACGCTTAATTAATAAGATTTCGGTAACCAGGTTGCAAAATTCTGTGAAGATAGAATGGTAGATTTTATGACAGCACAATAGACAAAGAAACTGCGACGTCATTGCCATTTAATCTAACAAGGCTTCATTAGTATATGAATAAGTACCACAAAATGACACCACCCTAAAATACTAGAAATCATACAATATAATAAAAATATAAGACGATTACCTGAACACCCTTCCCTTCAGACTGTTCTTTTTTTTAAAAACAGTACAGTGTGAGATGAGAACTGATTCCAGCATTAAAAATATTTTTTTTTGAGATAAATGCGCAAATAAGGCTCAAATTAAAAGTCTTTAATAACAGCAAGATCACTACCTATTATAGCTATGATCATACGATTAATATATCATCAAGTTAAGGAATAATAAAAAACCGTTTATTTTCTTATCGGCAAAATTATATTGCCTTATACAATTTTTGCTTAATAAACGTTATCAGGAAGTGTCTATTTATTAAATATTAACAATGAAAGGTTTTAACTGAACACGCGACAAAGGAGTTATTGGAAAATCTAGTATATGTGATTAGGATATCTTCCACTCTGATGATTCAGAAATCTGTTTCCATTATTGAATAATATGTTGTTTACCAGCATGAGCACAAGCAGGAAAATTCTCTTAGCCAGCTCCATATTTTCTTAGCAGACGAGAGCAACTTAAATAGCGTTCAAATAGTTGTTTTCTCAAACTACAGTACTTCTTACTTCGGCCTCATATTCCTCACAATATCATAAAAACTAATTCAATCAGATTCTTCATTTTATGACCCCCACTGCACTTACGACAAGGCATAGAATACCAGCTGTTCTTTTCAATTCTCATCGCTGGATGGATATGTTGAAAACTTTATAACAAAATATCAAGGGATTTATTAGTTGCATTGCGGCTTTCTGCTAGCAAAATCTCCTGCAGATTACTTTAACTTTCAGTTGCATATCTTTAATGAAGTGAAGTTAGTACATCAGCTATTTTATGTACCAACAACATTGGTGCTAGGTATCCGAGAATATCTTTATCATTGCATTCCAAAAGCTAATAGAACTGTTCCCCTCTAGCAAGCCTAGGAAACATGATTAAAACACAACGCTTACTGCTATCTAGAAGTTCAGCCAAATACGCTTCCTGACTATCGATAAAGCATATTTGAGCGAAACGAGCTCCTTTAGATTCATATGCAGCGACGTCAATAATAAGCAGCAGGCAAAGGGCGATTATTTATCTGACAGAATGATTATATACCATCAATCCAGAAATAAACGTTAAACATATCGCTTAAATTACGCAAGGGGCTAATCACACCTTACCTGCGCTCTTTAAGCCATTGCTGTTTCAATCTGCTGATAGTATTGGCAGATAAGATTAAGTTTTTCTCTCATTGAGAAAAACTTACAGTTTCAAAAAATCACCGGTAGCTAATGGATTATATCTCGCAAGTCTAAGTAATAGATAATAACTTTTCGCTGCTTTTGCGCGCTTTAGATAAGGCGGCAGGAAAGAGCTATTGAAATATATTTCCATCCTGCGATCCTTAACCTTAAGCTTTTTATCTCAACATCAGAAATACCAATATATATGGTTCGTTAGAGTAAATACCATTACAGAAAACTATGGCATAATATCTGCCGACAGGTCAGTATTCAGCATGTTCTTGCAGTATGAATTTAAGATACGTCTCAACAGCAGTGCCTATCAGCTTTCTAGTAGCATTATGGATGTGTTCATATTAGAGACCCCCTTAGAGGTAATATCTGGTTTCTCGGATACTTCTAAAAATAAACTTTTTATTGCATATCATCTATCTTTTGTTAAAATCATCCATGAAATCAATCAGTAGCATACGCTATCCATCTCAAAATTTCTATATATAAGAAATGAGTATAACTCCCAACAAAGACTACCGATAACGATTTACAAAATTTTTAAAAATTAAAAAATAAAGAACTAAAGAGCAAAATAAGAGTCAGTTTACGATATTATCAAAATTTCATACAGGTAAAATAAATTATATTAAAGTGAATATTAACATAAAGAAAACCACCCCACTTTTTACTGAAGCAAGTTTACTCGCTGCCTTTGTGAGAGTGGCAGATTGCATCACTAACACTAAAATTAAACTCTACTCAAAAAAGCGAAACCAGAGATAAAAGATAAATAACGGTAGAATTTGTACACCTAAAACCCATTATAGAGTAATTTAAAATTTAAAATTTATGAATTTTTTCTTTTGGATAAAAGAAACCTTTTTCTAGAAAAAAGACCTAATTTCTAGGTATACTACTGAATATTTTACCACCAATTCCAGACATGAAACTGCTTTTTATCAGAAAATCAGGAATAGATTGAGCAAGAAAATATCACTTTTGATAAATTTGTTTAATAATTATATTATAACATTAATCGCCTGATACTTGCTTATATCACACAAACCCTTAAAGATGGATATCCCAACAAATCATTAAATAAACACTGCTATGTAATACCCTAATTGGAACAATGGATACTGAATAAGTCTAAACTTGTTGTATATCAAATCCAATATAGCTTTTAAATATGGAAAATAATATGTGAAAACCCTCACCAAAAATAGAGATTGAAACACTGATAAAAAAGAAATTAGGTTTTTAAAAAACTTTAAAAAAAAGCGGAAAAACTTCGATATAAGGTTGCTACTGAAGGATAAAGACAAAGGAGCAACAAATTTGAATTGGAAAAATAACAGGTAAATTAATATGAGTGAAAACAACTAAGATTCTAAAGAAGAGAAGAAAAATATCAAATTATCTCTAAAAATTTTAACAGCATTACCACTATATGAAAATTTGCGTTAACGAAAGATTTCGAGTAGTTAGACAGAAAGTTAAAGAAAAGTTAGAAGTGGTTATTGATGAAAACAGAAAGCTCTTTGAGTAGGTAAAAAATTTAAAAAATAAAAACAACCCCCTTGACACCTGATTAAACTAATTAAAAACAGTGCATTTAACCTTGATTATTAGGAAATTAAATCACCCTTTAATTAAAAGTTAAAAACTATCTCCTATTTTTAATAGGAGATAGAATAGATTTATTCGATCTGCTCTAAGTTATAACTATCATAGGTTACTATGTTTTAATCTAACTCTCTAATTTAGAGACATTAACCATATAGATTTCCTTAGTAATCTCGTTTTTTCTTTATTTTATGCATTCTTTCTGACAACAATTCCGTTATCAGTTTACCAAAATGAGAGGGTAGTGATAAAAATAGTATGGCGTCACACAGGCACGCGTTGTACAAATCTGTGTGTAAAAATTTTTATCAAAATTATGAAAACTTTGGTTTCTAGTTTTTGCAACCTATCATCTACAAACCCTTATACATCTTCAGTAATAGTCTACCTTGTTTACGATTATACAAGAAACTTATAATAACGCACCATCTTAATGCCTAGCTGAAATATGAGTAATATAGCGACCGATTATCTCTTACTGGATCAAAGTCTCTTGCTAGTACTCCATAATCTAGTTGTTCATAATGACATATAACTATTTTCACTTCACTAATGCTACAGTTTTGGACGCAAATACTGAGGCTGAAGAGATTAAGATGGCGCGCGAAGTATTTCATGTTATACCACCTGCGCATCACTTCGTCTTTTTAACAAAGTAAACTTTCCAGAAATCATCCGAGCACTCTAGCTTCAGATAACACTGCCACTTCTTCCCCTTTCGCAGATGATATTCCACAAAGCAAGAAGACTATTGGAATTTATCAGGTCATAGTTGTAATGCAGAAGCCATATGATATAGCGCCTCGCTATATTTCTTCGACGTTCTTTTTAAAAGAAGAACTCATGATATGTAACATCTTTAGAATATACTACACTATAGTATTCTAAGTTCCTACCGTCTTATCTGAAGCCTGCAAAAGCGGCGAAGAGTTGCTACCTATAGCTGATACCTGTTAGGTATAATATCCACCGGTGATTTTCACTAAGCTCTAGGGATTCGTGGTAAAAAACCATATGGTCTCTCTCGTATCCATCAGTAGACTGAACAGCATTGAAGAGCATTAGTAATGCGGTACTTGCGTGATTTAAGCGATACACATTATGTTTATTTCTTGACTGAAGGTTATAATCTTATTCTGTTAGGCAAACTGATCGTCTTTGGCTGCTAGTTATTATTGATGGCACTGCATGGACGCAAGGAGCTCATTGCGTTAAAAAAATGTTTATCGAGAGTTATAAGCGAACTTGGCATAATTTTTTAATAACTGGCGAGTACGTAGCTTTAACCTATCCTTCCAGATTTGCTACGAGAGATGGTGCCATTGGTTTTGAACATAATGGCAAAGATATTTCCTAGCACGTAGTACCAATTTTTGTTGGGTATAAAATACCTGATGTGCTGGTTACCTTTTCCAAAGGTATGAAAGAAAAAGTTAAAGGGGTGTAAGCTGTAAGAAAGATCTGGCTAGCAGAGGGCTCTAATTGGCGATAATTCATAGTTCAAATATTTTATTGCAATGTTTTTAGAAAAGTATCTTTGAAGTGATGAAAATTCTTGAGAAAGATCGAGAAGAACTGTTGGCATTCTACGATTTTCCGTTAGTGCACACTTCTCGTTAGTAACGAATAACGAATTCAATTGAATTAGTTTTTGTTGTAGTATAAGACTACAAATTTAATATGCAAAGTACTGCAGTTCAAAACAACTATTTCAATAAAATTTAAGCTGCTCTAATCTGCTTAAAAAAGATAGAACTGGATAAAGGGATTTAACTTACTACTGACCCTGGTGATAACAAGATCTAATTTAAGGATAGTGAATAGATTAAAACGAAGTATCAGAGTGGAGCTTATCCTGACCGCTACATAGCAGGATTTTCTACTAACTCTTAGATTCCTTAGTATAATTAAATAGATTAATATATTACTGCTAAAATACTTATTAAATAGCTGTTAAAGTTAACAACTAGTATTTATAGTTTTTACATAAAAAATATCTAACATATTAATTATAAATAAATATTTTAGGTAAGTATGTAAACAGTTAATAACTAAAAAATCAATAATTTGTCCATTATTATTGCTATATTATAGACCTTGATTATTTTTGTTTATATTCAATGCTTAGATACAATTAAGTTACTTATAAAATGATAGGATTCAATATTGATGGTATTAAAGTAATCCAGTTAAATAATCCTGAAAATTATATTGAGTATATTTCTTAAAAAATAATTCACTCTGCTATACAGCATAATTAAGACTGCAGCAAATTTTTCTTATATTACTAAATGTAATGTTATTATTCTGCGTACTCTATATTATTAAATAAATACTGAGAATTTAACATTAGCTTTATTATTAATACAATGAAAAGGATCTAACCTTCTTACGTAAAGAAGAGGTTATTATCTTTAGAAAGTGCAACTTATTCTAAAATAAATGAAAAAGATTATTACCAGGATTAAAGAAAAAGACTTTAAAGTTAAAAAGATATATTCTTCTCTCTTCACTTGAACGTGAAGAGTTCGGTAATATTCTACTTTTGAAACTAGAATAATTCTTAAATAATCGGCAGTCGTACTGAAGGATGCCTGAAATTACTCAATCTATTTACAGTAAAGCAATATATAAAGTAGTTCCAGTAATCTCAATGAAATCCACTGAAGTGATTAAGTTAATAAAAATATTTATCGTGCTATTAATATTGGTTTAGTAAAAAAATAAAAAATTATGGCAGATAAATAGATATTGATATTTTGAAGTTATTCAAGCTTCATCGATAAAATTATTTAGATTTATATGCTATTACCAGGATTTGGATATAAGATGCCACTGTATTCCTGTTCATTTAGTCTGAAAGCACATGAATCTTGTGTTAATATTTGTTTTATAAAATTATCGAGTGAATTAACCTAGCTTATGCTTGAATATGTTTTAATCAAATTGATTAATAGTTTAAATAAACAGGATAAGGCTTTTAAAATAGCAGGATATTATCCTTAGGTATTGACTATAAGAAATATTTTGATAACATGATAAAAGCTTCTAGCAAGCTAATTAATGGAGCTTATTCAACAAAAGAATATAATCGTTTCTTATATTTATCTTTATTAAGTCAAAATTACGCAAAATATGCAAACATTACTTTAATTTAACTAACGAAGATCTTACGGCAGAAATATTGATTCAATTAATACTATTGTCTTGATAAGAGATTAAGATTAATATAAATTTTATTATTCACTAATTAAAATTCATATAAAATTACTTATTAATATACTCGCGGCATTTATCATAAACCAACAAAAATATAATTAAAATGTAATATTTCTATATTAATTTAAATTTAATAAACTTTTATAAAAAATTTATTTTAATTGGTGTATCAGGTTATATCGTGCTACGTCAAATGAAAAGGTTTATAAAAAATAATTAATTAACTCTAGTTATCATTAAATCTGGTATATAACAATCAGGGGCTATGTTCCACTCTAATCCTTCATGAATCTTATTCTTAATTCTTAAATTGAACGTGTTTATCCACCATGGATAAACAGATAAAAATTTCCTGAGCTGCTTTCAGTTTTCTGAGTAGACGAAAAAACAGCTAAACACTATTGAAATAGTTATTTTCTTAAATTATAGTGCTTCGCGCGTCAGCTTTGTAGCCTCATTCTCGAAAAAGCTGATTCAATTGGATTCATCGCTCCTATTGACACAAGGTGCGTTAACGGGAAGTCATGGAATGCCAGCAGCTCTTCTCCATCTTTCTCCATCTTTTCTAACTTCTTCATCGTTGCAGGATGCTATCCTGAAAATCTTTCTAACAAAATATCAAGACCTTTAATTATCTGCATCGCAACTCTTTTTTTAGTAAAAGCTCCCGCAAATCAACTTTAACTTTCGGTATTAAATAGCTTTTCAGAATGAAGCTAATGAATTAGCTTTTTTTTATGTAGCCAATAGCGTTAGTACTAGATGTTTAGGAATATTTTTAGCATTTGCATTCTAAAAATTAAAAACAACATTCCTCTCCTATAGCAAGGACTAAGAGATATAGTTAAACAATTATTAGTAGTTGATTGATAAATTCAGCCCATAGTTTCGATTCTAACTCTTGATAACCATCTTTTATTGTAATGAGCTCTTTACGTCCATGCAGTGATGACGATAATGATAAGCAGGCAAAGGCGATCAGTTTACTTGCTAGAAAGCAAGTATAACTATCGGAACAGAAATAAACGTAGTGCGTATCGCGTAAATTACGTAAGCACCCTTTCCGATGCTCTTCAAGGCATCGATGTTTTAATTTACTAATGATAACAGTAGTAGAAAACAATGTGGTTTTCATCAAGAAATACTTCAGGAATTAATAAAAATTACCGGTAAAAATGCCTTACATATATAGGCATGGTAGTAAATCTTTAATATTTTATACACTTTAGATAAAAAGTTGCAGTAAGGACCTTTATAAAGATATCCTATTGGCGCTACGATCCTCTGACCTTAGGCAATCTAATCCTCAACGTCACCAGTAACAGTTTATATGGTTGTTGTGGCAAATAACCGTTTTACGATCGACGTGGCATAAGACCCCTATTGATAAAGCGATGTTGAGTATGTTATTGCAGGATAATTTTAAATTGAGCTCCGTCTCAACAACGGTGTCTATCAGTTTTCTAGGCACCACTATTAGGGATAAGTTCATGGAAGAGATAAGAATAATATCTGGTTTTTCAAATATTTATAGGATAAATTTCATGCCATCTCATCTCTCTGATATTGAAATTATTCATAAAATCAATATGTAGGGGCGCGCCCACCCACATCTTCAAAACTTAATATATCATAAATGTAAATGAGGATAACTAATAGTTTAAAGAGTATTGGTAATATGATACTTGCATGATTTATCGATACGAGTTACGTTTATTTCTTAGATGAAGCATATGTCGTTCTGTTAGGTAAACTGATCGCCCTTACCTGCTCCTGCACATTATTGGCATCACTATATGGATGTAATAAGCTAGCTGCAGTTAAAAGTAATTATCAAGAATTAGAGATAACTTAGCTAAACTTCTATGGCTTGCAAGCGTGCGTCATTTAACTATATTTCTAAACTTACTACGGGGAGATGGTGCTATTAGTTTTTGAAATGCAATAGCAAAGATATTCCCGAATACGCAGGATTAATGCTGTTTGGTATACAAAATGCCTCATGCGCTTCCTTCAGTCCACAAAGGCATGCAACCGAAAGTTAAAGTTGGGCTTCTAGAGGTTTGCTAGCAGAGAGCCTTAATAATATCGCTAATAAAAACCCTTAATGTTTTATCAGAAGGGTTTTAGCGTATACTGCAGCAATTAAGAAAATTGAGAATAATTGAGAATAACGCTGGAATTCTGCGGCTTTCGATCAGTACATAGGTGGGCATAAATAAGAATAAGAAATCTAAAATTCAATTGAGTTTTATGATAGTAAAGCTATATGAAGCCGAAGTGTAAAGCACTGTGGCTCAAGAAAGGGAACCATTTCAATGGTATTTAAACTTCTCCTGTCTTCTCAGAAAGCTGAAGACAGTCTAAGGAAGATTTGAGCTTCTGATGCTAGTGGTAAACAACGTCAAATTTAAGGATGGATAGCAGGTTTTACAAAAAATTAGAGTAGAACGTAGCTTAACCGTAATACACCAGGTTTACTGATAAAACCTGATGGCAGTTATCATTATAATATTTATTCGTTTCATAATTATGAGCTTAAATATTCAAAAGGTTGCGTTACGCGGAGTTCGTGGAAATGGGATAGTTTCACGAATATTTTGTACGCCAGTGACATAAGCACCTAAACGTTCAAATCCGAGACCAAATCCTGCATGTGGCACTGTACCATATCGGCGCAGATCACGATACCAGTTATAATTTTGGTGGTTAAGCCCCATCTCTTCCATGCGAGCATCTAATTTATTTAATCGCTCTTCACGCTGTGAGCCACCAATAATTTCGCCAATACTTGGCGCTAATATATCCATAGCAGCAACAGTTTTATCATCATCATTCAAACGCATATAAAAAGCTTTGATATCTTTTGGATAATTTTTGACAACCACGACTGCTTTGAAATGTTTCTCAGCTAAATAACGTTCATGCTCAGAAGAGAGATCGATACCCCAAGCCACCGATTTTTCAAATGATTGCCCTGATTGCTTCAAAATCTTAATCGCATCCGTATAATTAATTTGAGTAAAATCTGAAGTAACAAATTTTTCCAATCGGTTAATAACGTCTTTATCGATCCGATCGGCAAAGAAGGTTAGATCATCATAGCGTTCTTGCAAAACTGATTTGAAGAGATATTTTAACATTTTCTCAGCCAGAATGGCGATATCATTTAAGTTAGCAAAAGCAACTTCGGGTTCAACCATCCAGAATTCAGCCAAATGGCGGCTGGTGTTAGAGTTTTCTGCGCGAAATGTTGGTCCAAAAGTATAAATTTTGCTTAATGCACAAGCATAAGCTTCTCCATTTAGTTGACCGGATACGGTTAAAAATGCTTCTCGACCAAAAAAGTCTTTATCAAAATTAATATTACCTTTTTCTGTTCGCGGAATATTCTGCAAATCTAATGTTGAGACGCGAAACATTTCACCGGCACCCTCAGTATCAGAGGCAGTAATAATTGGTGTTGAAACCCAAAGATAACCTTCTTTATGAAAGAAACGATGAATAGCTTGGAATAGCGTATTGCGAACACGAGCAACAGCACCGATAAGATTAGTACGTGGACGTAGATGTGCCACTTCACGTAAGTATTCAACACTATGACGTTTAGCAGCCATTGGATAACTATCAGGGTTTTCTATCATACCGACTATAACGACTTGAGTGGCTGATAATTCAAAATTTTGTTCTTGACCTTCCGATAACTTAACAATTCCAGTTACTTTAATCGAGCAACCGGTGGTCAGAAGTAAAATTTCGTTTTCATAATTATCTAGTTCATTATTTACAATAGCCTGTAATGGATTAAAACAGGAACCATCATAAACGGCGAGGAATGAGAAACCAGCTTTTGAATCTCTCTTTGTACGTACCCAGCCACGAACAGTTACTTCTTCACCTACAGATACACGGCCTTGTAGTACTTCAACAACAGACACTATGTTCATAAATACTCTCTTTTAATATTTAGTTTTTAAAGTTGTTTGATCCTGATTGGGAAACACATTGTATTACTTATTTTCGCATTACTTATGCTCGCGTAATAAACAAGTAAAACTACTAAGTTTAAAATAGGAATAATTAGATGAAAAGACTTTTATAAAAAAAATTTAATTTACCCCTCTGATGCAACCATCAATAAAATAACTTACTATAATAGTCAGTTAAGTTTGTTATCAAACCGATCTATCATACTGTGGATATCAAAGGCTTTTTTTAAGCGATCGATAAATTCATGATCATCACAAATCATTTTTCCTGGGCTATCAGATAACTTAGCAACTGGTTTACCATTACATTCAACTAATTTAATCACAATATTAAGCGGTTTTACTTCAGGAATATTGCAGGTTAAACGGGTGCCAATACCAAAAATAAGGTTAATACGTTTATAAAAATATTTATAAAGGATCAATGCTTTTTGTAGGTCAAGGTTATCTGAAAAAACCAGGGTTTTACTCATAGGATCGATAGCTAGTTTTTTATAATGACTAATAGCTTTTTCACCCCATTCTAACGGATCTCCTGAGTCATGTCTTAATCCTTGGTAACGATTAGCAAAGGTGATATCAAAGTCACGC
>JBQMRQ010000117.1:0-692 GCA_052174535.1 Arsenophonus sp. NC-WZS1-MAG3 | reverse complement strand
CAGAATGAATAACTGTCACATTCTAACAATGTAAAAAGTTTACAATATAAAAGTACTAGTATATCAGTTATGTAATGTATTCCACTTACTATTCACTATACACTCATTTTATAAAAGGATTTCTGAAATCTGTACCAAAAACCTGAACTAATATCTCACTGTGGATGTGTAATTAAGGCGGCGTGGTAGACTTGGCTGCCCTGATGCATGAGTGCAATGTGCTACAAGTCAATAAATAATCGAAGTGGAATTGATAAGGTTTCCAGTGTTTTATCAAAACTGATTTGCTTTGTGATACTAGCCGCTAAAAGGATTGTTGAGTCCCATCAGCCCTATAACAACGTTTACAATATTTTTACTAATAGATATCCTGTAGAGTAGAAATTTATCAATCAGTCTCCGTTGGTGTATATTTCTAAATTAGTTTATATATGATGAGATAGAATTTTGTAAACCAATAACCTCTCACGGTGAACTAAGCTCAAAAGGAATATTTATTCTTTGAGAACTATCCAATAGGCAGTTACTTAACACGAATAGAAAATAACTATTGCTGGCATTTCACAATGGAGGATATTCAAGGTAAACTAATGGAACTGTTTTTCGTATTCTTATTGAATTTTTCCGTCAGCCGGATGCGCAGTTGGGGTTATTTGCTGGTATAAGTATGGGGCAAATTTTATCAATTCCTA
>JBQMRQ010000116.1:0-346 GCA_052174535.1 Arsenophonus sp. NC-WZS1-MAG3 | reverse complement strand
GTCAATCAGTTTACCGTCGATGGCTATAGTTGCCGACCATTACCATGCTGTATCACCGAGGATGTAATGTGCCTTACATCAAAATCCCCATGCCGTTCGCTATTCCTTGGTACCGATCGTTAGGGGGAACCCCCCTACGAGAAATATCAATTCCTGGAAGATAACTCCCGAATAACCTGAGAGGTACGTTAATCATGAAAACACATCCTGCCCATATTAGCGCATGATAATGGATTTATCTAGCAAAAACCATCTATATTCCGGAACAGGACTATGAAACCTATTTATCGATTTGCAAAAACTGCCTGATTTTAATGAACAGGATTGCTGTCTTGGTGAAATTGCG
>JBQMRQ010000115.1:0-1367 GCA_052174535.1 Arsenophonus sp. NC-WZS1-MAG3 | reverse complement strand
CATAAAATAAATTTTTAATGGATAAATAATATTATGTTTGAATTAGTTTTTAACTATTAATTGAATATAAAGCTAATTTAATTAACACTTTATTTTTAATAAAATTAATTATAAAAATATGTGGGTCTTTTTATAATTTTAATGAGTTAATTAACTAATTAATACCATGCTGCCAACCACGGCAATAATGATGACGATATAGTTCAATAATCGATTCAAGAATCCTTCTTTCTCTAATTGCTTATTTCACTGCAAGCAGATGTTTATTAATCAACTAATCGTTTAAAAAGAAGTTAGTTGTCCCTACACCTAACTTTTACTTAAAAGTGCTTTGAGATAATCTTAGTTCAAGTTATAATCACTTCTAGGTTTTATTCTCTTTCTTTCAAGATGGTTATCACTACATCTTTTTCATTTTCTAATAAAACCGTAGATTGATTATTTTATCTTTTCAGTAGTAAATGGCTCATATGTCGTTATAGTAATAATCATGCTATAAAAACGAAATCTCCAATTTAGCAGTGTTTCACTTTTGGTAAAACGAATGTGATCATTCTATATGTCAAACACAATAAGAATCAATCGCATCTTGCCATTCGTTTCTGATCTAATAAGATTATAGTAAGTCATACTGGTATAGTCTTATTTAACCAGATCCACCTATAAGTTATTGCTATACAATAAACGATGACGATAAATTGCTTAATTTAGTGTAAAACTACTCTTTCGCTATGAAAGAGTTACTTATTAAGTACATCTCTAATTAATGTCTGGGCTAATAGCCCTTTACCATAAGCAGTGTAAAATTGACCTTCTAAATCTAAGTTGTTTACGGTTTTAAGAATTGATATTTTAATTCTAGTGAAGTAATATACTGGTTTATTAGATCGATAAAAACAGTTTAACTACATGCGACGTAATCTGTGAATACAATATAAACATGATTATTAGATTGAATGACAATACCACGATTTAAATCCATCACTGAAATCATATCTTTGGATTTTAAAACATTAAAAAGATCCTTTCAAAACAGGATTACCGATTACCCATACATCGTACTTAAGGATGACAAAATCATTAACGCTAATTTTACCCGATTTAATTATTTACCACCACATAACTAGTTTTAATTTTTATTAAACTAGGATGACCTAAACGTTCATCTAGGTTATCATCTGTTAAAATTTTGCCCATGTGCTAATCCATTAGCACATAAGCTTTTACATTAAACTGCAGTATAACCTGTAATTCATCACCATAAACTTCATCAAGGAAAGAAAAAATAAATAATAGACTCTTAATTCACACGTAAAATGATTAATTTTCATTGAGATTTTTCTAATCATTAATCTACCGGATTTCTG
>JBQMRQ010000114.1:0-4966 GCA_052174535.1 Arsenophonus sp. NC-WZS1-MAG3 | reverse complement strand
TAGCTACTAAGGGATATAGAGTTGAGAGCAAATATCATGATAATAAGACTTCATTGTTAGACAACTACAACATTTAAAATTAGCGCTCCTCTTTAGCTCAGCAAAGAATCTGAATCTACTTTAGCTAAACGTTATAGTGTATCTAAATTTACCGTTGTTAAAGAATAAAAAGATGATGTTAATGATTACAACCATATTTCATATCGTTTGTTTTTATGATTGTGTCGTCCACTAAGAAAGCATTGAATGTGAAACATAAATCGTTTAAAAAGATACGAGTTTCGTTATCTTCACGTAGATATGAAATATATTCTGAATATCCAAAACGAAAGTTCACGACCTTATCTTTTCGTAGGTATAGAAAATTATGTTTCTTAATTAGTTTTTTCATCTTTACAAGGGTAATACAGGGCTCAGTGGGTGCTTACGCTTTTTACGTGATCTTAAACGATAATATTACATGGCTATTCTATGGAATACTTGCAGATAATAGTAAAGAATTTATAGACCTCTTTTTTATCTCTACAAAAAATGTTCACCACTAAAAACAGAAATTTAACCGTTTGTTTACAGAGCTTTAGTATAGAATACTGGCTTAGTCTATTGATGTATTCTCAAGCGGGAATGGTATGGTCGAGCGATTTAATGGAGTATAAAAGATAGGCTGCAAAAGCTATTATTTTCAATTTTAATAAAAAACTTAAGATTATTCTGAATTGATATGTTTAGCTCTACAATCAGGAATTATTCAAAAGTATTAGGTAATAAAACTCTATTACAATTTAGAAAGATTGGTTTAAAATTAAATCAATGCTAGTAATTTAAGGTTTTCAGATAGAGTATAAATAGATAAAAATGGCAAAATTAGCTATATAATAATGTTAAGATGATCAAAAATACTAATTTATGATAAAAATTGCTTATTTATGTAAATTTTTAGCAGATATTTAAATGCTAATAATAGAAGTTATGCTTATTTAGTATATAGTTTTGGAGATGGTAACGTATCTCCTGACTGATTGATTTCGCGAATAATTACAACAACAGAGAAATAATATATCATGAAAGTTCTACCATACCAGGTATTCGAAAAATTAGATATTTCCCTGATCCATTACATTAACGCATCCGTTAATGGGTCCCCCAGGTAGTTAATAGCACCATTGTTGAGGATGAGATAGAATCTGTGTTGTAACAACATGCTTCAATGACACCTTTTCGATAGGGTTAGGTCGTTGTTCATAACGGTTATTTGTTATATAACAAAATCATATACAGACTGGTTTAATGATCTTGATATTAAAATGTCTAAGGTTACAGTGGGATAGTAGTAGCAATGGAATATCTTTAACAGCTTCTTGATATCGCCTTATCTTGAGCGTATAAAAACAGCAAAGAGTTGTTACCATATAGCAATGTATAACTGTGAGATATCTCTATCAGTGATTTCATATAAAGATATTGGGAATTTTTAATGAAATGCACATGATCTCTCTACCAGTACACTATTAGTATAGTAGTAGACTGAAACAGAAATTTCTTGAAAGAGAATTTAGTAATGCTGCCTTAGTGATTTAAGCGATATCCGCTACATTTATTTCTTGGCTGATAACATATTATCGGCTTGTCTATCAGGCAAGCCGATCGCCATCGCCTGCTGTTCATTATCAACAGCGCTATATGGATTGCAAAGAGTTGGTTAGGATTGAGGATGCTTATCAATAGTTAGAAATAAACTTAGCCGCGAACTTCTTAATTTCCTACAAGCGCGGAGCGCTTAACCGTATTTTCTAGACTTACTACGGGAAATGATGCTTGGTTTTTTGGGATATAATGCCAAAGATATTTCTGGACGCGCAGTACTAATGTCGTTAGCTATAAAATAGCTGATGTGCTAGCTTTACTTCCAAAAGGCATGTAACCGAAAGTTAAAGTTGAGCTGTCTGGGAAGGGTCTTTGCTAACAGATAGCTGCGATCCCGCTAATAATGGCATTGATGTTTTTGTTGACAAAATTTTTGGTATATCTTCCCAGTGATGATAAGCTAGAAAAAGATTGAGAAAAGTTACTGCTATTCCATCACTTCTTTGTTAGCTCAGTGGGCGTACAATAAGAATAATCAATTTAATTAAATCAGCTTTTTCAACAGTAAAATCATGAAGCTGATACGCTAACCACTTTAATTTGAGAAAATAACCCTTTCAATAGTATTGAAATTGTTTCCGTCTGTTCAAAAAATCTGGAACAGGCTCAGTGAAGTTGACATTCATACTAGTGGAAAACAACGTCAAATTTAAGGATGGAAATAGGTTCACTAATCATAAAATTTAGCTTGAGGGAGGCATATTACTAGATTTAGTAATAACTCTTAATAGATAAGACATAGTGATATTCTTTAGGCTTTTTAGTTAACTTTAATCATTATAATTTCTTTATAGTATCATGGTTGATATATTTTAATCAGAAAACTTGGGAGATCAATGATGAGAAATAGCTTGATGAAAAAAAATAACTATTTAATGTGCGGATTAAATCTATTATTTATTTTTCTTTCCTTCATGAAGGTTTATGCCAATGAATTAAAAATTATCCCTCAGCTTGATGTAAAAGCTTATGTGCTAATGGATTATCATAGTGGTAAAGTTTTAAAATCTGATAATCCAGATGAACGTTTAGATCCTGCTAGTTTAACAAAAATTATGACCAGTTATGTGGTGGGTCAAGCAATTAAAGCGGGGAAAATTAGCGTTAATGATCTTGTCATCGTTGGAAAAGATGCTTGGGTAACCGGTAATCCTGTTTTGCGAGGTTCTTCTTTAATGTTTTTAAAACCCGGAGATAGAGTTTCAGTACTGGATTTAAATCGTGGTATTGTCATTCAATCTGGTAATGATGCTTGTATTGCATTAGCAGATTACGTGGCAGGTAGTCAAACTGTCTTTGTTGATCTTATGAATCAGTATGTTACTTTACTAGGATTAAAAAATACCCATTTTAAAACCGTACACGGCTTAGATTCAGAAGGCCAATTTAGCACTGCTTATGATATGGCGGTATTAGCCAAGGCATTAATTAAAGATGTACCTGATGAGTATCTATTACATAGCGAAAAAGTTTTTATTTACAATAAAATTAAGCAATTTAATCGCCATCGTTTATTGTGGAGCAAAAACTTGCAAGTAGATGGGATTAAGACAGGTCATACTAGTAGAGCTGGCTATAATCTTATTACATCTGCAACGAATGGGCAGATGCGATTGATTGCTGTTGTATTGGGCGCATCGAGTGATAGCATTCGTTTTACCGAAAGTGAAAAGCTCCTAAATTGGGGATTTCGTTTTTATAATACGATTATTCCTATAACGGCAGATAAGGCATTTACTACTGAAAAAGTATGGTATGGTAATCAATCTACGGTTTTATTGGGATCTGAAAAAGATGTAGTGATAACCATCTCGAAAGGAAGAGAACAAGATCTAAAAGTAACTTATAGCCTGAACTCAGCTTATCTCAAAGCACCATTAAGTAAAAATCAGGTGGTAGGGACTATTGATTTTTTTTTAAATGATCAGTTGATTGATAAACACCCGCTTGTAGTGAAAGAAGAGATAGAGCAAGGAGGATTTTTGAATCAATTATGGGATCATATCGTCGTTACTATTTCTGGTTGGAAGCAGATATTATTTAGTTAAATAACTCACTAGATTATAAAATATCTGCAGATCTTTTTATAATTATTTATTTATAAAAATAAAGTGTTAGCTAATTAAATCAGCTTTTTATTTAATTAAAACTTTAAATAATTTAAACATGATTTTATTTATCTAAAATAAATTATTTATGTTTATAAACATAACTTTGTTGAAACATTAAATTAATGACTGTAACTAACCGGATGGATAAGTCAATACTTTATAAGAATATTATATATAAACGGATGAATTCCTGTTTTCGGTTATTGAATGTTTTTACAGACTAAAAATCGGTCTGTAAATTCTTTGCTATTCTCTGGTAAGTACTTGGTGGATAGGGCATTGGACACACAAAATTAAAATCACGTAAGAAGCATCGAGCATATTGCTAGAGGCTTTAGTTTTTATAAAGACAGATAAAACTATAGAAAGAGGGAATCTATATTTACTAAAAGATAACATCGTGAATTTTTGCTTGGTATTTAGAAATATTTATATTTATTTCCAGATAAAATCAGAAACTCGTAGCTTTTAAAGGAGTTATTAGCAAATCTTTTATGTGACAGTCGTCTGGCTACACACTATTCTGATGCTTCGTGAACCTATTTCTATTTTTAAATTTGACGTTTTTATCATACTAAGTAACAATGTTAACTTTCTACATAGCCGATTCTAGCTTTTCTGAGCAGGCGAGAGTAACTTAAATATTATTGAAATGGTTATTTTTCTTGAACTATAGGACTTCATACATCAGCTTCATAACCTCATTGTCACAAATCCCAATTCAATTGGATTTTTTATTCTTATTAATGCTTAATGTGTTGACGGAAAGGCATAGAATGCAACTATTATTCTCAATATTTCTCTAACTTCTTCATCACTGCCAGGGTACATTGAAACCTTGTAAACAAATATTAAGGATATTGTTATCGGCATAACAGTTCTATACTAACTAGATTTCCCACATCTCACCCTTACTTTTTGTGTTGGCATGTTTTAGGGGTGAAGATAGCAAATGAGTTGTTTTGTATATCTAATATCCAGCAGTGCTAGGGAGGTGTGCTGTATCTAGGTATATTTTTTCATTGAATTCCAAAATCAAGGGCATTGGTTCCCATAGTAACCATTGAAAATATGGTTAAGGTCAGTATTAACTAGTTATTGAAAAGTTAGGCCCAGTTTTCTCCTAACACTCGATAAGTATTTTCTACTATAGCTATCGCATTACGTCCATGCGCGGTACTGCCGATAATGAGCAGTAGGTAAAGGTGATG
>JBQMRQ010000113.1:0-257 GCA_052174535.1 Arsenophonus sp. NC-WZS1-MAG3 | reverse complement strand
GATGTTGGTTCAGCGATACCCAATCGCATAAGAAATTTGAATTTCACAGCGATCAGCAAGTTCTGCGGTAACAATATTCTTTGCTACGTAGCGTGCGGCATAAGCAGCAGAACGATCAACTTTAGAAGGATCTTTTCCAGAAAAAGCACCACCGCCATGGCGAGCCATTCCCCCATAAGTATCGACAATAATTTTACGGCCAGTTAAACCACAATCACCCATTGGACCTCCTATAACAAAACGACCTGTTGGATTAA
>JBQMRQ010000112.1:0-488 GCA_052174535.1 Arsenophonus sp. NC-WZS1-MAG3 | reverse complement strand
GAATCTTCAATGATTGATATTGTATTGATGAATAAATTATTACGCGCATTACCTAATCATTCAGCGTTATTATTGGTGGGGGATATTGATCAGCTACCATCAGTAGGACCAGGAAATGTCTTATCTGATATTATTCATAGTCAACAAATCCCTGTTAGTCGATTAACCGAAGTATTCCGGCAAGCGACTTATTCTAAAATTATTATCAGTGCTCATGCTATTAATATGGGACGATTACCTGAAATTGTAAAAAAAGGCGAGGAAAGTGATTTTTTCTTTATTCATTCGGAGGATATTGAAGATATGAAAAATAAACTTTTAAATATTATCTTACATCGATTACCGATGAGGTTTGGATTTGATCCTATTAGGGATATCCAAGTCTTAACTGCAATGAATAGGGGCGGAATTGGCGCGCATAGTATTAATGATATGTTACAATCTCAGCTTAATAATAATAATGACATGACCTCAAAAGTAACACGTTA
>JBQMRQ010000111.1:0-304 GCA_052174535.1 Arsenophonus sp. NC-WZS1-MAG3 | reverse complement strand
AAGGTGGATATGACCAATTTAGTGCGGTACGGATTTCTGCAATTTCAGTTTCACCTAATGGTGAACCATGGGCTTCTTCAGAACCAGCCTTATGTTCTATTCTTTCATTTTTCAACCTTATGTTTATATTTTCCTTGTTTCTTCCTATTACCATACATTTTGTCGTCTTATCTTATTAATCCACATTCCATATTTTTCACACTTATTATTTAAATCTTCTAACATATTAGCTATTTCTTCTTTACTTTCTCCCAATATCACCATATCGTCCGCAAATCTTATGCATTCAATCTTCCTTCCACCA
>JBQMRQ010000110.1:0-4686 GCA_052174535.1 Arsenophonus sp. NC-WZS1-MAG3 | reverse complement strand
GAATTCTGTTTGTGTGTTTTGTACTTTAAAATTGTTATTATTGATGTTCTTGTTTCAACTGCGAACAATGTTACCATTGGCCATTTATAGGGCCAGCAGATCGGGTAACCACTTTATCTTGTCTGTAATTTTAAATGAATCCAGCCTTGCTTCTTACACCATAATGTTCTGTACCGCAGTAAAATCTTTTGCAGCAATGCACAAGCAACTGCTAGGTGATCATCGCCGCCTTGTTCCCACAGATCAGTCGACATCCGGGTGCTGGTTGCGCATCGGGCAATGTGTAGGAGGTAGACGCGAATTAGCGTGCAGTCTATCAATATTATTGCAATGAGTGCCCTTGTTTGCTGCCTGTAAATCGGCCTGGGTCTAGTTATATTCCTGGCTCCTGTTACGGATATCTTTATCCATCACTGCCTGGGTATTACCATCATAACCGGGATGATACTCATATCAGCCAGATTGTCCTGAAAGGTCATCAACTACTTAGCAGACGGCGTTACCGATACACCACCGATATCGCCGTGGTGGTACACCTAACGCCAACCTTGCAGCATCATAGCATGGCGTTGTTATCCAGCAATCTGATTACCAATCAGCGGGCGATGCAAACGGTAATGCTGTTGCTCAAAATAGGAAAACGTCTGTCTAATCCAACTCAGCTCGCTATTGAGGCTACGGGTGGGGCTGTCCAGCAAACTGTTTGTAGCGGCTTACCGCCTGGGTCAGTTGCTCCTGGCGGGATTACAGGAACAGGTCGTTTCACTCAGGCTATTGAGGGCTGTGCGCCAGGAGTCGATCATCGCCGAGCGAAAATCACCGTCTACTCCTTCTCTTAATCACTGCCACCCTAATCGAAAATGTGATCGATACTGCGTCACCTGCCTCTGTTACACCCGATCACTCTTTATCGATTTCTTCACATTGCCTGTTTCTCCTGATGAATTTAGGTAGCGTCTCCTGTAAATAGTCTTCAAATTCCACACTGTCAGTGTATTCAGCCTTACTCAGCTACTAGCGAAACCATCTACCAACAGGGGATGGATGTCTGATGCAGCGTATTCAGCGAGTATATCCATCCCCCGTAAACACTGGCAAAAGTGGCTTTGCAACTGTTGATAATCCACCAAATCATATTGCCGATATCTTCCTGTATCAGACCAATTATACGGACAATCAATAGGCTATCCCAGTCATTGACATTTTTACTTAAGCGGTTTACCGCTTTGATGTCACTGACGTTGAGTCGGTTTAAGCTAAGTTTAGTTAGCATTTCATCACTGCTAAGGGAATAAGGGTATTGCAAAGTGCAATGTAAAGACTCTGTCATGAGGGTTATTTCTTATCTGTTACTGTTAAGCACCCAGATTGGCGTGATAATTGGTAAGCATATCTTTTTACTGTTGATTTTAAAAATATTGCCAATCAGATCCAGGTCCAGCATCACTTGCTCATCCATTACCTCCTTGATATAGCTGTAGGTAAAACTGCTATTAATCTCCGGCTCTTTGTGCTGCTTAAAGCTGCTAAGGCTATTTTTACTAAACATCACCGTCATAAGCACCGCCACCGGTAATTCATCATGACGATCCTTATAGTGCCAGGTTATAGTGCTGCAGGCTGCTGCAACATTGCAGCGGATGCGCTTTGAAAGGATTTTCTGATGGTGTATGTATATATTGCGACTTTTTCATACAAACTGCTCCAGTGAATTTCCCCTTACAGCTTGTTAAACCCTGCCGATAGATAAATTTTACCAATCATTCCCAGTTTCTAATGCTTCTGCTGTACCACATTAATTTCTGCTAGCTTGATTTCTTTTGCCCGACCTAGGGAGGCTATTGCCGTCCAGACAAACGGTTGGGCATTGGTGATAAAATTTAGTGCATTGCCTGCTATTATGCGCTCTTTATCGTTATCTTATTAACCCTGTGCGTCATGCTCATATGGAAATCTCACTTTTCAGAAAGATGAGATATTCATCGGTGATTTCTGTCTCAAAGGTCAGATACTCCATCAGCGACGTCGTGGGTATATTGTAATTCAGTTTCAACTGCCCAGACTGAGCACATCCTTCATCTTGCTCGCCGGAACATACCAGAACTGAAAGTGCAGCAACGCCCATCATCTGCATTTAACTGACGACCATAGCATTCACTGATTCGATCAGCGCATCAATACAACCCCATCTGACTAATGGGGCGATCAATATATTGCAGACTGAATGGCGGACAGACTCATTAATTATGTCCTCAGTACGCCGCATATTTCAAAATTTTCAGGTGCATCGCGATCGGCCAGGCTCGGTCCGATTGCTCGCAAGCATAATCCTTTATCAAAGTGGTTAACCACTGTGATAATACCGTTCTGGTTAAACAGATTGACCTCGCTATTTAATGTAATCAATGCGCGCACTTATAACGGGCATTCAATCCCGACAATGCCCATCAGCGCCTGATTGTAAGAGAACCACCGGAACTATTTTTTCCTATCAACTTTTGCCATCAAGGACCCCTACACTTACGCCAATAGCAGCTCTCAGGCGAGTCTGGATTTGCTACCCCTTATCATAAGAAACCTTGACCTGCGTATAATGCAGGCATACCAGATCAGAGGCGTTATTAAAATTAATGATGCCTTCTAGACATGTCCAGCGACAACCTGAGAAAATATTGTCCCAGCGCTGGGACATCAATATAGGTGATAGCCTCATATTGGTGAGCCAGGACAATATGATGGCGGTACCATGATATTAAAATGCTAGAAGCCCGGTGCAATCAGTAATTTTAGCGAAAACTAAACAGGCTGTCCGTATTTTGTAGCCCTTTCATACCGATATCCCGGTTGCCGGCATTGGTGATACCCAAAACTTCAGTGGCAGTAATTTTTGATACATCCGGGGTGTTATAGGTCATACTGACGCCCCTCTCTCCCCCCTATAAAATGCCAGCCGGTGCTGGGAGACGGATGACTATGCCCGCTTCAGATGGCATATTTAACTTACTCTAGCAATAGAAAAAAGCGATTTTATCGGCTTTTTAGCAAAAATGGATACCTTTAGTCTCTCTTAAAAAACAATTTAATTTCTTAACTATCAAGATCAAAACTGCACCTAATTTTTAACGTTTCTTATGTAAGCTTAAACGAATATATCCAATGGCTATTCATTAACTATTTACAGATAATAGCAAAGAATTCATAGAGTCTTTTTGATCTGCAAAAATATTCAATCACCAGAAAACAGAAATTTGTCAGTTTGTATACAGAATTTGTTATAGAACATCGACTTAACCAAAGCCGTCGATGCATACTTCAAGTAAATAAGCTGGTTAAGCTATTTAATTGCCGAACAGAAATGGGTTGTAAAGCCTTTATTCAATTTTGATGAAGAGTTTTAGATCATTCTGCATCAATATATTTAATTGCACAATCAGGAATTAGTTCAATCAGTATTAAGTAGTAAAACTCTATTTCAATCTATAAAAGATTATTTTAAAGTTAAACCTAAATCCTTAAAAAAATATAATAGTTTTCAATAAACCAGGTTTTATTAAATTATCTTTTATAAAAATATCAAAAATGACAAAAGACCTATTTACAGAAAAAATCCGCTCATTTATACAAATTGTGAGCAAATATTGAAGGGTAAGAAAGAGCTAAAGTCCTTTATATGTTAAAAATTGAAAATGCAGAATTGGGGAAGCTTCTAGATTTTATAAAGTTGTTCGCCTAATAGGCGAAAACCTGCATCTTGATTTTTTTTAGATATATAGTGTCATTCAATTAAGTGATAATCTTGTAATTATAGAGCTAGTATTAAAAAATTTCAGCTAACATGCATCGTGCACTACCGCTGCCTACCGTTTCAATGTTCTTAATATTAACTAGAATTAAATCTCCATATTTAGTTAATATATTACGTTGCTAAGAAGTAAATGAATTATAAGCTGATTTAGCCATGATAATCTTTGTTTTTCATCATCTGCTCTTACCTCTAAAATATTTCCAACCATATTTTTAACTTACTCTAGTGTGAGTGGAATAATCTCTTTATGAGTTTCATGTAATTATTTTAACAAAATCTCACGTTCTTTCTTATCAGAAATGCTATCTAGAGCAATAACCGAAAAATTAGAACCAACACTCATCATAACGTTTGCATGATAAATAAGATGATCATTTCATCAAAGCTATGAAATAACTGGTTTTATTATTCTTTTCCTTAGCGAAAAGAATAACCATTTTAATATTATGCTTGGTGATATAGCAGCATAAGCAATTTTATTTTCTCTATCTAACACTAAACTGCCAGTTCCTTCTAAAGACATTAACTTATTTGCATATGGAGAAAAATCAATTGTTTTATTTATATTTATCCCTACTTTCTTTAAAAGGTTAATTAAATTATCTGGTTGAACTTCAAGTCTTCTATTTTGTAAATATTATATATATGATAAGAATTTTTTCGTCATACTTTTCTGTAGCACATGTATAGAGAACCAATTGTTAGGGAAAATTGAATCAGGCGTTTCTATATTTTGTTTACTTTGCATAACAATAACACATACATGATTATTTCTTAATTTATTAACCATGGAATTAAATTCTTGCAATGCAGTATCATTTGATATGTTTAAGTCTTTTTGAAACAAGTTATTTTGAGCAGTTTCTTTATTAAATTTAAAA
>JBQMRQ010000109.1:0-511 GCA_052174535.1 Arsenophonus sp. NC-WZS1-MAG3 | reverse complement strand
AAGTGCTGCTATCTGGATTTCGTAACTAATTACCATTAAGTAATTGGTACACACGTTATTACGAATTTTAGACAAAACAGTGTGCTACATAAATTACCATACGTTAAAAATAAATATATTTTTCAGACATTAAATTACGTGCTGTAATCTCTACCCGCAGTTATTACAACAACAACAACAACAGCTATTACTACTAAATTATTATTATGGAAATACTAAATAAGAAACGGTAATAATAAAAACTTCTTAAGTAAGATAGCTTTGAGTATAAGTACTTTCATGGAGTCAGCTAACTCAAACTAATAAAGCGTATTATTTGATACTGATGATTACATTGATAGTATGTGCTTGATAAAATTGTCAAATACTTCTTTGCAACTATGGTATCTCATGTGCCCCGTCATAGCCCTCTTCAGCTACCTGTACCAGATGTGGAATTTCTTCAGGTGGATTTTGCAAATCAGCATCCAGAGTAATCACAAGATCACCAGTTGTTTGTTTAAAACCAGCC
>JBQMRQ010000108.1:0-1378 GCA_052174535.1 Arsenophonus sp. NC-WZS1-MAG3 | reverse complement strand
GTTCCATATCTAAAATAGTAAATATTGTCTGACAAGCAGCCATACCTCGCTGAAATTGTGCATTAACATTTGTTAATGACTTTAATGGACGCATTAATGGCATTTAAACAAAAAAAAGTTTTGAAAATATGGAGAAGAAACAACGATTAAAAGGGGTAAAACAATATTTTCATTATAGATAATAAGAACACAGAAGATATACCAGCAATACAAAAAAGCGGGATGTACAAAATTGAATGTGAAGAATGTAAAATGGTGTACATAGGTGAAAGTGGAAGAGCATTGTAATGCCAAAAAAAAAGAAGCAATGTAGAAAAACACCACGAATTCATTATACGCAAGACATTGTAATAAAATAAATATAAATTTACGGAATCGGCAAAAATTATAAAAATAGAAAATAAATTTGAAGAAGGAAAATTAAAAGAAGAGATAGAAATATTAAAAAAAAGACAAAAATAAATTATTGAACATAAAAATAAATTTAAAAAAAGAAGAAATTTTCTGCCATATAAAAAATATTAAAAGTAATAATAAATAAATTAAAAGGTCTAAATATAATCAAATTCAAAAATTATAAATAAACAAAAACAAAAATTGAATATATTAAGACGAATTAAGTGGAACTTATTAAAAAACAGCTGTTTTCTGTAAGTTATATTAATACAAAAATGATAAATGTATCAACCTCAGTATTTAATAACAAACTAGAAAACCAAATATAAAGAAAATATAAATATTAGAAAAATATATTAAAAAATATTAGAAATGTTAAATTAAAAGAGTTAAATAATATAAAAACTATAATGTATTGATGGATTTGGCATTACATATAAAAAAGAAATTATATAGTGTATATGATCAAGTATGAACGTTACATCAAATAGTATCTAGTTTGATTAGTGAACATTTAACAATGGAACAATTTAAAATTGAAAACGTTATATTATGCAAGGTTTAAAAATGACTGAAATATGTCAAAACTCGTAGCAATATACATAAGTGTTGTGTTTATAATAGAAACTAAGAAATTGTTAGTTTGTTATAATAATGAAACAATAAACCACAAACAAAATATACATAATTATATACAAAAATAACTTTGTACTCACTTTTAGGTGTCCAAGTTTAATCGATGATGTTTGATAAGATTCAAAGTTAAATAATGGTAGATTATTATAAGATATAATGTACATTTTATGTAATACCATGTATATCGATAGTTGTATGTGCATGAGTGGAGATACAAGTGTTTGTTTAGAAAAGCCCCATATAGTAAGTCTATCAAGTAAGACCATTAATATAACGTTTTCAATTTTAAATTGTTCCATTGTTAAATGTTCACTAATCAAACTAGATACTATTTGATGTAACGTTC
>JBQMRQ010000107.1:0-671 GCA_052174535.1 Arsenophonus sp. NC-WZS1-MAG3 | reverse complement strand
TTGAGAAAGGAAACCTGTGTAAAAAGAAAACCAGGCAACACAATCTTTGTTTTTCAATATTTATAAAACACAAAATTCAATAAATTAATAATATGTTATAAATAATAATATTATTATTGGCGTCCTGAATGACCAAATCCACCACTACTACCCCGTTTTGTCGTTTTAAAATCTTGTACTAGCTCAAACTCAGCTTGGACAATTGGTATAAAAACCATTTGTGCTATACGCTCACCAGGTTCAATAATGAAACTTGTATCACTACGATTCCAGACTGAAATCTTCAATTCACCTTGATAATCAGAATCAATTAAACCAACTAAATTTCCTAATACAACACCATGCCTATGTCCTAAACATGAACGAGGAAGAATAACTGCAGCCAATTGTTGATCTGCAATATGCACTGCTAATCCTGTAGGTAATAGGATAGTTTGATTTGGTTCTAATTGAATAGCTTGATCTAAGCAAGCTCGTAGATCTAAACCAGCAGATCCTTTTGTCGCATAAGTTGGAAAAGGAATTTTATATCCTACACGAGGATCAATAATTTTAATATTTATTTTTTTCTTCATAACGTTGAAGTATCTTATTATCGAGTAAATGGTGACCAAGTAATAATTTATACTTATGCGGTAAATATATCTTTTTATCTTACCAAGATAAATTTA
>JBQMRQ010000106.1:0-535 GCA_052174535.1 Arsenophonus sp. NC-WZS1-MAG3 | reverse complement strand
TAATGCCGGTGCCTGGTACGTCGAATTATTAGCCAAGCAATGTAATCAATTACTAAAAAAAGAAAATAAATTTTTTGGTTATACTGCTAGTATTAACTTAGCAAATAATAGCTCTCGTTTTTAGTTGTGAAATTAAAAAAGTAACCACTCGCCCTTAGAAAGTTTTCAGAGGTGACACGCACGGTGTCTCTCTTGTGGGAATTTACACTACTGTGTGAGATAAAATGTTCAACTAAGACTCTACCAGGAAGTCATAAATAATGCAATTCCCTACTTGAAATTCCAATCTATGGAAGTTTACTATGTAAGCGTTTGCGCCCCCATATATTTCAAATTTTTATACAATCGGCGTTATATAATCAACACTGAAACTTACATTGTAACGATACTTCTATAGTAACTGGCATTTCTTTAAAGAATGTAAAATTATAGACCTACCAGTATAGAATTAGCATAATGTTACGTATGCATACTGCACGTTGAATTATGATTACCTATTAAATACTGAGCTTGGACATAATATTCCGTATTATGC
>JBQMRQ010000105.1:0-759 GCA_052174535.1 Arsenophonus sp. NC-WZS1-MAG3 | reverse complement strand
TGTGTAACCGCAAATACAAGGACGTTTTCAGAAAAATCAGTCTACCGACTAGTTGACTGATAAGAAAAGATAACAGCGAGTGAGTTACCTCGATTCGTAATATTCGTAAATCGTTGTGCTTCATCCGATCCAGATAGCATACTCTGGCACCCTCACAGTATTCGAGCAGCGTTTGTGCGCGCGTGTGTGTGTTGGGATAAATTCTGCGTAGGACACACTCCGTAATTATTACGTGGGGTATATCAAGAGCAAACCACTTAATAAGGTGGGAACCGCTTACGATGTAGGTTTTATTGATGGCATCAGTGTGTTACCTGCCGTTAGAGTCGCTTTTGCACCCACACCGTGTGCGCAAAACGGAAACTTGCAGACTGCAGGTGATTTGCAAAAGGTCACAAAGTTGAACTCAAGATTTGTAGCAGTTCATAAAGTGCTGAGTTACTGAAAGTACTTTTTATTGAAAAGTTCGTTGGATTCCAGAACAACTAACTACGCAATGCAAAATTTGTTTGTCCCAGTTACAGACTATAGTGTCCGCACATACAGCGAAAAATAATTAATAAAACCTAAACACTGTTTACACTTTTAATTTAGAAACTTACTTTGTTAGTGCAGACGCGTTTCGTAACTAACGTGCTTACGTCTAGTCGTACTTCCAGCATGGCGATGAACGCCTATTTAGCCGTTGGCCAAGGCTCACAAAACGAATCGCTAATGTCTATTATGGAATATAAAGGAAATGACGATCCAACAGTTAAA
>JBQMRQ010000104.1:0-7378 GCA_052174535.1 Arsenophonus sp. NC-WZS1-MAG3 | reverse complement strand
ATAATTTCTTGCATCATGCAACTCAACAACATAACCAAGAGCAGCTAGAGAATAATCTTTAGCGTACATATTTACTACGCCAACATGGCGATATTCAGAAACATGAATATTGATAATTGGTATCAGATACTTATTTAATCCGTGCCATATACCAATTTGACTAAACTATTGGCAAGTTCCCTGAGCCAATGTAATTGTTCTGGTATCAAAACCAGGATGCTTCTTATTAGGTAACCTCGCTTCAATTAATGAAATTTCTACCTTCCATAACTGAAGGCCGAAATAGCAAAAGCTAATAACGCTCCTGTTATACCATCGCCAACAATAATTACTTTCATCACTTCAAATTCCCTGCTTACTTAGCTGCTGCCATAGTGCTTCCATCTGATCAGGATTTTTAATAACACAGTCGTTGCTAGGTTTTCATTACTCTCTTTAGAGATCAAATATTATCTTAAATACGAATACTAATTCCTCGATAAGCTCCAGGCATATTAACATCTTCTGAAATATAAAGCCCTAGTTTAACGATCAATACCATCTTCAGTTCTAACTGATAATCGCAATTGCTACCATAAGTCATCAAGATGATAGACATTAAATTCTAAACATAGATTTAAATCATGCATAAAAAGACAGCTGAACTTTAATTTCGATAAGTTTATTTATCTTACCTTGCAAAAATAAACTTAATTAAACCTTCGATTTTTATTTTTACTATTGTCATCATCACTTGATGAATAGTAATCTTAGGTTGATATAGGTTAAAGCAGAATTTAGTGCCAGTTAATATAAAGTTATAAACTTTACACTGCGATTGATTGAATTTTCCATTCACTGAGAAGATAGACGTAATATCACTAGTATAATCTTGATATTCTATAGCGGAATTAACTAGATTAAATTGCTCGTCTTCATCACAGCATCATTTTTTAAAATGTAAAATATAAGCATTTTCTCCTACATATAATGGTATTCATGCAGATAATTTTGCAGCTTAATTAATAAACTCATGTTCAATTTATGCAGCCAACTAATATTCATATAATCAGGCTGGAAATTTATATTGCAAAAAATCTTTCTAGCGCTTCATGTATTAGAGTAAGTTTTAAAGTGATTTAAATCATTGTATTTCATCAAGATATTATCTGCTAGTTAATTTAAGTAAATGGAACTTTTAATCTTTACTAAGCATCATTCCTTAGTTAATCAAAAACTGAACTAATGATTTGATCTGTATAGATAAATTCAATTTGAACATGACAAATAACGACTAAGTCAGTTAATAACTTATAAAGTTATTAATCAATTTCAGTAAACAGTATTCTTGATTGATGCCAAATTTTACAATTACAACTTGGCTTACCAATAAAACGACAAGCAAAATAAGTTTTTCCATAGTTTAATCATGCATACAATTAAATAAGCATGCTCTCACTATAGGTTTCATTATATTTAATGATAACTAACACTGCTTCATATTTACTAAAGCCAATTAAATAAAAAACACTGTCCTGCTCTATAAGCATATTCACAATCTGATTTCGCAAAAAGCAGATAGAACGGCAAAAATAGCTATGCAACATATGCTATTTTAAAAAATTTATAACGAGGAATATGAGATATAAATTGTTGTTGAGTCATACTTTCAAGTTATTAGGAAATCTAGTGTATGGATGGTTAGGATACATTCTACTCTGATGCTTTGTAAATCTGCTTTCCCATCCTTAAATTGAAGGTTGCTTACCATCAGGATTAGTAGGTCAAATTCCCTTAGCCAATTCTAGTTTTTCTAAGCAACCTGATGAGCAGGTTAAAGATCATTAAAAGGATTATTTTCTGAACTATAGCACTTAGGCATTGGTTTTATAGATTTGCCGTCACAAAAACTGATAATTCAAATTGAATTCATCGTTTTTATGATCCCAAGCGCGCTGACAGGAAGTCATGGAATCCCAATAGTTCTTCAGATCTTTCTTTAATTTCTTTATCGCTTCAGAATACCGCTGAAAACCATGCTAACAAAATATAAAAGGTTTTATTAGCGGCATGGCAATTCTCTGCTGACTAAATATCTAAATAGCTGTGTGAACTTTTTACACTCCTTTAGAGAAGTCAAGTTAGCGTATTAGTTATTTTGTGTACCTAATGATATTGCTACTACATATTCAGGAATATCTTTACATTGTATTCTAAAAACAAAGAGAAGAATCTTCTGTATTAACCCTGTAAGATATAGTTAAGTCACATCCTTGCGAAGGGTATTGGAAAAGTTAAATTCAGTTTACTTCTGACTATCTCAATAAGCATCTTCAAGCGCAACAAGGCTTATTATCTCCATGTTCAGCAATGTCGATAATAAAGTATTATGTAAAAACGAGCAGCATCCTCCCCGGACAGGAGGACGGGATATGCCATCTACCAAGAAATAAACGTATCGATATCACTTAAATTAAGTAAGTACCATATTGCCTGTACTTTTCAAGTTATTTCTATTTCAGTTTCCTAATGGAACTGACAGAGAGATCATGGATTTCTCATCGAGAAATCCTAGAGATTCGTGAAAATCATTGCTGCCTATAGAGCTAGGCAGGTTATAGACATAGTAGCAACTCTTCGCCGCTTACACGCTTCAGATAAGGCAGGGATTATGGGTTATTAAAACATATTCTGATGCTAGCGCACTCCCTGACCTTTGGCACTTTAATCTTAATATCGCCAATAACAGTTATATAGTTCTCTATGATAAATAAGCATTACGGGCGATATAGCTTCCTTGTCTATCCAGACAAGGCAGTGTTTACATGTTTATCACAGTATGGATTTCAAGCAGCACCGCCTTAACAGCAGCGCCTATTAGCTCCTTAGCATCATTAGGATGAGTTCAATACAAGAGATAAGGTAATATCTGGTTTTTTCGGATATCTGTAAAGTAGACTTTTCATAGCATATCATCTCTCTATTATTGAAATTATCCATAAAATCAATAAACAGGATACGTCAGAGAATCTTCAAAACAATCAATGAACCAGAAATAATCATAACTTCTCGTTTCTTCTGGAAACGATTAAACAAAAAATATATTAGCAAAATATTTTTATTAAAAAATATTAATTTATCGTTTTTTTTGCTTTTATTTATTGATCTTTAGCTTTATAAAAGTTATAAAACAGAACTGAACTATAACATTAATATATTTAATGATCGTTTCCAAAGCCCTATTCTAATTCATTTTAAATATCATATTTTTGTTAACTTAACATACTAATATTACGTAAATCCGTAACAATTTCCTTTAATTCTTTTTCCAATAAACTTAAGTCGCATAACATTATGTCTAATAAAAATAGTTAATAACTCAACCGACTATAAGATATTAACACACTCAAACAGCTTACCATTTTCAGGTAACAATAAATTAAAAATAAAATCTTTATTATCTAAAGATGCAAATCTAAACTTATAAAGTTCAGCTAAAAGGGTTAGTTAACATCTATGAAGAAAACTAATCCATCATTGGTTAATTCATAAATCAACTTTTTCATTAATAATAGTAATTACCTCCATAAATTAAATTTGTAACTAAGCGGTACTTTTCTGCAGCTATTAAAGAAACATACTATTGTTGCACAATAATTGTTGCACAATAATAGCTTAAAAGTTTAATAATTATGTAAAGATTTTTGTATTGACATGTCTACTCAGTTGGGTCAGTTAATAATATTAATATGCAATATACCACCATAAAAGATGGTGGCTATAACTAGATAAATACACAAATTGCATATATATTATTTATGATAATTTGATAGCATGTATAGAATTATAGACAGCAAAATACTATTACCATATTCCGTCTTCCCACATAATTAAGAAGGGTGTAATGTCTACGCAACCTATTGATATTCAAATTTTAGGACAAACATTAAGAGTTAATTGCCCTAAAGAACAACAAAATGCCTTAAAATGCTCTGCGGCTGAACTTGAGAAACGAATAAAATATTTAAAAAATCGAACTGGCGTCACAAATACCGAGCAACTTATTTTTATTGTCGCTTTAAACATTTGCCATGAACTTGCACAAGAAAAAACAAAAATACAGAACTACACTAATAATATGAAACAAAAAATCCGCGTATTGCAAGATACGATCGAACAGGCATTGCAAGAGCAAGCACGCATTGCTGGCCGGACAATTTATTCGTTAGAATAAAACCAATAAATAAACAGGCTATACTAGCAAAAGTTGTTGGTGAAAATTCCTTCTACTATATGAAGGAATCTTACTATAGCGGGCTGCTATGAAAAGAAAACCGTCATACAGACCAAAGACACTCTTTACCTTATTCCATGTCAATATAATGCTCATCTAATTAGATGAGCTCGCTGATAATCTATCGCATGATATCGATTTATGTATTTATGCATTAAAAAACTGATTTTACTTTATTTTCCTAATGAGTTATGCTTAATTCTGGTGTGTAGAGTTTATAAGATTGTGGCGGGTATCCCTACTGATTGATTTCATAAATAATATCAACAATTGAGAGATAATATGCATGAAAATCTACCCTAATATAGGTATCCGAAAAATCAGATATTACTCTGATCCATTATGTTGAACTCATCGGTAATGGTAGTATGGTAGTGATAGGCACTGATGTTTGAGATGATGAGTTTGAAACTATGCTATGACAAACATGTAAATACTGTCTTTTGATGGACGGCAAGCTGTCGCCATTAATGGCTATTTACTACAAGAAACTATAGAAGGATGAGTATTAGCGATGTTGAGATTAAAGTGCTTAAGATTAAAGGGATCACAATGGCAATGGAATAATTTTAAAAGATCATTGCTGCCGACTTATCTGAAGCGTGTAAAAATTGAAGAAGAGTTGCCCCTTATAGCTTCACCTGTATGAGGTACATTACACTGGTAAGTTT
The DNA here is from genome assembly GCA_052174535.1 of Arsenophonus sp. NC-WZS1-MAG3. Taxonomy (GTDB): domain Bacteria; phylum Pseudomonadota; class Gammaproteobacteria; order Enterobacterales; family Enterobacteriaceae; genus Arsenophonus. Next base: position 2,434 of record JBQMRQ010000104.1, on the reverse strand, counting down.
CAAGAAACTCTATAGCGTTTCTTAATGAGAAATATATAGCCTTTTATCGTCAGTAGCGCATCAGTAAATTGATACAGCAATGACTTGAAGAGCATACGCAAATAAGTAGCTATGTAATTTAAACGACACGCATTATATTTTTATTGATTGAAAACATAACTGTTCTATTACGCAATCTGATTGCCTTTACTTGCTGGTTAAATAGCAGTTCTAAGTATGGACATAAGAAAAGAATTCTGTTCAAAAATGGTTATCAAGAATCAAAAGCAACTGGCTAAAACTTCTCAATAGCTTGTAAACGTACTGGACTTAATCGTTTTTCCTAGACTTGTTACAAATATGATGCTTAATTTTTAAAAATAATGAAAGGATACTTTTCCGAGCACGCAGCACAAATGTGCTATTAAATATACAAAACAAATAACTAATATGTTGGCCTGATTCCAGAAAGGAATTTAATTAAAAGTTAAGATGAGCTGCAAGTTCTTTAGCTAGCAAAAAACTATGATGTTGCTAATAAAGCCTAACCATTTATTGGTAAAGTTTTTAGCTAAGTGTACTATACTGCATCGATGAAGAAATTATAAAATAATCAAGAAGAATGGATCTGGCATTCTACGATTTTCCATCAGTGTACTGTGGATATTAATAAGAACGACAAATTCGATTGAGTAGGCTTTTGCGACAGTGAGGATATGAAGCTGATTCGCAAAGCTCTGTGATTCAAGAAAAATAACCCTTTTAATGCTATTAAAGCTGCTTACGTCTGCTCAGAAAGCTGGAATAGCAACTAAGTTGATTTAATCTGCTGATCCTGATGATAACAACGTTCAATTTAAGGATGGAAAAGTCCCTGAAGTATCAGGGTGAAATCTGACTATTATACACTAGAATTGTTAATAACTCAACAATTTACTTATATCTTATCTATAAAATTTCTTCATCTTCAGATGAAGATTATCACGTCGTGCAACCAATCTCGCTAACTCTACCTCTTTAGCTAAAGCTAGCTCATAACCTAATTTGCCGATATAACGCCTAAGTAATAATAAACTAGTAATTGATTTTTTACTATAGAAAAATAGAATATCTATAATTACAGTTTTTGTTGTTTATTAAGTAGAGGTTGCATTTTCAATTGAGTATATTGGGCCCCCTAAATAGGAATGAATCCTAAATTATCACTTACTTACAAATTAATTAGGTAATTTTCAATATATTCATTGATCAAGGTAATCTTCTGCAGGTAGGAAATTTAGCAATTAATTGATAATACTCATCATTAAATAGCAGACAACTAAATCATCAATCACACCTCTAGAAGCATTTAACATACCCGTATAAGGTATTTACTAGGCTGCTTCATCTTTGCTATATCATTGACTAATAAATAATGTAAAAAATCTTCGTATAATTACTATGTAGATTAATATTTGTTAAAATAATATCAAACGTGACAGCTGTAATGCGAAGAGCATAGTGTTTATCAATTTGAGAATTGTAATGCAAATGAGTATCAGCTAACCATAAAAAACGATTATAGTTGTATTACACGCTAAACGCTGCTCATACAATGAGGTCTATTTCACTACATCCTTCTGTTTTTTCATATAGGTATAGATAATAGGTATAGATAAATTAAGTTGTTAACTCTAAATACCTATTAGCAGAGTAAAACATTACTATTAAAATATAAAACAACAGTATCAAAAAATAATAAGGAAAATTACTGAATTAAATTAATTAATATAACTATTTCAAGTCAACAATTTTTCTATAAAACAATGAATTAAGAGGAAAGTACCGATAAGTTCACAATTTCTGAAGAAATTGTCGTAATTTTGATAACCATTCAGGCATATCATGCGCTACTAACGCATAACTTAATAACTGTGGTTTTATGCCAAGCAGTGTGTTAGCCAATCGTAATCCAACATTACGAATCATTTTTTAATTGGATTATTATCATCAAATAATTTGCGAAATCCCTGCATACTCGCCAACATCAGTGCAGCCTTATATTTACGTTTACGTTCATAACTTTGTAAATAAAGATACTGACCAATGTCTTTACCAGTAGTATTCAAACGTCGTAATTGTCCAATCAATTCGGCAACATCTATAAAACCTAAATTTACTCCTTGTCCTGCTAAAGGGTGTATTATATGAGTAGCATCACCTAATAAAGCGATATGTTGACCAGCAAAATTTCGCGCATACTGGCCAATAAGTGGGAAAATCTGACGTTCACTAATTAACTGACAAAAACCGAGAGGCATATCTAAAGCTACACTTAACTCTCTTCAATATAGAAGAAACCTTTAAATTTAGGCCCCTACGCGCTTGTATTGTCGGTAATGACCAAACAATAGAGCAAAGATGAGGGTCGTAAAGCGGTAAAAATGCTAAAATGCTATCGTTATGAAAAGATTGA
>JBQMRQ010000103.1:0-992 GCA_052174535.1 Arsenophonus sp. NC-WZS1-MAG3 | reverse complement strand
TTATTAGAAGCTGTAATAGATGAAATTATTAAGTCAGTATTACCTATAAGAATGGTTAAACCAAATACCAAATATTTTATTAATTCAATAGTTTGTTTTATAGGATGTTCAATGCGTGATTGTGGTTTAACTGGTCGTAAAATTATTGTCGATACTTATGATGTAATAGCTCGTCATGGTACTGATACTTTTTCTGGCAAAATCCCCTTCTAAGGTTAATCGTTTTGCCTTCCTATGTCAGCAACGTTACGTAGCAAATAATATTGTTGCTGCAAAATTTGCTGATCGCTATAAAATTCAAATTTATTATGCGATTGGTATCGCTAAACTGACATGCATGATGATTGAAACTTTCGATACAGAAAAATAGTCAATTAAAGGTTTGTTCATTTAATGTATGAAATTTTTCATTTACGCCCTTATAGTTTAATTAAAATGCTTAATTTATTGCAACCTATTTATCTTTAAATCGTAGTATATGTACATTTTGTCATTCTCAATTTCTATTAGAAAAACAGATAAAGTTTTTGATCTTCGCGCAGCCGTTGGTTTTAATTAAAATTACTCGTCGATTTTTTTCGTTAAAACTATAAAGAGTGAGTTATGCTCAATTCTGATGTATGGGTTTTGGAGATGATCCATACCTTGATGATTAATTTCGTGGATGATTTTAATAACAGAGAGATGATATGCCATGAAAAGTCTAGTCTACAGGTAGACGCGAAACTAGATATTATCTCTGATTTCTTGTATTAACTTATCCATAAGAGTTATTTGCCATAACGTATTTATACAGACTAGTATTGGCATATTAAGATTAAAGTGCCTAAGATCAGAGATCGAGAAGCAACAGAATATGCTTCTAAAATTTCTTACTACACTTTATCTAAAATATCTAAAATGTACAAAAACCTCGAAAATTATTACCATAATTTTTTGAAGTATAACTCCTTATCGAGATACACTAGTAATTTCATAAAACTGGAGGTACT
>JBQMRQ010000102.1:0-16060 GCA_052174535.1 Arsenophonus sp. NC-WZS1-MAG3 | reverse complement strand
TACTTACTAATAACTCTGATTACCTATATTCATTTAGATAAAAACTAATTTATGCTTATTAGCAAAAGTTTTATACTATTTTGCTAAATTCGAGGAAAGGATAGACTCTTTATCGATGATTGATTCAAAAAAGAGCCAACACACTTCCGCATTAAACTTTTCAATAATCTCCTCGCTCACATAACCTGTTAAGCTTGAATAATTAAAGACTAAAATTAGTTCATAGTTACGAAATTAAATCGCTCTTTAAGTTAACAGCAAAAACCATGTATTTTATTATTTTATTAAAAGCAAATAAGAATCAGGTTTACTAGATCTATTGTAAGTTAAAATTTTATTATAGTCTGTATTATTTGATCTAATTCACTAATTTTAGAGACATTAATTCTAGGTTTAGCTTAATAAGGATTATTTTCATATTTTATACATTTTTTTTGACAATAATTCTATTGCACCTTTTAGCAGCCTGCTTGTTAATAAAATAATCTGTCGTCATGCAAAATGCATTTGTACATCATCTATACGCAGAATTCATCTTTCATCAGAATACTAAATCCTAGTTTTTAGTTTTTTCTAACTAATAATCTCCAGAGTCTTATGTACCTTCAGTAATAATGTACATTTTTAACTATTTGATAAGAAACCATAGCAACGGAATATCTTGAAATATCTCACTGGAATATATATTTAATATAGCACACCCGATCATCTTTTCCTGTATTATGAGCTGCTATCAGTACTACAGAGTGCTACTGGTCTAGTAATGATGTACAACCCACTCCTCCTTCCACCCTAGAATTATTAGCAAATCTAATATATAAGCATTTTAGCCTACTCTACTTTAATGCTTTGTAAATCTTCTCTTCATCCTTAAATTGGGTCATTATTTATTATAATAGTCAAGACTAAAATTCCCTTAGCCGCTTACAGTTATTGTAAGCAGACGGCAGGAGAGGGAATTTCAATACTATTGAAATAGTTGCTTTTTTGAATCACACTGCTTCGTGCATCAGCTTCATAGCTTCATACTATTGTGTAAAATCCGATATTCAAATTAGATTAGTTGTTCTTAATGATTTCAAGTGCGATAACAGGAAGACATAGAATCCTAACAATTCTTCTTGCTCTTTCTACAGCTTCCTCATCGCTGTAGATACGTTGAAACCTTGCCAACAAAACTTCAAAGGCTTTATTATCGCCTTCGTAGTTCTTTACTATCATACCCTCCTCCCACAGCTAAACTCTTAACTTTCAATTCTATGTCTCTAGGAGTGAAGGTAACGCATTAGCTATTTTGTATAGCTATAATGGCGTTGGCGCTACGCTATATGCTCGAAAATATCTTTGCTATTTCACTCTTAAAACTAAGTGCACTCCACCCAGTTTGCCGTAGTAATCCTGGGAGGTACATACTTAAGCGACATGCTTCTAGACCAATTAAGAAAGTTCATACCAGTTTACTTCTAACTTTTGATAACTATTTTCGACTCCAACGAGCTCCTTATGTCAATTTCTGGAAGTCCCACATTCGACTTTAATCAACATGTAAAGTCGATTAATCTACCTAATAGAACGCAGCATATATGCTTTCCGCCAAGAAATAAACGTTAGGAATATCGCTTAAATAACGCAAGTACTATATTACCTATTCTATTCAAATGATTCCTGTTTTAGTCTGCTGATGAAACTTAGCAAGATATATCATGCGTTTTTATCAAGAAGCGAATTAAAGCTTAGAAAAATCATAGATTTGATATATCTCCGTAGGTATATAAGTGACTGGTAGTAACTTTTGACGCTTTTGCTTGCTTCAAATAAGGAACAGAAATGAACTTTTAAGAATATTCTATTTCTGCTTTGATTCCCTAATCTTAGGCGCTTTAATATCAACATCGCCAATACCCAGTCTATATGATTTGCTGTGATGAATAACCGTTGTAAACTACACCATGAACGACCATTGATAAAAGGCGAACTTGAATATGTTGTTTCCAGCATAGGTTCGAGCTAAGCCTCAACAGTGGTGCTATTAGATACCCTATCACAATTACGGATAAATTTATGAAAGGAATCACAGTAATATTTAGTTTAACGAATATCTCTGCAGGAGTAAATTTCATAGCATATTATCTCTCTGTTGTTGAAATGATCCATAAAATCAATCAGCAGGATACACCAGAATTTCTGAAGTCCCATAAATCAGAAATAAATCTAACTCGGAGTTAGATGATTATATAGCTTCTTTCTAATTTTCTGCAACTTTATATGACGTTTATTTCAATCAGTTCTTTCAGGCAAAGCATCATAAAAATGATAAAGATTTTATTTATTTAAAAAACATATTTGCCTGGTATTTGTGCATTAGTATTTTTGGAAGGTTCACCCATAACTAAAAAGAAAATAAATAATTTCCAGTAAGAAAATAGTAGCAAAAATCTTTTCTCTTAATTTTCATTCTAAAATTTATTCATAAATTTTTATAATTTCCTATCAGGATTCTTGGAATTAGGTCAATTAATACCATTTATCAAGAAAAATTTTTAAAATATTTACAACACACCGAGGTTTAAAATATTCTAGATTAGATAGTTTATTCTTTTCTTTATAATGCTGAAATGGCTTAACCTAAATCTAAAATTGCTATCAAGACTATAAACTTGTTAAAAGTTAACTAATCTTGTTTTTATGATTAATTATAACTTACAACGCTTTGATAGATTAGTTAGTACTGATAGTAAATTTTTAATGAATTAAAAGGTATTTTTAGTGCTGAAGGATAAGTAGGCCATTAAAGTCCTTGTATGTAGCTGATAAAATAATTATTGCATAAAGATACTTCATGCTAACTAATTCAGTTGAATAATAAAATTTGAATGATGACTATTAAACATTTAATCTTTTAAAATGGCGCTTATGTTTGTGAACACTTTTCAATCGTTACCCTAAGATAAGTACACTATTCAAAAATATAAAGAAGATAAAATCTGAGCGTTAAACTGCACTGACCATAACCTAAAAAAATTTATAGTATTTTAAAAAAATGCAAGGCAACTAAAAGTAAGTCAATATTTATTTTAGATTAAAAAGTTAAATGCTATGGCCAACTATGACTGGCAGATATTGCTGAAGGTAAATATTGTCTTTCAGATAAATAATCAAGTTAGAGAAGAAGTTTGTTACTTTTGTAATCGCTTTAATATATTGGCAGCAAATGATTAAATAGAAAATTGTATTTATTACATTTTAATAAAATTTATAGGAGTATAATTATCTGTATAATAAGCATCGTAGATATTACGTGATATTTATAGCAGAATGAAATTCTTTCTATAAAAAATTAAATATTCTTAGCCTAAGAAATTTTTGCTAATTATTAACAATACAAGATAAAGAGATCTATACTACAATTACTTTTATACATACTTTGATGTAATGTTAAAAATAACTTAATTAAAGATCGTCCGTTTACTGCTAATGATTGCTAATCAAGCATATACTTTTGATATGCAAACTTTATTCTGTTAGATTGGAATCTATAATCCAAATAAACAGTAGTACAGGCACATCAAGATCGTAAAATATAAGATAACTATCGTGTATAAATGGCGGTAGAACTACGATATTTCGGGGATTTTCATGATCTAAATACTGATTTATACTTTGCGATATGTTAATTTTTAAGAATTTATCTAGCTGGATCCGGAATAAATCTTCTATTAAAGCATAAATTGTGTAAATCAGAAGATAAGATGCAACTTCACATATTACAACACCGCCTATTTATTTGAAGCGCTTTATAACCTCCATCCTGAAATTAATGATCACAAACTGCTTAAATTTTATGGCATACAAAAAAAGAGTATACAAAATACGTCTGAACTCGATCCTCATTTTTTCTTTATACAGAAATATTATTCGCCTCTAGTCAGGGACACAGATTTTTAAGTAAATAGGCCAAGGTTAAATCGATTACGCTGGACCCATCTACATTGATGGGAAGATAACTGAAAGTATGTTTGCTGATGAATTTATTAGCTTACAGAAAACTATGGATAAGCCGTATCCTTTATTTCTTGGATAAATATAAAGATAACTGGAGCAATAGACCTGATGAAAGTGAACAGGATGACAATTTTACTTCTCTCACAAGAGATTCAGAGAATAATTTACCAAGATTTACAATCTCACGTTCAAACTAAAGTGCTTTTCAGCATTGATGACAGCTAAGAACTTTATTAAAAACATGATAAAGTGTTAACTTGTAGTAAAGACTTATCTATCTGTTGATCGAATGTTTACTCTACAACAACTTATATCATAAGAAATGTGCAGGTGTGTCGTTACTACTATTCCTTTCCTGAATGTTCCAACAACTATTTTGCTAAATCTGTAAATTAAAAGTTTGCAGTTTATGCAGCATCAAAGCTACCGAGCACTATTAAGATAATAGGTTCATATTTTATTCAACTGTGACTAGCAATATTACTTTCACTATGTCCATCTTCTTTGATTTTTCAACAATAACCTCGTCGCTACTCAATGATTTGTTTTGCACTTTCACCCACGCTATGTTGCAGCGGACATATAAACAGGACATTGAAATTAGTATCTTCTATGTCTTGCATACTTATATAGTTGACAACTCAATCAACATCAGCATGTTTATATCTTCGTCACTCATGGCAGCCTAGTATTAAACATACTGTATAAGTTTGAGCTTTTCTTTCAAAAAAGAGTAGGCGAAGGGGATAATCCCCTTTAGCGAAAAGCGCTGTCATCTGGCTTCTACGTTACAGCGATAACCTAATAAATCCTAATAGTCTTTTTGTTCTGTGGAATATAATCTTCGCCAGAAAAGCGTGATAGCATTATCTTAAACCACAAATATGAATGTTAACTTGGAAAAGTGCACTTTGCTAAAAAAGACTAAAGAAGCGTGGTATATAGTATGAAATAGCTTAGGCACTATATCAGCCATATTTCGGATAGGTATTTAATATATATTACTATAATTTTTTGTTGAATCGTCAACGAAGTACAATATCACCAAAGGTGTATAAGGTGCGAAAAATAACTGCTCATAAAAACTAAAAAATTAGAGTTCACTATTCTGATGAATAGGATTCCTGTACACAGATCTTCTGTACAAATGCATTCTGTATAGCAAGAGTCTACTTTTTATAGACGATCAAGTTTAGCAAGCAGGCAACGGAATTATTATCAATAAGAATTATAAAATGGAAAAACAATAGTTATTAAATTAATCTAGGATTAATGTTTTTAGCATTATAGCATTAGGTCAAAAAAATATACTACAATAAAATTTTAACTTATAAGAGACCCTCAAAAATAAACTGATGCTATTTCCTTTTAATAAAAAGGAGTACTTTTATTCTCCTCTTAAAAAGCAATTTAATTTCTTAATCATCAACTTGTTTACTACAAAGAAAATAAAAGGTAAAATTTTCAATAAAATATTAATAAATTTAAGTACTTAGTGCTCTTGATTAGATGCTATATCACTATATAGCATGAATAACCATCCTATCATAATTATTTTTATATTTATTATTCCATGTTTAGCTTCCAGGCTATTGGTGACCTGTTATAGGCAGTTTGAGGCCAGTAAACCCGTGGATTTTTAATTATCGGATTCATAAGTAAATTACATTCAATGATAAATACTTGCAGAATGAAGATTGGTATAGATATATTCATCAACTCTCATTAACTATAGCTAATTATACTTGTTATAACCCATATTCTGTTTATAACATTACTATAATTATGGAATTCTGAGAAATAAAATTTTTATTACTAATATTAGTACCTTGAACAAACATTATTATTATGTACAACCAAATTACTTTCTGATATTGAAGAAGGTATTGATGAATATATCTATAAATTTGAGTTACTAAAAGGCAAAAAGAGTAAATTTACTTATTGGGGAGAAACCTAGCTCAATGAGTGTCTTATATGTTCATTAATTTGCAAAATTTTATTTAAAAAGTACCTATTGCTTCCGATATTTATCGTGCAATGTCATTTATTGAATTAGTTTTTTAAGGAGAAGATTGTTAGCGCTAGAATATATTACATTATCTTATAAACCTCATATACCTTTTGTTAAAATCATAAATTAAAACGTTTGCAGTTGCTTTAGCAGCTTATATGATTTTTTGTAAAATAAATTTTTTATCACTTTCCAGAAAGTGATTGTCATGTTTTTTAGTACTGATACTATTTTAGTTGTTCAGAAGTCGTGAAAACCTCCTTCATTATTTTAAAGTTAATATTTTTTATATAGTAGTTATTACAGTGTAAGGTACATTAGCAAATGTGGTAAATAAATATAAAAATTGGTGGATGAAGATATCAAAAATACAACATTATCAATAGAAAAAATTAACCCGAGTCTAGCATCTAGCATAAGAGATAAAATAAATGAATATCTATTGAAATCAACGTTCCCGATATTAGTATAAATGAAGTTTAATTACAAAAACTATGGTAAAAGTATACGAAAAAATTAATATTGAGCAATCATCAATTACTACAGAAGACTAAAAAGCATCATATAGATGTATTCCATTACCTATAGGGGGTGGATTTGTAAAAAATTAAAGTTACAGTTATTCATAAAGCCGGCAACTGGTAAGTTGATTATGGTTTTATATACTAGAAAGTAACAAAAGCTAACGATAAAACAACTCCTCATACACAAATACGGATAAGGAAATAGCATTCATAGATACAAAATCGAGAAAAAGTGAATTAAAATAATTTATTGTACATTATTGGCAATAATGAGGCTTAAGTTAAGTATCTAACATTTAATGTTCTTAATCAAATTACTATTTAGTAATGACTTTTAATATAAAATAGGAAAAGGTATCAATGAAAGTACAAATACCTTTACCTATAAAATTAAATAGATCAGAATTTCCAAAGATAACAAAGTTAAAACTAATTCACTTATTATAATTTTACAGTTAATGCTACCTAGGCAGCCTCTGCCAACTCTGTGCCAATGCGAAATCTAGCAGAACTAAAATATAAATAAAACCAGAGGCTTTCATCCCTAATAAAGATTGGGATACTTCTGAAACTAAAAATAAATTTATTGAAATAATGCGATCTGATATCCAACACCAAATATTCATTGTTTATCGTGTAAATTTTAATATTAAGCTTGCTAAGATAAATGGAATTTAGCGTAACGATGATTTTCTTCATGAAGAAACAGACGTTCAGGATTATATTAAAGAGACGGTAAAAGATTCTGAAGCGAAAGCGACTACATCGAGTAGTTTAGCAGGCACTTCCATAGCCAAAAGTTGATTTTTATAAATTTGGTAAAGTTAAAGAAATTGAACTTAGTTGCATTCAAAAGATATCTAACGTTAATTTAAGTTGCAACTGAAGCAGTTATACCACATCTGACTGTTATGGAAGATACTGATCTTACCTAAATAGAAACTTTCCGTAAGCAGAAAAGTAAAGAGATGAAAAGTTATAAACAGGAGTAAAATTACATCATTAGTTTTTGTAATGAAAGAGGTTCTTCAAGCATTAGAAATGCCTAATTTTAATATCTAAATTTCTGTGGATTTTCAGCGATTAACATTGATATTCTGTTCAATTAATATTGCCGTTGATGCTCCAATATAGCTTAAATGCACCTGTTATTTAAGATCTTAATAAAAAAAGATATTCTAAAGCTTTCCAAGTACTTGATGGAAGATCGTATAAAACACACATGCCGGAAAATTAACTGAATCTAATATACAATGCACCAACTTTACTATTTCTAATTTAAGTAATATTGATACAACGAGTTTTACATCGATTATTAATGCGTTAAAAGTGGTTATTATATTATAAGATGGCTTCTTGCTTATCAACAAAAGCAGCATGGAATATGCTAGTGAATTTATTTTACATCTGATATTATCTATATTAGGATTTTTAATCATCGTATTATTATCATCGCCGTTAGACGGCGATCATTTTATTAGTCATATTCATAGTTAATGAGCAATGTTCGCCGTTTCATTATTACCTTATAGACGTAACCTGTACTTTGGTCTGTTTTATTTTAAAAATTACATAATTTTCTAATTTGTCTTATAAGGTTGAGAATTATATCATGTTAGAACACTTTCAAAAAATATTAACAACTCTCTAAACTATTTGTAGTACATACGTTTTGATGGTTATAATTTTTTCGTCTAGGAGCAGAAAAAGATGATCCCATCGGATAATAAAACTAAGAGGTCATGATGAGTACTGAAATTAAAACCGAAGTAGTAGTTCTAGGTGCGGGCCCTGCAGGTTATTCAGCAGCTTTTCGCTGTGCAGATCTTTGTTTAGAGACAATTTTAGTCGAACGTTATGCAACATTAGGTGGTGTTTGTCTTAATGTCGGCTGTATTCCTTCTAAAGCATTATTACATGTTGCAAAAGTAATTGAAGAAACCAAGGCATTGGAAGAACATGGGATCATATTTAATGAACTAAAAACAGACATTAATAAAATACAATTGTGGAAAAAAAAAGTTATTGATCAACTAACAACTGGTTTGTTAGTTATGGCAAAAAATCGTAACATTAAAGTTATTAATGGATTAGGTAAATTTACCGGTGCTAATATATTGGTCGTTGAAGATGGAAAAGAGACGATAACCATAAACTTTGATAATGCCATTATTGCTGCTGGTTCACGTCCAATCCAACTTCCATTTATTCCTTATGACGACCCAAGAATATGGGATTCTACTGATGCTTTGCAACTAAAAAAAGTACCAAAACGTATGTTAGTGATAGGAGGCGGCATCATCGGTTTAGAGCTAGCTACCGTATATCATGCATTAGGATCAGAAATTCATGTTTCTGAAATGTTTGATCAGGTTATTCCCGCAGCAGATAAGGACATTATTAATCTTTTTACTAAACAGATAAGCAAGAAGTTTAATTTAATGCTTGAAACAAAAGTTATTAAAGTGGAAGCCAAAAAAGATGGTATTTATGTTACAATGAAGGGTAAGGAAGCGCTTAAAAATCCACAGTGCTATGATGCTATTTTAGTAGCAATTGGTCGTATTCCAAATGGAAAATTGATTGATGCGAGTAAAGCTGGTGTAGAAGTAGATGAGCTAGGTTTTATCCATGCCAATAAACAAATGCGTACCAATGTGCCCCACATTTATGTGATTGGGGACATTGTCGGTCAGCCAATGTTAGCTCATAAAGGTATTCATGAAGGTTATGTTGCGGCTGAAGTAATTTCTGGCTTAAAACATTATTTTAATCCAAAAGTTATCCCTTCAATTGCTTATACTGAGCCTGAGGTTGCATGGGTTGGTTTAACTGAAAAAGAAGCCAAAGAAAAAGGTATTAATTATGAAGTAACTACTTTCCCATGGGCTGCTTCTGGTCGTGCTATTGCCTCTGATTGCTCAAATGGTATGACTAAACTTATTTTTGATAAGGAAACTCACCGCATTATTGGCGGAGCAGTTGTCGGTGTTAATGGTGGTGAATTACTTGGTGAAATTGGTTTAGCAATTGAAATGGGGTGTGATGCACAAGATATTGCATTGACTATTCATGCTCACCCAACATTATACGAGTCAATTGGCATGGCAGCTAAAGTATTTAATGGAAGTATTACTGATCTACCTAATTTAAAAATAAAGAAAAAATAATTTATTATATTTTATATATAAATTTATTATTAGGATAATTTAATTATTAACATCTCTTTTATTTAATTCAAATAAAGGAAATATCTTTTATTTTAAATAAAAATTAACATTAAATTCAATTGAGATGTTTTAAAAAACATTAAATAATTAATACACATTATTATAATATATAAACTATTTTACTACTAATAGGTAATTTTACGTAGCATAGAGGTAGATTAGTACAAAAAACATTAGCAATATGCAATATTTATTGATTTTGATGAATATTGGCAGTATATAAATAAATTATAGTAAAATTATATTCTGTTATTCGGAATTTGTAAATTGCCCTAATGGGTATAATTGATATATGAAAATTATGTTAAGATAATTTCTATAATCAGACACTTTATGTCTTTTTAAAATAAATACAGCTAGTTTTTTATTAAAAATCAATTGAGGAGCTCTTTATATTAAAGAGCACCATAAGCATGTATCTGAACGTGCAGCATAAATAATACCCAATCCTCTAAATGCTACCCAAATTGGGGAAATTTAGTTGAATTAATAAAATTCAACCTGAAACTAAAAAAATCTATTAGATCTGTTAATTAATCGTATTCCTTTTTGTATTGATAAAACGGTTTATATGAAAGCTGACTCCTTAACTGTTATTACTAAAGGAAAACATTCCGATTACTTACACTACTAAAATCAAAAAAGTTATTAGGATACTATACATCGTGACTATGATATCTATCAATTAAATGATACGTTGAATGATGAGCAGTTGACATAAATAGCTGCTAAAACATTATTCCTACTTTCTTAGTATTTAATAACTTCTATGAAGTAAAAAATATGAGCAACCAATATTGCTCGTCAAGCTATAGATTTTTTATGAAATACCGAATGCTTATTAATAGATCCGTATCAATTAAAGAAACTGACTGTAGTTATTTTAAAATAACAAAGCAAACTAATACTGATGATTTATCACCAATATCTTATATCTAGTCATAACAAGATATTCCACTATATGCAGATACAATTCTTAAAATAGCCATGATGGGATATAACCATACCCGATAAACTTGACATCATTAGATCCATCAAAACAAATTAAAGTTTAATAAAAGTTTCCATTAATTTATATTTGCGATGTATTCGTTATAGACTATTAGCAAAAATCAACAATAAATTCAATAATACGGTTTATAGACAAAGATATTCCTTTATACCTAATAAACATAATAGCAGTATTCTTTTGGGTTAGAAATTACAGAAATATTTTTAATATTATGCAAGATGTGACAACTACTTCCCCCTTACAATTTAAATTGATGTGACTTCATTAAATATTGGATATCTGATTGATATTTATTCATCTTAAAGAAGAAATTCGCTCCCATGTCACACTATTATGTTATTGGTAACTTTTTCATTAAAAACTAATCTTTTACTTTATGAAGCTTGAGTTAGTATGTAGATTTCGTTGATTATTAACCGTAAACTAACAATAATAGCGTGTAAGTCTTTATTGGCTTGACTATTTTAAGTAATTTGCTAGGAAAATTAGTTATAAAGTGATTGAGATTTTACCCTAGCACAAAATAGTTAGTCGTACTTGTAATAAAGGTAGAATTTGTTCCAGTAAATATTATGAGCCAATATTACGTCAATTATCTTATAAAATGCCACAGAAGTAATAATCTATAAGATGAACTTAGGAACTTAAATTGTTTAGGTTTTTTGATCAATTTGGTTATTCAGTTATTTTGTTATATACTGTTGCTTATTAAAATCCTATCGATGTAGCTACTATAATGCTTTTCCTGATTTTGTTATGAATCGTGGCAGTGTTTCCTTTGTGGCTTGTCGATGGTATTATTATTTCTGCTTAATATAGATGCTGCCGCAAGATACAGTAAGAACTGTGGTGATTTATATATATTTACTATCAATATCTCATTTTTTACTAATTTCAGATTAGTTACTTTTCTGCCGCAACAGGTATTCATGCCTTTAGATATTCCTGAATTGGTAAAATTAGTTCGTTTTAAAGATCAAAATATAGTCCCAGGTTATTACCTTACGTAATTTAGTTCATATCTATCCCTTATTATAAGATCCAACAAAATTTATTAACGGTTAAAAGCGAGTAAGAAAATATTCTTTAGGTCGAATATTAGAAATTGAAGCATTACATAATAATTAAAAATTAAAAAACATTTAAATTAATGAATTCCTAGGCAAAACGATCGACTTCAAGCTGTACTATCCAGTTAAATAAAGAATCCATTATTAGATATCTACAATCTAATATCTATTATTGAAATAGATGATTGCAGTGGTTATCTTATAATGGATCGTCATACTCTTGAATTTCGCATTAGTTCAATGAATAAATAGTTAACTGATCTGAAGTTATTAACTGCAGATATGATGTTAGATTACACCGATATCATTTAAATTAAATTAAATAATTACATACATTTTATGTGCATCAAATAATTTTTATTATGCACGTTTTTATTATATTCGGTAAATGAAGATTGATAAGATTTTCATTTTCTCCTTATGACTAATATTAATTATTTCTTTACATTAACTTAGCTTTTAGAACAATATAAAGGATACAAGCTCTCACTTGTTTATGGAAGATTACTACATCAACTAAAATGGATGTTACCAAGTAATCAAAAAAAGTTATTACAATATTTTTTTAAAAATAGTGTACGGATTAAAATTTCTGGTTGTTCACTATGAATGCGTGTATTATGGGTAAAATAACCATGGTTTCTAACTATACCTACAATTTTTCTAATTAACTAGAAACTACTGGTGTAATAATTCTTCTGCTTCAGAAGAATTGATAAAAGTTGATTCATTATTGAATCCTTTCTAATAGTAGAGAATATCTGCAATTAATTAATAATATGACAAATAACAGATAAAATATTTATAAAAATTTAAATTTTAACTACTGACTTAGTATAAAAAAGCAGAGACAATAATTTTTTCAGTCCATTGTGTTTAAAACAGTTATTTTATATACTTATTTCTTGTTGTAATTAGTCAGATGATATAAGGTGTATAAGCGCTTATATTTATCTATCTGGTATCTAAATATTTATTCATACTCTATCAATTTATTATCTATAAATTGATTATGTTTCATCTAAAATCAGATTAGATCTGCTAAGATGGATTAAATCAAAGTTATTTTTATATAAGTAACTTATATATTTAATTCTGCTTTAACCAAATCTTTTGAATACTATTTCATCATTATTTTACTAAGTATTAAATATTTTCTTTACGAGTATTAAAAAATAATCTCAGATTATTATATTACAAATAATCTAGATTTCTTTATTATTAATTTTATAGACATATAGGATTTGTTTATATATTAAACTATAACTTTATATAAATTATTATCAATTTATTTTGTATATATAAATTAAATTCTTTTATTAAAAAAATCTATATTTAGATAAATGGCTATTTTGTTAAAGATTATTGGTAGAAATCCCTTATACTGCATGAAAAACTTTGCTACAAAAGTTATCTTAAAAAGATAAATACTAATACAGATCAAAAGACTATTTCCTTAATCACTAAAAAATATAAATTTGAATTTCATTAGTGTTCGCTCGGTGAAAATCTATTGGATGATATCAAGTTATACATCAAAGCAACTCATTCCACTTTACCCAATACTGTCACACTAAACATGTTATCCACTGGAAAGATTTATTATGGTTACAGGATATCATTGAAAATTCTCCAATTATAGAATAAGATTTAATCATCCTACTGGAAAATTCTCTTGCAAAACTACATCACAAAGATAAATGGTTTAGTTATCTTAGATCTATGTTAAATGAATTAACTTTACTGGAGTCAGGAAAACAAATACACATTCATTTGAAACAACATTTAGATGGCGTCACTGTCTCCTTGCTTCAACGGAAACAGCTAACATAAATACACTAAGTGCTATTTTGAAATCGACGAAATATTTTTTCAGCTGACTCCTTTAAAGGAGAAGATTATTTCTCACATAGAGGAAAAGTAAAAAAGACATGAAAGGAGGAGATAAAAGAAAAAATTGCGGTCTTAATCATTTAAGATTAAGAGAGGTCATTTGTAACCAATAAAATCTTGAAGAGTTTAATGGAAAGTATGTTTAAATATTTTTAAAGCTGATTATCGATAAAAAGTCCATCATTTATTTTGATAGAGGAAAATGATACGAAATCTTTTCCAGCGAGCATGAAATTAGTCCTTATTGACCTAATAAAGCTAGATACTAATAGAATTATTTGCTAAGGAATTTCATATTCAAAATATGAACAATTCTTTTAGCCGATTAAAAGAATATGAGTTAAGTAGACTCCCACGATGGAGAGTCATTTTATTTACCAAATTATCTAAATTGTAAAAGATTATTTAAAACCATAACAATGAAATACAAATGTAACTGTAGATCACTCTACGAGCAAAGCAAGAAGTTTTGCAAAAAAAGACGATTATCAACATGATCTCGTTTTTCTCTTTAGCAGCAGTAAATTCGAAAATATCTCATAATACTTAGTCAAAGTAGACACAGTCGCTGCTCTTATCTGAAGAGCAGCATTAATTTTAAATATTTTAGCAGTCTGATGATAAAACCTAATCATTAGGATATTTTGAAAACTGAGTTATTGCAAAACTCCTATATAGCCGATTTTTAGCCTACATATTCTACTCCGATGCTTCGTGAATCTATTCTCCATCTTTAATTGAACGCCGTTTACTACCAGATCAGTAGAGTTAATTCCCATAGATGATTTCCCTGCTTTTTTAAGAAAACTGGGCAGCTTAAATACCATTAAAAATGGTTATTTTAATTTAAACCTCTTCGTATTGTATCGCCTTCATATATCTTTAGTATCACAAAATCTAATTTAATCAGATTCGTCGTTCTTATGATGCCAAGTTTGATGACGAAAAGACATAGAATGCCAGCTGTTCTTTTTATTATTTTACAACATCTTCATCGCTCGATGATACGCTGAAAACCTTCCTAATAAAATATCAAGAGATTTATTAGCGGCATCGCAGCTATTTCTGCTAGCCAAAATCTCTGCACTTCACCCTTAAACTTTCGATTTTGAATGCCTTTACAGAGTGAAAATAGCAAATAAGTTATTTGTGTACACACCCACACCAACAGCGCTTCTCCTGTTGCAATCCTTTAATCTTAGGCACTTTAAT
Organism: Arsenophonus sp. NC-WZS1-MAG3; assembly: GCA_052174535.1. GTDB lineage: Bacteria > Pseudomonadota > Gammaproteobacteria > Enterobacterales > Enterobacteriaceae > Arsenophonus. The sequence goes on along the minus strand of JBQMRQ010000102.1, from coordinate 1,103 downwards.
CTCAGATCCCCAATAGTTATCTGTATACTTCGTTGTGGGAAGTAACCGTTACAAACAAATGCATTTAGGAATCACCTATCAATAAGGCAGAGCGTTCAAAATCTTGTTGCAGGATGATTTTCAAATTCAACCTCAACATCAGGTGCCTATCAGCTTGTCTGCAGCATTCAGATGAATTCATTCAAAAGAACAGATAATATCTAGTTTAATTGATATTTGTAGAGTAGACTTTAATGGCACATTATCTTTCTGTTGTTAAACTATCTATAAAATTAATCAATAGAAATAATACCACCTTCCTTGAAGAACATATATACTAGAAATGAGCATAACTCGAGAAAACAGGAACTTGACCGTTTATGTATAGAACTTAATATAATAAAACACCGTCTTAGTTGCCGCCGAAGAATTCTTAAACTAATGATATGTCGAACGATTTAATTGGCATATTAAGAAATAGGATTCAAAACCATCATTTCAATTTTATTAAATAGCTTAAGATCAATCTACATCAATATGTTTGCATGTATAATTAGAAATTACTCAATCAGCATTGAGTAGTAAAACTTTATTGCAATATAAGAAAAATTGATTCAAAATTAAATCTGAATTATTCAATAATTGATATAATACTATCTTCCGTGAAAAGTAATAGCTAAGTTAGCTTAACTAACTAATATAGTACTGATAACTATTCTTAAACGCAATGTATATTCAGTTGCTTGCTGCATAATTAAGCTATAGATTAAACCGCCAATTGTATTAACAAACTGGTATTAAGTTATTCTTATTTCTAGTGTATAGGATATGGAGATAGTGACATATCCTATTAATTTAATTTTATGATTTATTTAAATAAAAAGAGAAATTATATGCCATGAAAAGTCTAGTCTACAAGTATACGCCAAAATCAGATATTACCCTAAGGGGTATCCTCTTCTATGAACGCATCCGTAATGGTAGGTGATAGGTAGTTAATAGGCACCGCTGTTAAGGTGGACTTTAAGCCATGCTGCAAAAATAACGTGATAAACGCTGTTTTGTCGGCGCTTGGCCTCTCCTATACCTTCATCTGTAACAATTATTTGCCACAGCGAACCCAT
>JBQMRQ010000101.1:0-12845 GCA_052174535.1 Arsenophonus sp. NC-WZS1-MAG3 | reverse complement strand
AAGACATTGCTGCATCAGTCTTCTAATAATAGTCCAGAGAGAATCACGTACTTTTTAATGAAAAGATCTAACAGAGCTTCATAAAATCACCAGTAAAAACACCTAACAGCTATTAATCATGGTAGCAACTTTTCGATATTTTGTACGCTTCAGATAAGTCGGTAGCAAGAAATTTAGAAACATATTCCCTTTTTACTGTGATCCCAATTTTAACTTTAGGCATTTTATCTTAACATTACCACTATTAATCTTTAATAGTTGTTGCGATAAATAAGTATACGGACGAAAATATGGAACCCATTGACAAGGATAAGTTGAGGATGTTGAATAGTATAAAATTCAAGTACTGCCTTAATAGCAGCGCCTAACATCTACTTGATACTATCATATATCCGTTCATCAAGAGATGACAAGTAATATTTAGTTTCGCGGATACCTATAAAGGATAGACTTTTCATAGCATATTATCTCTCTGTTGTTGAAATCATCCATAAATATAATTAACATGAATAAAGGACATTATATCTAATATTTCATATAGCAGAAATGAGAGTAACTCTGTGCTGAATTAACATTAACCTCAACTATATTACTTTAAAAAATATTATTATAATAATTATATTTTTAGCAACACTATATTCAGTACCATTCTTGGTTTTAGTTAATGATTTTGCTTTTTAAATTACTATACATCATAAAATAAGCTGTGAAATAGCAAATAAATTAAAATTTAAAGTGAAATTTCGGCAATTGGTGTCTGCTCATTATCACCATATTTATGGTGATAATCATCATCCTGTTAGGATCTTTTAAATATATACGCATGTTAAGACATTGATTGTAGGAATAATTTGGATTGCATGCTTGTTAAGCCTTAGCACTTATTTATTAAAAATATATTAATCAAATAGAATTGATAGTTAATGTGAATATGATCAGGTTGTGAACATAATATATAAAATAAAAGTGCTAAATTAGCATTTCTAGTTTTTAACTCTCTATGTAAAACTACTTAATATTAAACTTGACAGAAATAGAATTATGATCAAAAAATTCAGTTTTAATTACTTCTGGATCGAGAAGCATCAAATTATGATAAAAACATAATCTAATGGGGGTAACCAAAAATTATAGTGCGCTCATTAGCATCAAAATTGACTTCTTTCATTCGTAAACTACGTCTAAAACGTTTAAGTTCTTTTATATGTTGCTGAATCCAAGTATTAAAATCCCCAGCAAAAATCATTGGCACTTGATTTTTTAACATAATCTCCTATGTTGTGTAACTTCTGACTATAAATATCAACTCTAAAAACTAAAATTAACTGCATGAATATTAATAATCATTAAATTTTGCCTATTATCTCTGAATGAATAAACAGTAATTAACGCTGATTTTAGTAAACAAAGTAATAGTTCTTTTTCCCGTAATGGACAACAATAAATTGGATCAGATCTTGATAATGTCATTACGCCGGAAGCGTAATGAAGGAGTGCAATTGCTGGCACTTAATCAGTTCACTAAATGTTGAGATATATTAAAATTAATAAGTTGAGATGAATTTTGAGCTTCTTGTAGTAAAATTAAATGCTTATTGATGACTAGTTTATTTAAAACTGAATACCAATTTAGGCGTTTCTGTTTATAAATATTCCATGAAACGATGCCTAATTTATCACTTTCTAAAAATAAAGGTATCCACTTCTATAGGCAAATTATCATCAAGCGTATATTTAGATGCAGGAAAAATACGCTTTGCCGGTTTCCCAGGAATGTAACGCACTGAATAATTTTTTTGCCACCTAAAAATATCCCTTAAAAATCAAATATTTATTCTATGTTTCTTATATAAGAAATAATAGATAAAACTCTTCATTTAGTAGAAAGATAATTGCATCTTAATGTGTGACTTATTGACAAATCTAATGTATAGCGGGCTGGACTATATTGCACTCTGATACTTCATAAATCTGTTCTCCATCATTAAATTTGGTGTTGTTTAACACCAGTTTTAACAGGTTAAATTCCCTGATTTGGTTCCAGATTTTTTTAGTAAAGACGAGAGTGAGAGCCAGCTTAAATACCAATAAAAGGATTGTTTTATTGAGCCACACTTATTTGTGAATCAGCTCCATAATTTGGCTGATGTAAAACTGATATTTAAATTAGATTCCTTATTCCTATTGACGACTAGAACGCTAACAAGAAATCGTAAAATACCAGCAGATATTTCTTGCTCTTTCTTCAATTTTTCTTCGCTGCAGAATATTTTCGCTAAAACTCTTACTAATAAAGTATAATAAATTTTATTAGCAACATCGCGCTTCCCTATTAACCAAATCTTCTTCATCTCATCTTTAACTTTTAGTGCTGCATACTTTCAGTGAGTAAAAGCAGAATATGAGCTATTTTGTATATCAAACAGAATTGATACTACGTATTCAGGAATATCTTTAACTATTACATTCTAAAAACTAAAGCAGCGTCTTCTAATAGAAGGAAACCCTGGAAAATACGATTAAATAACGCGGTTAGAGGCCTTTTATAAGTTCAACATAAGTTCGTTTTTAATTCTTGATAAGTAGTTTTTAACTGTAACTAGTTATTTATATTCACATTTAATAATTCCAGTAATAACTATAAGTAAAAGCAATTATCTTGCTTTACGAATAGTAGATTCCATAATCTACCAAGAAATAAATGTAGCGCGTATTACTTAAATTATACAGGTACTATTTCCTATATTCTTCAAATCATTTTTCTTTCAGCCTTCTGATAGCTTTAGCAGATAAATCATGCGCTTTCACCGAAAAACGTCTCCAAAGCCTCGACTAGAACTTCGTGAAAATTACCGGTATAGTAAAAGTCTCGTCGGTAATAGCCATGGCGGGAACGAGCTGTTATGCTATTTGTTGGCACTGTGATTTCTTACCTTAAGCACCTTAATCTTAACATTACCAATATTTACCTTATAAGTTTGCTATGACGAATAACCATTATAATCGATGCCATGAACACCCGTAGAGAAGGCAGCGGTTAAACATGTTGTTGCAGTATGATTTAGATCTCACCATTAACGGTGTTGTTTATCAACTATCTGAAACTCATAATTATGACTGAGTTCATATAAGGAATTAGGATAAATATCTAGTTTTTTGGATATCTGTAAGCTAGACTGTTTATAACATATCATCTCTTTTTGATTAAAATCATCCACGAAATTAATCAGAAAGGATATGGCTAATACATTAAAAACCCCATAACCAGAAATGAATATAAAATTTCATGACGATCATTTTTAATAAATTAATTTGGATTTAATGTCGTTAAAGATCAATATTAATGTTAACTTATTTTTAGTCATGCTGAGATGATGTTATATTCTTTTTATATTTATAAAACCCAATTTCGGATCTTTAGTGAGAATGGTAAAGCTACAGATCCTCCACCCGACGATAATGGGGGAAATGCTGTTTGAGTTGCTGCTGATATTAATAAGGGCTATAAAATTTAATTATGTAGAACTCAATAATATCTTTATATGATACCTATTGTTATTTGTTATAATGTGAATGATAAACCATATGATGGTAAGTTTTTCTATGTTAGCTTAAGATGTTAGGTATTTTATTTATATAATTGATTAATAATGAATAATAGTATTTTATAGCGTCTTTATTATGCTTATGTTAGAATCTACGGTTTTTACTTCCATTAATAGTGAATGCCTAAAGTTATGAAACAAATTATAGAAGTCATGATCTCAGAGGCGGATGTTAAGCGACGTATTAATGAGATGGCAAAAGAAATTGTTAAACATTATAAATTATTACAAGATGAGTTGCTCTTGGTTGGCCTTTTAAAGGGCTCTTTTATGTTTATGGCTGATTTATGTCGTAATATTAATATTCCACATGAAGTCGATTTTATGATGGTATCAAGTTATGGCAGCGAGATGACTTCAAGTCGCGATGTAAAAATTATTAAGGATTTGGATGAAGATATTCGTGGTAAGCATGTTTTAATTGTTGAAGATATTATTGATTCTGGTAATACACTTAAAAAAGTTCGTGAAATTCTAAAATTACGTGATCCTAAATCTGTCGCTATTTGTACGTTATTAAACAAACCATCCAGACGTGAAGTAGAAGTTCCTGTTGAATGGATTGGTTATGCTATTCAAGATGAATTTGTTGTTGGTTATGGTATCGATTATGCACAGCAATATCGCCATTTACCTTATATCGGGCATGTTATTTTACTAAACGATTAATAGAAGCGATATCATTTAATAAATGATAAAATCTAACGTTAGTTTAATTTTTATCGTATTTATTTTTCTAGTTTAATTTAGTAATAATTTGTTGATAACTGATTTCAAGCTGTTAATTCCTATTAGTGCAACACTATAATCATTGATCTACCATACATAATAGAGATCAAGTCATGGATGATGACGTTTTGACTGTCTCGTTAGCGGATGGTATATTTTGTTAAATAATAAGATTATAAACTTAATAAGGATATTGATTACACATAAACTATTTTCTCCTTCTGCCCGGAGTCAAACGATTAAATTAAGCTATGTGTAGATAACACATATCACGCACATGCAAGTAAAGAGTTATTAATTATACTCTTTAATATTATTAATTTTCACTTTTAATATAACTACAATGATAATATCCATAAATAATAAAGTATTCAACTTTTTTGGGTGGGTAGGTTAACAACATGTTGGATAACAGATCGACAATTTAAATCAGTATGCATCATAAAATTAACAGTATTATGATGAACAAATAGATCGTCTGGCGCTGCTTAATTAATTTTGACTAAAACGCAGTTGTTACAGAATAAAATATCCAGAAAAACTATAGATTTTAAAATTTTCTGATTCTTAAAAAGAAGGAAGTTATTGCTAAATCTAGTATACGCTCCTCCTCAGGCTACCTTCCACTCTTATGCTTCATAAATCTATTATCTATTATAAAATTAGATGTTGTTAGTATCAGAGTTAACAGGCTAAATCCCATTTAGCTAGTTATAGATTTTCTGAGTAAATAGGAGGCAGCTTTCATACCATTGAAATAGTTGTTTTTCTTGAGCTACAGTGCTCTGTGTCTCGGCTTCATAGACTAACATTGTCGCAAAAGTCAGTTTAATTAGATTCATCGTTCTTATTTACTGGAGAGAGTGAAGCACACATGCAGAGTAGACTTATAGAAAATTGTAGAATGCCAGCTATTCTACTAAATTATTCTTCAGATTCTTCATCGCTGTAGGATATAGTACTTCGCTAAAAACTTTATCAACAAACATTAAGATTTATTAGAAACATTACATCTCTCTACACTAGGAGAGGACCCGTAGATCATCTTTAACTTTCAATGCTGCATGCCTTTTATGGAGTGAACTTGATTGATTAGCTATTTTGTATACCCAAAACCATTTATATTGGTATCCTGAAATACTTATATCATTACATTCTAAAAACCAAAGCACCGCCCCCATAGTAAGCTCAGGAAATATGGTTAAGACATATCGCTTCCGTGGTGATCTAGAAGTTCACTACATTTCGCTTCTTACTCTTATTTAACCTGGTTCAACTTAAACCAACTACTTACATCCATGCCGCAGTGACACGGATAAATAAATAGCAAGCAAAGGTGATCAACTTGCCTGATAGAACGGTTATATGTTATCGATTAAGAAATGAACGTAGCGTCTATCTACTTAAATCACGTAGGCACCATCAATTACCTATGCTCTTTAAGTCATCGATATTTCAGTTTGCTTATAACACTTGGTAAGGATCTGATATGATTTTTACAGAGAAATAGTATCACTAGATTAGTGAAAATAATCGGTGAATAATGATTTGCAAATACAGGCAATGGTGACAACTCATAAAGATTTTATGAACGTTTTATATAAGGAGGGAAGTAAGAAGGAGTTGTTGAAACATATTCCGTTGCAGTTGAAGAATTTCTAATCTTAGGCACCTTTATCTCAACATCGTCAATACCTTCTTATAAGTTCCCTGTAACAACTAACTGTTATGGCTAACGGTATAACATACCCATTTACAAAAACGGCGTTAATCACGTTATCGTAGTATGCTTTCAAGTTCTATCTTAACCAGCGGTGCTATCAGTTTTCCTAGTAGCATTATGAATAAGTTTATAGAAGGGGGATTAGAAGCAATATCTAATTTCATGAATACTTCTAAAGTAGACTTTCATGGCATATCATCTCTCTGTTTTTAAAATTATCTAAAAAATCAATCAGAAGAATACGATTTCTTCTCCGAAAGTATATATACCAGAAATAAGTATAACTAAAAAATAGGATTTTCTTTGGTTATCGATTTTGAGCGCTGTATATTTTTTTTTAAATAGTTATTTAATATTTATCATAATTCACATGGATTAGTTATATTAACTGCGATAATAATCATATACAACATTAATTTATTTTTAATTTTTACTAGCTGTTAATTTTAATTTATTTAAAAAATACTACTAATGATGTGATTTATTATCATATGTGGAATAAAATAGATAAGAAAGGTTTTTATGACTTATGCTTTAGAACTGCTCCAGCTTACAAAAACCTATCCTGGTGGTGTGAAAGCATTAACCGGTATTGATTTATATGTTGAGGTGGGTGATTTTTATGCCTTATTAGGGCCTAATGGTGCAGGTAAATCAACGACAATTGGTATTATCAGTTCATTAGTTAACAAAACGAGCGGTAAAGTGAAAGTGTTTGGTTACGATCTTGATGAAGATGTGGTGAATCTTAAGCGTCAATTGGGACTAGTACCACAAGAATTTAATTTTAATCCATTTGAAACGGTATTACAGATAGTGCTCAATCAAGCAGGTTATTACGGAGTTCCGCGTTCATTAGCCTCGTCTAGAGCAGAAATCTATCTTTCTCAATTAGCTTTATGGAATAAACGTAATGAGCCTGCACGAGATCTCTCAGGTGGCATGAAACGGCGTTTAATGATTGCTCGTGCATTGATACATCAGCCAAAGTTATTAATTTTGGATGAACCAACCGCAGGAGTTGATATTGAACTTCGTCGTTCTATGTGGGGTTTTTTAAAGACTTTAAATGCGCACGGCACTACTATTATTTTAACGACCCATTATCTAGAAGAAGTGGAAATGTTATGCCGTAATATTGGAATTATCCAATATGGAAAATTGATTAAGAATAATAGTATGAAAAATCTACTCACTCAGTTAGAGTTAGAAACGTTTATTTTTGATCTAGCGCAAAAAAGTTCTATCCCTAAATTAGATGGTTATAAATTTAGGATAGTGGATACTTTAACTATAGAAGTTGAAGTACTTCGAGATCAAGGACTGAATGATTTATTTAGTCAATTCTCTGAGCAAGGGATACAGATAACCAGTATGCGTAATAAGGTAAATCGTTTGGAGGAATTATTTGTTGGTTTAATGAACAAGCAGCATTCAGTATCGATAAATCAAGGAGAAAATAGATGATTCAGTTATACTGGGTAGCAATGAAAACTATCTGGATCAAGGAAATAACACGTTTTTCGCGTATTTGGGTGCAAACTTTACTACCTCCAGTGATTACCATGTCACTTTATTTTATTATATTTGGTAGCTTAATTGGTTCAAGAATTGGTAATATTGATGGTGTAAATTACATGCAGTTTATTGTTCCTGGCTTGATTATGATGTCGATTATCACTAATGCTTATACTAATGTTTGCTCTTCCTTTTTTGGTGCAAAATTCCAAAAAAGTATTGAGGAATTGTTGGTTGCACCAGTTCCTACTCATATTGTAATTATTGGCTTTGTTGGTGGTGGGGTTGCTAGAGGAGTATTAGTTGGTCTTTTAGTTACTTTGGTTTCTCTATTTTTTGTTCCATTACATATTTATTCATGGTGGGTAGTAATTATTACCGTATTAATGACAGTCATTTTATTTTCGTTAGCTGGATTGGTAAATGCGATTTTTGCAAAAACGTTTGATAATATTAGTATTGTCCCTACCTTTGTCTTGACACCATTAACATATTTAGGCGGTGTTTTTTATTCTTTATCGCTTTTACCAGAGTTTTGGAAAATTGTATTTAAGCTTAATCCGATTGTCTATATGATTAGTGGATTACGCTATGGGTTTCTTGGTGTTAGCGATGTTAAATTATCTATTACTTTATCAGTATTAGTAATTTTTATTGTTATTTTATATGCCATAACCTGGAACTTAATTGAAAAAGGACGAGGATTAAGAACTTAATCTTTAGTGCTCAGAATGCGATAATATATAGGGAATTATAATATTTTTAGGGTTTTTCCTGCATTATCTATATGTGTATGTTATCTTTAATTTTTACTTTTTCTAATAATGTTAGTTGTTAGTTACTCGAAAATAACAAGAAGTTATAATTTGTTGTTGTGTATGCTACCATTCCTGAATTATTGCCTAAGTTACCCATAAAGTCAGCCTATTTTTAGCAACCTGCAACAATCTATCACTGAGCAATTCCCCATCGGGAAACCGTAGTTTAGGGGCAATTTCTGATAAAGGATAAAGCATAAATTCTCGTTCTTTAAGCGCATAATGAGGGATAGTTAAATAAGCTGTCTGAATAATCTGCTGGCCGTATAATATAATATCTAAATCGAGCGTTCTTGGCCCCCAACGATTGGTTTTACGTATTCTACCATGCATTAATTCAATCGATTGGGTATGTTCAAATAGGATTTTTGGTAATAACTCAGTATCTAATGCGATAACGACATTGAGATAGTCAGGCTGATCTTGTGGTCCCATCGGTTTAGTTCGATAGAAAGAAGAGACAGCAACTGGCTTAGTATTCGGTAATTCCTGTAATTCTTTAATAGCATGCTTTACTTGCTGTAAAGGGTCATTTAGATTGCTGGCAATAGCAATATGAACACGTTCCATCTTTAATTTACTCTGTTGTTTTATTAGTTTATAGTTAGTGTGATTTTGGTGCTGCATCCAACTGCGCCGATGAGTTAGTATATTATCCACCTCCGAGATCATTTTATGTTGTAGATTATTATTAGATTTTTGAAATTCAGACCACCAATAAGGTAGTTCTTCTAATTCAGATTGCGGTTCCACGTTATAACGTAGCTCTAATAGATCAAACGCAGCGCAAAATTTTGGATTTTCAAATAGTTTATCTGTTTTTTTTCCTTTGCATCGAGGAAGTTGTAGTTGTAATTGTAGTTCCCAAATATCACGCATTGTTGAAGTAAGTCGTTTAGGAATAGCAATAGAACGACATTGCTCATCAAGAATATCATTCATTGTGACAGAAAATGCTTCGTAATAGGATAAGCTACTTTCTTGAGAAAGTCTTTTTGCATGCTCTGCTAGAGGATACCATAACATGGTGGCAAATAAGAATGCAGAATTAACATGTTTATTGTTTTTTATTTGATAATCAGTATATTGCAAAACCTTATTAATAATAAGCTCCATTGGAGAATTATTATTAGCAGTGAATTTTCGTTCAATTAACGGAAACAATGATTGAAATAGTTTATAATGTCTTAATTGTTGATAGGTTTGATAACCTATACCAGTCTGAAGTAATTTAAGTAATTCTTTAAATAGACGAGCTGATGGAATCTTTTTTAATAAAAAAGCTAGTTCTGGAATAGGGTTAGCAGTTTCAGAATCAATTTGCATATTTAATTTGCTAGCAAATCGAATAGCGCGTAGCATCCTAACAGGATCTTCTCGATAACGAATTTTTGGATCACCAATTAGCCGAATGATACCATTTTTTAAATCTTCAAATCCTCCCACATAATCACGTAGGGTAAAATCGTTAATTCGGTAATATAAGCTATTGATAGTAAAATCGCGTCGAATAGCATCGTCTTCAACATTACCAAAAATATTGTCTCTAAGTAATATACCACTTTGTGCTTGGTGAGCTATATCCTTATGATTAGTATCAGTTGTTTCTTGAGAACCACGAAAAGTAGCAACTTCGATGATTTCATAACCAAACATGATATGTGCTAAACGAAAGCGGCGTCCAACTAAACGACAATTACGAAATAATTTACGAATTTGTTCAGGTGTTGCATTGGTAGTAACGTCGAAATCTTTAGGTTTTTTACCCAATAGTAAATCTCTGACGCTACCGCCGACAAGATAAGCTTCATAACCAGCATTATTTAGACGATAAAGTACTTTTAGTGCATTATCACTGATGTTTCTTCTGGAAATAGGATGTTTATCTCGAGGAATTATAGATATTGAAACATTTATAGATGAGACAGGTGTAAGTTTACTTATTAAGTGAGTATTTTTAATACTTTGTATACTCTGATATTTTTTTGTTAGTAAAGTTTTTACCTTAGTTTTAGATTGAGTATCAGTTATGGAACTATCATAAAACTTCTGTTTATTTCGATTATTTTTTTCTTTTCGTTTTAATAAATTACGATAAAAATTAGCTACCTGTATAAAAATAATACACCTCCATACCACTAAATGCGATTTTAGTTAAAACTAAATACTAATACTAATAATTAAATTAATCCTACCTTATAGGATCTTTTTTGAGAATGCCTAAGTAAGATAAAAATTGCTAATTAATTATAATTGGAATAATTCTCCTATCTGCTATATAGAATCTAATTGCCAATTTTATACAGCCTAAGCTAAGTAATTATTTACTAAAAAGATTTTATAAAATAAAATAGTTATTTGTAATAAAATTTAGTACATCTATGAAATAGTCTTAAAATCCTTCATTGGAAGGATGTAATCTTTTTCAGAAGGCTTCTTATAAAAACGTTTAATACTAAAGGCAAATGCATATAATTAGGTGTTAGAAAATTGAGATAACAATAGAAAGATTTTATTTAATAGTAAGTGCAATAAAATCAGCACCATTAAAAACTTCGATAATATCTTGATCATGATCGTTAATAACAACAACAAGATTATAAGGAAATAATTATCTTTTTGAGCAATAATAAAATCTTCTTTTGTCAAATAAAGAACTTTTATATCATCATCTTGATAGTTAAGAAATTTAATCATGCTTTAATTGAAGATAAAGCTACCCTTTATTGTTAAAAGGAAATAAAATTGGTTTATTAAGTCTTTTATAAATTAAAATTTCATTGTATAATAAGCTTTTAAGCTAACACTCTAATTTAGAGAAATTAACTTCAGGTTTAAAGCTTAGTAACTTTCATTTTTCTCTATTTTATGTATTCTTTCTTAGAAAGAAAAAATTATATGCTTATCAAGGTGATCGTCGATAAAGTGTAGCCGTTCGCGACACAGAATGCATTTTATAGATTTATGCGCAGAAATTTTTCATCAGTACATTGAAACTTCTATTTCCGGTTTTTTACAACCCCTTGTAATCCAAGTTGCTTATTACACTTTAGTAATAGTGTGCCTTATTATATTTGATAATAAACCATAGTAACGGCATCATGTTAAAATGCCTTGACGGAATATGACTAATATAGCACCCAATGATTTATTCTTGCGTTACGGTTTTTCGCTGCTGATGTTATTGAGTTCAGTGCTCATATTAATGATGTGCAAGATTCTTTTCTCGATAATGCTCAGTTTTAATGCAGATACCAGTCTATTTAAGGTAATAGATAGCTATTTTACGCTTATGGCTACACTCTAATTTCATCTTTTTAGCAAAGTGAATTTTCCAGTAATGTCCCGGACTGTACCTTTATGGTATTCTGATACTGATTGCTATAGCGTATATATTATAATCAGAAAAGACAATAGAATTTATTAGATCATAACTGTTGCATAGCAGTTAAATGAGAGTGTTTTGCTAGATTCCTTCGCCCTTTTATTTTTAAATAAAAGATCATCTCATACAGTAGATTTAATATCCAGATTTCTACGAGTGACGGAGATTATAAATATGCCAATGTTGATTGAGTTGTCAAGCATAAGTATACAATAGATAAAAGATATCAATTTCGATGTTCTGTTTATGTTTATGTTTATGTTTATGTTTATGTTTATGTTTATGTTTATGTTTATGTTTATGTTTATGTGCTCACTGTAGCATACTACAGAATAGTAACACAAAACAAGACATTGAGTCATGCCTAGTTATTATTGAAAGGACCAAAGAAGATATGGGATAGTGAAAGGTAATATGTTGTTAGTCGCAATCTAATAAAATATGAACCTGCTTTTCTAACAATTTCTCAGTATATTTAAAATTGCACGAAGTGCAGGCCTCTTATAACTCTATAAATTTTGTAGAAAAATGACTACTGGAAAATAGTCAGGGGAAGGTACAGTAATAGTCTTTGTATTACCCTTGTAAAAAAGTATTACAGAAACAAGCTTTGCTAGATAGATGGAAGGCTCCATAAGTTGACACTTTTACCATATTTAAGGAATTTATTTTAATTATTATTAATGTTAAAAGAAGCTTAGTAGAAGACGAGAAATATATATTAGGATAATACCTTATGGTTTTTCACTCTAGTAAAGCAAAAATTACTCATTCTATTTGCATTATTCAGATCTATCATTCTAGTTATGATTAGTTTTTGTCCCATAAAGAAAAGAAATAAGGATAATATCCAATTCACTTATAGATAATAAGTTCATTACCAGGCATATTTTTAATCATAAACCTCGTTACAGTTGTATTCAAGGTTATCGGCTTAGTTTTGGGCTATTTGCTAATAAACACGGATAATCTTCACTGTATGGATATAGCTACATGCAAGAAAAATTGAGGTTGAATTGAACGTATTGCTGTGTGATATTTTTGGAGTGTCATAAAAAATTCAATCA
>JBQMRQ010000100.1:0-76036 GCA_052174535.1 Arsenophonus sp. NC-WZS1-MAG3 | reverse complement strand
TAAATATAGGTTGGTAAAAGATATTAAAATTTGAAATAATGATTAGCAGGATTTTAAAATAACCAAAAACTGAAGTTGTGTGTGTAAATGTTGCGCCAATATCAGAGAAATCGTTTTTGTTCACTAATCATGATATGATTAGATTATAGATGGTTAATAAGATGGAAATCTTTATTTTTATAACCCAATTAACATTAAAGATATAATCATTTTTGTTAGAAGATTTATTAAAATTTGTGATTAAGTTTTATTTGATCATATAAATGAATTAGTAACAATCTACTACAAATAGAGTCAGATATAGGAAACCTATTGCAGTAATTTTAAGCGAATATGATTGTATTCAATCATACTGAATGCAATTCATGAATTTATGCTTATTATGTTATGTTTAGTAACATAACGTTTTAGTGTTTTTTTGGCACATAATCAAGAGAAACTGAATATTATTTATAATAGATATAAAAATAAAAATAAGAAAAATAAAACATAATGATACTCAAATCTTCACGTATTTCCCCACGGGAAATACCGTATTTTATCATCTGTAGGTAAATGCTGATAAATTTAACGCAGTCATTATTTCCTAGTGGAAATAATGAACAAAAAATTTATCTATTTTACAATTATTTAATTTAATTGTAAAATAGATAAAGGAGTTATTAGTAAATCTATTGTATGACAGTCAGGGGCTATGTTCTACTCTGATGCTTCATAAATCTCCTCTCCATCCTTAAATTAGATGCTGTTTACCACATCGATGTGTGGATGGTTATACTCATAACCTGGTATTACGGAGGTTTCTGAGATGCTATGGTGCATTCTACTAATTAATTTCATAAATGATTTTAACATCATAGATATGATATACCATGAAATTTACCATGCAAATATCTTTGAAACTAGAAATTATCTCTAATTCTTTGAATGAACACATCTATAATACTTCTAGGTGGTAACTAATAGGTATCGCTATTTGTTTGTGCTAAAAGACATCCTGCAATAATCTCTTCAACGCCGGGCCTTGTCTACGGATCGATCTCATCTGTCAACCGTAACAGATATTTATTATAGCGATCATGCAGACTTGGGGTATTGACGATGTTAAGGTTAAACTACTTAAAGTTAAATGGGGGATCGCAGCAGTAACAGAATATCCTTCAGTAGCTCCTTGCTACTCTATTTAAAGCGTGCTAAATCATCAAAAAAATTACTAACCCCCCCAATTACTTTGTACCTGTAAGACATCTCTACTCCTTATTTCACAAAGCCCTAAAGTGGTACTTCTCGATAAAAATAGATGATTTCTCTATAGTACTATCGGTAAGTAAATTAAGATAATAATGCTTTGAAAGCGCAGGCACAATAGCAGTTACGTGATTTAAGTAATGCGCTAATATTTTATTACTTGGATGATGGGGTTATATATACCCGTTTGTCAGGTAAGTTGATCGCTTTTGCCTGCTGCTCATTATTGGCAGAAGAGTTAGCAGCAAACTTGGCATAACTTCTTAATTGCCTGTGAGCATATTCTTAACCTTATTTCTCAAGATTAGCTATGAAAAATGGTCTTATTATTTTTTGAAATGCAATGGAAAAGATATTTTTAGACACGTATTACCAACGCTCTTTTGTAGTACATAAAACATCTAATGTGGTATCTTTCACTCCTCCATACATAAGGAAATGAAACCGAAAGTTAATGGTAATCTTGTAGAATGGTCTGGCTAACATAGAGCCCTGATGGTACTGATAAAGTCCTTGATATTTTGTTAGAAAGATTTTCAGCAAAGTATTTTTCAGTTTCTTTATCGCTATAGAAAGATAAACGTAACACACACTTTAGTGTGCTTTATATTTTAAATATGGAATTTATTGCCAATAATTTTTAATTATCACACTTATTAGTTTATGATGATGACTAATTTTATGTTTCATAGTAAAGTTTTCTACTATATTAGTTCCATCGGATAAAAGGATTGACTCTTTATTGATGATTATCTCAAGAAAACACCTAATATGCACTCTGCATTAAACTTTTTAAGAATCTCATCCCTAATATAATTCCTGTTAATTCTTGGGCAATTAAGACCACAAACTTGCTCTTTCCCTTTTATCTCCTCTTCTCCCGCATTTTCTGTCTTTTCTATGGGATATAACACCTCCTTTTAAAGGATTTAGGAAAAAATATTTCATCAACTTTAAATAATACTTAGCATATTTATGTTTATGTCGTGTCACTGAAGCAAAAAGCAGTGAGCACCATATAAACGTTATTTTTAAATCAATGCCTGTTTGTTTTGCTTAACTCCTTCATAAAAGTCAAGATATTCAACATACATCACAGATAACTAAACCATTTATCTTGCAATGTATTTTCGCTAGAAGATTTTTAGTAAGATTATTAATATTTTCTGGAATTAGGGGGATTTTCCAATGATCTCGCTGTGTAATTCCCCCTCTATAAATGTTTCTAACGGATGACATGTTCACTGTGACAGTGTGGACAGGATGAAATGGAGTGAGTTGATTTAATACATGAAGCAAGATTATCTAATATATTACTGAGAAAACTAATGACTTGAAGCTTTATGTTACAGAAATTAAAAAGAATTTCTTTGACCTGCATGACCTGTTTACTTATTCATCTTATCTTTGTGCTGGAAATTTCTCTTCATTATAATGGGTTTCTATCAATAATCTTTGTTAACATAATCGGGATCCGCATCCAATAACATCTTCTTTTTCCATTTAATAAGGGATAAGTTTGAGATGCTATATCATTATACCCAAAGTGAATGCAGGATCTTTGCTCTCTAAAAGCAAATCTATTTTAGGCATTAGTTTCATGACGAGGAGCGGGGTGCCATTCTCTCATCATCATAATATTTTCTCTTATCCTGCAGTAGCTATAATTCTATGAATATATCTGTGCTGAAAAGGAAGTAATATGTAATGAGTTTGGACAAAATAAATATACTTAATTTTTTTAAAATTAAGTAGTTATCTTAAAAGATTATACTATTGGATAGTAGTTGTAAACTATAGCAGAGATAATAACCAATTCTACCTATTTTTAGTAAGGAGAAATAGTTTTCTTTCAATTAAAGGGCAATTTAACTTCTAACCATTAAGAAGTAATCGAGATATAATTTTAGAAAGACTTTGACCTATTTTACATCAGTATTTCTTTAATTAAACGCTCACATCTCTGCCACTTTAACACTACAATATTAATACCAATATGAACGATTATTTCGACATCTTCTTTCGTTTATATATAAAATAATTGGTATCAAAATTTTTATAATATTACTGAGACAGAGGTGTGCCGTTAATACCCATCTTTATTAAAGAAGTGAATTTATTATTAAACTCCAACCGTCTGCGGCCCCCCTTTTCCACTCCCTTTATACTCCCCATAAAGGTTTAATTTTAGTTTACTACTTAGTTTACTGCTGACTATTAATTATCTGTTCTGAATAATATTTGATGATGCAGCAACTTCTCTTGCAGTAATCTTCTTCATCGCTTCTGCAATTATTTCTGCTCGCGTTCCAACAATAATTTGTACATTATTTTTATTTAAACGAATAATGCCTGATGTACCTAATTTCTTTATCAAGTCATCATTAATAATATTAATGTCTTTTAGACCTAAGCGTAAACGAGTAATACAAGCATCGATTGTTGTTAAATTATCTGTTCCACCCACTGCAGTAAGATACTGATATGCTTCATGCGTAATATTTTCTTTATCACTACTGGTGATATTTTTGTCGTAATCATCTACGGACTGATAGTTATTAATTATTTCACGACCTGGTGTCATTAAATTGAACTTATTAATCACGAAACGAAATATGATATAGTATAAACAAAAGAAAATTACCCCCAGGAAAATTAACATATACCAATTAACTGCTAATGGGTTATGGCTCTGCAGTAACATATCAACTAAACCAGCACTAAAACCAAAACCCGAGATCCAGTGCATTGCAGCCGCAATATAAACAGAAAATCCAGTTAAAAGAGCATGAATGACATAAAGAATGGGTGCCACAAACATGAATGAAAATTCAAGCGGTTCAGTGATGCCAGTAAAGAAGGCGGAAAAAGCACCTGCCATCATGATACCAGCAACTTTTTCTTTATTTTCATGACGAGCAGAATGATAAATGGCCAATGCTGCAGCAGGTAAACCAAACATCATAATTGGGAAAAATCCAGCTTGATAACGCCCAGTAATGCCTTTTTCGGCTAGACCTGAAGCTAATGATTTAGCACCAGCCAAAAAGTTAGGAATATCATTAATGCCTGCTACATCAAACCAAAATACTGAATTTAATGCATGATGTAATCCAACCGAAATCAATAGACGATTAAAAAAAGCATAAATACCAGCGCCTAATGAACCCAAATCTTTAATATTTTCACCAAACAGTACTAATGTATTATAGATAAATGGCCAAATATACATTAGAACAAAAGATAGTAGAATCATTAAAAATGATGTCAATATAGGTACTAAACGTCGGCCGTTAAAGAATGAGAATGCTTTCGGTAACTCGACGCTACTATAGCGATTATAAAGTTCAGCGGCCAACACACCAACCAATATCCCAACAAACTGATTATTAATTTTACCAAATGCTGCAGGAACTTGCTCGATAGGAACATCCATGATCATCGAATAAGCTGCTGGTGAACATAGGGTTGTTACCACTAAAAAACCTACAAAACCGGTTAATGCCGCAGAACCATCTTTATCTTTTGATAAACCATATGCGAGGCCAATTGCAAATAATATTGACATATTATCTATAATTGCCGAACCTGATTTAATTAATAAAGCGGAAATAGTGTTATTAGCTCCCCAGCCATTAGGATCGATCCAATAACCAATTCCCATTAAAATTGCAGCGGCGGGCAGCACAGCAACAGGCACCATCAAAGCACGACCTATTCGCTGTAAATAACTTAATAGATTCACTATATTTCTCCTTCCTTGAATAACCTCATTGCTGAGATCTTAATTGTTAAATATTATATATATTCAATTTTTGAATAAAATATCATTAAGTATTAACTTCCCCCTTAAAGATAGTATAGATTATTTTTAATAATTCAAGTTTAACTTTAAATCAATCTTTTATAGATTATAGACTCCAATAAAGGCTATCTACATAAGACTGATTATACAGCTAAACATATTGATGCAGAAGTGATTTTAAGTTCTTCATTAGAATTAAAATAGCTTTGTATAGCCCCATCTTCCATAGCCCCATTAAATCGCTAGACCATATCATTCGTTTGGAAGATGCATCATCAGGATAAATCAATATTCTATATTAAGCTCTCCACACAAACAGGTGAATTTCTGTTTTCCGGTAACTGAACATTTTGTAGACTAAAAAGTCCGCTGTAAATTCTTTGCCATTGCCTGTAAGTATCCGATAGATAGCTATGGAAATAGCTGGGTTAAGATTACGTAAGAAGTGTCAAGTATTAGCCAGGATCTGATTTTTTAAAGATGCATAAAACTTATCAAGTGTGCGATCTATACCTACAAAAAGATAACGTCGTGAAGCTTTATTTAACATTTGCGGAAGAAATTTCATATCTATGTATATCTATGTATAAATAACCAGACTCCTAGTTTTAAATGTTTTATGCTTCAGCTTTAGGGATTTTCTATCTTATTTCACATAAATTACCCGTATGAGCGCTTGCGTAAACAGCGATCCATATCAAATCAAGATACAATGTTAGATTCAGAAATTAGTATAGGACTGTAACAGATCAAAATAAAAGAAAGAAAACTGTTTTTGCAAGAAAATAAGTATACTCCCTAAGCTGCTGGCGATAGGGTCCAGAAAATGATGGGAAATATGGAGTGTGATTATCAGGCTATGTTTGTAACAGTTATTGGTAGATAATATCCTTTATATTATATGAAGGATTTTTTCTACAGAAATTGTCATAAAAAGCAAGCAGTCATTAGTCATATAGATCAAAGATACTTTTTCTTACTCTCTACCAATATAAATTTGCATCTTATTAGTTGCTTAGATAATAATCTATCGAATAATATCAATTCATACATTGAAACAACCTATTCCACTTTATCCTGTCACTTTATTAAAGTGAACATGTTATCTATTAGGGAGATCCATAGTGCTTACAGCAATATCATTAAAAAATCTCCGATTGTAGAAAACATTTAATAATTTTACTAAAAGTCCTCTTGCAAAACTACATCACAAGGCTAAATTATTTAGTTATCTATGGATATATGTTGAATAAAATTGACTTTACAAGAGTCAGAAAAATAAACAGGTATTAATTTGAAAACAGCGTTTATATTTTGCATCATCATTTTTGTTTTAGCGGTGATAGCCAATATAAATGTAGCAAGGGTATTCTTGAAATCAATGAAACATTTTCCCTGAATCCTTTATAAGGGAAGCGTTTATAAGGGAAGCGTTATATTCAAACATTATAAAGCTAAATAACACAAAATAAAGAAAAGAATAAAGAAAAAAACGAATTACGCTTTTAATTGCAAAAAATTAAGATAGTTATGTAAGCAATGAGATTCTTGAAGAGTTTAATCTAGAGTATGTTATTCCTTTTCTTGATCTGATTATGGATTAAAGAGTTCATCATTATCTCAGATAGAGATAGATAGAGGTAATGATACGAAACTTTGCCAAAATAGTATGAAATTAATCATTTTTATCTAAATAAAGATAAAATAATCAGAAAATTATTGATAAGTAATTTCACATTTAAAATATGGATAATTATCTCAGCCGATTAAAAAGATTTCTTAGTAGATCTAAGGTGTAGATTTATTTAAATACAGAATTATCTGCCTCGAGAAGATTGTTTAAAACAATAAGAATTAATATATAACATAGCTATAATTGCTCCCTGAGAAAAGCAAAACAACCTTTACCAACGTAGCCAAATCATCAATATCATCTTGATTTTATTCTTTAGTAACGGTAAGTCAAGAGAATTCCATAACATTTTAGCTAAAAAACGCAGGTTTTTTCTGGCTTAAAACCTGAAGAATGGATATAATTTTAGGTATTATATTTGCCTGACGATGAAGTTTCATTATCATAATATTATCTTTAACTATAATTTCTCAGTAGACATCCTTGTTATGAATATTACTGTGGGACGAAAGGGTCTATATAATAATCGAAATTAAACAATTACCCCAATTAGTGTAGTAAAATTCTATTGTAGTCTACAGTCTACAGTCTATAAAAGATTAGTTCAAAACTAAACCTAAATTATTTTAAAAACTATATATTCCTTCTATAATAAGACATTAACAAATAGGCAATTTCAAGTTTTTATAAAACTTAATTAATAACAATTAATAATAGTAGAATGATATAAAATTATTAAAATATAGTTGATATAAAATAAAATTAAGTGAGGTAAAATAATGAGACTTATTCCTCTAACAACAGCAAAGGATGTCGGTCTTTTTTCCGCCAATTACATTGCAAATAAAATTAATCAATTTAATCCAACGGCTTCACATCCATTCTTATTAGGACTACCAACAGGCGGAACATCACTAGCTACCTATCATGAGCTAGTTAATCTCTTTAAAGCAGGGAAAATTAGTTTTAAACATGTTGTTAGTTTTAATATGGATGAATATGTCGGCATTCCTAAAAATCATCCACAAAGCTACCATACTTTCATGTATGATAATTTTTTTAATCATATCGATATCATGAAAAACAATATTAATTTACTTGATGGTAATGCAAAAGATATCGACGCTGAATGTAAACGTTACGAAGATAAAATTAAGTTTTATGGTAAAATACATTTATTTATGGGAGGAGTTGGTAGTGATGGCCATATTGCCTTCAACGAACCTGCTTCATCTCTTTCTTCTCGTACTAGGATCAAGACGCTAACACCAGAAACTCGACGGGCAAATTCTCGTTTTTTTGATGATAATATTGATCGAGTACCTAAATATGCTGTTACTGTTGGCGTAGGAACCCTGCTCGATTCGGAAGAAATTTTAGTTCTGGCAACTGGTAAAAATAAAACATTAGCTGTTGAAGCTGCGGTAGAAGGCTCTATTAATCATATGTGGACAATTAGCTGTCTACAAATGCATGAAAAATCAGCTTTAGTTTGTGATGAATCAGCAACTCTTGAGCTAAAAGTAAAGACCTTAAAATATTTTTGTCAATTAGAATCTGACATCATTAATCAATTTGCTAGTTAAATTAATATATTAAAATTTAATTTTATCAAATTAGAAATAATTTATATAGATTATCCTAATTTTAATTAAAATAAGAGTAAAATATCATGTATGCATTAACGAATTGTATTATTTATACAGGTTATGAACGATTGGACAATCATGCAGTTATTATTGAAAAAGAACAGATAAAAAAGTTTGTCTATTTACAGAATTACCTGAAAACATTGAAATTCATGATTTACAAAATGCGATCCTAGCGCCAGGATTTATTGATTTACAAGTTAATGGTTGCGGTGGTGTACAATTCAATGATAATCCAGAAGATATCTCAATTAAGACGCTGGAAATTATGCAAAAGACAAATGAACGAAATGGTTGTACCAGCTTCCTACCTACATTGATCAGCAGCCCTGATGCTTTGATAAAAACAGCAATAGAAACAATGCGTGATTATCTGGCTAAATATAAAAATCAGGCATTAGGACTTCATATTGAAGGACCTTATATTAATCCAATTAAAACAGGTGTCCATAATGATAAATATATTCGTCAGCCTTCTGGCGAAATGATCAAATATCTATGCCAAAATGCTGATATAATTGCTAAAATTACCTTAGCACCAGAAGTAGTTATAGAAAAATATATTCATCAATTAGTTGATGCTGGTATTGCTGTTTCAGCTGGTCATTCTAATGCAAGTTATGAAGAAGCACAGAATGGTTTTAAGGCAGGTATTAAATTTTCAACTCATCTTTTCAATGCTATGCCTGCTATTTCAAGTCGTGCTCCTGGATTAGTTGGTGCTATTTATAATACTCCTAATGTATATGCAGGAATTATTGCTGATGGATTACATGTTCATTGGGCTAATATTCGCAATAGTAAACAATTAAAAGGCGATAAACTAGTTCTAGTAACAGATGCTACAGCACCTGCTGGACTTGATCTTAATAGCAATCAAATAGATTGTTTTACCTTTGCAGGTAAAACCATATATCATCGTAATGAATTATGTGTTGATAAAAATGGTACATTAAGTGGTTCCTCTTTAACGATGATAAAGGCTGTTAAAAATATCGTTGAACATGCAGGTACTCCATTAGATGAAGCATTACGAATGGCCACGCTTTATCCAGCTCGTGCTATTGGTGTTGACAAAAATATTGGGAGCATAGAAAAAGATAAAGTTGCAAATCTTATTGTATTTAATCACGACTTCATCATTCGAAAAACCATTGTTAATGGCTGTGAAATAGAACTTAATGAACATATAGATTAATAAATCTAGTTATGTTTATTTCTAGTGTATAGAAATTCGGAGATGGTATGGCGTATTATTCTGATTGTTTTTATAGATAATCTTAACAACAGAGAAATAATATGCCATAAAAGTCTACCACAGAGGTATTTGTGAAACCAGATATTACCTTAACCCTTGTATGAACTAATTCGTAATGCTACTAGGAAGCTGATAGATAACACCGTCGTTAAGGCAGAGATCAAAGTCATAACTCCAGCAAAATGCTGAAACGCTCTTTAATTGGTAGACTCAACCTCCATCTGTAACGATTATTTTCTTCAGCGAAGTATACAAATTCCTATTAATAGTGTTAAGATTAAACTGCTTAAGATTAAGGTGCATCCGTAGTGGCAACGGAATATACTTTTATAAGCTCATTGCGCCACCTTATATAAAACGTGAAGGGAATCGAAGAGTTCCACTATTCCTGTTCTACGGATATATCAGTTATCCTCATGAGTTCATGAGGGAGTTTCTCAGTGAGAAACTCATGATCCCTCTCTGCCATACCATCAGCAGACTAAATAGTAATGGCTTGAAGAGTATAGACATTAGTGCTACCTGCATGATTTAGCAATACGTATTACATTTATTTTGGCGAAAGTAATATGCCGTTCTGTCAAGAAAGCTGATGACTTTATTTACTAGTTATTATTAATGTTATTGCGCATGCTCATAATGAGCTCATTGCGTGTGAAAAGGATTATTAAAAGTCAGAAGCAAACTGTCATAACTTCTAGGTGGTCTGCAAGTGCAGAGAACTTAACCGCACCTCCCATACTTCCTACAGAGGTAGTGTTCTTGATTTTAGAATGGCAATGGCAAGGATATTACAGGACACGCAGTAGTAATGTTATTGTGTGTATAAATAACTGATATTCTGCTTCATTCACCAAAGACATGCAACCGAAAGTAAGGGTGAACTGTCGGAAGTTTGGCCAGCAGATAGCCGTAATGCCGCTAATAAATCCATTGATATTTTGTTAGCAAGGTTTTTCAATATTTTTAGTATAAGTATCCCTTTCCTACTAGGGATTAGGAAATTGAAGAAAGAGCGAAGAAGGATGCTGGCATTTTATGACGTCTTGTCAAAGCACTAGGCGTCAATAAGGGCAACGAATTTAATTGAATCAACTTTTGGAAGAGCGAACCTATGAAGCTGATCTGCTAAAGTAACTGTGTTTCGAGAAATCAATACTTTCAAATACAGTATTGAGTTGCTACAGTTTTTTCAGAATATCTAGACAGGCTACGAGGATTTGATCTGCTAACTTCATGGTAAACAGGGTCCAATTTAAGGATGGATAATAGATTTATGAAGCATCAGAGTATAGCATAGTCTAACAAACATGCATCAGATTTTCTAATAACTTATAAGAAATTGTTCAATAAGAAATAAAAAATCATTTAATTTCAGCCATTAAAATTTTTCTTAATAACATCAACCTCCTAATTACAAGTTTGATTTCTATTTCATTATTTTATCTATATTAGATAATCTAGAACCTAGCACGTTACGCATGAGCCCTGCAACAGATATACTGCTTCGTAAATATTCATGAGTAGAGTATATTTATACACTGCGATATGTTAATTCTAGCTATATTGTTAAAAGTTATTTATATAAATTCTTTATACAGCATAAAGAATTTTTAGCTACAGAAAGTTGCTATAAAAATAAACAGTCATACAGATAAAGAGATTTTTCTTGCTTTCTACTAACATAAAGCTGGATCTCATTAATTGCCTAGATAACAATCTATCGGATGATATTGATTCATACATTAAAGCAACTCATTCCACTCTATCCCATCTATAATGTCAGAGTTAACATGTTTATCTGCTGAGGACACTTATTAGGATTGCAGCGATATCATTGCAAAATTCCCTATTACAGGAAAACATTTAACAATCATACTGAAAGTTTTTTGGCGAAACTACATCAGAAGGATAAATGCTTTAGTTATCTTCAATGTAGTTTAATAGCTTAAATTTACGGAAGTAAGAAAAACAAATATTGATTTAAAAATAGGGTTTAGATGGAAGATATCACTGTTTCTTGTTTTAGTAGTAGCGATAGATAACATAAATGCACTAATTGGTGTTGTTGAAGTTGACGAAACATTTTTCATGAATTTTTTAAAAGGAAGGGTTATATTCCAGATAAGAAAGATAAAAAATTCGGAAAAGGACAAAGAAAAGAAAAGAATGAATTGTGCTCTTAATCGCTCAAGATTACGAGGGTTATGTGAGCAATAAGATTCTTGAAGAGTTTAATAAAGAGCATGTTATCCTTTTTTTCTTGATCCGATTATTGATAAAGAGTTATTTTTCAGATAGAGGTAAATGATACAAAGCTTTGCTAGCAAGCATAAAATTACTCAGCATCGCCTAATAAGGTTGATAATCAGAGAGTTGTGATAAGGAATTGCACATTCAAACTGTGAACAGTTATATCAGCTAATTAAAAGGATGACTGAGTAGATTTCATGCTATAGGAGGGGTTTTTATTTACTAAATTATAGCTGGCCTGCAGAAATTGTTAAAAACTATAACAATTAAAATATAAACACGTAGTTACAAATTGCTCTGCGAACAAAGTAACAACCTTTGCTAAGGTAGCCCTAAATTATAAAAATTAGTATATTGCAGGATATAAGACAGTACTCAGATCAGGAAAATCCTAAAGCAGCATAACTGCGCTGCTTACACCATAGTTCTCTAAATTCTTTTATCAGTCATAAATTTTGTTGTTTTACGTTGGCAGAGCATTATTTTGGTATTACATAAAATTTCGTCAATTTAATTTTTGTACGCATTCATCGTGGGCGGCGATGCTGAAGCTAGGTATGATTATGGGCGGTAAAATTTTATTGAATAACTGTCATAACCTGAGTGAAATCGGTCATCTACAAATAGATTTATTAAAATAAAGTCATCATTACGGTAAATTTAGTTGTCTCGAAACAATTATAGTCAAGAATTATTAGCAAATTTGATGCATGATGATCAAGTTCCACTCCACTCTTATGTTTCAGAAAATCTATTTTTCATCCTTAAATTGAACGTTATTAGTACAAAAAGTCAGCAGATCAAATCCTTTTAGCGCAGCTCTAGCTTTTTAACAGGAAATAGCAACTTAAATACCATTGAAAGGGTTTTTTTTAAAAAACACTTCTTCTCGCATCAGCTTCGTAGCTTCACTATCACAAAAGGCGATTTAATCTGGGATTCGTCGTTCTTAATTAGTGTCCAGTATAACTGACTGACAGGAAGTCGTAGAATGCCACAGAGTTCCTCTCGTTCTTTCTCTAGCTTTTTCATCGCTGCAATAGAGTAAGATTAACTAAAAATCTTGTTAATAAACATCATAATCGTTATGATCGGCATGCAACCCTCTCTAGCTAGGCATTCCTTCCTACGAATCACCATTAATTTTCGCTTACATACCTTTGGAGAAGGTATGCATCACATCAGCTATTTTGTATACCCAACAGGAGATTGGTACTAAATATCTGGGAATATTTTTACCATTGCACTCAAAACTAATCACACCTTATCCCGTAGCAAATCTAGGAGATACTCTTAAGCCACGCCGCTCGCGCGGTCATCCAGAAGTTCGCCCCAGTGTATGCTTCTGACTCTTAATAACCATTTTTAACCACAACGAATCTCATTACGTCTATGCACAGTTCCGACAATATAACTAAGCAGGCAAATATGATCAGTTTGATTATCAGAATGATATATGCCTTCAATAAAGAAATAAACGTTAGGGGTATCGCTAAATCACATAAGTAATACATTCCTAATTCTCTTCAAGCCATTACTATTTCAGTTTGCTAATAGTACTAGCAGAGAGAGATCATGCGCTTCTCACTAAGAAGCTTTCCCTTATGAATTCATGAAGATCACTGGTGTATCTGTAAAAAGAGTCATAAGAACAAATCTTTGATATTTTGCACGCTTCAGATAAAACGGAAGCAAGGAGCTGTTAAAGCATATTTCGTTGCTACTACAAGTTCCTAATCTTAGGCACTTTAATCTCAACATCGCCAATACCCATCTGTTATAGATGCTTGTAGCAAATAACTATTATTGGCAATAGCTTGGTGCTCATCGACAAGGCAGTCTTTCATATTTGTCACAGTTATGGCTTCTGCTCATCTTTAACAACAGTGTTATCAGAGCTCCCTGGCATTATTCATAGATGAGTTCATGTAGTTCATGTAATGAATCATGGATAATATCTGATTTGCAGATATCTATATGGTAGATTGTTTTATGAGATGTTATATCTTTGATATTAAAATAATCTATGAAATTAATCAGTAGAGTTACTCTTATCATCTCTGAAATTTCATTCACTAGAAATTAGCATAACTCTACAGCTATAGCACTATTGAAAATAGAATTAGGCAACAATTTGAACAAAATTACCCAAGGCAATTAAAATTAAATTATTATTCTATTAAAGCTAATTTCCAGATAGTAAATAAAAATAATCATTAGCATTGAAGTGATTAAATACGCAGTCCATGTATTAGTAGTGCAATTGGCATTATCATTAACCTATTTAATCCGTAAAAGTAGTTATCGCGGAGAGAAATTATAGTAATAGAAAAAGTTTTTTGCCACACCTGCAAAACTATATCAAAACTAACTAAAGTGTTAAAAAATTTCTGTAATGATTTATCAATTATTACTTTACAGTTAGGACATAATTCAGTTATTGCTACTTTCTATTAATTAAACGTCCTATGTTAAATGGTGAGCTTTTGTACTATTTAATTCGATTATAATAGCATTGTAATAGATTAATATATCCTTTTTACTAGCTAAAGTATAAAAAATTTATTGTCGATATTAATATTTATATTTATATAAAATATGGTTAATAGATAATAGCTATTATTAATCGCTGTTATGTAACAGTATAGATAATATTATGCGCTAATTTCACTTTCGCTCAATAAGAAAATTACTTGATTATTATTAATAATTTATTTGATTAAACGAATAATATGCTTTCTATTGTTAATAGAAATTAACAATATCATTGAAATAAAAAGCATCACTCGTTTTATTATCAGGAATATCTTAAATTAATTAGCTTTAATATTTAACATATAAAGTTATTATATATTTTATAAAACGATATTATTTTTTGTTGATTTATCGATAGAATAATCAACAATCTAAAAAATAGATACTTTTCTGTAAAAATCATAAAAATCAGTTGACGATTCAGCTCCATGTACGGATAATTGCGACCCTCAACACCGATAAAGGTTGACCACAAAGATGGCTACGTAGCTCAGATGGTTAGAGCACAGCACTCATAACGCTGGAGTCACAGGTTCAATTCCCGTCGTAGCCACCATAATTTTGCGGGAGTGGCGAAATTGGTAGACGCACCAGATTTAGGCTCTGGTACTGTAAGGTGTGCGAGTTCAAGTCTCGCCTCCCGCACCATTCTTTATAAAGATTATTTATATTCTCTTTGGGGTATAGCCAAGCGGTAAGGCACCAGGTTTTGATCCTGGCATTCCCAGGTTCGAATCCTGGTACCCCAGCCAATGATTTCAATAATCATATAAATTAAAAATCATGAGTGGGATTAAAAAATAAGTTATATGTAAAAACTATTTTTTATTAATAGTGATTTTAGTAGCTCTTTGATCTCGGATCATTATATAAATGATCATCATTGCACAGTTCTATTCATTGGCAATAGAACTATGAAGAATATAGTTCAGATAAATATTATGATGATTAGCCTCCATCGTTAAGAAATTATAGAATCTAAAATCAAAGCTGCTTTTCAAGTTAAGAAAAGAGCCTGGGATTTACTTTAGTTAAGTATTAGAGAATCTCTGAACTTACTATTATATAGCATAATACGAGATGATATTGATGATTATAGCCATATTCCTCATTGTTTGTTGACGAAGAACTCTAGCAGCAGTTCAATAAGCCATAGTCGTTTTCCTGTAAAAATATTTTCTTCCTCTAGCCTATCTGCTAGCAATTGTACACAAATTCTTAAATCTCTTAGTATCTAAATCTTGCCTGAATCACTGTTTATACAGGCATAAGTAAGGAATTTGCGTGAAATAAAGACAGGAAAACCACCAAAGCCAAAAAGCATAAAGCGTTTAAAATCTACGAGCTAGGTTATCCTGCACGTAGATGTAAATATCTTTTGCAAGAATACAAAATGAAACTTCATGATATTATCTTTTCATAGGTATAGATCGGCTCCTGTCTATTAAATCGGTTTTTATTCATCTTTAGAAGAATAAAGACTGCGTTCAATGCACGACCTTTCTTATGTGAGCTTAACTAAGCATGGCTCTTATGCCTATTCAATTAGGTACTTACAGATAATGGAAAAGAATTTATAGATCGCTGTTTTCTCTGCAAAAGGTTCAGCCACCAGAAAATAGGAATTCAAGTATTTGTGTACAGAGCTTGATTATAGAAGACCAACTTATCTTGGCGAGTTATCTTCATAAATAATATGGTTGAACAATTTAATGGACGTATTAAAAGATGGGCTGCAAAGCTATCATTTTAATTCTAATGAAGAGTTTGAGATGATTGAATATCAATATATTTATCTGTACAATCAGGAATTACCTAAGTAGTATTAGGTAGTAAACTTCATTGCGGTCTATGAAAGATTGATTTAAAACTAAACTTAAATTTTTTAAAAAAATTATTTACTGGGATGTGTAATCCCTAGCATATTTAGCATTTTAGTAAAAGATAACTAAAAAAAATTTTTAAAAGTTGAGAGTTTTTGGGAGGGATAACTGAAAATATAGAAATTTAGATTAAAATTATTTGCTAATTTTTATTTAAAATATAACTTTCTTTTCAAGATAATTATAATTATTTTTTATTATTAATTATTATAATCCTATATTTGTTAGTAAATTATTTTACAGCTAAGCAGCTGAGCTGGAAGTGAAATAAATAATATTAAGCAATATGAAAATAATAAAAAAGGTAAATTTAGATAAGTAATTAATAACGCCGTTAAAAAATAGTAGCGATCTAATTTTAACTTGAAGTGTGTAAAGTATGCAATATCAAATATAGCTATTGATATCACAGTAACATGATAGAAATATGAAAAACATATGCCAAGTGGCCCCCATGACTATTAAATAATAAAAACGATAAAACTTTATTTATTAACAAATAAAAATAATAAAAATAGATTTTTTTAATCAATTGAATAAATTAATTAATTTTTATAGATTTTCAATCTGAAGAACAGGGTTTTCAAACACAATAGAAAAAATATCATAACTAATTTTATGTTATAAACCTAAAAAATATTTAAGTATTTTTTTCTTAACTATATTTAGTCGTTGCACTAACATTAATGCTAAATTTCTGCTAGATTTTATACCATATAACTGGGAACTAAACAGTATATAAATAGCATCCATACATGCCTGCATTAATTTATTATCTGGCATTCTGTCGTGTTGATAACTTAGTAAAGTTTGTCGTGTATAAAAAGGTAATAAATGTGTATTGGAATTAATTAGTACTTTTAGTAAACTATTTACATCACGATAACCAAGATTAACGCCCTGACCGCCTAGTGGATTGATTGTATGAGCAGAATCACCAATCAACGCTAATCCCTCTTTAACATAACGATTAGCATGATGACGGTTCAGTGGAAAACTCCCCTTAGCAACAATTTGTAATGAGCCAAGTCGAATAGGGAAAGCTAAAATAATTTCTTCCCTGAGCTGCTCTAAGGACATAGCTTGTAGCTGTCTAATTCGCGCAGATTTATCATACCAAACCAAACAAGCCCAATAATCAAATAATGGTAAAAATGCTCGCGGACCAGAAGGAAAAAATTGTTGCCAAGTAATATCCTCTTGTGATTGTTTCATCTTAACTGTAATAAGCAGACATGATTGAGTATATTGCCAACCGTTGCTACCAATTCCAGCTAAAGATCGAAGCTGTGAATAGGAGCCATCAGCAGCAATAATTAACTTTGCCGATAGTTTCTGACTATCGCTTAAAGTTATTTCCCATTGTTGGTTTTGACGTTGCATTGTCACTAACTTAGCCGGGCATAACAAGGTAAGATTTGGATATTGAAAAAAATGTTGCCATAAGCCCAATTGCAAAATACGGTTTTCAACTATATAACCTAGTTCAGATAAATTAAGGCTGCTTGCTTCCAACATTACGTGTGAGTTTTCTTCTTCCCAAATTTCTAATCTTCGATAAGGAGCAACGCGCATGTTTAAAACACTATCCCAGACACCAAGTTGTTTAAGTAGATATACTGAAGTACAGTTTAACGCTGAAACGCGTAAATCAGGTTTCTCTAACGAATTAAAAGGTGCAGGTTTAATATGTTCAAGTAACAGGATGCGCCAACCTTCTTTTGCCAACCCAATTGCCATTGCTGCACCTATCATACCTGCACCAACGACTACAATATCATAATTTTCATCTATTCTATTCATATAAACTTAACTATCAATAGTCATTAATCTAATAGTAGGTCTAGTTTTTCTTGTGTTATTTACTAATAATCTATTCACCATTCTGGGATTAGCAAGCTCCAAATGAATATAATACCATATCAAAAGTTTCTAACTTAATAGAAATATTCTAAGTATAACAAATTTTATTACTGAAACTTTGGATATACAAAATATTTAGAAATAAAACTATAGATTAAAATCTATGGGTGGGCTCTGTCGCCAGATGAATGAATATGATTTATTAAAAAGGCTATCTTTGCTCAACAAGGCTATGTATATTAATTAATAGAGATTGCTTAAGATTTTGATATTCTACTGCTTATAGATATCTGCTAAATTCGTGAAAAACGTAAAAAGGTATTTTATTAATTAGGACATTAAAAAAGATAAAAAGATATTAATTAATATTATTATTGGTATTGGGGTGAGGTGGTTGTGTCGATTCATAAGAAAGTAATTCATTTATCAACGTGTTAGGTCCGCTAGGCCATGCAGTGTGAGTATTATTTTTTGATCTACGAACTTCACATCATCTACTAGAGATGATGTGAAGTTAAAGATAAGCATATTTCAATTCTGAAATTTTCTAAATCTGTTCTCCATCTTTAAATTAGATATTCTTTACCAGAATGATCAACAGGTCAAAATTTCCCTTTAATTAGTTACAGCCCTTATGAGCATGCAGAAGTAGCTAAAATACTATTAAAAGGATTTTTTTCTTAAACCACAATTTTTACACTTCGATTCATAGTCTTATTTTTGCAAAAAAAAGTTAATTCAATTGGATTCGTCATTCTTATTGACGTCCAATGCACTGATGGAAAATCATAGAATGCTAGCTATTATTTTCAATATCTCTTCAGCTTCTTCATAGAATTAGTATAGTTTTTTGCTAAAATTTTACCAAAAATATTAGGCTTTATTAATGGCATTACGACTATCTGCTAACCAGACTCTAGCAGGTTACCCTTAACTTTCAGTGCTTCATGCTTTTAGGAAGTGAAACCTAGTACATTAGCTATTTTATGTACTAGCAGCGTTGTTGCATATTCGGAAATATCTTTTCCATTACATTCTAAAAAACTAAGTACTGCGTCCTCCGTACCAAGCCCTGGGAGATACAGTTAAACCATGCGCGCTTACAAGTTATTGAGAAGTTTAGTTAGTTCGCTTCTGACTCTCGATAAGCATCTTCTACCGAAATCTAGCTCCTTAATATCCCATATACAGTAGGTTTCTCGTTGGATATAATCAAGCAGGCAAAGACGATCAGTATACCTAAATAGGCCATTGCATATACTATCAGTACCAAAATAAACGTAGAGGGTGTATCACGTAAATTACGTAGCTAGGCATTGTCAATTCTCTTCAAGTCATTACTGTTTTAATCTCTTGATGCCAGCTAGCAGGAAGATCATTTGCTTTCTTACTAATAAGTGCTTATAGAGCTTCATAAAAATCATCGTTGGAAAGATGCATTCTTAGCAGGTAAAGTTATAGTAGCAACTCTTACCTTCTTCTTGCACGATTTAGATAAGGCGATAACAATGAGCTGTTAAAGGATATTCTATTACCGTTGCTATCCCATTTTAATCTTAGGCCATTAATCTCAATATTTACAATATCAGTCTTGTAGATTTACGGTGGCAAATAATTGTTACGGACGACGGCATTAGACCCTCACGTCAACAAAGCGCGTTGAGCAGGTTTATTTGCAACATTGCCTTAGAACTCACCTTTAACAGCGATGCTATAAGCTCCTGGTAGCATTACAAATAGGTTCATGCAATGAGATCAGGGTAATATCTGGTTTCGCGGATACTATAGAGAGTAAGCTTTTCATAGCATATCATCTTTTCTGATGTTGAAATCATCCGCAAAATTAATCAGCAGGATACGCTATTTTTTTTAAAACTCCATATACCATATAATGAGTATAACTCGTTAAGTAGTTATTCAATGTATCTTAGTTAAGAAAGACTTTTTTATAAAAATATTACGGAAATTTTTCGGCTGTGCCGAAATAATTTAATAGTAAATTTCGAAGATACGCAAAATATGATCGGAAAGTTTGTTGATCTCGAAATTATCTATCTCTATGCTAATTATTTACGCGATGCAGTAGTTAAAATAGGAGATAGTATGGTATTAAGAAGCCTGGAATCACTTGAATCAGTTATTTCCTATATATGCAAATAAGAGGATCTTGGTGTAATAAATTACTAAACTTAATATTAATATTGAGATTCAATAACTCCAAAAAATAATCTATAAATTCTCAGCAGCGAAATATTTTTAGAGCTAGTCGATAATCAACAGTTAATTAGTCTTTCTTAGGCTATTCAATAATAATATAAAGTAGTTTAAGCACAGACAGGCTAGGTATTCAAATCAATCTTAAAATAACTGAGATAAATTTATTGATAAACCACTTAATATTAACGCAGTTAGCAGCATTTTATGCTGACTATATGTTAATATAGCTCTTGTATGTGGCATTATCCTTGAATAAATCCACTTATTTATAATAGAAAATTAATTTCTTGAGCAATTTGTTAAAATGTTTGGTAGTTATGACAAATTTGAAAATATTAAAATCAAACGGTATGTTATCAACAGTATATGCGGTAATCAGCCTTAATATATTGCTAATATATAGAGCATGATATTTTTTTTCGAAATTGGTTCTAAAGAACTAGATAAAATCTATTTTGTAGTTGTTGCAATTTATGCTTTAGAACGTAAATAAATAGTTGTAGTCTACTAACTTTGCCCCGTTGTCAAGGTCGGCAAAAACTCAGTTTTTTGCTAGATGATTTCAGTCAAAAAAGTTAATCTTTATTTATAGCTTCCTTGATATAAAGAGAGCCTTATTTGAAATGCTGGATTTTGAAAAAGTAAAAAAATTGATTGAACGCGAAATGTAATTGAAGTAGCACCCACCATTAGTCATATATGCAAAGTTGCATCTTTAATTAGATTTTCATTCTTAATAAAAATCAGAATACCACAATTAAATAGATAAAATATTTCTGATGCGTCTATTGATTTTAACTCTAAAATCGTGATCATGAAACACCAGATGATGTAACTAAAATTGATCTGATTAGTGCCTATAAATCAGGTTTATTCTAGGCAATTGAAGTGTTTTCTGAAATTAAAAAACTTAGTTTTTATTTTTTCATAGTGATGATGTAGTGCATCCTGTAGTGATAAAGTGGTTATTGTTTACTAAAACTAGGAAAAAGAATAAGAAATAAAACAGTTATTTTGTTAATAAAAGAGCCCTCATAGAGAGGCGCCTTATAGAAAAGGAAATATTTACTTGCAATCAGTTATTCTTGATCTCCAGCTGGCCTGCAGCAATCATAATGGATTACCCAGTAAAACAACATTTCAACATTGGCTTGAGGTTTTTCTGCCACAATTTCAATCTGAAAGTGAAATTACAATTCGTATTGTTGATATAGCAGAAAGTCAACATTTAAATAGAATATATCGAGGAAAAGATAAACCAACAAATGTGTTATCCTTTCCATTTAAAGCCCTAGACAATATTAAATTACCCTTACTCGGTGATTTGATTATTTGTCGTAAAGTTGTTGAAAAAGAAGCGATTGAACAACAAAAAAAACCTGATGCTTATTGGGCGCATATGGTAATACATGGTTGTCTTCATCTATTGGGTTATGAGCATCAAAATAACTTTGAGGCAGAAAAAATGGAAATAATAGAAACTGAAATTATGCAAAAATTAGGTTATCCTGATCCTTATTAGCATGAAAGGCGCAAATATAATGGTATTTTTATGTTAAATAATTAATACAATAAACTACTTAGAGAAATTTTAATAAAACGCTATGAGCGACGAGAATCCTGCAAACAATGATAATAATCAATCGAAAAAGAGTTTTTTCGAGCGTCTCAATCAATTATTTCACGGTGAACTTAAAAATCGTGATGATTTAGTTGAGCTAATTCGTGATTCAGAGCAAAAAGATGTTATTGATCCTGATACTAGAGAAATGCTTGAAGGAGTAATGAATATTTCTGATGAGCGTGTTCGGGATATTATGATCCCACGCTCTCAGATAGTAACTTTAAAACGAAATCAATTATTAGATGATTGCCTTGATGTGATTATCGACTCAGCACATTCTCGTTTTCCAGTAATTAGTGAAGATAAAGATCATATTGAAGGTTTATTGATGGCTAAAGATTTGCTGCCATTTATGCGTACTGATGCTGAACCTTTCAATATCGATAAAGTATTGCGTCCCGCTGTTGTTGTTCCTGAAAGTAAACGAGTTGATTTGTTATTAAAAGAATTTCGTTTACAACGTTATCATATGGCGATTGTCATTGATGAATTTGGTGGTGTTTCCGGTTTAGTGACAATCGAAGACATTCTTGAATTAATTGTTGGTGAAATTGAAGACGAATATGATGATGATGAAGATATTGATATTCGTCAATTAAGTAAACATGCTTATTCTATTCGTGCATTAACCCAAATTGATTATTTCAACAAAGCATTTGGGACGCACTTTAACGATGAAGAAATTGATACCATTGGTGGTTTGGTGATGCAAGCATTCGGACATTTGCCTGCTCGAGGAGAAATTATAACTATTAATGGTTATATTTTTAAAATTAGTATTGCTGATAGCCGTAAAATTATTCAAGTTCAGGTAAAAATTCCTGATGAAGGACCAATCCCAAATCTTGCAAAAGAATAGTTTTAATGAATAAAACTCCACTCTATCAACGTCAGAGGTTAAGAGTCTTATTTGCCTCAATCTTCGGGCTTTGTGGAACATTGGCTTTTTCACCTTTTGATATTTGGTTGGCCGGTCTTTTCTCTCTTTTTGGGTTACAATTGCTAATTGTTAATCGTTCAAGCAAACAAGCAAGTTTAATAGCATTTTGTTGGGGAATTAGTTTATTTGGTAGTGATATTAACTGGATTTATGTCAGTATCGCTGATTTTGGTGGTATGCCATTGGTGGTTAATGTCTTTTTAGTGATATTCCTAGCAGGGTATTTATCACTTTATCCTGCATTATTTGCTTATCTACTCAATCATTTTTTTTCACGGATTAATATTACTCGTTTTATTTTTGCAGCGCCAGTAATATGGCAAATAACTGAATATTTACGTGGTTGTATACTAACTGGTTTTCCTTGGTTACAATTTGGTTATAGTCAAATCGATGGGCCACTAAAAGCCATCGCACCAATATTTGGTGTTGAGATGATAACATTTCTACTGATTATTATTAGTAGCTGCTTAGTTTTTGCTTGCCTAAAGCGCCGAGTTGTTCCTCTAATTTCAGCAATTATTTTATTATTTTTACCTTTAATAATTAAAAATTATCAATGGTTTACTTCAGTTACAGAAAAAAAAACACAAATTGTTTTAGTTCAAGGTAACATTCTGCAAAATTTAAAATGGCAACCAGGATTTCTAGAACAAACTATAACTATCTATCTCGATCTCTCTAAACCTTATTTTGGTAACGCTAAAATCGTTATCTGGCCTGAGTCCGCTATTCCCTCAATCGAATCAGATAATAAGGCTTGGCTGACCTCATTAGATAATCTGCTACGCTCACAAAATACTCACTTAATTACTGGGATTATTGATGCTAAAGTAAGTACACGGGGAGTGAGCAATTTTTTTAATAGTATTATTGTGTTAGGAGAAAATAAACCTTATCAATATCCAACTAGCAATCGTTATCAGAAGCACCACTTGGTACCTTTTGGTGAATTTGTGCCATTAAAAAATATTCTTCGGCCAATTGCCCCTTTATTTAATTTACCAATGTCAGGTTTTAGTCGTGGTAATTATAAGCAACAGCAGTTAACTGCTGGAAATATTAATCTGACTGCCGCTATCTGCTATGAAATTATTTTAGGCACCCAAGTTAGAGATAACTTTAAATCAGATACCGATTTTTTATTGACAGTTTCAAATGATGCATGGTTTGGGCATTCTATTGGCCCATGGCAACACTTTCAAATGGCGCGCATGCGTGCACTTGAACTTGGTCGGCCATTATTGCGTGCTACTAATAATGGTGTTACCGCAGTGATTACACCTAATGGAGATATTCAGGCAGAGCTTCCTCAATTTACTCGCTCAGTATTAAGCGCTGAGGTAACACCGACATCTGGTCTTACACCTTATGCACGTTGGAGTAACTGGCCTATGTGGGGATTAGTTGCTCTATTTATCATATTGATATTTTTAAGAAAAAAAACCAATTAATTTAGCATATATTAATTATTATCATGTTTTTAACCGCCGATTATATGGTTTTATCTTGTTTATTGATATTCATCATAAAATTTAGTTAATGATATTTTTTATAAAATTTATATTTTAAAAATAAACTTATATTAATTTATATAGATTATGTTGTTAGCTTTTTTTTTTAAATAAGAACTATTAATAATTTTAAAAAGTTTCTAAATAGTATGGAACAATTTCCATGTGCTTGCTAATTGTTCGATAGATCTCAAAGAGAGTAGGTTATCACCATCTATAGTGATTCTAAAATTCAAGTAAATCAACATCATTAATAAAAAACATTAATGTTTCTGAATCAATTAAAATCAGTGAAATATATATTGAATAATATTCATGTTAATGCTAAATTATAAATTTAGCTAAATACTGCGCTTAAAAGTAAGTATTAATATTTTAATATTTCGAACTATTACATCATTCTTCAATTAGAGAAGAATGATAAATCTGATCTATGATGGTCAGACTACATTCCATGCTGATCCTTCATGAATCTATTATCCATCCTTAAATTGGATCTTGTTTACCACCAGTGTCAGCAAATTAAATTCTTTAGCTCGGTTCCAGCTATTTTTAGTAAACGAAAGCAAGTTAAATATCATTGAAATGGTTATTTTCTTTAGCCACAGTTGCTTTACGCTTCACGCATCAGCTATAGAATCACTGCTGAAGAAGTTGATTCAATCAAATTTTTTATTCTTATTGATTCCCAGTGTATTTACGGAAGTCATAGGAATGTCAACAGGTCTTCTCGCTCTTTTCTAGGATCTTCATCCCTGAATGATATCCTGAAAATCTTACCAACAAAGCATTAAAGGCTTTATTATAGGAATCGTGACTCTCTTTCTGCTAGCTAAATTTTTTGCAGCTCACTTCATATTTTAACTTTATATTGAATGCTTTTAGGGAGTGAAGGCGGTACCATTAGCTATTTTATGTATCCAACAGTGTTGGCATTAAATGCTCGGGAATATCTTTACTATTGCATTCCACAAAACCAAACACCGTCTCCCGTAGCAAATTTGAGAAATACGATTAAGATCCGTGCTTATTAGTCATTGAAAGTTACCTCTCTAGGTTGATTCTGATTCTCAATAATCATCTTCTACCGCAAGGAAGCCTCCTTGCATCCATGCGCAGCACTGCCAATATAATTAGCAGAAGGAGGTAATTAGCTTGTATTACAGAATAACATATGTTTTCAGCTAAGAAATAAACGTTAGGCGTATCGCTAAATCACGTAAGGTACCCATATTGTGAATTCTCTTCAGGGCATTACTGTTTCGGTCTGTTAATAGGTACTACTAAAGAGATTATGTACTTTTCAGGGATAAGCACGCCATCATGGCTTTGTAAAATAATCGGTAAGATAATATCTGCGCATATACAGGGCATGATAATAACTTTTCGGTGCTTTTGCACGCTTTAGATAAGCGGCAGCAAGAAGCTGTTGAAGTATATTCTGTTGCCACTGCGACCCCCTCTGGTCTTAAGCATTGTAATCTCAACATCACTAATACTATTATATATGGGGGTTCGCTATGGTAAATAATTGTTATAAACATTGGTGTAGCAGGCCGGGGCCCCTTCCGATAAGGGAGTTCAGCATGTTATTCCAGCATGACTTGAATTTCGCCTGAATAACGGTGCTATCCATTTTCTAGTGGACATTACATATGAGTTAATATAAGGGGAATAAAGTAATTTTATTTCGTGACATTTGTATGGTAGACTTTTCATGGAAGATCATCTCTCTATTGAGAAAATTATTTACGAAACTAATTAGTAAGATACGTCAGTATATTTGAAAACCTTACACAGAAAATGAGCATAATTCAACCTTTCTAAGATCAGAAGAAAGCGGAGAGATTACTTAGATTGCTCTTTTACCGTTTACTTATGTCATCTTTGTGCTGTTTATCAAAAGGGTAAACAGCTTAAATCTCTTTATCTTCAGTTATTTTTTGAGAAGACGGGAGAAGATTTAATACCATTGAAAAAGGGGGTTGTTTCTTGAGTCACAGTCCTTGTCATCAGCTTCATAGGATCATTATCACAAAAGCGAATTCAATCGGATTTGTTGTTCTTATTGATGCCAAGTGCGCTGAAGAGAAGTTATAGAGTGATAATCATTGTTCTCCATCTTTCTGCAGCTTCTTCATCGCTTGCAGGATATTTGACTGAAAAGATCATCAAAAAAGTATCAAAGCCTTTAGTAGCATCGCGACTCTTTGCTAGCCATAACTCTTATCCTGCAGTTTAACTTTAATTTTCAATTGGCTACCTTTTGGGAGTAAAGGTAGTGCATTACCTATTTTATGTATCCAGTAACGTTAGTTCTACA
The DNA here is from genome assembly GCA_052174535.1 of Arsenophonus sp. NC-WZS1-MAG3. Classification (GTDB taxonomy): domain Bacteria; phylum Pseudomonadota; class Gammaproteobacteria; order Enterobacterales; family Enterobacteriaceae; genus Arsenophonus. The sequence goes on along the minus strand of JBQMRQ010000100.1, from coordinate 49,291 downwards.
TGTCCACGAATATCTTTACCATTGCATTCCAAAAACCAAGGGGTACATCTCTGTAACAAGATTAGGAAATACGGTTAAGCAACGCGCTTACCAGCCATTAAAAAGTTTATCCCAGTTTGCTTCTAACTTTCAATAACTCTCTTCGAGCGAAATGAGCTCCTTATGTCCATGAAGATTATGCCGATAATGAGCAGTAGGTAAAGGCAATCAGCTTACCTGATAAAGTGGTTATGCCATTGGCTAAAAATAAACGTAACGAGTATCCCTTAAATCACACAGCTACCCATTGCCTATGTTTTCAAGCTATTTATATCTGCGATCTGCAATGCTGCTGACAGAGAGACCATGTATTTTTTGCTAAGGAAAACGACATCATGATTTTATGAAAATCACCAGTAGATCGGTAAATTGCCTTGGAAGTATAGCTATGGTAACAACTATTCGCCGCTTTTTGCACGCTTAGATAATACGATAGCAATAAGCTCTTGAACCATGCTTGCTGTCGATGATGCGTGATGATCCCTTTCTACCTTAGGTACTTTAATTTTAACATTGGAGATAGCAGTTTATATGATTTTCTGTAGCAAATAACTGTTACAGATAACGGCATGAGCTGCCGATAAAGTCTCGTTCAGGATGTTATTGCAGCATGCTTTAGAGCTTACCTTCAACGGTGTTGTTATCAGCTATCTGGAACTTATTATTATGGATGTGTTCATGGAAGGAATTAGAATGATATCTCATTTCACAGATCCCTGTAAGCTAGACTGTTCATAACATATCATCTCTCTGATTAAAATCATTCATGAAATCAATTAGTAGAATACCTCATCGCTATTTTCAAAAACCTATATATCAGAATTAACATAATTCACCCTTTCTTAACAAGCATGAAATTAGTTATTATCATATAATAAGCCTTAATAATCAGAGAGTTATTGGAAATAAATTCCACATTCAAAATGTAAATAGTTATATTAGCTAATTAAAAGGATACATAAGCTTGATCCATAGTATAGGGTTATTTTATTTACCGAATTATCTAGCCTAAAATAGATTATTTAAAACCACAACAATTGAAATATAGACGTGCTTATAAATCTCTATGAGAACAAAGCAACAATCTTTGCAAGCATATTACAAGAAATCCATATATTTTAATTTTATTAACTTAATGAAAGTAAAGAATATTTTTTATTTATTTTTTTGTCAATTAAAGTCAAAAAAGATGTAGATTTTGCTTCCACCGATAACGTTTATCACTGATAATATATTGAATTCATATTCAACAAATTGGCTTAAGGTTTATGCTACATTTATTTACTGGATTGGATTTTTATACCGGTCTCTTATTAACGCTAGCGCTATTATTTGTGCTATTTTATGAAGCAATTAATGGTTTTCATGATACCGCAAATGCAGTAGCAACGGTTATTTACACTCGAGCTATGCGAGCTCAATTTGCAGTTGTTATGGCTGGCGGTTTTAACTTTTTTGGCGTTATTTTAGGTGGCTTGAGTGTTGCTTATGCTATTGTGCATTTATTGCCAACAGATCTTCTGCTTAACGTAAGTTCTGCTCATGGCCTGGCAATGGTTTTTTCTATGCTGTTAGCGGCTATTATTTGGAATTTGGGTACTTGGTATTTAGGATTACCAGCTTCTAGCTCACATACATTAATAGGCGCTATTATTGGTGTTGGTTTAACCAATGCATTAGTGACCAACTCCTCTGTAGTAGATGCATTAAACATTCCAAAAGTTATTGAAATTTTTCTTTCTCTCATTCTTTCTCCTGCTATTGGTTTTATTATAGCTGGATTGTTAATTTTCTTTTTACGCCGTTATTGGAGTGGTACGAAAAAACGTCGTCGTGTTCATTTAACACCAGATGAGCGAGAGAAGAAAAATGGTAAAAAGAAACCCCCTTTCTGGACACGTACTACATTAATTTTATCTGCCGTTGGCGTCAGTTTTTCCCATGGTGCTAATGATGGTCAGAAGGGTATTGGTCTTATTATGCTGGTGTTAATCGGAGTAACACCTGCTGGATTTGTGCTTAATATGAATGCTAATGGTTATAATATAACGCGTACCTATGACGCAATGGTGCATTTACAACATTATTATGAAGAGCATAAGTCAGCGGTAAAATATATTGTTAATATGTCGTCACGATATAAGTCAGAATTGAAAATTTTAGATGAGAAATTTCATTGTGATAATTCACGTCCTATTACTGTATTAAGACAGACATCACTGATGTTAGCAAATATTCAAAGTTATTCCGCATTAAAACCTGAGGAGCGTAATCAAATGCGTCGATTATTAATGTGTTTATCTGATACAGCATTAGATGTAGCTAAACTATCAGAAACATCCTCTTCGGATGCACGTTTTCTGCGTAACTTGAGTAATGATTTACTTAATACAGTGGAATATGCACCACTGTGGATTATTATTGCTGTTGCTTTAGCGCTTTCTGTAGGGACTATGATTGGTTGGAAACGTATTTCTATAACAATAGGTGAAAAAATTGGTAAAAAATGTATGACTTATGCACAAGGTGTTTCTGCTCAAGTTACTGCTGCAGTTTCCATTGGTGTTGCAAGTTATACTGGTATGCCTGTATCAACAATGCAAGTTTTATCTTCTGCTGTAGCAGGAACAATGGTTGTTGATGGTGGTGGTGTACAAGCTAAAACAATTAAAAGTATATTACTAGTTTGGTTATTTACATTACCTATTTCTATTATACTTTCTGGTTTGTTTTACTGGATTTTATTAAAACTTATATAGATACGTCAGAGAAATTATACAATAAAATAGTGATGTTTAATTTAGGTATCACTATTTTATTTATTGAATGAGATATGATCTCATAATATTTAAATGTTATTATTAATAATATTTTATTTCTTTTGTACATTAAGTAGAGTAAAGTTGTGAACTTATTAACTTGAAATTTTATAGGTAGATCTAAAATACCTGGAGGGTTAACCTAGGTATTCAGGATTATCATATTTATAATATGAATTCATTATTTAATAAGTGTTCAGTGCTAGTGATATAAATATTGATATTATTATACAATCTTTAATATCTAAAATAGATGCTAATGTGCAAATTATAACTTATTGCTTTAAGGTAAAAGACTAAAATAGGAGGTGTTCATATTTTTCTTAAGGGGTGCTACCAGTAGAAACTTTTTTATATTTCCTGTTAGAATTACTCGTATTTAATCAATATCCATAAGAGTCTTAGATAGCTGAAGATTAAAATAATTTGGTTTTTCTGATGATTAGATTCCCCGGTGCTTAAAATGTGGCTAATAAATATTTTGATACTAATTTACTTAAAGATAGTTTAACTTGTCAAAGAATAGATCTGAATATCAATTAAATAAAAAATTTTTTAATAGAAAAATTCTTGCAATCTGCATTAGACAATGCAGACAATCAATATATGATGCTTTATCTTAAGCGTTCCCAATCACTTAGTTTTGTGCCAGTAATGGCATTTTAAAAAATTAAATTGATTTAGTTTTTTCTGGCAAAATAAATTTATTTGCTTGATTATAAATTAAGTTAGTTAGAGGAAAAAGGTCTGATTAGGAATGAAGGTAATACAGAATGCCATGATTGATCATGCATATGATTTACAGTATTAGCTTTATATATTAGCTATCCATATTTTTTACAAAATTATTTGCCTTAATGATGATTACAAAAATATTTTAGTGGTATTATCTATATTTTTACGTTGTGGGTTTGTATACAAGCAATCTTAGTTATGGTATTTTTTTTGCAAAATACTATTCCACCTTATAGGTTTAGTAATAGCATAGATGAATTATTCAATGTAACTAATTAAGGTAACTAATTAAGATGAGGAATGATGATAACTTTACTAAAACAAGCTGTTAAGCTTAATTTGTTTAGTTATTTAGATATACAACTTGCTATTCGGTTAGTCGATGATAAAAACCCATTATTATTATTAATATTCGCAATATTGAGTGCTGAAACTCAAGCAGGGCATGTTTGCTTATTTATTGATAAGCTTCAACTAGGTTATTTATTTGAAGGTAGACAGGCTGAGATAGTTTTTATGCTTTGGAAAAAAGTTGGAGCACCGGATAATAGCAGGATTTATATTGAGCTTAAACAATGTAATGCAGTTTGTGATGCATCGCAAACTGTAGCAAAACCATTAGTGTTATCAGATAACAAACTTTATTTTCAGAGAATGTGGGCTGATGAAGGGTTAGTGGCTGACTTTTTTTCTCGTAATTTATTAGAAACTGTTGATGAAAAGCGTTTAGCGATTATTTTAACGCGTTTTTTTACATCTTCGAAAAGGCAAGATTGGCAAAAAATAGCTGTTGCAGTTGCAGTAACCAGTCGGATTGCTGTTATTTCTGGTGGACCGGGTACAGGTAAAACCACGACGATAACATATTTATTAGCTACTTTAGTCCAATTAAGTGATAAAAAATTAATTATTCAACTAGCTGCACCAACAGGAAAAGCGGCGGCTAGATTAACAGAATCGTTAAGTAATGCATTATTAAAACTAAATTTATCTGCCGATGAGTATGCAATTATGCCAGAACAAGCACAGACTTTGCATCGGTTATTAGGTGCTCAACTCAATAGCCAGTTATTCCGTTATCATAAATATAATCTACTCTTGTTAGATGTTTTAATAATTGATGAGGCATCTATGATTGATCTGCCCATGATGGCAAGATTAATTGAAGCTCTACCTGAGCATGCGCGTCTTATTTTGCTAGGTGATAAAGATCAATTAGCTTCCGTTGAACCGGGTGCTGTCTTTGGGGATCTTTGTCGTTTTTTAGAATTAGGATATAGTCGAGAAAGAGCGGCGCAACTGACTAAAATCACAGGTTGTGACTTATCTGATTTTATCTCGAATGATGGGCCAAAGATAAAAGATAGTCTTTGCTTATTACGTAAGAATTACCGTTTTGATTCCAAATCAGAAATAGGCCTACTTGCTACTGCAAGTAATCAGGGTAATATTAGAAATGTTGAGAAATTATTAACACAACAAAATACTGATATTACTTTTAATTCAATTAATTCGCCTGAAAAATATACTCAATTGCTTTTTGATACTGCTGAATACTACCGTTGCTATTTGGATATGATAAAAAGTGGTCGAGATCCTGAAGAGATCCTGAATAGTTTTAATCAATATCGCTTATTAGCTGCTTTAAGGGAAGGACCATACGGAGTTATAGGGTTAAATGATAAATTAGAACAGCTTTTATATAGTCAAGGAAGTATTCAACGGCCAGCCTATAATTGGAGTAAAAACTATGAAGGTCGCCCAATTATGATTACCAAAAATAATCGTCCGATTGGTTTATTTAATGGTGATATTGGTATTATGTTACAGGATGGTCAACAAGGTTTAAAAGCTTATTTTCAATTACCTAATGGAGTAATAAAAAGAATACAACCTAGTCGTTTACCTCAGCATGAAACTGCTTTTGTTATGACGGTACATAAATCTCAAGGATCAGAATTTAAACATGTCGCATTGATTTTAGCACCAATTTTTACCCCTATTATTAGTAGAGAGCTTATTTATACTGCAATTACTAGAGCAAAAAGTCAACTGACGATTTATGCTGAGCGTCATATTTTTACTAAAGCATTAATGACGTCTACAGAACGTCGTAGTGGTTTAATTGAACGATTACTTTAATGAAAGTAGAATCTATTTTACTGGTTATTTTTATTTAAAATTGTAATAGTGAATAATAAAAGGAGTTATGCTTATTTCTGGTGTATCAAGTTTTGTAAGATGCTGTTCTCTATTATATTAATTAATTTCGTGAATAATGTTAATAATAGAGAGGTTATATACCATAAAAAGTCTACTTTACTACAGTTATCCCAGTTATCCGCAAAAATCAGATATTATTCTTATCTCTTGCATGAACTCATTTCTAGGGGGATATTTGTCACAATTAACAATATAGACTGGTATTGGCAATGTTGAAATTAAATCGCCTAAGGTTAGAATTAAAACGGCAATGGAATACGTTCTAAAACTTCTTGCGTCGCCTTATCTGAAGTATGCAAAAAACATTAAATAGTTTCTCTACCAGTAATTTTTATAAAGCTCCAATAAGAGCTTCTTTGTAAAAATCGTATGGATGTCTTCTCCCGAAGAGAAGACCCATCAACATAGTGAAACGGAAATACCTTGAAAAGGGCATAGGGAATGCTGTTTTGTTTGATTATAAGTGATATCGCTACGTTTATATTTGTTGGCAAATGTTATACTATGTTGTTAGGCAGGTGATCGCTTTTACCTGCTGCTTTAATTTATCGATATCACTGCATGGATATATGGATATAAAGTGGGAGATCATTGTAGTCAAAAATGATTATCAAAAATTGAAATGCACTTGGATATAACTTTTATTACCCTGTAATGTCGGGGGACTTAACCGTATCTTTAAGCTTGCTATGGAGAGCTGGTGCCATTGGCTTTTGGAATGTAATAGAAAAGATATTCCTAGATATGTAGAACTAATGTTATTAGATACATAATGTAGCTAATGTATTATCTTCGCCCACTAAAGGCATGCAACACCGAAAGTTAATGGTGATTGCGGGAGATCTATACAGCTATATTAGTAGAGAGATGCAGTTAATAAAGCCCTTGATATTTTGTTAGCAAGATTTTCAGCTTCATCTAGTGATGAAGAAGTTGGAGAAAGAGCGAGAAGAATGGCTGGAATTCTATAATTTTCCGTTATCGCACTGTGGCATCAATAAAAACAACAAATTCGATTTAATCGGATTTTGCGATAGTGACCTATAAATCGGCTGTAGTTCAAGAAAACAATCTTTTTAATGGTATTGAAACTGCTTCCGTCTGCTCAGGATAGCTAGAGCAGACTAAAGGAATTAACTTACTGACAATGGCGCTAAACAATATCCAATATTAAAAGGGCGAAGAGAAGATTTACAAAATCTCAGAGTGAGGTGAGAGAGAGCCCTGACTATCTATACACTATTTACTAATAACTCATATTGTTGCAGCATTATGATTTCAAGATCACCCTTAACACGCGGTGCTTATTAGCTGTCTTATGAACATTAACGGAAGAGAGTTCATGAAAAGGATCAGAATAATCTTTTATTTATAGATTTCTGTAAAGTAGACTTTTCATAACATATCATCTCATCTTTAATTGTTGAGATCATTTATGAAATCAATGATCAGAGGATACGATACCACCCATTTCCGAAAACTCTTATATAAAATAAGCATAAGTTAATAACTATTATTAAAGAAAAAAATTTTTTATATTTTATTTACTAGTTAAAGTTAAATTAATAATTAACTAAAAATACAATAGTAATTATCATTTATTTTAATAGAAAATAAATGATAGATATTATTGTGAATAATAATATTTAGTTTATCAGTATTATTATTTAATATGCTTAAATAAGACGATAATTAGTGAAAATAACTTTATGAAAAAAAAAGCAATTTATCCTGGTACTTTTGATCCCATAACTTATGGTCATTTAGATATTATAGAACGTGCTTCATTAATATTTGAACAGATAATATTGGCTATTTCTGATAGCTCGCATAAAAATCTTATGTTTACCATAAGTGAACGTATTTCTTTTGCTAAAGAACAAACAAAACATATAACTAATGTTGAAGTAACTAGCTTTTGTGAGCTTACGGCAAATTTTGCGAAAAAACATAAGGCAAATATTTTGATTAGATGTATACGATCTGTGTCAGATTTTGAATATGAATGTCAGTTGGCTAATATGAATAGCCAACTAATGGTTGGTTTGGAAACCATTTTTTTATTACCTTCTCTAAAATTATCGTTTGTTTCCTCTTCTTTAATTAAAGAAGTTGCTCGCTATGGCGGCGATGTTTCATCTTTTTTACCAGAACTAATAGCGAAAACAATGTTACAGAAAATTAAATAATAAAATGAGTTATATTTAAGTTTATTTTTGCAGTTATGACAGAAAAATAAATACTGGAGTTGCCCCTAATTTATAGTTATTAGCAAATCTGATGTATAGTGTTTATGCTATCTTATACTTTGATGCTTTGTGAATCTATTTTCGATTTTTAAAATTTGATGTTGTTGCTATCATTTTTAAAAACTTAAACCCCTATTTAGCCAGTTTTCAATTTTTTTGAGAAGATGGGAATAGCTTTAATACCATTGAAAGGATTATTTTCTCGAACTATAGTATTTCAAGCATCAGTTTCATAACCTAATTTTTGCAAAAGCTGATTCAATCGAATTCGTCATTCTTATTGATGCACAGTGGCAACAGGATATCATAATATGCCAGCCATTCTTCTTGCTTTTTCTCCAGATTCTTCATCCCCACAAGATATTCGCTGAAACCTATTTCCAATAAAATATTAAAGATTTTATTGCAGGCATCACAGCTTTTTGTTAGCCAAAACTCCAGTAGCCTCACTCTTAACTTTTATTTGTATACCATTAGGAAACGAAACTAGTGCATTAGCTATTTTATATATCACCAACATTGGTACTGCGTACTTAGGAATATTTGCCATTGCATTATAAAAACCAAAAGCACCGTCTCCTATAGTAAACCTAGAGATGCAGTTAAACTGCGCGCTTGTGTCAATCCAGAAGTTCGCCCCAGTTCCCCCTTTAATTTTTAATAACTATCTTTTGACCGCAATGAATTCCCCTTCTTACGTCAATGTGTAGTGACGCTAATAGTAATCAGCAAGTAAAAGCGATCACCTAGCTGCCTAAACATGCCGGCGTATATCTTCAGAAAAGAAATGTAACGCGTATCGCTTAAATTAGGTAGCTGCCATTGCTTTTGCTCTTCAAGACATTTCTATTTCAGTCTTCTGGTATGGTATAACTACCTTGCAGAGAAATCACGTGCTTTTTATTAAAAAGCTCCACAGAGATTCGTAAAAATCACCGATGAATCTGCCTTGCAGATATAAGCCTATGCGCTAGCATTTTGCTTTGCTTTTGTAAGCTTCAGATAAGACAATGATAATTACTTTTTAAAGCATATTTTTGTTGCCGTTGCAAGAATGGCACCTTAACCCATTTTAGTCACTTTAATTTTAAAATTGCAATGGTAGTCTGTGTGACTTGTTGTAGCAAACACTATTACGGATGATGACGTAACGCCTGTCGAGAAGACACGTTTAGCATATTGTCCAGTTATGGCTTAGAGCTGCGCATTAACGCGCAGAAAATCCTTTTATCAGAACAGAAAACCTCGGTTTTCTGTTTTTTTAAAAACTGTGTTATCTTTTAAGGCCTCTTTATAAGGTCTTAAATATTTTGGTAATAGCCATATACCCTTGTTTACGATTCAATTATAAATCATAATAACGTACCATCTTAGCAGGCCTTACCGAATTATGCCTATAATAGGGCGACTGATCATTTATTCCTGCGTTAAGGACTTCTGCTAGTACTGCTTTAGTCCGAAGTGCTTCATAGTAATGAAGCACAACCCGCCCCAATCAGCAATGCCGCAGTTTTTACGCGGATACTGAGGGTAATTTAAAAGTAGTGTACGAAGTATTTATACTATGTCATACCCTTTTTATCTTTTTATGAAGTGTGTATTTTCCAGTAACATTCGAATTATGCCTTCAGGTATAACCTTGTCGTTGCTTCCTGACGCAGATATTCTCAAGATCAGGAAACACTAGGATTTATTAAGTTATTACTGTACGGCTATTAGCCGGATACCAACAACGCCTTGCTAAATTTTTTGCCCTCTATTTTTTTAAGAGTAGCTTATGCCATGTAATATTCTTAATGTTCAGGCTTCTACAGACTAACGGAGAGGTGAACATGAAGATGTTGATTGAATTGTCAACCATAAGTATAAAAGGTATATGAAGATAGCAATTTCAATACCCTGTTTGCGTGCTTACTGTAGTATAACCCAGCAGTGGCGAGAAACAGAGGATTGAGTGGTAGCCAATTATTGTTAAAAAGGATAAAGAAAATGAAATAATAGTTAAATAATGTATTGCTAGTTGCAGTCAGGAAAATATAAACCTGCGCTGCTAACTACTTGCTCGTTAGTTTTGATGCAGCATGAGCTATAGGATTTTGATTTAGAGAAATAGCAGAAAAAACGGCGGTGGGAATTTACCTATGTTAGCAAAAGTTGCTGCTTTGCTCGCAGCACAATTTATAGCATATTTATATTTCAATTTTTGTAATTCAAAGAATCTTATTAAGATCAGCTAATTCAGTAAATAAAACGACTATTCACTGCAGAATCTACTTACCCATCTTTAATGATCGCCTGATATAACTGTTCATATTTTGAATGTGTAATTTCTTATTAATAATTATCTAGTTATCCGACCTTGTTAAGTGATAGTAATTAATTTCGTACTCGCTAACAAAGGTTTCATAATATTTAACTCCATCTAATTAAAGGATGAAGTTTTTATCGATAATTGGCTTAAGATACAGCTAATATACTACGCATCAAACTATTCAATAATTTCATCACTCACAATGATTCTATTAATTTCTGGTGATTAAGTCCGGAATTTATTTTTCCTTTTATCTCCTACTCTTCCGCATTTTCTACCTTTCCCATATGGAAATATAACGCTTCCTTTTAAAGGATTCAGGGAAAAATATTTTTCACGTCAATAATGCTATTTAATGCGCTTATGTTGGCTGTCTCCGCTAAAATAAAAAGCAATGACGCTAATTCTAAGCGCTGTTTCAAATTAATTCCTATTTGTTTTGCTGGATCCTCTATAGTCAAGTTATTCAACGTACATAGTAGATAACTAAACTTTTTATCCTTCTGATGTAGTTTTGCCATATGACTGACTTGTAGTAATATTGATAAATGTTTTCTTGCAATCAAGGATTTTAAAGTGATATCGTAACTATAATGAATCTCCTGAACGGAGAATATGTTAACTATCATAACATAGGAAAAATAAAGTAGAATAACTTTCTTCAATGTATTATTGAATATAATTCAACATAATATCACTGATCTTAATTAATAAGATGCAATTTATGTTACTATGGAGTCAGGAAATAGTCTCTTTGATCTTTATGGCTGCTTGCTTTTTCATTCTAACCTCTGTAGCGAAAATTCTTCATACAGTATAAGGGATTTCTATAAATAATCTTTGCCAATATAACTGGGAAGATTCAGGAGAATTCACAACAGTGTTAACGAATACCTTGGCGCAAGGTACTGCAGGCAAGTTTCGCTTAACAGACAAATGTGTTTCCGAGTTGAGATTTTTACGGTGTTTTTCAAGAAATTTATTCCAGCCTTCGTTAAATAGTAAAAAATAATTTATTTGGGCGCGTGAATAAAACATCTAGGGTCTCTCTACCAAAGAAAATAAAAATCATTATCCTATCCCATATTCATTATGTTACTATCAGCCCAGTTATCTTTATATTTGTTTCATTAGGGGGAAATGAAACAGGGATTATCACTATTCTCTATAAGTGATGAATTTATCAGCAAATAGACTTTAGTCTACCTTCAATGTAGTTGTTTCAGTGTTACAACGATGACTTGGGTTATTGATAAAAACCCAGGATAATCGTGACTATAGAGGCAGATGATACTGCATGTTAAGAAAAAATAAGAACCGTTGATTCATGGTCACTGCATTTCTGTATAGCCTCTTTTGGTATCATAAAAAATTAAGCTGGTCTGTCATAATCAATTCCGGTAAGGAGATCATAAATGCTTAAAATAAATAAACGAAGTAAACATGTAAAGTTCTCGTGTATTGTCTTCTTGATTTATCTAATTTATCCTTTTAAAGGATATTTATTTTGAACCATTTGCTAAATTACTAAAAAATTAACATATCCCAGAGTATAAAAGAACACTCTGTTCATGAATATCCCAGAAGTAGCGTAGCTTAGCTGCTCATTTCATAATGAGCTACGTTTATCTGATCAGTAAAACTTGCTAATGAAGGAATAACCATGATAATAGGTACCAAACAAAATGGGATTTATTAAAAAGTTTATCATTGAATTATTTTTATTGGATGAAAGAAATTATTAAAAATAACAATAAATATGATTTCTTTACGGCGCTATTAATAGCAAAATATGCTAAAAATTTATTGTTAAGATCATATATAAATCAATATTCATTATTGAATGATAAAAGTAGTTGCCAATCGATTAAATAATAATATTAAAATAGCGCCTAAAGCAGGATAGGCTACTATCTAAAATTTTACTATCTAAATCTATACATCATTTGCATTAATAAAGTTAATTTAACTCCACGGTTAAATAGTTATCAATACTTGTTATTAGAGGTATTTATTCGCTATTCTATGCAGATCTAAATCTGCTATATCGTTCGCAACTTATGCCACATTATCAGCATAGTGGAGGAATATCGGTGTCATGCATGAAAGAAGAATATCGACCAGAAGAGATAGAGAAATACGTACAACGTCATTGGGAAGAAAAACAAACATTTAAAGTAATAGAAGATAATAAAAAAGAAAAATACTATTGTCTATCAATGTTACCTTACCCATCTGGTAAGCTACATATGGGGCATGTTCGAAACTATACTATTGGTGATGTTATTTCACGTTATCAACGCATGCTAGGCAAAAATGTGCTGCAACCTATCGGCTGGGATGCTTTTGGTTTACCGGCTGAAGGTGTAGCAGTAAAAAATAATACTGCTCCAGCTACTTGGACTTATACCAATATTAATTGTATGAAAAATCAATTAAAAATGCTCGGATTTGGTTATGACTGGAGTCGAGAAGTCACAACTTGTACACCGGAATATTATCGTTGGGAGCAATGGTTTTTTATTAAGCTTTATGAAAAAGGTTTAGTTTATAAAAAAAACTCTGCTGTCAACTGGTGCCCAAATGATTTAACAGTCTTAGCTAACGAGCAAGTTATTGATGGTTGTTGCTGGCGTTGTGATACTCCAATTGAGCGTAAAGAAATTCCTCAATGGTTTATAAAAATTACTGCTTATGCTGAAGAGTTACTTAATAATTTAGATAAACTTGATGGCTGGCCAGAGAAAATTAAAACTATGCAGCGTAACTGGATCGGCCGCTCAGAAGGGGTTGAAGTTACCTTTAAATTAGCAGATAAAGATGATAAAATAACCGTTTATACTACTCGACCTGATACTTTTATGGGAGTGACTTATCTCGTTATTGCAGCAACTCATCCGTTAGCAAAAAGTGCGGCAGAAAAAAATGCTAAGCTTAGGGATTTTATTAATAAAAGTTGTAATAGCAAAGTTGCTGAAGCAGAAATAGCAACCATGGAGAAAAAAGGTATTGCCACCAATTTATTTGCAATTCACCCGCTAACTAATAAAAAAATCCCGATCTGGGTAGCTAATTTTGTATTAATGGAATATGGTACAGAGGCAGTAATGGCGGTTCCAGAGCATGATCGGCGTGACTGGGAATTCGCAAGCAAATATCATTTACCGATCAAGGCTATCATTACTGATAATGAAGGCCAAATCCCCGATCTAAAAACCGGTTCGTTAACTGATAAAAATACGTTAATTAATTCAGGCAAATTAATTGGCATGAATAACGAAACAGGAGCTGATGCAATTACTGATAAACTAGTTTCACAAGGTTCAGCTCAACGTAAAGTTAATTATCGTTTACGTGATTGGGGTGTTTCTCGGCAACGTTATTGGGGAGTACCTATTCCAATGTTAATAATGGGGGACGGCTCTATCAGAGCAGTACCAGAAGAACAACTACCCGTCATCTTACCAGAAAATGTGGTAATGAGTGGGATCACTAGTCCTATTAAAGCCAATCCAGAATGGGCTAAAACCAAGATTAATGGTTATGCAGCATTACGTGAAACGGATACCTTTGATACTTTTATGGAGTCATCCTGGTATTATGCTCGTTATACCTGTCCTAATTATGAGCAAGGAATGCTAGATCCGAATGCATCTAATTATTGGTTGCCGATTGATCAATATATTGGTGGTATTGAACATGCCATTATGCATTTATTATATTTCCGTTTTTTCCATAAATTGATGCGTGATGCCGGCTTAGTAAATTCTGATGAGCCAGCTAAACGCTTGTTATGTCAAGGAATGGTATTAGCTGATTCTTTTTATTACTTAGATAAAAATGGACAACGAGTTTGGGTGTCACCTGTTCATGTTACGATTGAACGAGATAAAAAAGGTAAAATTGTTAAAGCAACTGATCAGGATGGGCATGAACTCTTCTATTCTGGGAAGAGTAAAATGTCTAAATCGAAAAATAACGGTATCGATCCACAATTAATGGTAAAAAAATATGGGGCAGATACAGTTCGTTTATTTATGATGTTTGCTGCTCCACCAGAGCTCACTTTGGAATGGCAAGAATCAAGTGTAGAAGGTGCAAATCGTTTTATTCGTCGTCTTTGGCGCACCGTTTTTGAACATACGCAAAAAGGTAAAACATCTCTATTAGATAGAGGAAACCTTACGCCAGATCAGAAAAATTTACGGCGTGATCTACATAAAATTATTCCTAAAGTAACTGATGATATCGGTCGGCATTATGCATTTAATACTGCAATTGCTACTATTATGGAATTTATGAATAAACTGACGCGAGTCTCCTCTCATTATAGCGAACAAGATCGGGCGTTAATGCAAGAATCTTTAGAAGTTATTGTGCGGATGCTGTCGCCTATTATCCCTCATGCTTGCTTTGTCATGTGGAAAGCACTTGGTCACCAGGAAGATATTGATAATGCACCTTGGCCAGTTGCTGATGAACAAATAAAAATAGATAATACTAAATTAGTTATTATTCAAGTTAATGGTAAAGTTCGTGGGCGTATTACTATCGATATAAATGCATCAGAAGGTGCTGTTTTAGCTATAGCAATGCAAGAATATGGTGTGGCAAAATATCTTAAAGGTATGAGCATTCATAAGGTAATTTATGCTTCAGGTAAGCTGTTAAACCTTATTGTCGGTTAACATAATAAGGAGATATGATGTGCGTTATTTAATTAGATTATTTCTATACTTAGCCGTATTAATCACGGCTAGTTGTAAATTTTGCTTACAAAGCATGCCAAAGATAACTGAAGAATTAAAAACATTAAAATTAAGTAGCGCTGATCCCTATGGCCCATTGGAACGTGCAATTAGACAGCAATTGCGCTTAAACAATATTAATTTAATTGATGAAAATCTTCAGAATGTGCCTATATTAAAAATAGTGGATTCATATGAAAACATCAAAACCGTTTCAATCTATCAAGACGGAAAAAGTATAGAAAAACAATTAAATTTCTGGGTCAGCGCGCAAATTATCCTCTCTAACGGCACAGTTTATCCTATCAAAATTCATGTCAAACGCGCTTTCTTTGAAAATCCATTAGAAATATTAGCTAAAGATGCCGAAAACGAACTTATTAAGCAAGAAATGCGTGAACAAGTGGCTCGTCAGTTAATTCGGAAATTACTAATCATGCACATCACTATTCATAATGAGCCTAAAGGATCAGTGATTGCCGAGAAAGCGCTTTAAGACTCAGAATGATCCGTATTTATCCAGAGCAGTTAATTTCACAGCTTCTTGATAAGTTGCGAACCTGTTACCTGATTTTTGGCAATGATCCCCTTTTATTACAAGAAAGTATGGATAAAATTTGTCAAGTTGCCAAACAGCACGGTTTTTCTGAATGCCATACTTATTCGCTAGATGAAGCCTTAGACTGGAGCACTATTTATCATCTTAGTCAATCATTTAGCCTATTTGCTAGCCAACAAATTCTTATTTTAATTTTTCCTAAAAGTGGCTCTACAGCTGTTATAGGAGAAAAACTATTTAAGTTGGCTGAATTATTACATCCTGATTTATTACTCATATTATGTGGAAGCAAATTAACTAAAGCACAAGAGAATAGTGCCTGGTGCAAAAAAATGGCCAAAGATGGGGTCTATATAAATTGTCTGACACCGGAACAATCCAGATTGCCTCAATGGATAACTCAACGAGCAAAAGCAATGTCTATTACCTTAGATAGGCAAGCTAAACAGCTTCTTTGTTACTGTTATGAAGGTAATTTACTAGCTCTTAACCAAGTTCTTAAAGATTTATTACTATTATTTCCTGATGGAAATCTTACATTACCTTCTGTTAAAGAGGCGATAAATAATACCGTTAATTTTACACCTTATCATTGGGTTGATGCACTACTTGAAGGTAAAATTAAACGTGTCTGGCATATTCTACAGCAATTACAACGCGAAGATTATGAAGTAGTAATTTTATTACGTATAATTCAACGTGAACTCATATTGCTTTTGACATTAGCACAACAAAATAACGATGAAGATTTAAAAAAATTATTTGATCAGTATAAAATTTGGAAATCTCGCCGCCAGCTTATTAGCGCTGCACTACAACGCTTATCACTTCGAGAACTACATCTGGCAATACAGTTGATTACCCATGCTGAATTACATTTAAAACAAGATTATAGACATTCAATTTGGCCAAAGTTAGAAACTTTATCTATGCTATTGTGCGGTAAATCACTGTCAGAGAGTTTTATTAATGAGTAAACAAACTAAGAAAAGAGCTATTTTTCCATCTATTCAAGCACTATTTGGTGGTACTTTTGATCCTATTCACTATGGTCACTTACTTCCTGTTGAAGTCCTAGCTAAGCTAGTCGGCTTACAGCAGGTTGTTTTACTTCCTAATCATGTAGCACCTCACCGCCCACAACCTGAAGCAACTGTTCAACAAAGACTAGCAATGATAAAATTAGCTATCAAAAATAATCCATTATTTAGTATTGATACACGTGAACTTAAACGTACAACTCCCTCCTATACCGTTGAAACGCTACTCTCTTTTCGGAAACAAATCAGTTGGCAAAAGCCATTAGCTTTTATTATCGGACAAGATTCGCTACTATCGATTGATACCTGGTTTAATTGGGAGAAAATTTTAGATCTTTGTCATTTATTAGTTTGCGCACGTCCAGGTTATGCCACCTATTTTTTAACTTCTTCAATGCAAGAATGGCTAATACATCATCAAGTACACAAGCCGGAAATATTCAGTCATAAACCAAGTGGTACTATATATCTCGCTAATACTCCCTTATTAAATATTTCTGCAACTGAAATTCGTAAACGAAAACATGATAGAAAAAGTTGCAAAAATATATTGCCACCTGCCGTTTTGCGCTATGTTAATAAACATCATCTTTATCAGAATTGTTCATAGCTAATTAACAAATATAAAAATTTATAAAACATACATAAACTATTATGAGTATATAAGGTGATTGGGTATCTATTTAGCGATTTTTAGATGATTAGTGATGAATAAAGCATAATTTTCGATAAATCATTCTGAAATTAATTATAATTGTTCAATTAGTTTTACTAAAATTAGTTCTAAAGATAAATTATCTTATGCTTATTTCTTTTAACAGAAGTTTTAACTGATTGAAATATAACTTGATACTCTTATTGAGTTATGCTCAATTCTGATGTATGGAATTCTCTGTGATGGTAGGCGAATTATTCTGTTGATTGATTTCATGAGTGATTTTAACAACAGAGAGATAATATGCCATGAAGAAGTTTACTCTGCAGGTGGACGCTATACTAGATATTACCTTTAATTCATTCTATGAATTTATCTATAATACTGACAGGCAGTTGATAGGTGTCGTTATTAAGATGAAGCTCAAAGCTATTTTACAACAACATGGTCAATCGCTGCCTTGTGTCGATAGCCTTTAACGCGTCATCTATAACGGTTATTTGCCACAACTAACCGATGATTATTGGCTATGTTGAGATTAAAATTCCTAAGTATCAGGTGGACTTTAGTAGTAACAGGATATACTTAACAGCTCATTGTTACTGCCTTATTTAAAGCGTGAAAAGTAGCAAAGAGGTTTTATCATCATGCCTGTACTTGCGAGACAAAGAGCTATATTCACAGGTGATTTCATGAAGTCCTAATGGGTGCTTTTCTCGATGAAAAGCACATGATCTCTTTGCCAGCATTCATCAGAAGACTAAAACAGTAATGGCTTCAAGAACATAGGTAATGGGTAGCTGTATGATTTAAGCGATACACTTATATTTATTTCTGTGTCGATAAGATAACCGCCTGTCAGGTAGGCCTAACGCCATCGCCTGCTGCTCATTATTGATATCACTCAGTATAGATGTAAAAAACAATTATCATCGAAAATGCTTATTAAGAGTTAGAAGCGAATTGGACTTAACTTCTAATTTTCTGTAAGCCTTGGGGACTTTTAATCGCATTTTTATGCTTCCTACGAGAGGCGGTGATTTTGGTTTTTGAAATGGAATGGCAAAGATATTCCTGGGTGCGCAGCATCAATCCTGTTGAGTACGCAAAATAACTAATATGTTATCTTCATTCTTCAAAGGCATTTAACACTGAAAGTTAAGGATGAAATTCAGAGGTATATCTAGCAAAAAGTTGCGATACCGCTAATAAAGCCTTTAATTCTTTGTTGAAAAGGTCTTCAGCGTATCCTGCAGCGATGAAGAAACTGGAAAAGATTTAGAAGAACGGCTTGCATTCTGTACACCTTCCCGTCAGCGCACTGGTTGTTAATAAAACGATGAATCTGATTGAATTAGATTTTGTGATAGTAAAGCTATGAATCTGGATGCGAGAAAGGACTGTAATTCACAAAAAATCCTTTAAATGATATTTAAGTTGCTCCCCTCTGTTCAGAAAGCTGGAACAGACTGAGAGAATTTAACCTGATAACTCTGGTGATAAGATAAAAAGGTACAAGTTAAGAGTGAAGAGCAGATTCATGAAGCATCAGAGTGGAAGGTAGCTTGATTATCCATATACTAGATTTGCTAATAACTCTTTTTATTTAATTTAAAATTAAAGGTGAATCTTTCTAAGAAAATAAATTCTAAATAATTTATTATTGCTCAGCTTGTCTTGTTGATATAAAAACGCAAGATATTGTTACTATTGGTTTACGTAGAAAACCAAGAATTAGTGATTGCATGATAATTTGTAACGAAACCTCTAATTGCTACCTGACATCAGTTTCAGATAAATTAATTGAAGCATATTGTAAAATAGGAATAATTCCTTTTATTATTAAAAATAAAGATGTTTTCTGATCGGATCGTTTGGATTTAGGCGATACGTTTCTTTATATCATGCAAGAAGATAGTTATTGAATGTATGAATTTGAAAAACTATGGAGTTTAATTTGGAATACAACCGATTGCCGTTGCTAGTAAAGTAGTTGATTGAATGCAAACTAGTTTTCAAGATTATCTCCATTGTTTTCTAAAAGATATGACTTTAAAATTCATTGATATCCTGATGGGAAAACGCGGGAAAAGTACTGATCTAAATTGTATTATCAAGAAAGAAGGAGAAAAGATACTGGATGCAGATTAGTAAAGGTAACCCCATAATTACTCTGAATATACCAGCGCAAGCTGAACAACTCGATAACTTGATAAATAATTAAGTTAATGAAAACAGAACAGAAGTAATATTAGCTTTCTAATTGTTGATCTAGAAGATTTATCCTCTGTCTATAAAATAGGAGCAGAGCAAAGTTAGTTAATGTTAATATTAACAATGCTTTATCTTCTACCTCGAAGATTTCTTGTAGAAAGCCTTTATCTGGTATAGAGCATTACAATAAATTATCCTTACCATCGGAAGATATTTATGCAGGTTATTAGTGTGAATTTAAAGAAAGAAATAAAAAAAAAGAAACGTACTCATTTTCGTGATTATGCAGCAGAATATACTATATTTATTCGTCGAACTTTGATAGCTTTCATTATCATTGTGATCTTAGTAAGTATTTTAATTGCTAATCTTTATCATTTACAAATAGTTCGCCATGAAGACTACCAAACTCGTTCCAATGATAATCGAATAAAATTGGTTCCTATCCCACCAAATAGAGGTATTATTTATGACAGGAATGGTATTCCTCTCGCGTTAAACCGACCATTTTATCAATTAGAAATTATTCCTGAAAAAATATCTAATTTAACAGAACTATTGACACAATTGCGTGATGTAGTTGATCTTACTGATGATGACATTGTAAATTTTAAAAAGGAGCGTAAACGTTCACGATGCTTTACCTCTATACCGTTAAAAACCTCTCTCAATGAAGTACAAATTGCACGTTTTGCCGTTAATCAATACCGATTTCCCGGAATTGAAGTTAAAAGTTACCAACGCCGTTATTATCCGTATGGTTCAACGTTAACACATGTTATCGGTTATGTAGCCAAAATTAATAATAAAGATATAGAACGTCTACAAAATGATGGTTTAATAAAAAATTACACTGCTACCGATGATATCGGTAAATTAGGTATAGAACGGTATTACGAAAATATTTTACATGGCAAAACAGGTTATGAAGAGGTTGAAATTAATAGTCATGGGAAAATTATACGTCAACTTCATGAAGAACAATTGCAGGCAGGTAATGACATTTACCTTACTATTGATCTCAATTTACAAATTGAGATTGAAAAGCTATTAACCAACAGCCGATCTGCTGTAATTGTAACTGATCCACGTAATGGAGAACTACTAGCATTGGTATCTACCCCAAGCTATAATCCTAATCTCTTTATTAATGGTATATCTAATAAAGATTACCAAGCTTTATTAGATAATCCTAATCGCCCATTAATTAATAGAACTATACAGGGATTATATCCGCCCGCTTCAACCATTAAACCATTTATGGCTGTCGCAGCATTAAGTGAAAATATTATCACTGTCAATTCAACTATTTTTGATCCAGGATGGTGGCAATTACCAAACTCAGAAAAACATTACCGAGATTGGAAAAAATGGGGGCATGGTAGATTAAATGTTGTTAGAGCCATTATTGAATCAGCTGACACCTTTTTTTACCAGGTTGCTTATGATATGGGTATAGATCGTATCTCTGATTGGATGCAAAAATTTGGCTATGGTCAGTATACTGGTATTGATCTTGCTGAAGAACGTTTAGGTATTATGCCAACACGGAAATGGAAAGAAAAACGTTACAAAAAATCTTGGTATCAAGGAGATACAATTCCAGTAGGTATTGGACAAGGTTATTGGACTACAACGCCGATACAAATGGCAAAAGCATTAGTGACATTAATTAATGAGGGAACTGTTAAAATTCCTCATCTGCTTTACGGCACTAAATTAGGTAATGCTATGCTACCCTATGAACAGAAAGATTATATTCAAATTGGCGATATTAATTCAGAATTTTGGAAATTAGCTAAAGAGGGTATGTATGGTGTCGCTAATGCATCAAACGGTACAGCACTTAGAAGTTTTGTCAACACGCATTATTATAAAGCTGCAGTTAAATCAGGTACGGCACAGGTATTCAGCTATGAAACATATAATGCAAGTAAATTGGTTGAGCATTTACGTGATCATAAATTAATGATTGGATTTGCGCCTTATCAAAACCCAACTATTTCCGTAGCCATTGTTCTTGAAAATGGTGGTTTTGGACTAGAGATTGGTGATCTTGTCCGCAATATTTTTGATTATGTATTGCTTGGTAAAAAAATAAAATCACAAACATTAGACATCAATATATCTTCAGAAGAAGATCAGTAATATATGACCAATAAATCATCTATTTGGACGCATTTACATATTGATATTACAATGTTGCTGATTATTCTTCTCTTAACAATATACAGTATTATGATCATGTGGAGTGCTAGTGGACAAGATGTTGATATGATGAGGCGAAAGCTGATACAAATTGTGATTGGATTTATTGTCATGATTATGATGGCGCAAATTTCACCGCGTATCTATGAAAATTTGGCTCCTTATCTATATATCTTTTGCCTAATACTCTTATTTTTTGTCGATGCATTTGGACAAATTAGTAAAGGTGCGCAACGATGGTTAGATATTGGTTTTATTCGTTTTCAACCATCTGAAATCGCTAAAATTGCGGTTCCATTGATGGTTGCACGTTTTGTTAATCGCGATATTTGTCCGCCCTCATTAAAAAATATCCTACTGGCATTGATGATTATATTTCTTCCCACACTATTAGTTGCTGCTCAACCTGATCTTGGTACATCTATTTTAGTTGCTGCCTCCGGTTTGTTTATCCTTTTCTTAGTCGGTATGAATTGGAAATTGATTCTCATTGCGATTACGGGTATCGCTTCCTTTATTCCTATTTTATGGTTCATGTTAATGCATGATTATCAACGAGATCGCGTTATGATGTTACTTGATCCAGAAACAGATCCACTCGGTGCTGGTTATCATATCATCCAATCTAAAATTGCTATTGGTTCAGGAGGATTATTTGGTAAAGGCTGGCTACATGGCACGCAATCCCAATTAGAATTTATACCAGAACGTCACACTGATTTTATTTTTGCCGTATTAGCTGAAGAGTTTGGGTTAATTGGAGTGCTTATTTTACTCATATTATATCTACTACTAATTATGCGTGGATTAATAATTGCAACTAATGCACAAAATACCTTTGGCAGAGTTATGGTTGGTGGACTAATGTTAATTTTTTTCGTCTATCTATTTGTCAACATTGGTATGGTTAGCGGGATTTTACCGATAGTGGGGGTTCCTTTACCATTACTTAGTTATGGCGGATCGGCATTGATTGTTTTAATGGCTGGATTTGGTATTATCATGTCAATTCATACCCACAGAAAATTTCTATCAAAAAGTTTATAACTATGATGACTGTAATGTATTATTACTAGCTTTATACTTAGCATTACAATAGAAATTGTAACTGGCTGTATTTCTCAACTAAACAAAATACTAATATATCTCTAATAAGAGAGAGATTTATTCTAGTGTATGGAGTTTTTAAAATTCTACCGTGTCTTCTGCGATTGATTTTGTGAATTATTTCAACAATATAGAAATGAGATCTCATGAAAAATCTATCCTACAGATATCTGCCAAAATCAGATATTACTTTTATCCTTTGCATTAACTCATCCGTAATTATCCTCTAGGTAGCTAATAGCACTATTGTTGAGGTGGTCTCAATGTTATATTGTTAGAAGATACTGAATGCCTTCTTATCTTACGGTATAGCAGTTATTTACCACCGCGAACCAATATTATAGACTGCTATTCACGATATTTATATTTAAAGATCTTAAAATCAGAAGAGTTACAGCGATAACGAAATATACTTCAATAACTCATTGCTACGGCCTTATCTGAAGCGTATAAAAAGATCGAAGAATTTCTACCATGCCTGCACCTATAAGAAATAAGGTATTATTTACCGGTGATTTAACGAAAGCCATAGAGCTTTTCGATGAAAGCACATGGTTTTCTTTATCAGCACACTATCAGTAGACTGTGAAATATTGATGCCTGAAGAACATAAGCAATGGCTAGCTGTATGATTTAAATGATATACGACGCTACGTTTATTTCTGTTCTGGTGACATATTTATCGTCCTGTCAGGCAAACTAATTGCTTTTAGCTGCTTCTTATTATCGACGTTATTGCACATAAACGTAAGGAGCTCATTACAGTTGAAGATGCTTATCAAGAGTCAGAAGTGCACTGAGCTAACCTCTGGATTGGCGCGAGCACGTGGTTTAACTCCATCTACAAACTTCCTATAGGAAGAGAGATCTACTCTTGATTTTTAGGAATCTAATGGAAAGATATTCCAGAATATGCAGTATTAACGCAATTACACACCTATACAAAATAGGTAATCTGTTTTCTTTACTTCCAAGAGGGGAGATACAGGCAAAAAAGTTAAGGCTGAGTTGCGGTGGAAAAGGTCATGGCTAACAGAGAGCAGCAATATCATTAATAAAGCCCTTGATGTTTTTGTTAAAAAAGTTATCGGGATAAGTATTCATGCAGCAATAAAGAAGTTGGATAAAGAGCGAGAAGAACATCCTAGCATTCCATGCCTTCCCGTTAGCGCACTGGACATCAATAAAAACAACAAATTTGGATTGAATTAGTTTTTATGAGAGTTGAGGCTATGAAGGCGAATTTAGAAGCACTGTGATTCGAAAAATAACCTTTAATGCTATTTAAGTTGCTTCTATCTACTCAGAAAAGCTGGAACCGACTAAGAGAATTTAACCTGCTGCGACTCTGCTAGTAAAAGATCCAATTTTAGGATAGAGAGCAGATTTATAAAGCATAAAAGCAGACTATAGCCCTGATCAGCATACACTAGATTTTCTAATGATTCCTTTATATAGTTATTTTATAGATGTTAAAAACGCAAAAATGATTTTTCATTAAATTAATATTTTTAAGGAAAATTAAAATCATGCGAATTTATTAAAATTATTATTATAGATAATAATAATATTTTACATCAGTTGCAATTCTTGGCAGAAAAATCAGTTCAGTTGATACGATATTTAAACTTTTTAATTCTGATAATAAAATTGTTATTGAAAGATTTGATGATATAGATATTAACAATATAATTTTGTTATCTGAGTCAAGAAAAAAGATGGTATTAAAGAAGTCTCTTTATAGTAGAGTATACAGCTGATTTGCAATTGTTGTCAACAGAGGTTGAGTTAAGAATTATAGATAAGAAAATTAAATAATAAAAATAGGCAAGTTATTTTTCAAAAACCTATTTTATTAATTTTTAAAAATTAACAAGTAGTACGTTTTTATGATAAATAACTGAATGCATTTGTTATTTAACTTATTTATATAAAATAAGTGACATGTGGCTTAAAATGCTATTAAATTTCTGCAAATTATGTCATAGAATTAATTGATATAGTTAATAAACTCCATTACAAAATAAAAATAAGTTTAATTTTTATGCTTATTTTCAATGTTACTACAGAATCGATAACTTTTACTATGGATGGTTCTAATAATTTCTGGTATTTATAGATCATCAATTAAAATATTTAAGAATACGGCGGATAGTTATATCAATAATTCTATCCTATGACTTTAGTTCATACCAAATTATTTTTTCAATAATTCTATAAGTATTTGAATTTTAATTAGATCTTAAAAAGAATATAAGATTACTTTAAATTTACTACATGGTAATTTGTATTTGATCACCAATCGGATTGGTTAAAGAATGACTATTAATATCCAGTTTCCAAGTATAAAATTATGCTTTTTAAGCTAGTAGCATTTTTTACTAATTTACCAAAGATTTATTATGAGTGAAAGTAAATTTCTGCACAAATTATTAATTTATGAGGGTTAAAAGTCTTAGTTATATAATCATCATCCTAAATTTCTAATCCTAATATCTTGTTAACTTCCCGATAAGAAACATTAGTGCAATATAAGGTTGATTAGGTGAATTCATAGGTAAGGAGTGAACAATTTTTCCTGGCAAATTATTATCCATTATGATAATGGATAATATTATTATTAGATAATATATTGTACTTTTCGATACTTATTAATAGCTTTATCTACAGAAATAGTCTTTTGCTTAGAAAATATTTTTAAGTTATTGTGTGTAATAATCTCGTCTTCAATAATCAAATATGTGGGAGCTTGCATATTTGCTACCTTCTAGCTCTATACAATATAAATTACTAGAATTTGCATACTAAATTTTTTAACAGGATTCTTTCTCTATTTTTTATTTTTTAATAAAAATAAAAGATTAACGAATATCAATATCATTATATTTATATAATTTAATTATTTATAAAAATAATTTTTACTATTCTAAAAGAAATTTACTACTTAAAATAAATTCTATTGATACGCATCAAAATAAAATAAAGCTCTTATAAAGATTTTTACTTAAATTATATGGTTTATATCTCATAAAAATTTTTGTTTTTATTAAAATAGGCATAATGTAATTTTTATGAAAATAAAAATCTTAATTTTTTATTATTTATTTGAAAAATACAAGCATTGCTATTAAAATATTTAAAAATTCTTATTTATTATTTTAAATATATTTTTACTTAAAGTAAAATCTATTCTCTTAATAATATAAGCGTTACTTAACAATAAGTAGATATTATTAATTAATTTTATTAATTAATGAATAGATTATTAACTTTATATTTAAATTGTTTTAACCAATACATAGCTAAACATTTCTTAATAGAAATGTTAGAATAATGATGCATAAGATCAGTTTTATTATTACCTTATTAAGGTAATGCCGGTAATAATTGGTCGTGTGGGAGAGAGCGGAGCCCTATCGGCATAATTAAAATCGAAATTGAATAGAAATCCCGCATCCAAGCATAAGCATAATGATGCGGTTTTTAACGCAACTTTAGGAGAAAAGGGGCTGTCTTAGCAAAGGCTATTGAGATTTTCTCGAAAAGCAATAATTACTGCTAACATAGCAGTTATATCCAGTTATTAACGCAAGCGTTTTTAGCTAAAAAAGCCACTGTCCCCCCTCTTACTACCTCTATTCGAATCAAATTTTAATTAAAATGATAATCCGTGATCGCAATGACTAAATTAGTATTAGCTTGGAGATGCAATAATAGTTTTAATACTGAGAGATTAAAATTATATGCTGAACTTATTTTTTACTGCTTATAATTCTAATAACAGATTATTTTATTTATTGTGCTACCATAGTCAAAAACGTTAATTGATTATTAATTATAGTTAAAATCACCAATCCCTCTTGCTTGTTTAATTTTAAAGCAAAATCAATATTTTTGCTATAAATATCTTGCTCAACACCAATAACTATTCGGTCGATACTTAGTAGTCATTTTAATGACACCTGCATAAATACATTGTAAACGTGTTAGCGGATTTTCTACCTGAATAATATATGTGACCCTATCTAAATAATCAACTAACAACCTTGTTGACGGATAACATTATAACCGGTAATTCAAGAATCAGGATTAATTCTAAGAATAATTACTATATTTGCGATTTATTGAATATGGTTAAATATGCAAAGAAAAGGCATATTGATAATCAACATCGCTATCTTTTAATATAAAAAGATAATTTAATTATAGTTGAACTGCAATTTCAGCTGAAATTTCCCCATTGTGATACACTTCTTGTACATCATCAAAATCTTCCAGGATATCAATTAAACGCAAAAGTTTAGGTGCAGTGTAAATATCTAAAGTTACTTTAGTTAACGAGATCATTGTTATTTCGGCAATTTCAGCTTTAAAACCAGCTTTATCTAAAGTATCTTTTACATGACCAAAATTTTCCAGGGTAGTATAAATATCGATTGCTCCATTATTATAAGATTTGAGATCATCTGCACCTGCTTCTAATGCCGCTTCTATTAAATTATCTTCATCAATGCCTGCCGAATATGAAATCACGCCACGTTTAGTAAATAAATAAGCAGCACAACCATCGGTACTTAAATTACCACCGCATTTAGTAAAGGCGTGGCGTACATCAGAAACTGTATGATTACGATTATCACTTAAGCATTCAACCATAATAGCTGTACCGCCTGGGCCATAACCTTCATAAATGATTGCTTCCATATTATCATTTTCATTACTACCTACACCACGTATAATTGCTCTATTTAATGTATCTCGCATCATATTGTTAGATAACGCCTTATCAATTGCCGTCCGCAATCGTGGATTTGATGTAGCATCACTGCCACCTAAACGAGCCGCTGTTACCAGTTCACGAATAATTTTAGTAAAAATTTTACCTCGTTTTGTATCTTGCGCAATTTTACGGTGTTTGGTATTAGCCCATTTACTATGACCTGCCATGAAATATCTCCAAAAATACTTTAATAAAAATCATTTTAGAACAAAATTCTTTAATCGCCTGACAATTACTCCATGATTTAGTTAATGCTTTCTAACTGAGTAGCAGGGAATTAACAAAAATCCAAATATTTTTTTCAATAAAATATCCTGCTCTTGCGGTAAGGCTCTCCCATAAAGCAAATTAATACTCTTTACATTTAATTAAATTCGGTGTACCATTGTAAATAAATTATTAAAATTCTGATTAATTAAGGCCAAATTCTGTTTGATAATATCAATGCGCCCCTATCTCTTCTTTAACTTCATATAATTCCATCTCTCTTGAGATTTTATTATTCTTAAAACTATCGGTAACTAATTGTTAAAAATTAAGATTAAAACACTGCTGTAGTATCAGTATTTGGCGACTTGCTTGGACATAAGCTAGAATTAATATTGATTCCTGTCGTTTATTTTCATAAATATTTATTTAGTATGTTGGGTAACTGTTATTGCTAATTCTGCTAATGCGACTGGATTAGCTATGCTTGGGGCATCGGTCATTAAACAAGCTGCTGCGGTTGTTTTTGGAAATGCAATGACATCACGAATATTTTCTGTTCCCGTTAATAACATAACCAGTCTATCTAAACCAAATGCTAAACCAGCATGCGGAGGGGTTCCATATTGTAATGCCTCAAGCAAGAAACCAAATTTATTTTGCTGATCTGATTGACTAATATTAAGAATTTCAAAAACAGCTTGTTGCATCTTATTATGGTGAATACGCACTGAGCCGCTACCAACTTCATAACCATTAATAACCATATCATAGGCATTAGCAACGGCTGCTAATGGATTAGTTTGCAATTGTTGTGGGGTAAAATCTTTCGGTGCAGTAAAAGGATGATGCATAGCATTAAGTTCATCGTTTTCATCTTTTTCAAACATTGGAAAATCAATAATCCATAACGGTTTCCAGGTATTATTTTGTGTGATTGCTAAATCACGTCCTACTTTCAACCGTAATTCTCCCATTACATCATTGACAACATTTTTTTTACCCGCGCCAAATAACAAAATATCATTTGCTTTAGCTTGAGTGCGTGCTAATAGATTGTTAATCACTGATTGTGATAAAAACTTAGCTATAGGACTTTGAATATCTACCTGATCTTCAGTTAATGAATTGATCTTCATCCAGGGTAATCCTTTAGCGCCATAAATAGCAACAAATTCAGTATAATCATCAAGTTGTTTGCGTGTTAATAATGCTCCACCTGGAACGCAAAGTGCAGCTACACGACCTTTTGAATCATTGGCAGCGTCAGAAAATACTTTAAATTCAACTGTATTAACCAAATCACCAATATCAACCAATTCTAAAGGATTCCGTAAGTCTGGTTTATCTGAACCATAACGTTGCATGGCTTCAGTAAAAGTCATTACCGGAAAAGTGCCTAATTCAATACCTTTGTTTTCCTCCCATAATTGACGAATAAAACGCTCCATCACTTCACGAACTTCCTCAGCAGTCATAAAAGAGGTTTCTATGTCGATCTGAGTAAATTCAGGTTGGCGATCAGCACGCAAATCTTCATCACGAAAGCATTTTACTATTTGATAATAGCGATCAAAGCCAGACATCATCAATAATTGTTTAAAAAGTTGCGGTGATTGCGGCAAAGCATAAAACTCACCTTTATGAACACGGCTTGGAACAAGATAATCACGCGCACCTTCTGGTGTTGCTTTGGTCAGAATAGGTGTTTCAATATCAATAAAACCTTCCGCATCCATAAAACGACGCACAAAACTAGTAATTTTAGCTCGCTCTCTCAAGCGCATCGCTATTTGCGGTTTCCGTAAATCAAGATAACGATATTTTAATCTAATTTCCTCGGAATTTTGTTTATTCCTATCTATCGGTAATGGTTCAGAACGATTAATAATCGTCAATGTTTGTGCAACAATTTCAATCTCACCGGTTGGTATTTTTTTATTGATTTGTTTACGTTTTCGCACTATACCTGTTATCTGGGTACAAAATTCGTTGCGTAACTGTGACGCTTGGATAAAAAGTTCGGCATCATTTTCCTGTATAAAAATAATTTGAATTAAACCTTCGCGATCTCTCATATCGATAAAAATTAATTTACCTAAATTACGCTGGCGGTTAACCCACCCACAGAGAGTCACTTTTTGTCCAACGTGAGCAATACCTAATTGCCCACAATAATTTGTCCGCATAATGATAACCTTTTACTTATCATACTCAATTTACAGAGTCGCTTATACTAGTCGCTTACTGCTATTAATTTAATAGCATTAAAATACCGTTATTTTACAGAAATTTCTATTGAGAAATAAGAATGCTTTATCCATATAGCTAGATAACTTTTATCATATTCGTAATCTTAAAGATTTTATTAATTTAAATACTATATTTATAGTAACTGTAAAAGTTTTTAGATGTATCATTATTTTATTGTTTTAGTCTAAAAAATTGGAGAGAAAATGGTTAGTGCTCTATATATTGTATTTAGTGCTTTAATATTGTTTAAGTTATCTTTGGAAGTCATTAAACTTAGAACTCAGTATCAAGTTACTTACGGTGATGGTGGATTTTATGAGTTACAAACAGCAATACGCGTTCATGGTAATGCGATTGAGTATATTCCTATTTCTATGCTATCATTATTAATGATGGAGATGAACGGTGCACCTGTTTGGGCCATTCATTTTTGTGGGTTAATTTTTATTATCGCTAGAATTTTTCATTACTTTGGTCTAAAACAAAGAGAACTTACTTGGAGTTATTTTGGCCAAATAACTACTTTTAGTTCTATGATTTTAATGATATTAGTTAATATTTATTATTTGCCTTGGATACAAATTTTCTCATTTGATCTTTAAGTCAAAATTAATTTTATTAACATAGTTATACTTATATTCTTTTGCCGTATTAATAAGATTTATTTTACTTACTAACTGTTTGATCCCGGTATTATATAGACCTTCGTCGTACAGGAGTTATATCCATTTCTGGTATATGTAGTTTTGGATATGCTAGCGTATATTTTGTTGATTAATTTATTGAATGATTTCAATAATATAGAGATGATATGCCATAAAATCTACCTTATAGATATTAGCAAAACTAGATATTACCTGTGATCCATTGCATGAATTTATCCGTAATGCTGAAAGCCAGTTGATAGGCACTGCTGTTGAGATGGAATTAGAAGCCATGCTAGTACAATATGCTGTGGCGTTGCCTTTATGAAGGAGTATTAAATACCGTTATCGGTAACAATTATTTACCGTAATGAACTATAGTAAACTACTATTGGCGATATTAAGATTAAAGTGCTTAAAGTCAAGGGGGAAATCTCTTAGCCACAATGGAATAAGATGGTCAGCAACTCGTTGCTACCTTTTATTTAAAGCATTTAAAACATCTAAAAAGCGTTGAAAGATTTTACTACCCGTAACTGCAATGACCTCACTGTAAGGAATTCTACCGGTGATTTTCATGAACCCCTGTAAAGATTTTTCGATGAAAATCATATGATATCTTCTCAAGTGCCATCAGGAGACTGAAGCAGTAATGCCTTAAAGAGCATAGACAATGGCGGTTACGTGATTAAAGCGATACGCGCTATATTTATTTCTTGATCTATGGATATATATTGGTCCTGTCAGATAAGCTAATTCCTTTATCTGCTAGTTAAATCAACCTTACTATCCATGGATGTAAGGAGACCAATTGTGCTCAAAAATGGTTATCGATAGTCAGAAGCGAACTGCACTTAAATTCTAATTCCCTGTAAACGGGGTTTAACTATATCTTCATGCTTGCTACGAAGATGATGCTTTTAGTTTTTTTAATACAATGGAAAAATATTTATGAGCGCGCAGCATCAATGTTTTTGGTTACGTATAGCTGATGTTCTGGTTTTAATCTTAAAAGGCATTCAACTAAAAGTTAAAGCTAAATTCTTCTTAGGAGCTCAGGTTAGTAGAGGGGGGGTCGTAACGCTGCTAATAAAACTTTTTATGCTTTATTAGTAAGGTTTTAACGTATCCTACAGCGATGAAGAAGCTGAAAAAAAGAGTTAAAAGAATGGCTGGGCATTCTATGGCTTCCCGTTAGTTCATTATGATGTCAATAAAAACGACAAATCAAATTAAATCTAGTTTTGTGATAGGTGAAAGCCTATGAAGGTAACGCGCGAAGCAGTGTAGCTTAAGAAAACAACTCTTCAATGGTATTTAAGGTGCTCCTCGTCTATTCAGAAAAGCTGGAATCGCCTTAAAGGGTTAATCTACTAACCATCCTGGTAAACAACATTTTACTTAAGAATGGAGAATAAATTTACGAAGCATTAGAGTGTAGTATTCCGATTTGTGATATACTAGATTGTCTGGTTAACTCATCGCACTGCCATGTTCATGGCAAGATGATGGCTACTTATGGATATAGTTTAGAGTAAAATATGATGATGAGACTTCATTATCAGTAACTACAACATCTAAAATTAGAACTACTATTCAGAGGCTAGAAAAGAAGCTGTATTTACTTTAGTTAAGCGTTTTAGTATATTAAACTTACCTGTTTATTAAATGGTAAAAACGAGATGATGTTGATGATCACAGTTAACATTCTATTCCACATTTTCTGATAACGCTGTTATCTGCTTAGATAAGCTGCAGTCGTTTTTCTTTCAAAAAATATTTCTTGTTCGCTGATCTGCTGGCAGCGTTGTACGCAAATTTTCTGAACTCAAAAGGTATTTCCTATCTGGCCTGGATTATTGTTTATGCAGGCTTATACGAAGAATTTACTTGAAATGAAGCGAAGCAAAAACCCGAAGTCGAAAACTATAAAGCGTTTAAAAGCTACGAGCATGATTATTTATACTTAATCTTAAATGTCTTCCATAAATGGAAGACGAAATTTTATAACGTTATATTTTTATAAATATAGATCACATTATTCAATGGGTTTATTTGCTTTTACAAGATCAAGGACCGCAGCTAATGCTCGACGCTTAATTACGTGATTTTAATCGAGTATATCCCAAATAGATATTATCTATTGGGTATTTACAGATAATAAAAAAAAATTTACAGATCGCCTTTTTGATCTATTAAAATATTCAACTACTGGAAAGTATGAATTCAATTGTTTATGTGTAGAGATTTATATAGAACAGAGATTTATCCTACCTATGTATTTTAAACAAATAGTATGGCCTAGCAATTTAATGAGCCATGAAAGATGGGATTCAAAGACATCATTTTAATTCTGCTTAAGAGCTTGCAGATGACCCTGTATTAATATGATTGTTTATACAATCAGAAATTAACTCTAATCAGCATTAGATAGTAAAATTCTATTGCAATCTATGAAAGATTAGTTCAAAGTTAAAAATAAATTATTTAAAAAATAAGACTATACTACTGTTCTAGAGAAGTGACAGATAAGGATAAAATCTGTTAGAATTAACCACTATTTGCTATTTCTGAATTAATTCATATGGAATATGTCCAGTCAAATTTCGGATAAACAGAAAGACACCTTGTTTGCAACTCCTATTGCAAATTTAGGTAATTGGCAATTTGATAAAAAAGTTGCCGAAGTCTTTCCTGATATGATTAAACGTTCTATTCCTGGCTATTCAAGTATTATTACTATGATTGGTATGCTTGCTAGACGCTTTGTTACACCTAATAGCACTATTTATGATCTCGGATGTTCTTTAGGTGCAGCAACATTATCGATTCATCGTAATATTAAGGATAAAAATTGTAAAATAATTGCTATTGATAATTCAGCTGCAATGATCGAGCGCTGCCAACAATATGTTCATACTTATAAAGGGAATGCACTAGTTGAAATTATTAAAGGTGATATTCTCGATATCAATATACAAAATGCCTCAATGGTAGTATTAAATTTTACTCTGCAATTTATTCCACCAACCGTTCGACAAGAATTAATTAACCGGATATACCAAGGACTAAATCCTGGTGGTGCTTTAGTGTTATCAGAAAAATTTAATTTTAGCGACGAAAAAATTAATAATTTACTGTTTAATATGCATTATGATTTCAAGCGCGCCAATGATTATAGTGAACTAGAAATAAGTCAAAAACGTAATATATTAGAAAATAGCATGTTAACAGATTCTATTAGCAAACATAAATCACGTCTGCTTGCAGCAAGGTTTCATCATTGTGACTTATGGTTTCAATGTTTTAATTTCGGTTCACTACTAGCTATCAAAGAATAAGTTTGATGATAGATTTTGATTATGTTTATCAACAAATCGCAATCGAACCCCTTAGCAAGTGGCTAGAAACACTACTATACCAAATTGAAAAATGGAAAAAAACTACTCAACATGGGCAATTCAACACTTGGAAAAAAATAGTGCAAAGTCTTCCTAATATGACCCCAACTTACTTAGATCTAAAAACTGCAGTGATAGCTAAAAATGAGTTTCTGCTTTGTTTAGAAGATAAGAAACGAATTACTTTTTTGTTAAAAAGTTTGATGCCATGGCGTAAAGGCCCATTTTCCTTATACAATATTAACATTGATTCCGAATGGCGTTCGGACTGGAAGTGGCAACGTATTTTGCCTTATCTTTCACCATTAATAGATAAACGGGTACTTGATATCGGCTGTGGTAATGGTTATTACATGTGGAGAATGGTTGGTGAAGGGGCAAAAATTGTTATCGGTATTGATCCTAGTCAACTCTTTTTATGTCAATTTGAAGCCATACGTAAATTAATTGGTAATAATCAACGAGCGCATCTATTGCCTCTAAGTATCGAGCAACTATCAACGCTACCGGCCTTTGATACTGTATTTTCAATGGGTGTAATTTATCATCGACGTTCACCGTTAGATCATCTCTATCAACTAAAAAATCAATTAGTTTCCGGTGGTGAGCTAGTACTTGAAAGTTTAGTTATTAAGGGTGATGAAAATCAATGTTTAATACCTAACAAGCGTTATGCGAAAATGCGTAATATATATTTTATTCCCTCAGCAAAAATGCTTAAAATTTGGCTAGAAAGATGTGGCTTTTGTAATGTGCATATTGTTGATCAAACTGTAACAACCATACAGGAGCAACGAAAAACTGCCTGGATGCAAACTGAATCATTAGCGAATTTTCTTGATCCATATAATATAAATTTGACAGTTGAAGGTTATCCCTCTCCCTTACGAGTTACTTTAATTGCCAAGAAAAGCTAAACAGAACAATATCCAATACCATCCCATTTTACTCTAAAGTTATTATTAGTCATTATTGGCAATAGCTAATAAATTTTTTATAGCTTTCACAACATTACCATCTACGCAATAATGGGTAGATTCATCCATCTCCATATTGGAGATCATCGTTATTCCTGCTTTGCGGTAGTTCATAGTCGATGGTATTATTTTTCCAGCAGATGAATGTACTTCCGGTAAACCTGCATCAATAAATTTCTGGATATTTGATAATTTTACCCCACCACCTGCCATAATTATGGGACCATTTGGAATTTTTTTAGATAATACATTTAATTCTTTTAATAACGGTAAACCTAATTCTGCATTCTGCTTCTGCCCTGAAGTTAATATACGTGCAATACCTAGCTCTGTCAGCTGTGTATAGGCCTGTTTTGGGGTAATGCACATATCAAAAGCACGATGAAACGTAACGGCCATATCACCAGATAATGCCTTTAAAATACGCATGCGCGGTATATCAATGTGCCCATCTCGATTTAATATGCCATATACTACACCAAGAAAACCTAACTGTCTGATAAATTTAATATCATGTTTAATGGTTTCAAATTCACTATCACTGTAATAAAAATCACCTCCTCTTGGACGTACAATTGGATGAACGGAAATATTTAATGTATCTATAGCTTGCTTTAAACAACCATAACTAGGCGTTAATCCACCTTCAGCTGAACTAGAACAAAGTTCAATACGATCTGCGCCAAATTTTTGTGCAATTAGAGCGCATTCAGCTCCATAGCAACAAATTTCTAAGGTTATCATAATACTACAGACCTCCAATTAATTATTGTTATTTCTATTTTTAATTATCAATTAATAAACATACTATATTGCAAGTAAAATACTTATTTTAAATTTATATTAGCAAAGGTTGCTGCTTTGCTCGCAGAGCAAATTGTAGCCACCTCTCTATTTTTAATTATTCTAGTTTTAAAAATCTTCTCTAGATCAGATAATTCAATAAATAAAAGACCCTAGACCATGGAAGCTACTTAGCTATCCTTGAGTTATTAGTAAATCTGGTGTATGATGATCAGGCTACTTCCACATCTGGAGCTAGAACCTTATGAATCTATTAGTCATCTTTAGATTTGACGCTGTTTAATAGTATGATCATAGATCGAAATTTCTTTTTCTGGTTCTAGTTTTTGAACAGATGGCGGATAACTTAAATATCATAAAGGGCTGTTTTCTTCTAACTACACTTTTTTACGTATCGCCTTTATAGTCTTATTCACTATCGCAAAAACCAATTCAATCGGATTTGTCGTTTTTACTGACATCAGTGTACTAACAGGAAGTCGTAGAATGTCAGCGTTCTTTTCGGTGTTTCTTCAACTTTTCATCGCTGAAAAGTACACTGAAAACTTTACTAAGAAAACATCAAAAACTTTATCAACAGTATAGCGCACCTTTCTTGTTAGGCAGACCTCTCCATAGCTCACCATTAAACTTTCGATTAGATTCCTTTAGGAATGAAGGCGTCACATTAGCTGTTTTATAGTACCCAATAGCATTAATGCTAGATGTCCAGGAATCTCTTTGATATTGTGTTTAAAACTAATGGCAGAGTCTTCCTTAGAAATCCTGAAAATATGCTTAAGCAATGCGCTCATCAGTCATTGAAAAGTTATGTTAAAGTTCGCTACTGATTCTTGATAAACATCTTCGATTGCAATGAATTTCCTTACATTCATGTAAGGCCGCTAATAATGACCAGCAGAAAAAAGAGGGCACTATCTTGCTTGATAGTGCTAGATATATGCCATCTCTCAAAAAATAAAAGTATAGTAGGTATCGTGTATTGCTTAAATCACGCAGGAACCCTATTACTTTTATTTTAAAGTCATTGCTATTTTAATCTTCTGATGTTTCTCTAGCGAGAATGATTATGTATTTCTCACCGAGAAATATCTCAGTATGTTCGAAATTATCGATAAATATGCCTTGTCGCATATATAGGCAATAGTAGTAACTCTTCATTACTTTTACCTATTTTAGGTTAAACGATAGCAACAAGCTGTTAAAGGATATTCCGTTGCCGTTGTGATCCCTGTAATATTAGGCACTTTAATCTCAATATTGCTAATACTGATCTGTTATAATATGCTATAGCAAATAATTGTTATAAACGATGGCATGTGATGTTCCGTTGATAAAATTAGTATTCAGCATCTTGGTTGCATCATGGATTCGATTCTATCTAAGCAACAAGTGGCTATCCAGAGCTACCGTATTAGGATACAGATAAGTTAATACAAAGGATTATAGGTAATATCTAATCTCGTGAAATCTATGGGGGTAACTTCATATCTTATCATATCAATATTTGATATCATATCAATATGATTGGAATCAACTATAAAATTAATTAGGCAGGATACACGTCATCATCTCCAAAGCTCCATATACCAGAAATTATCATAACTCACCATTCTTTTAGTTTACTGATATAACTATTCATAGTTTGAATCTAGAATTCATTTTACCAATAACTATCTGGTTACCAACTTTATTAGGCGATGCTAATTAATTTCATATTAACTAGCAAAATTTCATACTATTTTAGAGGTACTATCTGAGTAAAGAATGGACTCTTATTTATGATAAGCTCAAGAAAACGCCTAATACATTCTGTATTAATCTTTTTAAGATCTCATCGATTACAATAACTCCTGTCGATTTTTTCCTATTAAAATCGCAATTCCTTCTTTTTATTTCCCTTCCCGTATTTTCACTTTTCCATGTGAAATATAATGCCTCCATTTAAAGGATTCAGAGAAAATATTTTATTGACTTCAATAATATCAGTTAGGGATTTATTGGGTATTACCGATGAAATAAGGAAGCAGTTCTGCTATTTAAATGCTGATTTTAAATTAATATCTCTTTCTTTCGCTATGATGACTCTCTCCCTGTAAAGTCAATCTATTCAATATACATTGGAAATAACTAAACCATTTATCCTTGTGATTAATTTCACCAGAGAACTTCCAGTAAGATTATTAAATGTTTTCTTATAATCGTGAATTTTAAAACGATATGCTGTAACACTAATGAATGCAAGAACGGATAACATCTTCACTGTGATAATATGAGCATGATAAAGTGAAATAAGTTTTAAATATATGAGAATCTAGATAATATAATAGATTATTCACCGACCTAAACACTAATTAAATGCAGCTTTATGTTGGCAGAGAGCGAGAAAATATCTCTTTAATCTATAATAACTGTTTATTTTATGGGAATCGCTGTAGCGAAAATTCTTCTTGCAGTATTAAGAGATTTTTACTAACAACCTTTGCAATATAGCCTTTTCAACGATTAATTGAAATGATTAATTAATTTTAATGGAAAAGAATAATTTTTATAAAAAAGCATTAACTGTTGCTAATAAATTTCAATATATTTGAACTTTCTATTCCTTAAAGATAAATTTTTATATAGAAACTAAAGAAACTTAATATAGCTTATTTTAAAATTAAAATTTCTAATAAAAATTACAATTTTACAGAAGTGTAATTTTAAAAGTTAGATAAATCAAAATCTTCTATTATTTTTTAACAAAATAATAACATATAGTATGAATTATACTCATTTTTGATGTATGAGCTTTTGGAAATAGCAGCGGGATATAATCCCTCTCCTTTCTGATTGGTTTCATGGATGATTTCAATAACAGAGAGATAATATATCATGAATAAGGTTTACCTCTACAAATATCCGAGAAGCTAGATATTATCTTATCCCTTCCATGAATCCATCCGTAATAGTGTTACAAGAAACTAATAGTGTACCGCTATTGAACCTGAGCTCGAAGCTATTATACTGCAACAACATGCTTCACAACGCCGCTTTATCAACCAGGTTCATATGGTCGTTCATAACGATTATTTACTACAGATAACCATACAGATTGATATTGTCGATGTTTAGATTAAAGTACTTAAGATTAATGGAGGAGGTCGCAACTGGAATAGAATATACTTCAATAGCTCATTTCTACCCTTTCTTTGTCTGAAGCGTGAAAAAGAAGCGAATGATTGTTAGTATGGCTGTT
Organism: Arsenophonus sp. NC-WZS1-MAG3; assembly: GCA_052174535.1. Lineage (GTDB taxonomy): Bacteria > Pseudomonadota > Gammaproteobacteria > Enterobacterales > Enterobacteriaceae > Arsenophonus. The sequence continues at coordinate 10,077 of JBQMRQ010000100.1, read as the reverse complement.
CTACAGATATTCCACCGGTGATTTTCATGAAGCTTTCTTAGCGTTTTTTGGTGAAAACGATATGGTTTCTTTCTAAAAGTGTTGTCATCAGACTGAAATAGGGGTAATGCTTGAAAAGCATAGAGAATTATATCTACGTGATTTTAAGCAATACGTCTAACGTTTATTTCTTGTCGAAAAGCATCTGTCGGTTCTGTCAGGGAGAGGCTGATCGTCCTTGCCTGCTGATTATAATTGGCGGTGCTGTGAATGGATATAAGGAGCGTATTGCGCTCAAATATGCTTACTAAAAGTCAGAGACGAGTTAGGTTAAACCTCTCAATGTGCCTTGCGAAACATCTTGACTTAATTGTATTTTCAGGCTTGCTGTGGGGCGGCCAGTTATAACCCCATCACACAGTTCCGGTGTCATTAGTTTTTTAGAATGTAATAGTAAAGATATTCTTTGGCATACAGCATTAACGCCATTAGTTACACAAAATAGCTAATATGCTCCCTTTCACTTCTTAAAGTCATACAATCGAAAGTTAAGGTTAATTCCAGAGCTCTCCTCCTGGATAGTAGAAGGCCACAAATATCGTTAATAAAGTTTTTTGATATTTTATTGTCAAGGTTTTTAGCGTATCCTACAGCGATGAAGAAGTTGGAGAAAGATTGAGAAGAATGGTTAAGCATTCGATGTTTCTCGTCAGTGCACTATGGGGCGTCAATAAGAATGAAAAATTTAATTAAATTAATTTTTCGTGATAGTGTGCGCTATAAAACTAATATTAGAAGCACTGTGGTTTAAGAAAAGCAACCATTTGAATGGTATTAAAGTTGCTTTTATTTGCTCAGAAAAGCTATAACCATCTAAGAGAGTTAACCTTGTTGAAATCCTAGTGCTAAACAATATTAAATTTTAAGGATCAAGAACAGATACAAGAAGCATTAAAGTGAAACGTAGCGTGATTGCTACAAACTAGATTTTGCTAATAATTTAATAATTCTTGATACTAGAAAGAGAATAATTAATTTTAGTATAAAGCCAACTATTTTATCATGATTCTTATAGCTATATATCTTATTAAGTTCAACACGACCACTATTTCATCATTAAGGTAATCAGATGAATATTCAGGCTATTCTTTCAAAAAAAATTAATAATGCATTAATTGCCGTAGGGGCTCCTAAAGGTAGTGAGGCATGTATCCGCCATTCAACAAAATCCAAATTTGGTGATTACCAAGCTAATGGTATTATATCTGTAGCTAAAAAAATCGGCATTCCTCCACGTCAATTAGCTGAAAAAATTCTGCCACTACTAAACCTGGAAAATATTGCCAGCAAAGTTGAAATAACAGAATCAGGTTTTATTAATATTTTTCTTGATAAACAATGGATAGCTGAACAAATTGAACTTACTTTGCAACATGAAAAATTAGCAATTAGCATTGTTAAACCACAAACCGTAATTATTGATTATTCAGCTCCAAATGTAGCAAAACAGATGCATGTTGGTCATTTACGTTCCACTATTATTGGTGATGCAGTTGCTCGTACATTAGAGTTTTTAGGTCATAAAGTAATACGTGCTAATCATATAGGCGATTGGGGGACCCAGTTTGGTATGCTGATTGCATATCTAGAAAAAATTCAACAAGAAAATGCTAATAATATGGCTTTAGCTGATCTAGAAACTTTTTATCGTGAAGCTAAAAAACATTATGATGAAGATGAAAACTTTGCTGAAATTGCGCGTAATTATGTAATTAAACTACAATCTGGTGATGAATATTGTCGTAAAATGTGGCGCAAATTGATTGATATTACCATGGTAAAAAATCAACAAATTTATCATCGTTTGAATGTTACTTTAACAGAAAACGATGTGATGGGTGAAAGTTTATATAATAATATGCTACCTGATATTGTTGCTGATTTAACAGATAAAGGGTTAGCCGTTGAAAATGATGGTGCGATGGTAGTATATTTGGATGAATTTAAGAATAAAGATGGTGATGCCATGGGGATTATCATCAAGAAAAAAGATGGTGGCTTTCTTTATATGACAACAGATATTGCCTGTGCAAAATATCGTCATGAAATATTACATGCTGACCGAGTATTATACTATATAGATTCACGCCAACATCAACATCTCATGCAAGCATGGGCAATTGTACGTAAAGCTGGCTATATTCCCGACACAATGTCATTAGAGCACCACATGTCTGGTATGATGCTAGGTAAAGATGGTAAGCCGTTTAAAACTCGAGCTGGCGGGACGATCCGGCTTATCGAATTACTTGATGAAGCAATTGAGCGGGCGAGTGATCTTATCCGAAAAAAAAATCCAGCTATCCTAGAAAAGGAGTTGCAATCGATTAGTCAGGTAGTTGGTATTGCTGCAGTAAAATATGCTGATCTATCAAAAAATCGTACAACTGATTATATTTTTGACTGGAACAATATGTTAACTTTTAATGGCAATACCGCGCCTTATATACAATATGCCTATGCCCGTGTTATTTCTATTTTTAAGCGGGCTAATATTGATCCAAGTGTACTAGGCGATTCAATCATTTTAACAAATAAGTATGAACAAGCCCTAGCGATACGTTTATTACAATTTGAAGAGACGATATTAATCGTTGCTCGTGAAGGTTTACCACATATTATGTGCGCTTATTTATATAATTTAGCTAAATTATTTTCTAGTTTTTATGAACATTGTTCAGTTTTAGATATAGAAAATAACAATTTAAAAGAAAGCCGATTAAAACTGGCATTATTGACGCAAAAAACCTTAAAAATTGGTTTAGACACATTAGGAATTGAAACAGTAGAAAGAATGTAATTCCTATTTATTATATAGGCTGCAGTAGAAGGAATGGAGTTCTCCCAAGCCTGCTGTGCATTATTTTAGTTAACTAAAATTGTTACAACAATAAAAAGAGACAGTTAAGATAATATAATACTCAGAAAATAAAAGAAAGAATACATTATTAATAATACAACAACAATCGCAGTACATAAACCATAATTAAAATTGGTATCCATAACCTTACCTCACTATTTTACTATTTTTCATAAATTATACCAATAAAATTTATTAAATGTCATAGCATTATGAAACAATGAAAACTATTATCTGATCATGGAAAGATTGATTAATACTTTTGTATTTACTATAAATCAAAGAGAATAATTAGTTTACTGATGATTTAATTATCTATTTTGATGGATCATTAACAATAATTATTAAATAATAGTAAAAGAATTAGAGATGCATTAGAAATCTTTATAATCATAGCTGTTTTGTCCAAGATCATTATATAAATACTTGTCGCGCACCGCCCTATTTATAGCGAAATGGCTACTGTGAATGATATAGATGATAAAAATATTATGATAATGAAGACTAATGAGATGAAAGTGATTTTTCTGTTACTGCTCAAAAACAGGTAATTGAGCAATAGATTTCTATCCTTTCTTTAAGTACTTTATTTGTCAAGTATGTTAGCGCAAAATCTTGTGCTAGACATATAAAATGTTGCTAATAAAATATCTACTATCCATCTTCTTGATTTTAACCTTTAATGACAAATTTTAGTAAATATCACTATAGTTTTCTCGCTTTATATGCGTTAATAAATTAAAATTATATCTTTAGGCATTATCTTATCGCTGATAAGATAGAGAATGATTTTTATGGTTTGTTAATACTAACCTGCAAGTAATCATTGTTGATGGAAGTTAATAATGCGTACAAGACAATATCTTCTCTTTACTTTAAAAGAGACTCCCGCCGATGCTGAGGTTATTAGTCATAAGTTGATGCTTTGCGCAGGTATGATCCGTAAACTTGCTTCAGGACTATATGACTGGCTACCAACTGGTGTTCGTGTACTGCGCAAAATTGAAAATATTATTCGTGAAGAAATGAATCGAGCTGGTGTAATTGAGATTTCTCTGCCGATAGTTCAGCCAGCAGATCTATGGCAAGAAAGTGGGCGTTGGAAGCAATATGGACCAGAATTGCTTCGTTTTGTTGATCGTGGCGAGCGATCTTTTGTGTTAGGTCCTACTCATGAAGAGGTAATTACTGATCTCATTCGTAATGAAGTGAGTTCTTATAAACAGCTGCCATTGAATCTTTATCAAATTCAAACAAAATTTCGTGATGAAATAAGACCACGTTTTGGTGCGATGCGATCCCGTGAATTTCTTATGAAAGATGCTTATTCTTTTCATACTGATCAAAATTCGCTCCAACAAACTTACGATGCAATGTATAAGGCATATAGTATAATTTTTAGCCGTATTGGCTTTAATTTTAAGGTAGTCCAAGCAGACACTAGCTCTATCGGTGGAAATGCTTCTCATGAATTTCAAGTTTTAGCTGATAGTGGTGAAGATAATATTGTTTTTTCTACTATTTCAGATTATGCTGCTAATATTGAATTAGCAGAAGCGATTTGTCTTACGGAAGAGTGTGCTCCACCAACTGAAGATATGCGTCTTATTGATACCCCTGACACAAAAACCATTGCTGAGCTAGTTGATAAATATAGTTTACCTATTGAGAAAACAGTAAAAACCTTAATTGTCAGTGCAGCAAAAGAGAGTGGTCATCAGCTCATTGCCTTATTGATCCGTGGTGATCATGAGTTAAATGAGATGAAAGCAGAAAAACATCCTCTGGTTGCGAGCCCACTAAAATTCTCAACAGAAGAAGAGATACGAGCAATATTGAAAGCAGGTCCTAATTCATTAGGCCCTGTTAATTTACCAATACCAGCGATTATCGACCGCAGCGTTTCTGTGATGAGTGATTTTAGTGCCGCTGCCAATATTGATCATAAACACTATTTTGGTATTAATTGGCAGCGAGATATACCTTTACCCGAAGTTTATGATCTACGTAATGTGGTTGAAGGTGATCCTAGTCCAGATGGTAAAGGAACTATACAAATTAAACGTGGAATTGAAGTTGGTCATATTTTTCAACTCGGAACTAGATATTCTAAAGTAATGAAGGCCAGCGTGCAAAATTCAGAGGGACATAATCAAACGGTAACGATGGGGTGTTATGGTATCGGTATCACACGGATTGTAGCAGCTACAATTGAACAGAGTCATGATGATAAAGGAATTATTTGGCCTGATGCAATCGCACCTTTTCAAGTTGCTATTTTACCAATGAATATGGATAAATCACATCGTGTTAAAGAAGTTGCTGAAAAACTTTACTCTGATTTGCAATCCAATGGTATTGATGTCATTTTTGATGATCGAAAAGAACGACCTAGTGTGATGTTTGCCGATATGGAGCTTATTGGCATACCTCATGCCATCGTGATCGGTGATCGTAATTTAGATGACAACAAGGTTGAATATAAACAGCGACGTAATAATGAAAAAGAATTTATTGATATCACTGAAATAGTTAATTTTCTAAAAATAAAGCTTAACTAAGCATCCTCATTAATGATAAGAGTCCAGTTAAAAATAGCTTAAAATCTTATATTTCTGATAGTCAGACTGAAAAGTACGGATTTTATTAAATTTAATCGCCAGGTCTGGATTCAATAATATTGCATCAAATAATCTATCATCCATTAATAGATGGATTGTATAATACTCATTATACTTCAGCATAAACGGGTTTTATCCGATTCAATACCGGTTAAATAATATCCATTTTAAATCGATATCGCTTACATATAAGTAAGCGTACTTTATACTATTTAAATAAAGTGACGGCGGTAAGATAGCTTATTCTCTTCGCCATTTTTATCTGCCTTTACTTGCGGTAATATAATTTAAGTCATTTTCTGTTCGACTTCTTTTCTGAATACGGAAACTATCCGTTTATTATTAATACTAGGTTTAAAATAGGTTTTTATTTTTGTAAATCAATAAAAAAGATTTTTTGCTATGAAGCTCGAATTTCATATCTAAAAAGTATTTTTATTCATTTTTAGCAAAAAAGCTTAATTATTCAATAAATGAATTATTTGGTTGAAAAAACTATTATTTCACTATAAAATATTAATAAATTAGGATATATTCCTGCTAGAATATATTTATTCATTATTTGACTTTGTGATTGCGGTAATTTCTTGCTGATTGCCAGAAAAAATCATTAACCTCATTGTTAGTGGTATATTTTTTAATACTTTTTGCTTCTTTGTTTGCTATCATAAATACCATCCTTGTTTGCAAGGTATCTAAATTTAGATATTGACAGTAGAGTTCTCCAACCTAATAAATAGCCTTATTTATAGACGTTGGAGGCAGGCTTCTATGTAATTCGTTAATTCACTACCTTATTATCCTAAGGAGATTTAAGCTAAAAATAATCTAGGTTTAGAAAGTCTAGATCTCAGCCATCTTTGTCATTACTACTTATTACCTACGCAATTTTTTGTATTTACCTTTAACATTGAAAGGCTTAATGTTTATTAACGGCTATATTAGCAAAAATTGTTGTTTTTCTTATAGAGCAACTTATAAGCACATCTATATTTTAATTATTCCTGATTTTAAACAATCTTCTTTAGCCAGATAGTTCAGTAAATAAAATGACCCTGTATCATGGAATCTACTTAGCCATCTCCTTTTAATTGATTAATATAACTATCCACATTTTAAATGTGGAGCTCCTTACAAATAATTCTATAATTATCTAATCTCATTAGATAATGGTGACTAATTTCATTCTTGCTAATAAAGCTTTCGTACGATTTTGCTCCATCCAAGTAAAAGATTGACTCTTTATCAATAATTAGCTCAAGAAAACGGCTAATACAATCTGCATTAAACTCTTCAAGATCTTATTGATTACAATGAGCTATGTCGATCTCTGTTGATTAAGGCCGCGAGATTCGTTCTTTTTTTATCTTACACTCTTTTACTTCTTCTAGATTTTCTATGTGAAATATAATGATTTTCTTTAAAGAATTCATAGAAAATATTTGTCGATTTTAGCAATATCATTTAGTGCAATTTATGTTGGGTGTCGCCGATAAAGCAAGAAAGTAGTGCCACTATCTAAACCTTGCTTTCAAATCAATGCCTGTTTGTTTCGCTTACTTCTGTATTGTTCAGTTATTCAACGTACATCAAAGATAATTAAAATATTTATCCTTCTCAATTCAGTTTTGCTATAGGACTTCTAGTAAGTTTTGTTAAATGATTTTCTGCAATTGTGGACTTTGTAATGATATTGCTGTAACCATTATAAATCTCTCCAGTGAATAACATGTTCATTGTAACAATATAATCAGGATAAAATAGAATGAGTTTCTTTAATGTATAAATTGATATCATCTGATAAATTATCGATGAACTAACTAATGAAATGCAGCTTTATGCTATGCTGCAGGAAATGAGAAAGAATTTCTTTGATTTGTATGACCGTTTGCTTTTTCATATTAAGCTCTATAGCAAAATATTCTTAATAGAATGAGAAATTTTATAACAAGTATCATTATCATAACATGATAAACGTTTTTTACTCAAAATGATATGAGGCCGAGGTGTTTTATAGTAACTCTGATTATGGATCATTAAAGATAATACTATACGGTGCTATCTTGTTAGTCATACCGGCCACCATCGCTAAAGCTAATTGGTCGGCCTTTTCATTATGGTTAAAAACCTAAGTGTAGTGAATAGTTCTTTAATTACCAGTCTTGGTAGGATTTTCCATTGAGTTATGAATAAATAACCTTTACAGATAGGTGTTATTATGTTTTGATACCCAGTATTCATATTTTCCAGCCAGTGCTAGTTTGTTTTAAATACTAGCCTGATATAATAAAGAAGAGAATTATCACCATGATCTGGGAATATGCATTACCATTCTCCATTATGGCAACTTTTGGCAGTGCAATAAGTAGTTCAACATTGAGGATTTGCATAATTCGATGACAATTTCCTTGTTTATGCTTTGTTAAGCTAACTAGCTGCTTTTTATGTCAACTATTTAAATATTAAGGTTACTGAGTCGTTGATACCGCTATTTAATCTAGTAAATTAGGAATAGCGGTAGATTTACCTTTAATCAATTAAGCACTTCTTGTATACTCATATTTAATGATGGCAGCCAAATAATCCTTTTACTATATACTATTTTCCTAAACTCTAATAATAATCTATGTATCCTCGTTGATCTGTAGCATGAGAAACTCTATCAGCTGATATGCCCGTATTTTAATCTATGGGCAAGTGCAGCTTGTCACTCTTCGATTTAGACAGTTATTGCTTTTACTAGTTTACTAAACTGTTATTTAGATAGTGTGAGAATCCATAATATTATTTTTGTTGCCAATCATAAATATTTTATAAATTTATATTGAAGTAAGAAAACTTTATGCTACAGTTTTTCAGTTCACGATTACTGAAGTATCCTAATAAAGAATATTTCTTGACTCGTTTATTGATAATAAATTACTTATATGTTCATTAATGAAATAGAACTGCATTAAATATTTGCAATATCAACATCAAAACACCAATAGGGGGGTAAATATTTCATATCATAAAATCCTCCAGTTATATAATGGAGGATTAGGTATCTAGTCACTATAATACTGAAAGTCTGCGGGATTCTACTTTACCTGTTGGATCTTTTTGGCATGCTTAAAGGGTTAGGAAATGTTTATTACATTCTTCATTATGCATTAATAATAATGTTTAATTATTTTGTCAAATTATTTTATCTAGTTTCAGTTCCAGTAAGATAATATGGTTTTATTGAATAATTTAACTTTAATTTTGAACTAATCTTTAATAGATTGCAATAGGATTTACCCCCCTAAATACTGATTGAAGTACTTCCGAGTTATTAGCAAAACTGGTGTATAGTGATCATGCTCCGTTCTGATATTTCATGAATTTGTTCTGTATTTTACACTTAACATTGATTAGCACCAGGATCAGAAGCTCAAATTTTCTTAAACGATTTCATCTTTTTTGAACAGATTCTGGCAACTTAAATACCATTGAAATGGTTGCTTTCAAACCACGCTTCTTTGTATGTTAGCTTCATGGACTAATTGTTGCTAAAAACCAATTTAATTGAATTCGTCGCTCTTATTGACGTCAAGTTCTCTGACAAGAAGCCATAGAATACCAGCATCTTCATCGCTAAAGGATAGTACTTTGCTAAAAACTTTACCAATAAATATTAAGTTTTATTAGCGGTATCATGGCTCTCTACTAACAAGATCTCTCGAAACTCATCTTAACTTGGATTACATGCCTTTCTGGAGTGAAAGCTAGTAATTAGTTATTTTGCACCCAATAGCGTTTGTACTACATGTCTGGAAATATATTTCTATTTGTATTCAAACCAAGGGCACCGTTTCCATTAGCAAATCTGAGAAATATATTTAAACCATGCTCTTGCAGTCCATTAAAAGGTTCGGTTCAGTTTGATTCTGACTCTCAATAACCATCTTTAACTACAACGAACTCCTTACATCCATGTGAAGTGATCTCGATAAATGAGCAGCAGGCAAAGACGATTATTTTACATGACAGGCCGGGATTATGGTTTTAGCTAAAAAAATAAACGTAATGCATATTCCTTAAATCATACAGATACTATTGCTAATGCTATTTAAAGCATTTCTATTCAGTCTACTGATAATCTTTAATAGGAGGATTTCCATGTGCTTTTTACTAAGAGAATCAGTAATTATAGCTTCGTGAAAATCACCGCTGGGTATGCCAGCTCGCCGGGATACCCCCTTATAGTAGAAACTCCTCGCTGCTTTTTAAATATTTTAGATAAGGTGACGGAGTAAGAAGTTTTAGAAGGATATTCTATTGCCACTGCGATCTCCTTACCTTAGGTACTTTAATCACAACATTACTAATACTAGTATATATAATTCTCTGTGGCAAATAACCGTTATGGATGACATCTATAGATAAGACGGGGATGGAAACCTTATCGCAGCATAATCTTCGAGGTTAGTTTCAGCAGTGCTGCTATATCAGCTATCTGGCACAGCATTACGGATAAATTCATGGAGGGGGGAATCACAGGTAATATTTAATTTTGCGGATACCTCTGTACGC
>JBQMRQ010000099.1:0-540 GCA_052174535.1 Arsenophonus sp. NC-WZS1-MAG3 | reverse complement strand
TAATGCTAACTGGGCATTTATTTGCTTACGCAATAATCCGACTTCTTGCTCCATTGCACCTATTATCGCAATTTTCATTATGTCATACTCATAGTTGATTAATTATATATGTTACCTTTTATTGCAGACGCTAGAATGTAGTTATATTTTAGTTTAGAAATTCCGCCATATCCGTGATCAGCACCTTCTCTATACAGTGGAACTTGACACAAGCGAGTGAACTTAGCTACTTCAAAAATAACGTTTACATATCACAGTTCACTCCGTGTTCGGTACGCTTGGTCAGCAATGTAAACAACAACATTAACATACTCAAATTTATAAGAATATTTACACATAATAAATTCTCTGAGAATTATATTTCTCTAAGAAAGAAAATTATATACAGCATACGTACTATCCAACTCTATTAAATGTTGTTCTAATATAAACGTAACGTCGTTTTATAGATCGTTTTATAGTAGTGTAGGTGTATCGATGTGTACCCATTCTTCAAGTGAACTCAATTAATTATCCGCAGCGCAGCCCAATGAATGTGGG
>JBQMRQ010000098.1:0-54564 GCA_052174535.1 Arsenophonus sp. NC-WZS1-MAG3 | reverse complement strand
TCTTGATATCGCATTATTAAAATCAGGAATTGGTAAAGTTTCTGCAGCACTAGGAACAACATTACTAATAGAACATTTTGCGCCTGAATTTATTATTAACACTGGTTCTGCAGGTGGATTAATACCTACTTTACAGGTTGGTGATATCGTAGTTTCAACCGAAGTTTGCTATCATGATGTCAATATCACCGCTTTTGGTTACCAACCAGGTCAAATGGCGCAATGTCCAGTCACATTTAAAGCAAATAAAAAATTAATAGAACTGGCAGAAAAATGTATCAAAAAATTAGATTTATATGCTGTTCGTGGTTTAATTTGTACCGGTGATAGTTTTATTAATGGCGCAAAAGAGCTAAGCTATATTCGCCAAATTTTTCCTAATGCTATTGCTGTTGAAATGGAAGGATCTGCAATTGGTCATGTATGCTATCAATTTGGTATTCCATTTGTTATTGTACGTGCAATTTCTGATGTAGCTAATAAAGAGTCTCATCTTTCTTTTGAGGAATTTTTACCTGTCGCAGCTCGTCAATCAAGTATAATGATGCAAACTATGCTGGCAAATTTAGCTAACTCAAGCCTAAGATAAAATAAGCCAACTATTAATAACTCGGCAACCTAAATTAGCGCATAATAGTATGGGTTATTACTTACCTTAGTAAGTTAAACGATTCAATACTAAATGAAGAACCACAACTACAAGTCGTTTTCGCATTTGGATTGGTTACAACAAACCGTGACCCTTCTAATCCTTCAATATAATCAACAGAACCACCAATCAGATACTGCAAACTCATAGGATCAACAATTAACTCAACACTTTCCTTTTGAATTATTAAATCACCTTCTTTTATCTTATCATCAAAAGTGAACCCATATTGAAAACCACTACAACCTCCACCAGTAATATAGACACGTAAACGCAAATTAGGATTTTCTTCATCTGCAATTAATATCTTAGCTTTATTCGCTGCAGCATCAGTAAACAGTATAGGCAATGTAATATCATTACTCATTTCTAACTCCAGTCTGGATATACCAATCAATAGACACAGGAAACATTAATCCTTCACTGAAAAAGGGATAATTATCTAATAGATAACTAACTGATTCAAACTCTAACCTAAATTAACTAATTTTAAAAAATAAACCTAAATTTTCTATTTTGATTTACTGTTAATCCTTATTTAGGATAAGAACAGATTATACTGAATAAATACTTGAAGTTATCTAATGAGTAAATCTGAAAGATTTTAGCTAAAAACTAAAAATTTATTCCTGGCGGTGTCAATTCATTGGTACGGAATTTAATTGTATTGGCAACTTATCCATCATTATTTATTTACCGTTCTAACAGTGCTTATATTTGTGATATTGATCACAAACTATATATTAATTACATTAGGTTTATGTATTGATAATTTTAGATCATAACCATCCTCTAATTAAGAAAGCGATAACTAAATCATCAGAAAATAGCCTCAGTTTAGAGGTCTCAACCTCTATTGAAATAGAAATAGCAGAAATTATTAATCAATTTATTTCATCTATATGAAATGGTTTGTATGGTAACTCAGATACAGAAATTACAATAAGTATTGTACAGTTAATACATGACTATACAAAGTGTGATAAATTATTAAATTTGAAGGTTGTTATCATGAACATACTGACTATTTATTAGTTAAATCAGACTGAAGCGTTTTAACCATTGATAAACCTAATTCCCTATCCGTCTCTCTATTGATATTGATAAATATGCTCTAACCTATAATTTAATAATTTAAATTCAGTTCAATATACTTTTCTTTTGTCAAATATCCACAAGAAGTTGTTACTATCATTGTAAAGCCAAGTAATAGGCAATATGAATTACATTCTACCTAATCCTGAATTTCTACCTGGGCTGCATACATTATGCAATCAATTTTACGTGCTACTGATTTATTAACGAAGTTATAACTGGCTTTGGATTGCCTTATAGGTAGCGCACAAGCATATTATCAAGTTAAACCTGATTTTAATCTGTTTAGAAAAAATAATTGACAGCGGGTATTACCTGTTGGCGAATTTAGTGGAAGATGGAAGTAATGGAAAAAACTTTCTCCAATAGAACTAATTTATCAAAAAGATACATTATCAGAAAATCCATTAACAATAGCATCAGACCTTTCTTGCCTAACTGAAATCTAAACCAAATATTCATAAACACTTAGCAGAAATAAAAAGACGACTGATTAAAAGCTTACAAAAACCATAACAAACGGACATTCCGTTCATTGTTAATCATACAATCGAGATATTTTATATATTTTTTACCAAATCAAAACAAGTTAAATATTATATAAAAGTATTTCTTTATCACCTTCTGCCTTTGAGGCCAGTTTTATATCCATTGCCATAGTTATAAAGATATAAATCGCATCACTAAAGCAGCAGAGAATACTTTTAATAGGTATTTAGTTTTCAAAGGATTATATAGACCCTCATTATACAGCTCCATTTATAATAAGATACTACCAAGGGATTATAGTTGAAGTAAATATTATGATGATAAGGCTTTCATCATCAGTCGGCTCCAAAACAGATAAAATTACAGCTACTCTTTAGATCAGAACGAATCTTCGTCTGCTATAAGCTAAGCGCTATAGCATATTTAACTCACTGTTGTTGTATGAAATGGAAAAATCTAGCTGAAATGAAATAAGGAAAAAGCTACGAAGCGTATATAAAATGCTTAAAGATACGAACCTGCTTATTTGCAGGTATATATGAATATCTTCCGAAAATGTAAATAAAACTTTAGAACGTTCTCTTTTAAATAGGTACAGATCACGACACTAAATGGCTTGCATCCGTCTATACAAGTCCAAAACTGCGGCCAATGCACGGATACCTTATTACATAATTTAATCAAGCATCTCCAATAATTATCCATTAGATAATTACAGACAATTATAAGGAATTTATAGACCGCGCCTTCTGGTCTGCAAAATGTTCAGCCATTAAAAACAAGGATTTGACTATTTATGTACAGAGTTTTCTATAAATATCGACTTTATCCCGGTAAGGCGTTCTAAAGCAGATGGTATAGTTAAGCACTTTAATCTTATACTAAAAGTATAAACTGCAAGCCATTATTATAATTCTAATCAGAAGCTTAAGATTAGTCAACATTGATATATTTGATTATATAATCAGAAATTATGCAAATCAGTATTTGCTAATAAAACTTCATTGAAGTCTATAAAAATTAATTTTAATTTAAACTTAAATTATTTAAAAACGATACTATCCAGTAAGTGGTAAATAAAATAAACTGTTATTTATTTAATTATAAAAACGACATCAATTTTTTAGCATAACGCAGTTCTGGTTTTACTTAATTTTTATTGCTGTTCAAATATCTCTTTCACCCAAACAGGTGCATCATTACTTTTTCTCTGTTGTTCATTTAAATTTAAAATAGGCTTCAATGATTGCACCCCTAGTTGACATAATGCTTGAGGATTCTCTGTCCATACTGGCAAGATACGATATCCACCACCTGTGCAATTAAAACTTCCATCAATATTTACTTGCATCTCTATAATTCCTTCTGGTGGGTGATTATCCAATGCCAATGGAGTCTGATTTTCTAAATAACGACGATATAGATGTAATGCACCACTTGCACCACTAAGATTTGTAGGACCATTATTATCACGACCAGCCCAAACAATCGCCACCTCCTTGCCATCAATACCGGCAAACCAACTATCGCGTAAATCATTTGTAGTTCCAGTCTTACCAGCTAAATGATATTGAGCAAACTCGTTCATTAATGAACGAGATGTTCCACGCTCAACCACTTGCTGCATGCCATAAAGTGTTAGATAAGCTGCCTGCGGAGATACTGCCTGCTCTGCAGATGGATAACTTTGATAAAGCTCATTACCATCTCCATCAATAACGGAGCGCAATGCTGATAACGATGCTCGATTTCCACCACCACTGATTGTTTGAAACATTTGTGCCGTTTCCATTGGTGTTAAGTTCAACGCACCTAATAACATTGCCGGTACTTTCTTAATAGAATCACTTGGCATACCAAGACGTATTAATACTTTACTAACCTGATCTAAACCAATACTCAAGCCAATATTTACTGTCGGAATATTCAACGAGCTAGCCAACCCATCAATTAACATAATCTGCCCTCGAAAACGACGATCATAATTTCTTGGTTCCCATATTTGATTATCAAATTTAACGCTAATTGGTTCGTCAGGTACTAAAGTATTTAATCGAAAACGATCAGGCTCACTTAATGCAGTAAGATAAGTTGATGGCTTAGCTAATGAACCAATTGAACGGCGAGCATTTAACGCTCGGTTAAAACCAGAATATTGTGGTTGCGATCCACCAACCATGGCGCGAATTTCACCATTAATGCGGTCAACAACCACCATTGTGCCTTCAAGATCGGGTAACTTATGTGTTTTACGTAAATCATATATCCCCTGTTCAACAGCATTTTCAGCTGCTTGCTGCGAAACTGGATCTAAGGTAGTAAAGATCTTAGCTCCGGAAAGATTATTTACTCTATCGCCTAATTTTTCAGCTAATTCTTGTTGAACGAACTGTATAAAGGCAGGTTGTGGTGTCAAAACACCACTTCTTAATTTGACGCCTAAAGGACGATCACTCAATATATTATACATTTCATGATTGATAATTTCACGTGTTTCCAACAGCTTTAACACTAAATTTCGACGTTCAAGAGCCAATTTAGGATTACGCCATGGGTTATATAATGATGCTCCTTTAACCATACCAACTAATAATGCTTGTTGATCAACACTAAGCTCGTTGACTGGTCTACCAAAATAATAAAGACTAGCAAGAGGAAAACCCCGAATTTGATCATCACCACTTTGTCCTAAATAAACTTCATTTAGATAAAGTTCAAGAATACGTTCTTTACTATAGCGAGAATCCATTAAAATTGCCATATAAGCTTCATTAACTTTACGTATTAAAGTTCTTTCATTACTTAAAAATAAATTTTTAACTAATTGCTGAGTTAGCGTACTACCACCCTGAACGGTCTTACCGGCCATTAAATTAGCAATAATCGCGCGTCCAATAGAATAAATACTTACGCCATCATGCAAATAAAAATATCTGTCTTCAGTTTCAAGTAATATTTTGACTAAAGAATCAGAAAAATCTTCTCTTGGTAAAACTAATCGTTGTTTATTATTAGTCGATTGCATCATAGTAATAAGTTTAGGATCAAGTCGAAAAAAACCAAATGAACGTCCATTTTCCATATTAGTAATATTAGTAAGTCGAGTTTCTTCAAAACTTAATTTAACTAAAATCTGTCCTTCTCTTTGATCAGGAAAAGAAAATAACCGACGTAATATCTCTATCGTATTATCTTTAACAATATACTCACCAGGTAAAGTAATTTTACTTACCTGTCGATATTGCATGCCATCTAATAATTGAATCATCTCCTCTTTACTATAACTCATTTCCGGTTCAAGATTAAGAACTCGGCCATAAACAGCTGCCGGTAGATCCCAAACTTTACCATCAAGACGATCACTAATTTTCTGATATAAATAGATACCATAAATACCATAGATACAAATTAATAATAATAAAACTATGGCGATTTTAACAAATAACCAAAACCAATGACATCTATTCTTAGGTAGCTGAGACTTATTGTCTTTACTTACCATTAATTCCTCTTCTTTGTTCTTATAAATATCTTGATACTTATGATCATAGTTGTCTAACCAAATATTTTATAATATTTTAATCTTTATCAATATGGATTTTTTCTTATATCTGCCCAATAGATTTATAATTATTTTTATAAAACCATAGTATAAAATTAATCTTTACTTATTAATTAATTTTATCTTAATTTTGTATCAAAAATCTTAATCATAATTTACAGGCGTTTCTTTTATATATCTCATTAAAACAACATTTTCATAAAATGAAATAATAAAAATCTGCTAATAGAAGTTTTATACTCTGATAATGACCGTTTTTACTATTATTAAATTTAATAAACACTATCTATCTACTAATTTATATAAAAAGCGATAACTATTAATTTTTAGTGCTAAATATTATAATATTGGTTTGTCTTTAGCTATTTGCATCTATCATAACTAGAGTAATTAGCAATATATCTGTTGCAACCGCTAAAATTACCAAACTTCAATTAATGAAGTGTTATGAACCTTTTTTGCTGAAGTTATTACACCTGAAGATAAATTACTAATCATTCATTGCATCAATACAATTGACATGATTAACTGTAGATATCTAGAAGATATAATTTAGTACTCAAATCAAATAATGATAAACGAAATATCTGGCTACCTTTAAAAAGATTTTTAGTAAAAAATCTCTTATACTATATGAAGAATTTTCTCTACAGAGAGATTCCCATAGAAAAGTAAATAAAATCATACAGCTCAAAGAAATTTTTTACTTACTCCATCCCAACATAAAATTGCATCTCATTAGTTGGATTTCTAATCATCTATCAGATGATCTCTATTCATGAATTAAAGTAACTCATTCCACTTTATCCTACTCATATTCTCATAATGAATATATTATCCGATGGAAAGCCGCTAAATCCATATATTTATTAGCTTATGATATATTGTTATGAAATCTTCAATTTCAGAAAACCATTTAACAATTGTATTAAAAGTCCTTTGCTAAAACTATATCAGGGTAGCAGCACCCCCCTATGGTATAAGCAGTACAGCTATGCTGCTTTTGAGCATACTCATATCCTATGAGTATTTCTTTGTACTTTACGATATATTATACGATATATTAATTTTTTAAGAATTCAGCCAGCTGCTTGGAATAAATCTCCTAGAAAGCATAAACCGGATAAATCAGGAAGATAACACGAAACTTAATATGTTATACTCCCCTTTTTATACAAAATAATTTATTATCTCTATTCAGAAATTAATGATAATAAATCAACTAAACTTTTATGGTATTCAAAAGAAGCATACAGAGATATATTTGATTCAGTCCCCAATATTTCTTGAAACGTAAATATTATTGAATTACTATTAATTTAATGTAGATTGAGTATTTAATCTTTAATGCTTCGTAAATCTGTTCTCCATTTTTAAATTAGATGTTGTTTAGCACTAGAGGGTCAAAATATCAAAGCTTTTAGCTACAGTTTCAGCTTCTTCATCACTGCAAGAATACTTTTCTGAAAAATCTTGCTAAAAAATATTAAGGAATTTATTAGCGGGTATCCCCAGACTCTCTACTAGCTAAATCTCCTGCAGCTTAACCTTAACTTTTAGTTATATTCATTTGTGAAGTAAAGGTAGTACTATTAGCTGTTTTAATCTAAAAATAGTACTGAAAAAGAAGAATTGCGTCCTTTTATCGAAAAACACTCTAGAGATTTGTAAAAATCACCTGTAGGTGAAGTATAGCGACTACACTAATAATAGTAATTATCAACGCTTTTTACACGCTTCAGATAATGAAATAGTAATGACCCACTATTGAAGAAACATTCTATTGACGCTGCAATTCCCTAAACCTTAAGTACTTTAATTTTTACATCACTAATATTAGTAGTTTCGCTGTAGCAAATAACCGTTATGACAAAGCAGATGGGCACCGTCCGTCCGTATGTCGACAAGATTTTGTGTTAAAGATGTTTATCGCAGCATGACTATGAAGCTTAATCTTAACGACAGTGAATATTAAAACTTCCGATAGCATTATAAATAAATTGATGCAATGGATTACAGATAATATCTAGTTTTATAGATATATATATAATAAACTTTCATGGCATATCATCTCTCTGATGTAAAAATTATTTATAATAATTAATCAATAGAATATACCATCATCTACAAAACCCCAACACAGCAGAAATAAGCATAACTCAGTATTATCCGCCTCTAGTCACGATTATCCTGGATTTTTTAAAACGCTCAGGCTGAAGTTGATGACAATGGATGCAACTATATTCATGAGAATTAATGAAAGTATGCTTGTCTATGAATTCATTACCTATAAGGAACTATGTATAATTTTTTTCTCCTTCCAATCTCCTTCTTAAGAAAACACAAAGATAGCTAAGGCCAATAGACTTGACGAATACGGATAGAATGACAATTTCTATTTTTCTAGGAAAATACTTAGGATGATATACAAACATATATACCCAATAAAACTAAACTGCTTTTTAGCATTAATAAAAACTGGAATAATTTATTAAAAATATGGTGAAAATATTAAGTTGTGAACTTATTTAGCTATCAAGAAAATGTCCTTGTTTGCTTCACTTGTTTCATGAAGGTTTATCAGGTAGTACTCTGCCAATTATCCTAAATTTCTAACAACCATTTTCTGCTCAATCTGTAAATCAAAAACTTGTTAGTTCATATGATTTAAAACCTACCAACAGTAATCAGAAAAACAGGTTTATATTTTACCAGACTGAAACTCACAACATATTACTTTTACTATCCCCTATCTTCTTTATTCTTTTTCAAGAATAACTAGCAGCGATTTAACACTCTGTTTTGAGTTTCCAGGCAGCAGGATATGCTTGAGTAGTACCTGTACAAATAGGATATTAAAATTGATATCTTCTATACTTTACACGTTTATGGTTGATAACTTAATCAACATCGGTATGCTAATATCTCCGCTACCAGTATCGATCTGGATATTAAACATGCTGTATGACAGAGCTATTTATCAAAAAAGAGCGGTAAAAGAAATTTAATGATGCGCTATCATTTTATTACTGCGTTACAACCATAACCTGATAAATCCTAGTATCTTTTGATCTTTGTATCTTTTGATCTTTGGAATATCCGCATCAGTAAGCAGTGGTAGCTTTAATTAAAACATGTATAAATATTATTGGAAAGTGCACTTTTCTAAAAAGATGAGAAACGTGGCATAGAGTAAAATATCTCTGGCGTTAAATGCTCTCTGTTATCTGCGTTAAAATGTGCATTATTATCAATAGAGAGCAAGGGAAAAAGTGAGAAGTGAGAAGTGAGAAGTGAGAAGTGAGAAGTGAGAAGTGAGAAGTGAGAAAGGTTGTAATATCATTACTATAAATAGAAGATTATAAATACTGGTAGAATATGACCTGATGCAAAAATAGATGATATAATTCTATATTATCCATATTTCGGTTAGATATTTTAAGATAGTATGTTATATAGTTTTTTATCGAATCATCAAAAAAAGAAGAGTCTTATCGAAGGCGTATAAGACCTTGAAAATAAATGATGATTAGCAAAAAAACTACAAAAACTAGGATTAGTAATTATGATGAAAAGATTTTTATGTACAGATTCCGTACAAATGCATCCTGTATACTGATAGGATATTTTATTGATCCTCAGTATAGCTAAGCAAACAATGATTTTGTTCCTAAAAAGGATAAATAAAAATAAAAATGATAATTATACAGGCAAATCTATAGTTAATGCCTCTAAAATTAAATCTTTAGATCAAAGAATATATATTTTAATGAATTTTAACTTGAAATAGATCAATTAAATCGATTTAAATCTCTCTTTTACCAAAAAGATAACTTTTAATCTTTTTTAAAGAACAATTTGATTCCCTCACTATAAAAATAAATACTTTAGTTATCTGCTATGGGTATATATTAAATACTTTGGCTTTACTGAAGTTAGCGAAATAAACAGATTTTATTTAAAAACAGTATTTTTATAGAAAATCTCTCCTTTTTGCTTCAATTAGCAGCATACAATATTAAATTATACTAAGTAACATTATTTAAGTCTACAAAATATTTTTCTATAAATTCTTGAAAGAAAAGTTGTTCTATTTTACATAGAAAAGCTAGAAAATTCAGAAAAAAGAAGTAAAATGAAATAGTGAATCTTGCTCTTAATCACACAAGATTAAGAATATCATGTTGTAATGAGATCCTTGAATAGTTTAATGCAAAGTAGAGTGTAATTAACCGTTTTTAAGTCGATCTTCAATAAGAACTTATTCTTTTCTCGGGTAGAGCTAGTACAAAATTTTTGCTAGTGAGAATGAAATTAATTATCGTCTTCTATTAAAACTAGTATAATCAGAAAGTTATTGATAAAAAATTCCAGATTTAAAATGTAAATAGTTATATAAGCCAATTAAAAGGATGGCTGAATAACTTCCATAGTAGAAGTTGTTTATTTATTGAATTATTTAACCTAGAAAATATTGTTTAAAACCAGAACAATTAAAATACAGACCTACCTATAAATTTCTCTGTAAGCAGATCAACAAGCCCTCCTTCCTAAATATAGCTAAATATCCACGCTAGAACCTGATATAAATATAAACTAATGATTAGTTTTGTGTTAATACTTATTAAGTAACTAATTTTATTAGTTAATTTATGGCCGAAAATAAAATTTTTGAACTACTTAAGTATAATAACATTAGTCAGAAAGTAAAATATATCGATGAAAATAGTTAAATTGAACTCATACTAAAAATAGAAAGTTAACTGATTTATTAACCTAATATTGATTATTTTACTAGAAATAAATTAGTTATTTTCTTAATGCTCTTATAATAAGAGAAGAAAAATATTTATGTTAATAATTCTTGATAGTTTAATTAAGTGAAAGAACAGATTTGTTCTATACAAACAACTCCCACCCATACTGGTAAAAATATAAATAAAATGTCTGTTATAAAAACTATATTAATTCTTAATATCTTATGTTATTTCAGAAAATAAGAATATTAGTATTGAGATAGGTTTGTTATTAGTTTAAAATTTAAGAAAATTTCCTAGAAATAGATAAAAATACTATTTATTCAAAAAATTATCCTATTTTTCCTATCAGGAAAAATTTGTTTTTACATGCAAATAAAGGAAAATAACTATGCGCATTATCTTAGTACAATAAAATAAATTGCAAGAACCATTGCTAACTATAGAGTGTTCTGTTATTTATAGCGATCTTAGTTTTTCCCCTTTAGGGGGTTCTTTGAACATTTCCTATGTAGGAGAAAGTATTATGCAAGAAGGGAAAAAATCTAAAACTTCGTCATTAAGTATTCTCGCTATTGCTGGAGTAGATCCTTATCAAAAAAAGCCTGGCGAAGGCTACATGAACGTTACCCAATTAGCACATTTTAAGCGTATTCTTAAAACATGGCGAAATCAACTCAGAGATGAAGTCGAGCGCACTGTAACTCATATGCAGGATGAAGCAGCAAATTTTCCTGACCCAGTTGATAGAGCAGTACAAGAAGAGGAATTTAGCCTTGAGTTACGTAATCGTGATCGTGAACGTAAGTTGATTAAAAAAATCGAAAAGACATTAAAAAAAGTTGATAATGAAAATTTTGGTTATTGCGAAAGCTGTGGAATTGAAATTGGTATCCGTCGATTAGAAGCTCGTCCAACAGCTGATTTATGTATTGATTGTAAAACATTAGCTGAAATGCGTGAAAAACAGATGGCTGGTTAACTAATAACCTTATATTGTAAAATACGGTACACAAAAGTATACCGTGTTCTTTTAAAATAAAAAAGTAATTCAATAATTACTAATGTTCTAGCATATATAGAACGTTTCACACCTGTGTGTTGCCCAACAGGTTAACTTCATTTTAGAGAGTTAGTTACAGTGATTAGTAGGTAGCCCATCTAAAAACCAAGAGAAGTTGTATGTCAGAATAAATGAGATTGCACCACTAGATAAGTAAATAGATGCTTCTTTTCACATTTTAAAATTTTAAACTATCATAGCTTACTTGCATATTAAGATGATAAATCACCTATCAATCATATAATATGATTTTTAGACAAAAAAAAGAAGTATCATGGCTGCTATTGTCGTTTCATACACTAACCTAATAACACTTACTAGTAGTTATTACAACACAGATTATTACAATCTTAATTTATCTTATTCTATAAAATTATTAATGATATTAATGTAATTAAAATTAATTTATGTTTTCTATAATTAGAACGTAGCTCACTATGTGTGAGCAGTATAGCTAATCTTTTTTAAAAATCTTTATAATCTGAGTACTATTTTATACTCTGTGGTATGTTAATTTCTATTTATATTAAAAAAGTTGTTACTGAAAACTACTTATAGTATAAAAAGAATTTTTGCTAGATAGATTGTTATGACAAAGCAAGCAGTCATGCAGATCAAAAAAAATTTTTCTTATTTCCTGATAATATAAAGATGCATCTCATTAGTTGGCTTGATAAAACTTGTTGAATAGATGTATCTATTCATACATTGAAGAAACTCATTCCACTTCATCACTGCTCATATTCTTATAATGAAGATATTATCCACTAAGTGACCCTTTTCCATAATCACCAATATTCATTAATAATGCAGAAAATATAATTATAAAATCTCTTAGTTATAAAAAATATTGAACAATCTTACCAGCATTTTTCCTCTGAAATTACATTATAAGAATAAATAGTTAAGTTAACTTCGATATTATGTTAAATAGCTTGACTTTACGAGAGAATTCAGCGAAACAAACAGGGATTCATCTGAAAATAACGTTTATATGATATTACTATTTCTTTACTTCATCAGCCGATAGCTAACTTAAATTAACTAACTGTATTTTAAAATTGATAAAACATTTTTTCTTTAAGTTAATTTAAAATAAAGCATTATATCCAATAAGAGAGAGTTATTAGTAAATTTGCTGTATAATAGTCAAATTCAGCTCTGATTCTTCTTAAATCTATTCTCTATCATTAAATTAGAGTTTATTTACATAACTAGGCATATCAGCAGGTAAAAATCTATTTAGCCTGTTCCAGATTTTCTAAGTAAACTGACAACTTAAATATCATCCAAATGTTGTTTTTCGAACTATAGTATTTTAGTCATCGGATGTTTATAGCTTTACTATTATAAAAGCTGATTCAATTCGAACTCGTTATTATTCTTAATCATTATTCTTATTAATTCCCAGTGTACTGACGAAAGAGCATAGAATGCCAGCAGCTCTCTTTTTTTGCTTATTCATTTATCATTCTCATTTCTGAATGATACGCTAAAAACTTTTCCAAAAAAATATCAAAAAAGCTTTATTAGCAGCATTACAGATCGTTACTATTCAACTCTTCCATAGTTCAAGTTTTAACTTCTAATTACTTCCCTTTAGGAAGTGAAGCCAAGATATGAGCTATTTTGTGTAGCTAATGACATTGACACTACATGTTCAATAATATCTTAACATTCCATTCTAAAAATTAAGGACAGAAATCTTCCGTAGGAACCCTGGAAGATATAGTTAAATCACGTGATTGCATGGCATCTAGGAATTAACCGCAGTTTATTTCTGATTTTCGATAAGAATATTATAACTCAACGTGTACTCTTTATGTTCATGCGTGGTGCCATCAATAATAACTACTACTAGGCAAAGCTATCAACATGCCTGATGAGAACAAAGTTTGCGTCATCAGCACAAAATAAATGTAGTGTATATTTCTAAATAACGCAGATACAATTACTAATTATCTTCAAGGCATCAGTATTTCAGTCTGTTCATAGTGCTCCAGAGAACATCATGTGCTTTTGCAAAGAATCGCAATAGAGTTTTATAAAAATCAGTGATAGAGATACCTCACAGGTATACAATTATGGTAATAACTCTTTTACGCTTTTGCACACGTCAAATAATAAGGTGGTAGAAAGTAATTATCGAATGATATTCCTTACCAGTATGATTCCCATAATTTTATGGCACTCTAATCTAAACCTTGCCAATAGCAATTTATTTTGTTCGTTATGGAAAAATTCTCGTTACGAGAAATAACTGGTAGCCTCGACAAAGTAACATTGAGCATGTTGGGCAACATGGATTCCAGCTCCGCACCTCAACAGCGATATCTATCAGCATTCTAGTAGAGTTAAAAAATAAGTTCATGAAAGAAATTACGGTAATATCTGGTCTTGCGGATACATTTAAGGTAAACTTTTCATAACATATCATCTCTATGTTGATGTAATTATTTATAAAATTAATCAGCAGGATACGCCATTCATCTCTAAAACTCCATACACCAGAAATAAACATAATTATGATTAAATCTCTCTAAGTTAAAAACAAGGCCAGAAATTCTGGCCTTGTTAAGTTAAAGTAAGTATATAAAGAATTATATTCTTATTTTAATAGTTTTTATAAGATCAATTTTAAGTAATTTTTGCTCCATTAAGTTAATTAAATTTTATTGTTTTTGTGGTTGAGAATTTTGTTTCATGGTAACCGATTTTTCTTTAGTACTTTTGCTTAAAGTGTTTTTCTTACTTCTAATATCCTCTTTAACCATTTCTGCTTTATTAGATAAAGCCTGCAATTCAGAATTAAACCCTTCTTTAACTTGGGTTGTTTTTCTTTGGCTTGACTTGTAGTTTCAATAGCTTTATCTAAAATACTTTGTTGCAACTTTGATATTTTTCTTTATTTGTTTCTTTTAATTGATCTACTTTTATTGATAGTTTATCAGCTTCTTCAACTTCTTTAGCTTCTTCAGTTTCTTCAGCTTCTTTATTTTTTATATCGCTTTCAGATTCTTTAGTATCATCAATCACTTGTTTAGTTTTTTCTGGATCATTCTGTTTTATTTGTTCAGCGCTTTCCTTAGTCTGTTGGATATCGTCATCAACTTTAGGTGATTCATTACAACCAGTAACAACAGTTATTATACCTGCTAAGATTAGCATATTTAAATTTTTTTTGTTCATTGATAGGTTCCTTTCTCTCTATTCATAGATGATCATATCGTAAAGTACATGTATAATCAATAAAAAAACTTTAATATTATAGTTACGTCTATTAATTAAATAAAGAGATAAGATAGAATACAAAATATTAATAATATAACAACTTGATATATACAATTTATAGGTTATATTTGTCATCTATCTCATCATAGATGAGAATTAGAAGAATCAAAATTATCATCAGTAATTGTACTAAAAATGAAAATAGAACCAACCCTTTCCAAGTTATTTTAATTAACTAATTAAAATAAATAAAAATATTACAGATTAAATAATAAAACCCTGATAGATGCGTTTTGTTGTTCTATTTTTATATAAAATCTTATCTGCTATTAAAGTTTTAAACTTATTTAATCAATAAAAATTATTAGACTTTTCTTTTGATTTTCCTCGGCATCCGTCACCATAATGTTCACCCTCCCAACGACCAACAAGTGCTGACCCCATAGCATTACTCATAACATTAGTTGCTGAACGTCCCATATCTAAGAAAGGATCAACGCCCATTAATAAAATTAAACCCGCTTCTGGAATATTAAATTGATTTAATGTTGCTGCAATAACGAGCAACGATGCTCGTGGTATTCCGGCCATACCTTTGGATGTCAACATTAAAATCAATAACATTGTGATTTGTTTACCAAAACTTAAATAGATATTGCATGCTTGACTAATAAAGATAACTGCAAATGAACAATAAACCATTGAACCAGCAAGATTGAATGAATAGCCAATTGGTAAAACAAAACTAGCAATCTTATTAGAAATACCAAACTGTTCCAATTTTTTTAAAGTAGCAGGGAAAGCAGCCTCAGAACTTGAGGTAGTAAAAGCGAGTAAGGCCGGATCCATGATGTTTTTAACTAAACGTAAAATGCATGGACCAACGATTAATACGGATAACCCAATTAAGATCATCCAGAGTAACGCTAGAGTAAAGTAGAATTCTCCCATAAAAATGCTAGTACTGATCAATACATTTAATCCGCGTTCAGCAATCATGGATGAAATAGCAGAAAAAACCGTAATAGGGGCAAAAAGCATAACGTAGTTTGTTAATTTTAACATTACGTAAACCAGTGAATCTAGAATTTTAATAATTGGTTCACCTTTTTTACCTATAGCAGATAAACTGCACCCCATAAAAATTGAGAAAATAACAATTTGTAAAATTTCATTACGCGACATCGCATCAATGATGCTGGTAGGTATAGCATGAGTAATAAAATTATGAAAAAAAATGGCTGTTGGTTTAATATTTACCACCGCTGAATTTGTATTTATCAAAAAATTAATACCTACTCCTGGTTTAAGAATATTAACAATAATCAGACCAAGGATAATTGAAATGAAAGATGCGACCATGAACAGTAACAGTGTTTTTGAAAAAACACGCCCAAACATTTTTTCATCACCCATCTTAGCGATTCCGACGATTAAGGTCGAAATAATTAATGGTGCAATAATCATTTTAATCAAACGCAAAAAAATATCTGTAATAATTGAAATATTTTTGGCGTAACTCATTGTTACTTCTATATTAGTAAGTGAATTTAATAAAAACCCAACCATGATCCCCGTGATCATGCTTATAATAATCCAATTGGTTAAATTTTTTAATTTCATAATGATTCCATTTTATGAGACTAATATTAAATCTTATGTTATTTAACAAGCTCTGAATTAACATTTCACTATTATTACCTGTTCAATCCAAAAAGATAGTATGGTTTTTTAAATAATTTAGATTCAATTTTTAATTAATCTTTCATAGACTGCAGTGGATTTTTACTACCTAATAGTGATTAGGTGATTTCTAATTATATAGCCAAACATATTGACATAAGATTATCATCTCAAACTCTTGATCAGAATTGAAATAATAGCTTTACAGCTACTTTTATGCGTCCATTAAATCGCTCGACCATACCATTTATTTAAGGATATATCACCGTTATAAGTCGATGTTATATATCAAGCTCTGTATAACAAATAGGCGAATTTCTGTTTTCCTCTAACTAAATCTTTTTCAGAATAAAAGTCAGTCTATAAATTTTTTGCCATTCTGAAGTATCGATGCATATCTATGGGAAATTCTAGGTGTTGTTAAGGGTTACGTAAGAAGTGTCAAGCATTTGTCGCAATCTTAGTCTTATATATACAGATAAAAATCTGTCCGAGTGGCACGATTTATACTTATAAAAAATAAGATCCTCAAGTTTCGTTCAGTATTCTCAGAAGATATTTTGCACTATATGCAAATAAATAAACTCGTATCTTTTTAAACGTTTTATATACTTTGGTTTTATGATCTAGCTTCTTCTCTTATCATTGAAAAAGAAGAAAATGTTTTTCACAGAAAAATCTGAATTACGACTTTCTAAGCTAGCGACAGCATCATCTGAAAATAATAGGAAATAATAGATATAATTATTATTATCATCATCTTACTTTTGTTTTTAGCAAAAGTAAGTTTAGATATACTATACGATCACTAAAATTAGATCCAGACTCTCTGCTAGCCTGGAAT
Source organism: Arsenophonus sp. NC-WZS1-MAG3 (assembly GCA_052174535.1). Lineage (GTDB taxonomy): Bacteria > Pseudomonadota > Gammaproteobacteria > Enterobacterales > Enterobacteriaceae > Arsenophonus. Next base: position 37,191 of record JBQMRQ010000098.1, on the reverse strand, counting down.
AGTAACTCTAATTTTAGATGTTGTAGTTTTTAACTATATACCATCATCATGATATTTTACTTTAGCTACTATTTCTTATCGATATCTTGCGATAAATGAAGCTATGTAACAAAAGTCTATGATAGTGACCTGAAACTAAATAATTACAAATTATTCTTTTCTTTAACTATTTTAAATAAATATATTTAAACTGATTAAATCATATCGATTGATTTTATCAAAATTGATTTACTATCCTAGCATAGATACAGATAGTTTTAAGGTTAAATGAACATTTATTTTTAATATTAATTCATAATTTAGCTTTTAACTATTAATTAATATTTTTAATAAAAGTATCCTACTATAATCTTATCTAAAAATTAAATAATCTGAAACTGATTATAAGATATAATTTGTAATTTAGTTTTTCATAAAAATGGGCAAGAGAAAATTAATAAAAAAGGAGTATTTTAATTAACCATATATTTAATAGTTATTATTTGTTATAAGGATTGCTAATATAGCAGTAAAAAATCTGAAAATCTTTGTTAATAATATTTTTACTAAAATACCTTTAATCATAATTAAATACGGATAAATCTGACTAAGTATAGATCACATCCATAATATTAAAAGACCTATTTACCATGTTATGTAAATAGTATTGGTGAGCCTTAACTCATTGTAAGTGCTTATAATAAAAAGAATCTCATACATAGATCAAGTTAATGAAGCTTATTTATGCACTAAATAGAATGTGCAGTGTTATCAACATTTTTGCTATAATCGAAATAGACTAAAAAACTATTTTCATGAGACTCTGAAAATTTTTAATTAATTGTGCAGGTGACCACGTCCTTCTTATCATTGATGTATTGTATAGTACAATACTTATTATTATCAGCTTGATTACTTTTACTAGAAAAGTTAATATAGCATTTATTTTTAATATTAAAATATATCCTTCCCTTTATGGTAAGGATAAGTATGTTTATATGTGTGCTAAACATCTGAACAACAACTAATTTCTTTTTATACTGAATCTTTTAATACTTCATTGAATAGTTCTATTACTAATATGTAATATTGCTATTAACTTTGAATCAAATCGTTGTTTAGGTAATATTCTTTATCTATCTATCGTGTAAAATACAGTTAAAATTATATTACATTGAATTATCGTCTGTTGATTAATAAATATAGAAAATTTTATAACTCGTTTGACTTAACTCCTTCATTAAAGAAGGAATTATCTTATAAAGTTCTGGATACATTGATTGAAAAATTAATGTTTAACTTTAACACTTTTATAATACAAGGACGAAAGATAACTATCTTGCTTAATACATTAAAATTATTTTGATATTGTGCTTTTAATACGCTTAATTATAGTATCATTTTTTAGCCATATTCATATGACCTCAACTTATCTACTCATGAATAATCTACACTAATATTTTTGGAGTAGTGTCATTATTATGATCAATTTTTGATTAAAAAATTTCAGGATGTGTATGAAAATAACTACTAATAAATTATTAAGGAGCAGCATGAGTAACTCTTGCATTTAGATATAGCATTAAATCATTAATATCACTATTTTATTTTATATCTATCTATAATAGATACAAAAAATAATAATAATTATTATTAATATAATTTTAATTAACATGGATATATAAACAGATTTTATGCGCCTGCATAAAAATTGCAATAACTTTAATACTTAAATTTTTTATTAAAATTCATTTATTTCATATCTCTTTTCAAAGATTATAAATTCCATATTTTATAAAATTATTGCCACAAACAATATAATTATATAAAGGATTTATATAAGATATTTAGATACTGATGTCTATAATAATAGTAACTAATTTAGTCTGATAATAAAGATTCCTAAAATTACTAAAATAGCATTAAATAAAAATAATTTCTTAAACCAATTGTATTACTTTTATAATTGTTACAACAAATATCTAAATAGCCTTTAAAATAGAAAAAAGAGAAGTAACTAGATAAAGGTTACTAATTTATTTTTAGGTTATTAACTATAGGATATTATATATAATTTTTATTATTAGTTTTTTGTAACTGATGAATTTTACTTATTAAAAATAATTATAATAAATAGACTATTATCTTTAATGTTTCTTCACAGCAACTTTTTTCTTTGAAAGAAAAAGAATAAAATTCAATATTTTATATTATTTATTTATAATTAATATCTTTAGAAAAGATTTTCTTTAAAAGAAAAATTGCATTAAAATACAACCGGCAGATTAGACTATTCTGAATAATAATTAATTTATTTAAAAAAATAATTTCTACTGGTATCGTAACTGATATAAATTTCCTTAAAAAACTTTAGATCGTCGAAATGCATCCGGAATAAAAACTAGATAAAGGAGACTAAAGTACCAAATATTATACTACCCAGTAAAACAAAGCTTAGACGCTACCTTTAATAAATTTGTCATGCTCCCCGTAATATAACAGAGCGATAGATATATTAAAATCATTTACAAAATGTAAATAAAGAAGTTTTAATTATATATTAGCAAAAGTTATTATTTTTGCTCGCAGAGTAATTTATAGCTAAATATCTGTATTTCACTGTTGTATTTTCAAATAATCTTCTACAAACTAGATAATTCGATAAATAAAATGACTTTACATGCTCTAATCTATTTAGAGGTCATTTTAATTGGCTTAATAACTGTTCAGATTTTAAATCTGGAATTTCTTACTAATAACTTTCTAAGTATTTAACTTTATCAAGCGATGATAGCTAATTTTAGCGCTTGTGAGTTCCCCCCACGTAAAGGTTTCATATGATTTTGCTCCATTTAAATAAAAAGATAAGCTCTTTATCAAAAATTAACTTAAAAAGCGACTAGCACACTCACTCTGTATTAAACTATTTAAAAATCTAATTTATTAGATGACCATCTTAATCTCGAGCGATTAAGAGCAAGATTCTTTCTTTATCTTTTATCTCCTGCTCTACTGCATTTTCAAGATTTTCTATCTTGAATATAATATTTCCATTTAAATAATTTAAGAAAAAATGTTTCGTTAACTTCAATAATACCACTTATATATTTATTACCTCTTTACCGCTAAAACAAAGAAGGAAAGATGGCTATCTAAATACTGTTTTTAAATTAATACCTATTTGTTTTGTTAACTCTTCTATAAAGTTAACCTATTCAAATAGGTCATAAATAATTAAATAATTTATCTTTGTAATGTAGATTCACTATATGACTTATAATTAGATTATTAAATGTTTTCCTGGAATCAGGGATTTTATAACGATATCACTTTTGTAACTCTATTGAATAGTCTCCAACGAATAAAATGTTCACTGTAATAATATGGGCAGGATGAAGTAGAATGAGTTATTTCAATATATGAATTAATGTCATTCGATAAATTATCGATGAATCAACTAAAAAGATATAGCTTTATATTAGTATGGGGGATAAAGAAAGAGTTTCTTTAATCTGAACGCCATTACCTAAATTAGAAATCTATAATCGTTTTCTTGTGAAAAAGATTTTCTTCTTATCGACGAGATCTTTCTGGCAGTTAATACGATAACTAAGTTGCTATTTACGCAACTACAGAGTGAGAATTTTGGTAAAATGAGTGGGAAAAGCATCGAACTGAGATATAAAGTATTTAAAAACTGCGATCCTGCTTATCTGCACGTATATTAAAATATCTTCTGCAAATACTAAATGAAACTTGACGATCTATATCTTTTTATAAGTATATATCCGCGCCCCTTGATGAGTTCTTTATCCATATTTGGAATGCTAAAGACCAGAGGCAATGTTTAACGATTCTTATCTGATATTAATCAAGCTATCCTATAATTATCCATCGGACACTTACGCAATGATAAAGAATTTACAGATCGCCTTTTGATCTGCGAAAACGTTCAGACACTAAAAAATTCACTCCCACGTTTTTATATAAAAAATTGATATAGAACGCCAACTGTTACCACCGATGGAGGCATCCTCAAACAGGAATGATATGGTCAATTAATTTAATAGCGTACATAGAAGAGATTGTCTGCAAAGTCTTTATTTCAATTATGATGAAGAGTTCAAGATCACTCTGCATTGATATATTTAATTGTATAATCAAAATTATTCAATAACTATTGAAGTAACATTCCATTGCAATCTATAAAAATTGGTTTAAAGTTAAACTTTAATTATAAAATTATATTATTTCCAGAATGTGACAACGTTATTATTTAGTATAAAAACAAGATAATATCTATTACTACATCATTATTAAGTAAGATGCTTATCCATTTATCCTAAAATACTTTTATTTCTAGTAAAATTTACTAATGAAATAGGAATTGTATTTAATGCTTTAATTAAAGATTCCACTTTCAATCATTAAGTTTTTCATTTAAGCAGTACTTGAGCAGTGTTGCCAAGTGAGAACTATAAAATTATTGTATAAAATAAAATAATATAAGCGTATTAATGATAATTACCCCCCTTCTAAGTCACTTTAACTCAGAAGGATTAAAACAAATTAAACCATAAATTTTTGTAGTAGACTAGTCCATAGTTTCATCTATAGACTAAATGATAAATTATTATTATATTAATTGTTTTAATTATTTGTTATAGCAATACGATTAGTATCGTCGTACAAAATATTGATAATGATATGTTCTATTTGATGAAAATAATTTATGATTAAAATATTTTTATCTATCTCAATAGACTTTTTAAGTTGAAAATATTTTTTGTGGATTTTATCAATTATATTTAATCTATTAATTATACTTTTATCACTAAATACTTTTACTACTAGGAATTTATCTCTCAAATATTATTGCTAGCTTTATATTATATATTGTTTTTACTTATTTTTATAACCATTATACGGCACTACCTAAGTAGTGGTTAATAGTAATAACTAATTTTGTAGTGGTTTATCAACTTTTTTTAGCATTTCATTAGAAATGAATGCTCTTATTTTAGAAATAGCACTATTATCATAGTTTTTTAGAAATCTTAATTCATGCCGTTAGTATACACTACTAGTAACTTACATTGATATACTAGTTTATCAATTAACTTGGAATCGTCTATTATACGCAAATTTTATCAACATAAATTACTTAAAAATACTTTTTTCTTATAAATCTAATGCAAAATAGCTCAAAATTAGCTTAGCATCGGCACGTTTAATAGCGCCTAATGCTTCTAGAACAACATCGATTTCATTAATCGCACCTGCTTGAGAGACAAATTTTATTTTAGAAAATTCACCACAGACATGATAAACTACTAATGGTAGTTCAGTTCTCTCACGGAGATTACGAATAATATTAAAATAAGTACAGCAAGTTTTATCATTAAAACATCAGCACCTTCTTTCTCATCTATCAATGATTTTTTAATTGCTTCATTACGATTCATTGGGTTGATTTGATAACTTTTATGATCACCAATTAAACAAGAATCCTGCAGCTTCCAGAAAAGAGCTATAAAGGTTAGACGTAAATTTAATTGAATAGGACATAATGCCAGTATTAGTAAAACCTGCTTTATCTAGTGCCTCACAAATTGCGCTGACTTGCCCGTCCTTCGCGGCGCAGAAGATGCGATAAAATCAGCACTAGAATTTACCGAAATGACTACTTGTTGGCGGAGATTGAGTAATATCGCATCATTATCAACACAATTTCTACCTAAAGCACCACAGTGACCATGATAGGGTGTATTCATAAAAATAAGTATCTGAGCTGACTAGCATATCGAGTACAGTATCCTTGCAAGCTTTTAACATACGGGCAACTAAGCCATATTCTTTCCAGGTATCGCTACCTGTTTTCATCAAGATGATGTGAAATGCCAATAATATTACTGACTTCAGCTCGGCTTTAGCAATCCACTCCATTTCATAATGGTAACCTCTATTTTGGGATATGAAAAATCCCAGGCATAGTTGCAATAAGCTGATAATCTTTATTTTCTTCTTCGACAAAAATAGAAAATATAAGATCATTTAATATTAAAATTGTTTCTTTGAATAAATCACAAACTATTTTTATTTGACGCAATCGCCTTAAACGATGAATAGTTTGTTGATGTTGAACACCTTCTTCTTACTATTACTACTTAAATTATAATTAATTATAATTATTTTTATAAAAATTCAGTGTAGTATTATAAATAATAATAATTCATCTTACATCTTTATTGATAGTGCTGTTTTCTATGGCTATTTGCTAAAAGTTGCTGCTTTGATTACAGAGCAATTTGTAGCCACATCTATATTTCAATTATTGCGGTTCAAACAATCTTCTCTAGGACAGATAATTCGTAAATAAATTACCTTACTCTATGTAATCTACTCAGCCATTTCTTTAATCGGCCAATATAACTATTCACATTTTAAATATGAAATTTTTTAGAAAATAATTCTTTAATTGCATAACCTTATTATGCAATGGTGACTAATTTCATGCTCGCTAGTAAAGATTTTGTACTACTTAGCTCCATCTTTAGCTCCATCTAAGTAAAATATTGACTCTTTATAAATAATTAGCTTAAAAACAGCTAATGCATTCTGTATTAAACTCTTCAAGAATCTTATCGCTCACATATAACCATTATCGATCTGAGGTAATTAAAGACCGTATTTCCTCATGGTGATTTGGAAATTAAATTACTCTTTAAAAGCAACCAAAAGTATCTATTTTTACTAAAAGTAGATAAAATCTGTTTATTTTGGTCTATTACAAGTTAAAATTTCATTGGAGTATATATATTCTTTGATCTAATACACTAATTTTTTAGATACATTAACTCTAAGTTAAGCTTAATATCCCTCATTTTTCTATTTTATGGATTCTTTTTGAGAACAATTTTGTTATCTGTTTCTCAAACAAAGTATCAATAAAAACATCCTAATAGTCACAGAGAATTAATTTGTATAGATCTGTACGTAGAAATTCTTTCATCATAACTGCAAAATCCTATTTTTTGCTGGCCGTCATCTACAGCATCTTTACACCTTCGGTAATAATATGCCTTGTTGAGGATTTGACAATAAATCACTGTAACATACTATTTTAAAATGCCTATCCGAAATATAGATAATATAAGTACCTAATTATCTCTTCCTGCGTCAGAATCCTCTCCTGTGTACTACTTAATCAAGTGGTTATAGTAATGATTCACAACCACTTTATTCGGTAATGTCATAGTTTTAACGTGAATAACTACAGTTGATATAGAGCCAGAGCTATTTCACAGCATAGCATGCTCCTTTCATTTTTTATCGAAGTTAACTTTTTTCCAGTAACATCAGTACTTATGGCTTCAGCTAACTCTACCACTACTTCCTGTAGCAGATGATATTTTGAAGAGCAAGAAGGCTATTTCCATTTATTAAATCATAATTCTTACGCAACAGTCAGATGAAATGGCCTTGCTAAATCCATTAAGACCACTCTTTTTTGAAGAGCAACTCAACGCTTATACAACATGCTTAATATTTAGACTTCTACAGGGTGATAGAGAGATAAATATGCGAATATTGATTAAGTTATCAAAAAAGTATGTAAAGCACAAAAGATACCAATTTCGATATCCTATTTGCCTGCATACTATGGCATAAGTATGAGTATAACGGACCAAAACAGAACATTGAATGTTGTCTATAGTTATTGTTAAAAAGGCCAAAGAAATAGCATAATAAAATAATGCAATTATGAGTTGCAGTCAGATAAAATCTGAACCTGTTATGCTAATAATGTAGGTATATTTAAAATCATATAAAATCAAAGCTTTTGATTTAGAGCTCTGTCAGAAAAATAATAATTGGAACCATTTATGAGAGGCACAAGAGTAGAGCGATGATATAAATACTCATTATAACAAAGTGCTACAAACAACCGTTCGCTCTACAGATAGACAAATCTACAGGTTAATGCTTTCAGTATGTTTTTCAAGAAATTTATTCCAGATTTCATAAATGGTAAAAAATAGTTTAGTTGGTTTTAGAAGATATACATCTGGGCAAATTACTCTCTAACCATCTTACTAGAGAAATAGAATCATCATTCTATTTACATTCGTCAGATCTACATCGATTCAGTTATTTTTGTATTTGTGCCAGTAGGCTATAAAAGGAGACGAAAATTATCCTTATTTCTTTATAGATTATAAATTCATCAGCAAGCATACTTTTATTAATTTCCACTTAATGCAGTTTATTCTTTCTCATCGACTTGATCTGAGCATTATAAAAAATGCAGGATAAGTCATGACTAAAGTAGAGTAATAGTTACGTGTCTAAAAAATAAGAATTTAGGATTGGACATATTACTGTATAGCCTCTTTTTTGATGTCATAAAAAATTCAATCAGTCTAGACTTAGTTTTATTTCGAAAGTGAGATTTATAAAACGCATTGGATAAACAAGTGGTTAACATATGAAGTCGCGTGATTGCCCTGATTTACTATATTTACGCTTTTTAGGAGATTTATTCCAATTTATCTAGTTGAATTCCTTTAATATCAACATATTGTATAATATAAAACAAAGTACTCAGATAATAAACACCCAAGAAACAACATAGTTCTGGCTGGGTTACCCACTCACACTATATGTTATAAGTTGCTATTCTCTTTTCTTTTGTCTCCTTCCGTATTTTTTAGCTTTTCTATATAGAAAAATCTTCACTTTAAAAGGATTTAAGGAAAAATATTTTATAGATTTCAAGAATATTACTTAGATTTATTTTATCTGTCTCTGCTGAAATAAAGAAGCAGTAATATCATCTAAACGCTGTTTTAAATCAATGTCTATTTATTTCGCTTATTTCTATATAGTTAAGTTATTCTAAATGTACATCGAATATAAAACTAAATCATTTATCCTTCTAATCTAGTTTTTCCATAAATCTTCAGTAAGATTGTTAAACGTTTTCTGTAATTGAGAATTTTCAATGACATCTCTGTAACCCTAAACAAATAGTCTCCAGTAGGTTAACATACTCACTGTAACAACATGAGTAGGAGATAAAGTAGAGTGAAGTTGCTTCAATGTATAGATTAACATCATCTAACATATTATCACCGAGCCATCTAATGAGATACAGCTTTATGTTGGACACGGAGTAAGGAAAAGCTCATTTAATCTTATTACTGTTTGTTTTTCATGTCAACTTTTGCACAAAAATTATTCATACAATAAAATTGATTTATACCAATAACATTTGCCAACATGGCTTTCTATATACCATTTCTTCTTATTGGTTGAATCCTAAATAAAGATAAATAATTAATACGATTATTCCAGTAACAATAGCATAAGGCATTTGTGTTCTGATATGCTCAATATGATCACAATCAGTCGCCATTGAAGCAACAATGGCGTCGCTAGAGATTGGAGAAGTCATATCACCAAAAATTGAACCGGTAATCGCTGCTCCTATCATTAATTCGATAGACATATTGACTGAAATCCCTAATTGAACGCCAATAGGGATCATAATAGCAAAAGTTCCCCAAGAAGTACCAGTTGCTAATGACATAATAGCGCTGATTAAGAAAATAAAGGCGATAGAAAATTCTGCTGGTAACGCACTGGAGGAAATTTGCGCAATATATGCACCAGTATTAAGATCAGCAGAAACATTACCCATTAAAAAAGCTAAAATCATAACTGAACTAATTTTTATCATACTGGCATAACCAATATAAATTTCTTTAAAAAAAATTTCAATCGTTAAAATTCGACGGGCTAAAAACCAGATAAAAGAAACTAAAGTACCAAACATTACTGCCCAGTAAACCGAGGTTGAACCACTGCCTTTACTGAACTCGCCATCACCTGTGATAAATAGAGCGATAGGTACCATTAAACCCGTTGCCAGAATAGGAATAAAGAAGTTCAATACAGTGTGAGTTCCTGGATGATCAGTAACTTGTTCATCAGAAATAGCATATAGCTGATAAGATTTATGTTGATTGGAAATAGTTTTCTGTTCAGCTATTTTCATTGGGCCCCATGAATAATCGGTGAAGATATAAAATAATACTGATGCTAATGATAACCAAGCCATAATATTATATGGCATAGCAGTAGCCAAAATTTTAAAAGGTTCACCTGAAATAAAACCCTTAGAGACTTGTACACCAATAACACCCATCATTGCAGCTCCCCAACCATTTATCATGACAGAAGAGCATACAGAGACACCAGAGGTTTGAATAATATAGGCCATTTTCTCTGGGGAAACACCATAATAACAAGCAATATTTTTAGTAGAAGCACCGGCAACTAATTGATTAATAGAGCTCTCAATAAAAATAATTATTGAAATAAACATAGCTAGCAGCTGGATTGCTTTTTTATTTTTTATTAAACTAGTTTTATTAATAAAAAAATATACTAAACTTCTAACACCGCCGGTAACACTAATTAATCGCATAATTCCGCCAATTAATAAAATAAAAATAATAGTTTGTGTATTTTCTGTGGAAGCAAAAGTAGCAATAATTCCTATAAGTGTTGCTTTAATACCTGATAAAATATTGTGATCGTTAATAATAGTATAACCAACTAAAATACCCATCAATAAAGACAAGATAACTTGGCGTGTCATTATTGCGAGTATAATAGTGATAAGTGGCGTAATTACTGTCCAAATTCCGTAGTTATTCATTGCGGATACCCCCCTTTTTCCTTAGCTAAATATTGAAATTAAATCTTGTTCTAAAACATTAAAGTAGATCATCAATATTTTCTATCCTAACGTGTTATATACTAAAAGATTATAATTTTTTAATAATTCATATTTAACTTTTAAGCAATCTTTTATAAACTACAATGAAGTTTATTACCTAGTACTGATTCCAATCATTCCTAATTGTATAGCTAAAGATATTGATGCAAACTGATCTTAAGATTTTTACCAGAATTGAAATAATAGTTTTTCAATTCATCTTCTATATACGATTAAATCGTTCAACCATAGCATTCGATTAAGGATGCTTGCGGGATAAAATTGTTACTCTATACCAAATTCTATACAACAAACGAGGGAAATTTCTTTTTCCGGTAAATGAATGTTTTCATAGCAAGAGGCAGTCTATAAATTTTTTGTTATTATCTGTAATACCTGATGGATAGCTATGCATTCTTAGTTAGATTAAATAAGAATCGTTGAATATTTGCCGCAATCTTGCTGTTGTAAACATGAATTAAAGTGGCCATATTAATAAAGGTTTTTAATAAAAATCCCCTTATACTGTAAAAATAATTTTTGCTACAACAGTTGCTATGAAAAAGTAAATGGGTTATACACCTTAAAAAGACTTTTTCTTTACTCCTTATCAATATAAAACTGAATCTCATTAGTTAGTTTATCAAGAATCTGTTGGATAATATCGATCTATGTATTGAAGCAACTCATTTCACTTTATTCTGCCCATATTGTTACAGTAATAATGTAACTGCTGGGGAAAATTTATTATGGTTATAGTGAGATCGTTGCAGAATTTTAGATTGGAAGAGAATATTTAACAATCCGATTGAAGTGCTTTTGCGAAACTAGATAACAAGGACAATTAGTTTAGTTATCTACTATGTAGATTGAATAGTTTAATTTTACGGAGTCCAGTAAAAGAAACAGGCATTGATTTTAAAATAGCCTTTAGATTGGATGACACTATTTCTTATTTTAGAAAAAAAAGCTAACATAAGTAGCTAAGTGATATTATCAAGTCGATGAAATATTTTTCTCTCAACCTTTTAAAGGGAAATATTTTTTCCCACATAGGAAAAATAGAAAATGGGGAGAGTAGAAGATAAAAGAAAAGAACGAATCATAACTTTAATCGCCAGAAATCGAGAAATATCATATGAGCGATAAGATTCTTGAAGAGTTTAATGCAGAGTGTAATTAGCCGTTCTCTTGAACTGATCATAGATCAAAGTTCATCTTTCTCGAAATTATTAGTAAATCTTGTGTATAATGATCAAGCTATGCTCCCGCTATGATACTTCGTAAATCTATTCACCCCCTTAATTTGATAATACTTATTATCAGGATGATAAATGAAATCTACTTAATCGCTTTAGATTTCTAATAAGACGACAGCATCTTAAATACCATTGAAAAATTGTTTTTCTTGAACTAGAGAGTCGACTCTCCTTAACTTTACTATCGCAAAAGCTGATTTAATCAGATTCGTCGTTCTTATGATGCCAATACAGCTAACGAGAAAGTATATAATGCTAGATATTTTTCTCAATCTTTCTGCAGCTTCTTCATCGCTGCAGGATATATTTAAGCTTTGCTAACAAAGTATGAAAGTTTTTATTAGCGGCATCGTGACGATTCTTTAGTAGGCAGACTTTTCCGCACCTCACCCCTTTAACTTTCTATTCTATGCTTTTAGGAGTGAAGCTACCACATTAGCTATTTTATGTAGATAATGGCCGTTAGTTGCTAAATGATCAGAAATATCTTTCCTATTGCACTCTAAAACTAAGAGAACCCCCGTCTTCTGTTAGCACACAAGGCCTGAGAAATACACTTAAACAACATGATCCCAGGCTCATTAAGAATGTTTAGATTAGTTTGCTTCTGATTTTTAATAACGATTTTCTACTGCAACGATTTTCTTTATATCAATGCGGGGATATGTCACGCCCTTTTAACTAACGGGTGAAAGCGATCAGCTTTCCTCTTATCAAGACGGCATGCGATATCGTTGATAAGGCGGCGTTTAGTATGTTATTTACAGCCTCCCATTGAGTTGATTCTTAATCGTAGTGCTTATCACACCTGCTTGGAATCCATTATTACGGATGAGTTCATACAAAAAATCACTGTAATATCTAATTTTCGGATACCTGTATAGAAGACTTTCATGACATATCATCTCTCTATTATTGAAATTATTCATTAAATCAATTAGCAGGATACGTCATTCATATCCAAAACCCCAACACAGCAGAAATGAGCATATCTCTATAGATTATATTATTATAATTTTTTTTATTTTTTTCGAAAAAAATTAATTAAAGAGAAAGTAAGGCTAATGAAAACAGAAGAATTTATGACATATTTAAATATATTTTGGTCAGAGTTTAATTTACATCCAATATGGTTATTTACTATATTATTTAGCATTTCAATGAGCAAATCTACCGTTGTTTTATCTTCTTTTCTACCTCCTGCATCCATTATGTTATTAACAAGTATCACTGCAAGTCTACCAAAACTAAATATTAGTTTAGTTTGGTTGGCCATTACTTTAGGTGCAACCTCAGGTTCAATAATTTCTTACTATTTGGGTAATCAAATAACTACTAGAAAATTATTTAATCGATTTTTTAATCGCTATCAGTCAACTATTAATAATGCCCATAATAAGTTAAAAAACCAAGGAGTAACAGTATTATTTACATCACGTTTTATTGCTGTATTAAGGTACATGATCCCATTAGTCTCCGGTATGTTATTAATGAATAGAACTAAGGTATACAGTATTTGTTTATTATCAGCAGCTATTTGGGGAACTGTATTTATTTTAATTGTTAAAGGTGTATTTACTATAATAGCACTAGAAACATTTATATAATAATATAGCTATTTAAGTTAAAATAAAAAGTTAAAAATATTTATTTATACTTATACTCATTTTTATGATAGAATCACAGTGATAGTGACGTATTCTTTCTGCTGATTGTTTTTTAATAAAATCAATAACAGAGAGTTGATATAACATGAAAGTATAGTCTACAGGTATCCACAAAATCAGATATGCAATAATCCATTACATAAACTTATTTATAATGGTGATAGTAGTTGATGGCACTTCTGTTAAGAAGGAGACTACAACTATCTGCTGCAATATGATACTATAAAACACAGTCCCGTATCAACGGGTGTTGTTATCCGTCTACCGGAACGATTATCTGACATAGCGAATTACATATAGACTGATATCGTCGATATCAAAATTAAACTACCTAAAGTTCAGGAATATTCACAGCAGCAACAAAATATATTTCAAAAACTCATTGCTACCGCACCCTTATCTGAAGGGTGCAAAATTGGCGAAGAGTTGCTAGCTAGCATGCCTATTCTATGAATATCCATTAGTAATTTCAAGAACTTCTACCACCTTTCTCTATGAAAGCATATATGGTCTAAAATCAGGCAAAGGCGATTAGCTTGACTGATAGGATCATGACTTAATACCCTTAAGCAAAAAAAATCTAAGTGTAAGTTTAAATCACCTAGATACAATTCCCTGCTCTCTTTAATTCATTGTTGTTTCAGTCTCCTACTGATCTACTGGCAGAGAAGACTTTATCGACAACTTTACGCATAAACGTAAAGAACTTCACTGTAGTCGAAGATGCTTATTGAGAGTAAGAATTAAACTTGGATTAAACCTATCAATAGCTTGCTAACGCGCGGCTTAACTGCATTTTAAAATTTGCTATATGAATGAGAAACAGGTAGCATTAATTTTAAAAAACAATAGCAAAATATTCCTAAGCGCACAGCATCAATGCTATTGGATACATAAAATAGGTAATACACTATCTTTACTCCCTAAAGATATTCAACACCAAAATTAAAGTTGAGCTACAGAATGATCTGGCTAGAAGAGAGTTACAATGCCGCTAATAAAGCCATTGATATTTTGTTAGCAATATTTTTGCATATCCTGGAAAAACTATTAAGAAATTTGAGAAATATTAAGAATAATAGCCTGTGATTTTACGATTTTTTTCCTTACTGCACTGAGGATCAATGAGAAAGATGAATTTGATTAAATCGGTATATAACAATGAGGATACAAAACGCTAATGTGTGAAGCACTGTAACTCTAGAAAAACAATTAAGTAGAATTTCCTTGCTTATCCTTATAATAAATGACATATAACTTAAAAATAGAGAGCAGATTATCTGAAGAATCAGAGCAGAACATACTCTTATCATCATACACCAAGATTTACTAATATCTTTACAGGTTCAGGATAGTAGTAAATCTTCGCCATCTTACACGTTTTCGATAAGACAGCGACAATCTTTATAAAATATTCTGATCCCGCTACATCGCCTGATATTAGGCGATTCAATATCAACATCGTTAATACCAGATTATCTGATTCGCTGCATCAGATAATCGTTATAGTCGACGGATAACGTCTGTCAACAAGACGGCATGCAACATATTGCTGAAGCGTATCTTCGAGCTCCCTCTCAAATGCAGTGCTTGTCAGCTAGTTAGAAACTACGTATAAAATCATTACACTATCTTAGTAGGATAGTGTTTATCCTAAAAATATTTTTACCTTAAAGCAAAATTTATCTATAGTTTTCAAATTTTAACAGGTTTTCAGGCTATTTTAAGGTAACATAACTAGTATGTTAACATGAATTTTAAATTAATCACTAATACATAATCTGATTTAAAATAGACTATTAGTTCAATTTTTGATTAAAAATCATAATAAAATAATAAAGTAATTATTAATTTTTTAAAAAATTTATTAACCCTATAATAATAATTAATTATATCATTTATAATTTAAAATTTATCATAAAATTATAAATTTTATCTAAATCAAAAAACTATCTAACAGTAAAAATTTTATTTACTAAGCTAACTATTAAGATTCTATCTTTAGATAGAATAATTATTTTAATATATTCGTATAATATATACACATTATTGTAATAAAATCTTTTCTTTAAAAGAAAGTTTAGAATAACGGATTAATGTTAAATAAACAGAAACAATAACTATAATTATCAATAAATAGATTGTTAGCTGACTTGAACAATGTTGAATAATATTATTATTAACAATAATCGCAATAAGCATCCATAAAAATAATGACATCAATTCTATTTTTACGCTTTAACTTTATTTTTAATTTTGTTTTTCTATTTAATAAATTAATAATCAATACTATTATAGATAGTATGAGCCAACATCAGTAGAATCACAAGATAGTTAATACAATATTATTTATATTCATTAACAAAGAGTCCAAACGATCATTTTTCTGCTGTAAAAATGAAATAAAAAAATAGACAGCAGAAGTTTTAAACTCTACCCACAATTGACAATTAAGATATTGAGTTTCTTAGATTAAAAATCCAGCCCAGTATCCAACAATACCTAGAATAAAGAAACCAATAATAATCCATAATGGATTAACCTTATGTCGTAACAACCACATACAACCAAAAGTTAGCAATAATGGCACTAAACCAGGCATCAATTGATTGAGAACAGTTTGTACAGTTGTAATTGTCACTTCAGAAGTAGTGGGATTTTTTATTTCTGATACGACTATAGGGATATTAACATT
The DNA here is from genome assembly GCA_052174535.1 of Arsenophonus sp. NC-WZS1-MAG3. Classification (GTDB taxonomy): domain Bacteria; phylum Pseudomonadota; class Gammaproteobacteria; order Enterobacterales; family Enterobacteriaceae; genus Arsenophonus. The sequence goes on along the minus strand of JBQMRQ010000098.1, from coordinate 20,805 downwards.
AGTCCACTTATTGACTAATGCGCCCATGACAAATAGGCCTAAGATAGAAGCACCTTCAGTTATTTTTTTTAGAAAACCACCACTCATATCATGAACTATATCAAGCCCCTTTTTATAGCCATAGGTAATACCATAATAACGGGTCAATAACCGAACTAAATTAAATAAAATAAAAAATAGTAAAGGTCCTAGTAGATTACCTAACATTGCAATTCCTGCACCTAAAGCCGCGAATACTGGACGCACTGTGCCCCAAAAAATAGGATCACCAACGCCTGCTAAAGGACCCATTAAACCTACTTTTATACCATTAATTGCACCATCATCGATATCTGCGCCATTAGCTCTTTGTTCTTCCATCGCTATGGTAACACCTAAAACAGGCGCTGCAACATAAGGATGTGTATTAAAAAACTCAAGATGACGTTTAATAGCTTGTTTACGTTCTTCACTATTTTCAGGATATAAACGGCGAATCACTGGGATCATTGAAAAACAAAAACCAAGGGCTTGCATACGTTCAAAGTTCCACGATCCTTGAAAAAGGTTGGAACGTAAAAAAACTTCATGAATATCACCAGTAGTAAGCTTTTTTTTATTTATTTGATTTACTGAATTTATATTTATCATTATTCAATTCCTTAATTAATCTAATTCATTATCTAAGTCATTATTACTACTATTTCTCGAACCAGTAACTTTTGATTGGTTGTATTTAGGGTTGAGTTGAATATAGAGAATAGCCATTACAATACCAATAACGCCTAGTGCAACTAGGTTAAAATTAGTAAATGCAGCAGTTACAAAACCCAAATAGAAGAATGGCATTAAATAACCTGAACGCATCATATTAATTACCATAGCGTAACCGACAACAACGATTATACCGCCAGCAATATTCAATCCCTTAGTGATAACATCAGGAATTGAATCCAGTAAGTATTGAACTTCTGAAGTACCTACAGAGATAGCAACAATTAAAGAGGGAACAGCAATACGCATAGCTTGTAATAACAAAGCTAGAATGTGAATTATGGTTAATGCACGTAAATTAGCAGATGATGCAGCGCGATTAGATGCATGTTGAAAAGCAACCGTTATTGTTCGGACAATAACAGTCAATACTTGTCCTGTAGCCGCTAAAGGTATTGCTAGTGCAATACCAGTACCAATATGTTGCCCGCCAACAATAACCAAAATAGTAGAAATAATTGAAGCTAAGGCAGCATCTGGAGCTATAGCTGCACCGATATTCATCCATCCAAGCGCAATCATTTCCAATGTGCCGCCGATAATTATTCCTGTTTTTATATCACCGAGTACAAGACCGATTAGTGTGCAAGCAATTAAAGGACGATGAAATTGGAATTCATCTAGAACAGAACCTATGCCTGCGATAGAGGCAACAAGAAAAACAAGTATGATTTGAACAACGGTAAGTTCCATTGTTTATCTCCTAAACCAACAATGTTGGTGAATCTATGTTTAAGTTGTAATATAGATAATGAAAAAATAAAACTTAATTTTTTACTTTTTTGATAAGAGCTAATATATCCAATTTTCTATCACTAGAAACTTTACGCGCTTCAAGCTCAATGCCTCGTTTAGATAACTGATTAAAAGCATCAATATCTTTATTATCAATCGATATGGCATTGTTAATCTGTGTTTTACCATCACGATATGCCATGCCACCAATATTAACAGATTTTATTTTGACACCACCCTCTACGACGTGCAGAACGTCTGTTGGATTGGTAAATAATAGCATAACGCGTTCACCAGCATATTTAGGATTATTATAAACACGAATACATTTTTCTACATCAACCACATGCGCAGTGACACCTGGCGGTGCAACTTGTTTTAATAAAGTTGAGCGAATATGATCTTTAGCAACTTCATCACTTACCACGATAATAAGTTTAACTCTTGTCTCTTTAGTCCACCGAGTAGCTACTTGACCATGAATTAAACGATCATCAATTCGTGCAAGAGCAATAAACATATGACTTTGTGTAGCTGAATTAGCTATCTGTACCTGTGATGGTGAACTTTGCAGTTTATTATTAGTTTGCTGACTATTGAGCGATTTAATTTCACTGCGTCCTGTTTCAATGGCAGTTCTTACTAATTCACTAAAAATAGGATTATCATCACGGGATAGTAACGTAGCAATTAACATAGGAACGTTAATACCAGTAACTATATCATAGTTGTCCTTATCTTTACTTTCTATAATTCTACTAGCAGCGTTAAATGGACTGCCTCCCCAGATATCTACTAAAAATAAAACACCTTGAGAAACATCGAGCTTATTAAGATTTTGATTATATTTTTCAATTAAAATATTAATGCTTTCACCTGAAACAAAATTGATATAAGCGATATTTTTTTGTTTACCAATCAACATTTCAGCGGTCATGAGCAACTGTTTTGCAGCAACGCCATGAGTGCTAATTATAATAGCTACACTCACCACTCTTTCTCCTTAAAAAGGAAGTTAAATAACCACTAATATGAATAATTTTCATTTTATAAAGTATTTTTAATAAATGAACTAATTAATTAGTTTATAGGTTATCATTTAAATATCAGAAAAAATATACCACTGATCAGAAAATTTAAGATATATATAAATATATTTAGCAAAATTATAAATTTTAACAAAAAATTTAATTTTAAAGTTTCTATCATCTTATGTAAGATAATAAGAAAATTGAATTTGTGTTTCTACAGATAGAAACTATAATTTAATGCCTATTTAGCAAAGATTGTTACTTTTCTCACAGAGTAATTTATAGCTATCTCTGTATTTTAATTGTTATAGTTTAAAACAATCTTTCCTAGGTTAAATGATTCTATAAATAAAAACCTAAATCAGGAAATCTTCCTTAGCCATATTTTTAATTGATTGATATAATTCATATTTTGAATGTAGAATTCATTATTAATAACTTTCTGATTACCTAATCTTATTAGACGATGGTGATTAATTTCATGCTAGTTTGCAAAGCCAACATACCATTTAACTTCATTCTAGCTAAGGATTAACCCTTATCGATGATTGGCTTTAAAAAATGCTAATACACTATACATGAAATTTTCAAGAATCTTATCAGTCATATAACCCTGTTAATATTAGAAGATTAAAAGAACGATTCTTTCTTTTTTATCTCCTATCTTCTCCTGAATTTTCTACCTTTTCTATAGTGATAGTTAACACTTCTCTTTAAAATATTAAAGAAAATATTTCATCGATTTTAACAATGCTACTTACTATATTTATATTAACTGTCGCTTCTGAAGCAAAAAATAGCAAGACCATCTAAAGACTATTTTTAAAAAAAATTTATTTATTTTACTAACTTCTGTAAATTTAAGCTATTCATCTACATTGCAGATAACTAAATATTTATGGTTAAAAATTAAATCGTTCTTTAAGAGAAGACTAAATTGATCCTTTCTTTCTAAAAGAAAGATAGAATAGGTTTACTAGATCTTGTATAAATTATTAGCAATAAATCTGGTATATAATGGTTAAGTTCTACCGTATAATGACATTTTCTAAATCTATTCTATCTACTATTAATTTGGATATTGTTTACACTAGCATGGTTAAGAAACTTCAATCCTATTAAGCCTCAGTTTCAGCTTTTATGAGCAGACGGGAACAAATTAAATGCCATAAGAGTTGTTTTATAGAAATAGTCTTTGTACATCATATTTATAGATTCACTGTCGCAAAAGTTGATTAATTAGATTCAACATTCTTATTTTAATACCCAATGACTGATGAGAAGTCATTGTGGGGATGCCCAACAGTTCTTCTCGATCTTTTCACAGATTTTTAATTTTTGCAGAGATACTTATGCTAATAACTTTGCCAACAAAATATCAAGAGCTTTATTAGCAATATCACGATTCTCTGTTAACCAAACTTCAGGAAGCTTCCATTAACTTTTAGTTACATGCCTTTTCAGAATGAAGGCAACATATTAGCTATGTTGCTCTACCCAACAGGATTCATCTACATGTTCGGAAATATCTTTATTACTGCTTTTAAAAAAAGCATCGGTTCCAGTAGCAATAATGGAAAATATGGTTAAGGTTAGCAGCGCTCACCAGACATTGAAATTAGGCCCAGTTTGCTTCTTAAATCTCTATAGCATTTTTAATTGCAACTATCTCATTAATATCATTGCACAATGATACCAATAATTAAACAATAGGAAAAAGCGGTCAGGTTGCCTAACAAAACAGTATATGTCATTAGCTAAGTAATAAATGTAGGAAATATCGCTAAATCACGCAGCTACTAATGTTTTCTCTTCTTAAGAGATCGCTGTTTTAATCTACTGATAAGGGTTTCCGCAGAGAAACCATGTGCTTTTTACCAAGAACTGCTCCAGAGTTTCGTGAAAATCATTGGTGTACATTGCCTCGCATACACAAGCAATAGTAATAATTCTTCGATATTTTGCACGCTTCAGATAAGGCGGTAGCAACGAGCTATTTGAAGGATATTTCGTTACTACTTGAAATTTTATAATCTTAGGCACTGCAATCTCAACATAGCCATTACCAATCCTGTAATGATTCGCTGTAGAAAATAATCTTTATGGATAATGGCATAATATCTTGTTAATAAAACAGCATTGAAGTATGTTGTTACAATTTGATGGTTTCAATCTCATAATCCTAAACAGCGGTGCTATTAGCTACCTGTTATCATTATGGATGAATCCATGTAATAGATCAGGGTAATATCTAATTTTGGATACCTGTATAAGATAAACTTTTCATAGCATGTTATCTCTCTGTTCTTAATACCATTCACGAAATTAATGAGCAAGTGGAGTAAGAGAAATATGCCAGCATCTTCGAAACTTCATACACCAGAATAAGCTTAATTCTTAATTAAGAACCAAAAATCTTATTTAGTCGATTTTCACAATACTCAAGCTACGAATTCGATACGCGAGTAATATGATTTGATAAAACAACTCTTATTCTATCTAAGCTTTTTTTCGTGTACTAATAAAAGTTGGAACCGCAGCAGCCCCTAATGAGATTTAAGAAACCAAGTACTTGATGATAAACAACACTAATTTTAAGGATGGAGAAGAGATTTATGAAGCATCAGAATGGAATTTAATCTGACCGTACATACAACAAATTTTCTAATAATTCACCCAATAGTTCCATTAAATAATTCGTCAAGACTATTAATAAAGGAACAAGATGGAATAGTATGATAAATACCATAATCAGGATTATTAACATTAATTCCACGTAAAAAAAGATAGATAACACCACCAAAATGTTTTTGATAATCATAATTAAGTAAACGATTTCGTAAATAACGATGCATAGCTAATGTATAAAGCTGATACTGTAAATCATATCTATGATAAATCATTGTATTTTGTATTGCCTCCTGGCTATATGCCAGATCATTTTCCCCTAACCAATTTGATTTATAATCAAGCAAATAAAATTTATCTTGGTAGCAAAAAACTAAATCAACAAAACCTTTTAAAATGCCCATTACTGGTTTAAAATTAAGTGGTGGACAACGTTGAGATAAAACATCATATTGATGGGTTATAGCATCTAATTCAGATGGCAATAATAATTTTTCTATTGGTAAATAGAATTCCATTTCATTTAATTGATACTCAGGCCTAAGTTTTGACAAGCTAAAACCTCCTTTAAGTAAAGGAGTATCAAAAATATTTATTAGCCACATTTTAAGCAATGATACCCAATCAACAGAAAAAATAGATTGTTCTAATTTTTCAGCTAACCAAGGCTCTTGCGGACATTGATTAAATGGCAGCAATTCTAATAGAGAATGCAAAAAAGTTCCTGCTGTGAGACCTTTAGGAAAAGCATGAATATTCCTATCTTCTATTCCATCTTGATCTAAGAAACTATCAACTTCTGCATTAATATCTATTTTAGGTGCCAAATTGTGTATAGCAATTTCAATATTTACATCACTAGCAGTAAACTTATCAGATAATAAATTCATATCATGACAAGTTAATTCCGAATAACTAGTAACCTTCCAGGTATCTGGGATCTGACCGGTAAAATTTTTAGCTAATAATTTTACGGATTTATTTTCTTTATGGTACCAAGGAGATAAGTTAATATCATTAATAGGTGTGATACTAATATTTTCACTAGCTAATGTGTATAAAGCTTTACGTAATAAAGTTGCATTACCTGGTTGTCCATTTTGCAATAAGTAACCTAATGCGCTTTTATGCAAATCAGTGTCACTATTTTCTCCACTAGTCCGCCCTTTTACTAAAGGGGCTACACCAACACTACAATGATAAACTGAGCGTGTTAGTGCAACATATAGCAACCGTAAATCTTCAGCTAAACGTTCCTCATTAGCCAACCTAATGCTCTTTTCATTTTGAATTAGATCAAGGCATGTTTGAAGATTTTCACGATCATGAAAAATAGCCAATTTTTGCTGTGAAAATTGACAGGCAAAAGGTAACCAAACAATAGGGTATTCTAAACCTTTAGATTTATGGATTGTGCTAATATTAACCAAATGACTATCGTTTTCTAAACGTATTTGGTGATTCTCTACTAAAGGATCTGGTTGATCGATCTGCCGAGCTAACCAGTGAACTAGAGCATGCTTACTTTCAAGTTGTAATTCAGCTTCTTGCAATAATTCACTCAAATGCATCACATCCATTAAGCGCCTTTCACCATCTATATGATCCATTAGTAGGTTTTCAGCAATCCGATGGTTAATCATAATATCTCGTAATGCAGGATAAATACCATATTGCTGCCATTTTAATAAATAATTTGCAAACTCTTCAACCCGTATCTCCCATTGATTTTCATCCTGATTTAATTGTTCAATATCTTGTGCAGTTAACCCGATTAAACGAGTAGCTAACGCACAACGCAGTGTGCTCACCTTTTCTGGTGAGATCACAGCTTGTAATAAGTATAATATATCGCGCGCTTCATCAGTAGAAAAGACGCTTTCTTGATTAGAAAGAAAAACTGACGAAATATTAAATTTATTTAATGCTTCTTTTATCATTACTGCTTCGCGGCGGCTTTTAACTAAGACCATAATATCCGAAGCTGTTATTGGGTGCTTAACATCATTTCGATATAACCAAGTTGCTTCATTCTCTCCCTCTTTAAGCCAATCACAAATCTGACTAGCACATTGGTAAGCCAATGTTTTTTGATAATCTAAGATTGAAACAATTTCTTTATCTAAATAAGAAAAATTTAAAGCTGATAATTTTTCTCCTTTATGAATAAAAACTAAATTCTTATTTGAAGAGGCTGATTTAACTATATTAAACGGTATTTGCTTAAATAAAAACGGTTTTTTTATCCGACTAAATAATTGATTAATAGCTGCAACCATACTTGATGAAGAACGCCAATTAACATCAAGAGTATAATGTGATTCAATTTGATTTTTAGCTTTAAAATAAGTAAAAATATCTGCTCCACGAAAAGCATAAATAGCTTGTTTAGGATCTCCAATAAATAATAAGCAACAATGGTTATTATCCTGATAAATACGTTGAAAAATTCGATATTGTTGCGGATCAGTATCTTGAAACTCATCAACCATGGCAACGGGATAATGATTGCGGATTGCATTAGCTAATTGCTCTCCATCTTCTGTATGTAGCGCCTGATCTAAATGAGCTAATAAATCATCAAATCCAATCTCTCCACGTCGTCTTTTTTCTTTAATAATTATTTGGCGAACATTAATAATAGCTTTTGAAATGATAATATCACGTAATGTACGTGATTGTTTCAATAAATTATTAATAGCAAGAAAAACTTTATGTTCTGGTGCATTACCCGAGGATGTTCTATCTATCAGATCAGATTGGCAAAAACGTGCTAGTTCTTTTGGTATTTTATAATCGACTGTTGGTAACTTCGCCCAACTAGTGATCGCTTCTACCCAACTCGATAAATTACGGCGACTATAACTATGTTTATTAACAGTAGACTCAGTAATTAAATCAATAAAGCTTGCTGAATTTAAAAGCCACAAAACTTTTACTTTTTTTATAGTATCAATCAGAATCTGATGACGTTGCCTTATTGATTGAATTTTAATGGGTTGATTAATAAAAATCGGAATATCGCCTTGTAAATAAGGCTTTATTTCAACTAAAAGCGCCTCTGGATCACTCCATTCATCAACTATAATTTTTGATATATAATAATCCAGTGGATAGCAGTTACGACGCCAAAAATCAGCGCAAGCCTGTTTCTGTAAAGAATATTCATCTTTTATTGTTAATTGCTTAAATAGCATTCCTGACTTAAAAGCATTATTCACTAACATGCGTTTACAGAATCCATGAATGGTATAAATCGCCGCCTCATCCATATGACGTTCAGCAGAAAGTAGCCATTCAGCAGCCCTACTTCTATCTGAAATAGAAGATAGCAAAGTTTGGAACATCGAATTCTCATGAAAACCAATACCATCTCTAATACAAGCCATTCTCATCTGATGAACATTGTAGCGAATACGTGATCGTAGTTCATTGGTTGCCATTTCAGTAAATGTAACTACTAAAATCTCTTCAACACTTAATGGGCGAAAAAATGCATTTTTTTTTCCAATGCCTAATAATAATCGTAAATAAAGTAAAACTATCGTATAAGTTTTTCCTGTTCCTGCTGAAGCCTCTATCAATCGGTGGCCATAAAGTGGTAAACAATAAGGATCCAACTGGTAAGCTTGTATTCGCCTATTACTCACTTAGCAATTACCTTAATTAGCAAAATATTTTGTAATTCAGAAGTAATCTAATAAATATACATTCTTTCAATTAAACATAATTCTTTTTATTAAAATCTTTGTGGATATTTTATGAAATACAAGATAAATCTCTTTGTTACAAAACAGAAATATTCTGTTAAAATTAATAAATTTACTATATCTTATATAGTAAGACTTCAATTATTTTGTCTAGTATAAAAAGCAAAATTTTTGCATATAAATTAGGGTAGAAACAATTCATTTCCTGTTCATAAAAAATTTATTGAGGAAATTCCTATTTCCGTTAATAATTCCTTTATTGAATTATTAGCAAATTATAGTGTATGGGTTTGGATTAGGTTAAATTTCACTCTAATGCTTCGTAAATCTGCTATCCATCCTTAAATTAGGCATTGTTTACAGCAATGGTTAGCATAGAAAATTCATTTAGTCAGTTTCAACTTTTCTGAGCAGACCATAGCAGCAGCTTAAATAGTATTGAAAATAGTTATTTTTTCGAAACACATAGTGCTTTACACCTCGGATTCGTAGGCTCATTAATCATAAAAATTAATTCAATTAGATTCGTTATTTTTATTTACGACCAATGCACTTATGGGAAGCTATAGAATGCCAACCATATTCTTCTCAATCTTTCTCAAACTTTTTCATACTTTCAAGATACGCTGAAAACCTTACCAATAAAATATCAAGAGATTTATTAGCGGCATAGAGACCTCTCTTAACAATAACTCGCGTAGATCACCTTAATTTTCGATGTTAGATCCCTTTGAGAAATGAAGTTAGCACATCAGCTATTTTATGTAGCTAATAGCATTAATGCTGCCTATCCAAGAATATATTTTCATTGCATTCAAAACTAATAGCAGTACCTTCCTATTAGTAATCCTGAGAGATGTAATTAAGTCACATGTTCGCAGAACATTGATAAGTTAGGTTTAGTTCGCTTCTGATTTTTAATATCTATCTTTTGAGGATAATTAGATCTTAAAATTCATTCTCAGTGTGACGCACCGATTTGATCAGAAGGAAAAGGCAGCTATCTTGTCTAGCTTGTTTAAGAGAATGACACATGCCCTCAGCCAAAAAATAAAAGTAGCACATATCGCTTAAATTATTATGCAGCTCTACCATTGCCGATGCTCTTTAAGCTATCACTGTTTCAGTTTACTTATAGCACTTGACAAAATACCATGCGCTTTCATCGAAAAAAACCATAGAACATTTATTAAATCACCTGCAGATAATATGCTTCTCATAATACAGACCATAATAGCAACTCTTCGTCACTTTTATACACTTCAGATAAGGCTGCAGCATGAGTTGTTGAAGCATATTTCGTTATCACTGTGATCTACTCTAAAACCTTATGCGCTTTAATCTCAAAATCGTCAATAGCAGTTTATATGGTTAGCTGTGACAAATATAATCGTTATAAATAACAGATTAGATCTGTAGACTAAAGAAGTATTTAGAATATTGTTATAAGTATAGCTTCAAGCCAAGCCTCAACAGCGGTGCCTATCAGCTCCTCTTGCTGACACATTACGCTATTACAGATGAGTTCATGCAAGATATTACAGATAATATCTATTTTATTGAGTACCTGTAATGGTAGACCTTTATGGTATATCATCTCTCTCTTGTTGAGATTATCCACAAAATCAATTAGACAGGAAAAATACCCCCCCGCCAGCATCTTTAAATCCCATAGACTAGAATAAGCATAACCCTAAACTTTAGTTACGTTGCGATAACTTATAACTTATAAAAATAAAAGAATTCATTATACTAATATCAGTCAGATAATAAAAATTATTAATAACTGTTAGAGTAGTTTTTTAATTATTTAGCATTAAATTAGATGTTATAACTATGAGTATTTTTTGAATCATTTCTGAGGAGTTAATCTAATGAAACAAGTGGTATATGTCGCTAGCCCAGAAAGCAAGAAAATTTATGCTTGGTCAATAGATAAAAAAGGTAAACTAATATTATTACAAGAGTTAATATTGCCAGGTAAAGTACAGCCAATGCAGGTTAGTTGTGATGGTCGACAGCTTTATGTTGGTATTCATCCTAATTTTGCGATTATTACTTATTTTATTTCACCTGAAGGAAAAATTAAGCAACAGGGCATTACTCCTATTCCTGGCACGCCAACCCACATTGAAATTGATAATCTTGGTCGTTGGTTATTTATTTCCTCCTATCATCAAGGTAATTTAATAGTGTTGCCAATTGATCAATTGGGAATTGCTCAGTCAGCAATTCAAGTTATTGATGATTTAAAACATCCCCATTCTTCAGGAGTAAATTTTAATAATTCATGCTTATTTGTCCCTTGTCTGGGGGAAGATCACATTCGTATTTATGCCATTAATAACAATGGACATTTAACTGAACATATTGCTCAACGTATTACAACTAAAAAAGGCGCAGGACCCCGTCATCTAACATTCTTACCTAACCATAATATTTTTTATTGTTTAAATGAGTTAGATGCGACAATTAATGTTTATTCTGCATTTAAACCTTATAAGCAAATGCAAAATTGTAACATCTTACCTACTGAATCGGAATGTAAACCTTGGGCTGCAGATATCCATATCACTCCAAATGGACGGCATCTTTATGCTAGTGAACGTTCTTCCAGTATTATTCGCCACTTCAAGGTGACAAATGAAGGACGCAAATTATTACCGATGACAGCTTATGAAACTGAAACTCAACCACGTGGTTTTAATATTGATCAAAGTGGTAATTTTTTACTGGCCGCAGGCCAAAAATCCAATTACATTGTTGTTTATAAAATAAATACTGTTACTGGTGCGTTAGAAACATTAGATCGTTATCCGGTTAATACCGGTCCGATGTGGATTACGACCCATTCAATTAAAAACTAAATTATTTTAATTTACAGTTTAATAACTATTTTTTTTATAGCTTGAGTTAACTTAGTTAGTTGCTTAGTGGTGATGATATAGGGTGGCATTAGATAAATTAATTTACCAAATGGCCTGATCCATACCCCCTCAGAAACAAAATAATTTTGTAATTCAGGTACATTGAGATTATTTTTCATTTCAACAACGCCGATTGCACCTAACACACGTACGTCAGTAACTTGTGGTTGATCTCGCAATGGAAAAAGTTCAGATATCAATTGAGTTTCAATATTTTTCACCCATTTTTTCCATGGGCTATTTCTTAATAAGGTTATACTCGCATCAGCAATTGCACAGGCTAACGGATTAGCCATAAAAGTAGGCCCATGCATAAAACAGCTAGCTTTACCTTGGCTGATGGTATTTGCAATATGCCGGCTGGTTAGAGTAGCTGATAGCGTGAGATAACCACCAGTTAGTGCTTTACCTAAACACAAAATATCCGGTGTAATTGCGCTATGTTGACAAGCAAATAATTTTCCAGTGCGGCCAAAGCCGGTGGCGATTTCATCGGCAATCAGTAAAATATTATATCGATCACATAATTTTCTCACTTCTGTCAAGTAATTAGGATGATAAATTCGCATACCACCCGCTCCCTGAATAATCGGCTCAACAATAATGGCGGCAATTTTATCACTTTGTTCAGTTAGAATTTTTTGCAATGGGATCATAGAATCAGCTTTCCATTGCTGATAAAAACTGCATCGAGGTGCTTGAACAAAAAAATGCGCAGGTAGAAATCCATGATAAAGACTATGCATTGAGTTTTCCGGATCGCATACTGACATAGCACCAAAGGTATCACCATGATATCCTCGTTGTAAGGCAATAAAATTATGTCGCGTTTCTCCTCGTGCCTGCCAATATTGTAATGCCATTTTTAATGCTACCTCTACAGCTACTGAGCCAGAATCAGCTAGAAAAACACATTCTAATTTATCATCAGTTATATCAATTAATTGTCGACACAAAGCAGTCGCTGCAGGATGCGTGATACCGCCAAACATAACATGAGACATTTTTATTAATTGATCTGTAGCAGCTTTATTAAGTATAGGATGATTATAGCCGTGAATTGCTGCCCACCAAGAAGCCATACCATCAATTAATTTTTTACCATCAGCTAATTCAAGTTCAACACCAGATGCTTTCACGATAGGATAAGTCGGTAATGGTTGAGTCATTGAAGTATATGGGTGCCAAATATGTTTGGTATCAAAGCTAATATCGTCAAGTTTCATTTTATCTAGTCAGGTAATTTTATTTAATTAATTTTACTTAATTTTAGTTAATTTTACTTAATTTTAGTTAATTTTAGTTAATTTTAGTTGACATAATAACGCAGTTATTTAAACTAGCAATACATTTTGTCTTAGAAGAGAGAATGATGTAAGATGCAAAAATCATGGACCTTTAGTGAGGCGCAAGCATTATTTGATTTACCTTTTTTTGCATTACTTTTTCAAGCTCAAAAAGTTCATCGTAAATATTTTGATCCGCAACAGATCCAGATTAGTACTTTACTGTCCATTAAAACTGGATCCTGTCCAGAAGACTGCAAATATTGCCCACAAAGTGCTCGCTATAAGACAGAATTAAAAGCCGAGCAACTATTAGAAGTACAGAAAGTTATCGAGTCGGCTAAACAAGCTAAAAAAACCGGCTCAACGCGTTTTTGCATGGGCGCTGCCTGGCGAAATCCACATGAACGAGATATGGCATATTTAGAAACTATAGTGAAGGAAGTTAAAACGTTAGGCTTAGAAACCTGTATGACACTAGGTAAATTAAATAACCAGCAGGCCCGCAGATTAGCGGAAGCAGGACTTGATTATTATAATCACAATTTGGACACTTCACCCGAATTTTATAGCAACGTTATTACTACCCGAACCTATCAAGATCGCTTAGATACAATAGATATAGTTCGGCAAGCAGGCATGAAGGTATGTTCTGGTGGAATTATTGGTTTAGGTGAAAAGGTTACTGATCGCGCAGCGCTATTAGTTCAGTTAGCTAATTTACCGAAAGCTCCTGAAAGTGTGCCGATTAATATGCTAATAAAAATAAAAGGTACACCCTTTGAAGATAATGAGGATGTCGATCCTTTTGACTTTATTCGAACTATTGCTGTTGCTCGTATTATGATGCCAACCTCTTTTGTTCGGCTCTCTGCTGGCCGTGAACAAATGAATGAACAGATGCAAGCACTCTGTTTTATGGCTGGCGCTAACTCTCTCTTTTATGGCTGCAAGTTATTAACGGCAGCTAATCCAAAAAAATATAAAGATCAGAAATTTCTACACAAGTTAAATATTAATCCACAACTCATTGAAACTGACTTGACTAACCGGAAGCAAATAGAGCGGTTAGAAAAGCTATGATGCAAATAAATACGGAACAATTTTATAACGCGGCATTATAATGAATTGGTCAACATTTTTAACTCATCATCTTAATAGGTGCAAGCAGGAAGAATTATGGCGGCAGAGGAAAGTTATTGAAAAAAATGATGCACGTACCCTAATCTTTGATCAACAACAGTATATTAATTTCTCAAGTAATGATTATCTTGGATTAAGCTATAATTCTGCAATTATTAAAGCCTGGAAAACAGGATTAAGACAATATGGAACAGGTAGTGGTAGCTCTGGACATATTATTGGATTTAATTGTGCTCACGCTAAATTAGAGCAACAGCTTGCTGATTGGTTAGGTTACCCCCGTGCTTTGTTATTTATTTCTGGTTATGCGGTAAATCAAAGTGTGATAATAGCATTAATGAATAAAAATGATCACATTGTGGCTGATAAACTTAGTCATGCATCTTTACTAGAAGCCGCAGTGTTATCGCCAGCAACATTGCAACGTTTTCCCCATAATCAACCTGAAGCCTTAGAACGTCTATTATCAGTTAATAGTACTGGGAAAACGCTGGTTATCACAGAAGGTGTCTTTAGTATGGATGGTGATAGCGCTCCTTTACAGCAATTGCAAATAATAGCGAAGCAAGCACGAGCTTGGTTATTAGTAGATGATGCCCATGGTATTGGTGTCAATGGTGATGAAGGACGAGGTAGTTGTTATCTGCATAAGGTAAAGCCTGAACTACTAGTTGTGACATTTGGTAAAGCCTTTGGCCTTAGTGGTGCCGCATTGCTTTGTGATGAAAATACCGCTGACTATTTTCTTCAATATGCTCGCCATTTAATATATAGTACTTCAATGCCACCTTCTCAAGCAGTCGCATTAACTGAGGCTATTAAGCAAATTCGGCAAGCCGATGAATTAAGAGCTAATCTACAACGTAATATCAATTATTTTCGTAAGTTAGCTAACCACTATCATTTACCCTTATTAAATTCCCATAGTGCAATTCAACCACTGATTATTGGTAATAACCAATGTTGTTTACAATTATCTCAATTTTTACGTAAACAGGGATTTTGGGTTCAAGCAATTCGGCCAAAAACAGTACCAGCGGGTAGTGCAAGATTAAGGATCACCTTGATGGCTAATCATCAATTAACCGATATTGCTCAATTAATGGAAACATTAAATCAATTCTTTAACAACTATGCTAATGAATAAGCAAGCGATTGCTCATGCTTTTGGCCGGGCAGCCAAAAATTATGACAATATTGCGTTATTTCAACAACAAAGTGGTCAACATCTGTTTGATTCCTTATCTCTAATGTCAGGTAACACAGTGCTGGATGCTGGATGTGGTACTGGCTATTTCAGTGAGCAGTGGCAGTTAGCCGGAAAACAGGTTATTGCACTTGATATATCTGCGTCAATGTTAGCCATTGCTAAACAAAAGCAAGCGGCTATGAGCTATATTCAGGCGGACATGGAATATTTACCGCTAGCCGATGAAAATATTGATCTCTGTTTTAGTCATCTTGCTATTCAGTGGTGCAGTAATTTATCAATCCCATTAACTGAGCTATATCGTATTACAAAAAAAGGTGGAGTAGTCGCCTTTTCTACTTTAGTTGATGGCTCATTACAAGAGCTACAACAGTGTTGGAAAAAAATTGATAATAACCGGCACATTAATTCTTTTATGACGTTTGAACAAATTAAACAAACTTGTCGAGATTGGCGGCATAGTTTAGAACAACAATCCTGGCATTTAATTTACCCTTCATTTACTTGTTTACTTCAATCTATAAAAGGCATTGGTGCAACTTATATAACAGATGGGCGTCAACAGCGAGGGTTGATGACAAAAAATCAGTTATCTAAATTGATTGATCATTATCCTCATATCAATGCGCAATTCCCCTTAACTTATCAACTGGTTTATGGAATATTATATCGTGAATAAATGTTTTTTTCTCACCGGAACTGATACAGATGTAGGAAAAACTGTCGTCAGTTGCGCACTACTACAGGCTGGCGCAGATCATGGCTATCAAACGGCAGGCTATAAGCCAATAGCTTCAGGTGGCGAACAATTAATAATTGGCTTAAGAAGTTCAGATGCTCAGTTATTAAGAATAAATAGTAGCGTAAAATTAAGTTACTATGATGTTAATCCGATTGTTTTTACTGAAACAACGTCACCTAATATTGCCAGTCAACTAACAGGAAAACTTATTGATTGGCAGATCATGCATGTAGGATTAAATAAATTAAAAGAATCCAGTTACTGGATCATTATAGAAGGTGCTGGCGGATGGTACACACCACTTTGTAATAACAAAACCATGGCTGATTGGGTTATACAACAACAATTACCAGTAATATTAACAGTTGCTATTAAATTAGGTTGTATCAATCATGCAATATTAACCGCAGAGGCTATTAAGCAAAGCGGTTTATTATTAGCAGGATGGGTGGCAAATGAAATTATTTTACCAAATCAGTATCAGCATGATTATTTGCTAACATTAAAACAATGGATATCAGCACCATGTTTAGGCGTTATTCCGCATTTACCAAATTGGCAATCCAATTCAATTGGAAAATTTATTAATTTAAATAGCCTACTGTAATAAAATAACTTTAGGCTATAAAGAAGCACACTATGCTGCTTTAGCTTGTTTTTGCTTAAAAAGCACTTAAAGTATAACAAATTAAATGCTATTTTTTATTTTTTCTTTATAAGAATTTTATGAACCATTTTTCTAGCAAAATTTTTTACTAATCCTTATAAGTGTAAATCTTACAATTATAAATACTGAAATAATATATTGAGTTATCCACTATTCATATGGATAATCTTATAGATTAAGATATAGAAAGGTTAGGTTAATCAAGATTATATAGACTTGACGGTAATCAATATTATTTTCGATTCTAAAATAGAATTTTTAAAAAATATTTATATACAAACAAAGCTAAAAATGATATTTTTTTTGATTTTACCATCCTTTTAATTAGTATCAAATATAATTAAAAGTGAGCAAAATCTTAGGGAGGATAACCAAGTTATTAACATAACAATTACATCTATATAATTAGTTGTAATAGAAACTGATTTGTTATTTCTGCTATCATCAAACAGCTTTATCTAAAATGATAAAAACTATTTTAGTAGAGAGAATTAGATGAGTAAAGTTTTCAAATTACATTCTGATTTTCAACCTGCAGGCGATCAGCCTGCAGCAATAAAAAAATTAATCAAAGGTATTAAAGATGGATTAACTCATCAAACGTTGCTTGGTGTTACAGGATCAGGCAAAACATTCACTATCGCTAATGTTATTGAGAAGATTAATCGCCCAGTAATACTGATGGCTCATAATAAAACGCTAGCTGCACAATTATATTGTGAAATGAAGGCTTTTTTTCCTAAGAATGCGGTGGAATATTTTATTTCTTATTATGACTTCTATCAACCAGAAGCATATATTCCCAGCTCTGATACTTTTATTGAAAAAGACACTTCTATTAACGAGCATATTGAACAAATGCGACTTTCTGCAACTAAAGCTTTGCTTGAAAGACGTGATGTTATTGTTGTTGCTTCGGTATCAGCAATTTATGGTTTGGGCGATCCTGATAGCTATTTAAAAAATATACTTCTTTTAACTAATGGTATGATTATTGATCAGCGTTCCATTTTACGCCATCTTACATATTTGCAATATACCAGAAATGATCAAACATTTCAGCGAGGTACATTTAGAGTTAGAGGAGAAGTAATTGATGTTTTTCCAGCTGAATCAAATGAATATGCGTTACGAGTTGAATTATTTGATGGGGAAGTAGAACAGTTAGCGATTTTTGATCCACTAACTGGGCAGGTTCAATATAATGTACCACGATTTATAATTTATCCTAAAACTCACTATGCAACCCCGCGTGAACGTATTCTTGAAGCCATAGAGCAAATTAAAATTGAATTAGCAAAAAGACGTAAATTGCTACTGGAAAGGAATAAACTAGTTGAAGAACAGAGGTTAACACAGCGTACCCAGTTTGATTTAGAGATGATGAATGAACTTGGTTATTGTTCTGGCATTGAAAATTACTCACGTTATCTTTCCGGCCGAGAAACCGGAAAACCACCACCAACATTATTTGACTATTTACCCACCGATGGTCTATTAATTATAGATGAATCTCATGTTACTATCCCACAGATTAGCGGTATGTATCGTGGTGATCGCTCTCGTAAAAGAACATTGGTAGAATACGGTTTTCGATTACCTTCTGCATTAGATAATCGTCCGTTACGTTTTGAGGAGTTTGAAATACTTTCTCCACAAGCCATTTATATTTCTGCTACACCAGGTAAGTATGAATTGCAAAAGTCGGCTAATAAAATTATTGAACAAGTTGTTCGTCCAACTGGATTACTTGATCCTGAAATTGAAGTTCGTCCAGTTTTCACTCAAATTGATGATTTATTATCTGAGATTCATTTTCGTATAACAGTAAATGAACGAGTCCTAGTGATAACCTTAACTAAAAGAATGGCAGAAGATTTAACCGATTATCTGCAAGAACATAATATTAAGGTTCGTTATTTACATTCAGATATTGATGCTATTGAACGGGTAGAAATTATCCGTGATTTGCGATTAGGTTTATTTGATGTATTAGTAGGCATTAACTTGTTACGTGAAGGATTGGATATGCCAGAAGTATCGTTAGTTGCAATCTTAGATGCAGATAAAGAAGGATTTTTACGTTCAGAGCGTTCATTAATTCAAACAATTGGACGTGCAGCTCGTAATCTGCGAGGTAAAGCTATTTTATATGCTGATAAAATTACTGATTCAATGTCAAAAGCGATTATAGAAACGGAACGTCGTCGCAAAAAACAAATTACTTTTAACCAACAACATGGTATTGTTCCCAAAAGTTTAAATAAAAAAATTAACGATATTTTACAAGTTGATTTACTAGTATCTATAAAACTTAAACATAAGAAATCGCAAGCATCACCGATTATCGAAAATTATCGTAAACTTTCAACCAAAGAATTTGAGCTTAAAATTCAAGCATTAGAAGCACAAATGTATCGTTATGCGCAAGATTTTGAATTTGAACAAGCAGCTAATTTGCGCGATCAGATTCAATTGCTACATGAACAGTTTATTACTAATTCTCAAGAGTGCTAAAGAATATAGCGGGCTCCATGATGGTATGAACGGTACAGTTACACAGTGCTTCAGGGATATTCATCATCTAAGTATTGTTTTATACTTTGAAATATGTTAATTTTTAGAAATTTAGCAGATGCTTCAAGAAGAAATCTTCTAGATAGAAAGCGTAAACTAGATAAATCAGAAATAGACAACATGGTCAACTTCACGTATTACATTGTCTATTTACCAAAAGTGTTTTATAATCTCACTCCTGAGATTAATAATAACAAACCGACTGAATTTTTCTTACACTCAAAGGAGGCTATTATGGCTATTATTGGCTATTATAAGGAGGAGTCTACCGACTTATGGTCCTTAACTTTTTCTTAATACGCAATATTATCCGTCTTTCTAGTCATGATTATCCTGAATTTTCTCAAAAATTCAGGTCAAGTTGATAGCAAAGGATGACTGCATTGAAAAACAATTAACTAAAGGTATGATTGCCGTTGAATTCATCAACTATAAGGAAATAAGAATAATTCCCACTTTGTTACCCTAATGGAACAAAGGCAAAAATAATTGAACTGATAGATCTGACGAATGAATGCAGACAGGATGACGATTCTATTTCTCTAGTAATAAACTTAGAGAGTAGTTTACCCAAATATATCCTCAATAACCAACTAAACTGTCTTCCACCATTAATGACAAATAAAATTATTTTCTCAAGAGAAAATAGTGAAAGTGTCAGCTCGTAGATACATCTATCTATTAAACAAATACTTGATTACGGCACTTCTTCATTGAGTGAAGATACCTACATTCCTATGCTTCTTCCTAAATATTCTTACTTACGTTTTTCAAAGCTCTAAGTGAAAAACTTGCAGTTCATGATACCTTAAAACTATCGATCGAGTGGTTAACAGAATAGGTTTATATTTTATCCGACTATAAACTAACAACATATTACTTTTACTATCCCTCATCTTATTTATTCTTTTTAACAATGATTAGAGATTATTTAATATTCTGTTTCTAGGCCACTACTCCCCACTTATTTCGCAGTAGGAACGCAAATAGGATATCTAAATTACCATCTTCTGCTCTTTACATACTTATGTAAACAATTTAATTAACATCTACATTTCATATTTCCGTCATCCACTATCAGTCTGGATATCAAATATATTGTATTAGCATGGAACTGTTCTTCAAAAAAAGAACGTTCAATGAGATCTGAGGCGAGACGCTATTATCCGGCTAATGCATCAACGGATATGATCTTATAAGTCTTACTGCTATTTTCCTTATCTGAAGCATATCCACGTTAGAAACGTGGTATCTTCCTACCATGAAGAGTACAAGTGCAAACATTATTAGAAAGTGGTACTTTTAAAAGATGAATTGAACGTAGGATAGTGTAAAATATCTTAGACGCTACCTTAAACCCAATATCTACATTAAAACTACGATATTAACTGATGGA
>JBQMRQ010000097.1:0-1146 GCA_052174535.1 Arsenophonus sp. NC-WZS1-MAG3 | reverse complement strand
TGGTATGATTATTATGCCGTGTTCAATAAAAACATTATCTGGCATTGCAAATAGTTACAACGATACATTAATTACGCGAGCGGCTGATGTGGTTTTAAAAGAAAAACGTAAATTAATTCTGTATGTGTACCACAGTAAAGGACAACATGAGATCATTCTTGTTTGAATCATACAGTGAAATAGTTTAAAGCCCAAGAAGAACTTTACAGTGATTGCAAACACGCTCGCGCGCACGAATAAATAATACGTATATATGTAATACGAGTGTTATATTAAAAATTTGATATACTCGCGACAAGAGTTTAGAACATACACTCAGCACACAGATTCGATTGAAAAACACTAATGAATTCAAAATTATGTTAACTATAAGGTTGAATGGTTCTCACTATGAGTACGGAGATCTGCCTCGTTTCGGCGTATCTTCGTCCTGGACGCCCTGCGCCTCCGCCCGAGGAGGGGACGCCCTCGACGACACTCCGTTGCCTACGTTAGTAGCCGGCGACTTAAACGCTAAATATCCCTCTTGGAACAGCAGAGTACGCAACAGCTACGGCAGATCTCTCTACAGGTTTGTAGGGAATCACCCCAACATCCTCGTCATCGGACCTGACTCTCACACGTTTTTCCCCACTCAGAGGGGATTTCCCTCTGACGTTCTTGACATAGCGATTGCCAAGAACATCTCAAACATCATCTCAGTCACCGCAGTGGCAGACTTATCGTCTGACCACGACCCCCTCTTAATAACCGTTCGGGCGCTGTCGGACTCACCCCGACTCCCCGATCGTCCTGCTAGGAGAGTCAACTGGCGCTCCTATCACGACGAACTCTCCCGACGGTAATCATCACTCCCGACGACTTCAGTTCTCACTTGTGACGACTTGGAATCTCGAACAACAGACCTGAAGGATGAAATCCAATCTGTCATGGACATACATACCTATGATGTTCCGGTGAGTCATTGCAAATCGGCACTTCCTCCATAAGCTCTCCACGCCATCTGACTCCGGCGCAAACTCCGCCGCAGATGGCGAAGGACCCGAGTCCCGGCCGTGAAACGACGCTTTCAAGCCCAGTCCCATTACGTTCAGCACCTTCTGCAGGACGTAAACCCGATCGTTAGGACTCATATCTTGAGTCTCT
>JBQMRQ010000096.1:0-1089 GCA_052174535.1 Arsenophonus sp. NC-WZS1-MAG3 | reverse complement strand
TGGGTAATCGGTAATCCTGTTTTGAAAGGATCTTTTTAATGTTTTAAAATCCAAAGATATGATTTCAGTGATGGATTTAAATCGTGGTATTGTCATTCAATCTAATAATCATGTTTGTATTTTATCGACAGATTACGTTGCATGTAGTTAAACTGTTTTTATCGATTTAATAAATCAGTATATTATTTCACTAGAATTAAAATATCAATTTTAAAAGCGTAAACAACTTAGATTTAGAAGGTCAATTTAGCACTGCTTATGATAAAGGGCTATTAGCCCAGACATTAATTAGAGATGCACTTAATGAGTAACTCTTTCATGGCGAAAGAGTAGTTTTACACTAAAATTAAGCAATTTAATCGTCATTGTTTATTGTATAGCAATAACTTATAGGTGGATCTGGTTAAATAAGACTAGATCAGTATGATTTCCTATAATCTTATTATATCAGCAACGAATGGCAAGATGCGATTGATTCTTAATTGTGTTTGACATATAGAATGATCAAATTCGTTTTACCAAAAGTGAAACGTGCTAAATTGGAGATTTCGTTTTTATAGCATGATTATTACTATAACGGCATATGAGACATTTACTACTGAAAAGATATAA
This sequence comes from Arsenophonus sp. NC-WZS1-MAG3, assembly GCA_052174535.1. Classification (GTDB taxonomy): domain Bacteria; phylum Pseudomonadota; class Gammaproteobacteria; order Enterobacterales; family Enterobacteriaceae; genus Arsenophonus. The sequence goes on along the minus strand of JBQMRQ010000096.1, from coordinate 477 downwards.
TAATCAGTCTACGGTTTTATTGGAAAATGAAAAAGATGTAGCGATAACCATTTTGAAAGAAAGAGAATAAAACCTAGAAACGATTATAACCTGAACTAAGATTATCTCAAAGCACTTTTAAGTAAAAGTTAGGTGTAGGGACAATTAATTTCTTTTTAAACGATTAGTTGATTAATAAACATTTGCTTGCAGTGAAATAAGCAATTAGAGAAAGAAGGATTCTTGAATCGATTATTGAACTATATCGTCATCATTATTGCCGCGGTTGGCAGCATGGTATTATTTAGTTAATTAACTCATTAAAATTATAAAAAGACCCGCATATTTTTATAATTAATTTTATTAAAAATAAAGTATTAATTAAATTAGCTTTATATTCAATTAATAGTTAAAAACTAATTCAAACATAATATTATTTATCCATTAAAAATTTATTTTATGTTTACAAATAAACTTAATTGCAATATTAAATTAATT
>JBQMRQ010000095.1:0-729 GCA_052174535.1 Arsenophonus sp. NC-WZS1-MAG3 | reverse complement strand
GTATCCGTTATATTTTACAGGAATTATCTAATCATGGTCATTGTGCAGAAGAAAAAGAAGCATTAATTATCAAAACCAATCGATTACTAAATATTCATGAAAACATTATACGTCAGGCTATGTAAGATTGAATTAACAGAACGCCGTATTATTTTACAATCGGTTAAAAATGAAATCTGGGTATTTCTGTCATCATTAGCTTTTGCTGAGCAAGGTGGTGCCGGGTCATTTAAAGCGATTGGTTTCTAAAACACTTCCCTGGAAGGATATTACACTAGAAAAAGCTATTTCTTTGATTGAGAAACAAAATAATATAAAGTTATCCTATACGCAAAAGGCTGTTATCAAAAAAACATTAAAAAGCAAAGTGAGTGTCATAACAGGTTGGCCTGGTGTTGGAAAGACTACAGTGATTAACAGTATATTACGTATTGTAAAAATTAAGGGGATAAAACCAATACTTTGTGCGCCAACAGGGCGAGCTGCTAAACGATTGAGTGAATCAACTAAAGAAAATGCTACCACCATCCATCGTCTTCTGGATTTTAATCCCTCACAATTTGATTTTAAACACAATACTGGGAATCCTATTGATACAAAATTACTAGTTGTTGAAGAATCTTCAATGATTGATATTGTATTGATGAATAAATTATTACGCGCATTACCTAATCATTCAGCGTTATTATTGGTGGGGGATATTGATCAGCTACCATCAGTAGGACCAGG
>JBQMRQ010000094.1:0-1103 GCA_052174535.1 Arsenophonus sp. NC-WZS1-MAG3 | reverse complement strand
GTATCCGTTATATTTTACAGGAATTATCTAATCATGGTCATTGTGCAGAAGAAAAAGAAGCATTAATTATCAAAACCAATCGATTACTAAATATTCATGAAAACATTATACGTCAGGCTATTAAGATTGAATTAACAGAACGCCGTATTATTTTACAATCGGTTAAAAATGAAATCTGGGTATTTCTGTCATCATTAGCTTTTGCTGAGCAAGGTGTTGCGGGTCATTTAAAGCGATTGGTTTCTAAAACACTTCCCTGGAAGGATATTACACTAGAAAAATCTATCCCCTTGATTGAGAAACAAAATAATATAAAGTTATCCTATACGCAAAAGGCTGCTATCAAAAAAACATTAAAAAGCAAAGTGAGTGTCATAACAGGTGGGCCTGGTGTTGGAAAGACTACAGTGATTAACAGTATATTACATATTGTAAAAATTAAGGGGATAAAACCAACACTTTGTGCGCCAACAGGGCGAGCTGCTAAACGATTGAGTGAATCAACTAAAGAAAATGCTACTACTATTCATCGTCTTCTGGATTTTAATCCCTCACAATTTGATTTTAAACACAATACTGGGAATCCTATTGATACCAAATTACTAGTTGTTGACGAATCTTCAATGATTGATATTGTATTGATGAATAAATTATTACGCGCATTACCTAATCATTCAGCGTTATTATTGGTGGGGGATATTGATCAGCTACCATCAGTAGGACCAGGGAATGTCTTATCTGATACTATTCATAGTCAACAAATCCCTGTTAGTCGATTAACCGAAGTATTCCGTCAAGTGACTTATTCTAAAATTATTATCAGTGCTCATGCTATTAATATGGGAAGATTACCTGAAATTGTAAAAAAAAGCGAGGAAAGTGATTTTTTCTTTATTCATTCGGAGCATATTGAAGATATGAAAAATAAACTTTTAAATATTATCTTACATTGATGACCGATGAGGTTTGGATTTTATCCTATTTAGGGATATCCAAGTCTTAACTGCAATGAATAGGGGCGGAATTGGCGCGCATAGTATTAATGATATGTTACAATCTCAGCTTAATAATAATAATGACATGACCTCAAAAGTAACACGTTA
>JBQMRQ010000093.1:0-11254 GCA_052174535.1 Arsenophonus sp. NC-WZS1-MAG3 | reverse complement strand
AAGGATCAGTGACACTATATTGTGGATTTGATCCAACTGCTGATAGTTTGCACTTAGGGCATTTAGTTCCTTTGCTATGTTTAAAACGTTTTCAACAGATGAAACATAAACCGATAGCTTTAGTAGGTGGGGCGACAGGTTTAATTGGCGATCCCACTTTTAAAGTTACTGAACGTAAATTAAATGCTAATGAAACGGTGCAACAATGGGTAGAAAAAATTCGTCAACAGTTTTCGCTGTTTCTTGATTTTGATTGTGGCAAAAATAGTGCAGAGGTAGTTAATAACTATGATTGGTTTGGTAAAATGGATATTTTTACTTTCTTGCGCGATGTTGGCAAACATTTTTCAGTTAATAAAATGATAAATAAAGAGGGGGTTAAACAACGTCTTGAGCGCGATGATATCGGAATCTCTTTTACTGAGTTCTCCTATAATTTATTCCAGTCTTATGATTTTGCTAACCTATCTCACCAATATAATGTTGAATTACAGATAGGAGGCTCTGATCAATGGGGCAATATTACTTCAGGTATTGATCTTACTCGTCGTTTATATCAAAAAAAAGTTTTCGGTTTGACGGTTCCCTTAATTACTAAATCTGATGGAACTAAATTTGGCAAGACGGAATCGGGGGTAGTTTGGTTAGATCCGCAAAAAACAAGTCCATATAAGTTTTATCAATTTTGGATTAATACTGCCGATATGGATGTTTACCGTTTTCTTAAATTTTTTACTTTTATGCCAATTGAAGAAATTAACGCTTTGCAAGAAAAGGATCAGAATAGTGGTAAAGCTCCACTAGCACAGTATGTCTTAGCAAGTAAAGTGACCCAATTAGTTCATGGTGATGAGGGTTTACAGATTGCTAAGCGAATTACAAAAAGTTTATTTTCCAATACAATTCTAGCTTTAACTGAAGAAGATTTTGCTCAGTTAGCACAAGATGGTATGCCGATGATCAAATTAAATTTAGGGGCAGATTTACAACAGGCACTAGTTAAATCAAAATTGGTTTCTTCTCGCAGTCAGGCTAGAAGAATTATAAATTCAAATGCGATCACGATTAATGGCGAAAAATGTATTGATTCTGAATATATTTTTACTGCAGAAGATCGCCTATTTGATTGTTATTCTTTGATCAAGCGTGGTAAAAAACATTACTGTTTAGTTAATTGGCAATAAATTAGTACGATAGAAGCGTAAATTTAATCATCATAAGAGAAATTTAGCTAACATAGCGATTAACTTACTGATCTTAATTACATTAATTACAAAGATATTAATCTTTCCGTTAGAAAAGCAATAATTTTTATTTTAAAAAATTATATTAAAAATAAAATAAATAGTATATAGAAGTGTTCTATCAATTCAGTCGTTATATTGTTTTGGTCATGTATAAGTATAGTATTATAGTTTTTCCTATGCAATAAATGAGAATTGATGTTTAGCTTCTAAATACTGTACAATTTTCTAATCATATACAATACTACAATAAACAGATAGTGTTATAACGTCTGAATATTTAATAGATATTGTTAATAGTATTCTAATATCTACCATAAACATGGTAATGAAGTTTTGACGAGTTATATTAGCTCTCCTAATAAGGAGAGCTATTGTTGATATTTTTAAACAAATAAAATAAATAATCTTTCTGCTTGATATTTCTTTAATTCGATGATAACGGATAGCATGAAGAGGCTATATTGCTCTCTGAGGTGTAGTTTGATATTTTTATGTTATAAAACTTTATCTATCTGTTATATAATATATACCTTTAACTCTATTAAAGCGAAATATTAGTTAGAAAGATTGATAGTAATATTAATAAACTCTATTAGTAATAGGTGAGAAATTGTATAAGATATCAAACGATTTTAGCAAAATATCTTATCTATGCCGATAATTATGCCGATTATTTTAAATGTATTAATGATTAAATCGTATAACTGGCGCATATTAGTCGGTCGTTGATTGATTTCAATAAACAATAACCAATAGAGTTAGCGATCTCAACAGCAGCGGTTTAATGTTTGCTAATTCATTAAATGTTAAATTATTATTTAATGAATTAAATAGTGTAGCAATAGCGGTTTATGAAGTAAACTTAAAGATAAAAGTGATGGAAAATATGAATTATAACTGATTCCTAAACAAGAAAAATAATAAATTTTACTTATCATTTTAAAGTGGTATAATTTAATTAATAAATTTACAATAAGCTATTGCTTTCAAGCTAAATAAAATCTAAAGAATAACAAACCTAATTTTAGAATAAATATTTAGTTATTAATTTTTTTGTAAATTTTTATGTTGGCTAATTTCCTCAATACTATTTTATATATTGATATTGACTAAGATCAATATCAAATACTGTATCCAAATGATAGATAATAAATAGATAAGTGTTTATAATAAATAAAGTATTTACTGCTAATAAATTTATCTTTAATTATTCTTACCAGAAGAAAATATAATTTTTTTAATAATCCAGATTTAATTTTTAACTAATTTTACATAGACTGCAATGCAGTTTTACTAGCAAATATTGATTTAGGTAATTTCTAATTATATAGCCAATCATATTGATGCAGAGAGATGTCAAGCTATGAGTTATACTTATTTATAATGTATAGAGTTGCGTATATGTTGGCATATACTACTAATTAATTTTATGAATGATGCAACAACAGAGAGATGATATATCATAAAAAGTCTACCATAGTATAGGTATCCGCGAAACTAGATATTATCTGTGTTTCCTTTTAGATGAACTCATCCGTAAGGATTATTTGCCACCCAAAACCATATAAACTCCTATTACGGAGTTTTGAGATTAAAGTTCTTAAGATGAGAAATCTCATCGGAAACAGATATTTTTAATATCTCATTACTATCACCTTATCTGAAACCTGCAAAAGCAGCAAAGAGTTGTTATCCATGGCTGATAATTTTTTGTTAGCTATCTCCCCAACCGGTGATTTGATGAAGTTCTGGTGGTGATTTTTTGATATAAAAGCACACGATCTCTGGAATACCATCATCAGATTAAAATAGTAATAGCTTGAAGAGAATAAGTAATAGTGCCTGCGTGATTTATAGCAATATGCATTACTTTTTATTTCTAGAATGATGGCATATACTGTGTGGTGTATCAGATAAGCTGATTCTTTAGCCTACTAGTTAGTGTTGAGATCACTTAATGGACATATATAGAACTCTTATTGCACTCGAAGATATCTAACAAGAGTCAGAAACAAACTGTGAGCCGAACTTATCAATAACCTATTAGTGGATAGGTTAACCATATCTCCCAGATTTGCTAGGGAAAATAGTGATCTTGGTTTTTGTAATGGAATAGCAAGATATTCAAGATACGTGTATCACCAACATTATTGGGATTTTAGGGAGAACATAAAATATCTAATGCGTTAACTATTCATTTTTAAAAGGTATTCTAACCAAAAGTTAGGGATGAGCTTCTGGAAGTCCGCTAATAAAAAACTGTGATGTTGCTAACAAAGCCATCGATGTTTATTATTAAGATTTCTAGTGAATTTATTGCTTGCGGCGATGAGGAAATTGAAGAAAGAGTGAAAAGAATAGCTGATATTTTGTGATTTTTACTCATTGTACTATGATCAATAAGAATAACGAATCTAATTTAAATATCGGTTTTTGTGACCAGAAAATCGATGAAGTTAACAGGTGAATTGTTGCGCTTCTAGAAAACAACTATTTCAATACTATTTAAGTTGCTCCAGTCTGCTCAAAAAAGTTAGAACAAACTAAAGTGAATTTAATTTTCTGTGATTCTGGTGGTAAAGAATATCTAATTAAGAATAGAGAATAGATTTATGAAATATCATAGTGGAATGTAGCCTGAAGCAGGCGTTTATAATACTAAATTTTCTGATAAATCTTTATTAATAATTAACCATATCGTTAATAAAAGTAGCATTATAGCTAATGCTGAGATAGATACAACAAAACTATCCAGTATGGATTTTGCTAAGCATTTTATTAATCATCACAAAGGTAATATTAACGCAAGGAAAGGTAAAATCATTTTAAGCATATTCATTTATAATCTGATGATCTAGATGAAAAGATAAAGATAATGAACTAATTTGTTAAATATGCTATAATTTAACTGATTGATAACATATTAACTGATATGTTTATCGATAAAGATCATCGCGGCAATAAGGCTATATCTTACCGACTTTTTTACGTTTTTAATAATTTTAATATCTAGATATATTCTGTCAGATAAGGTTTAAGTAAATATTCCAACTCTTTGTTTATTAACCCTAGAAATTATAGTAATTGCTTTATTCTGCAATATCTATCATTAAGATCACGGAGATAGATATGTAATTGATGAATTTTATAGTTATAAACTAGAAATAACAGTACTATTTCTGCCTGAGATACCTCATCGAATATTTTTCTACTAGTAAAGTAGCTTTATAGGTTTCAAAAATATCAATAAACTTACTATATTTGCACTCTGAGCTTAATCAGGTAAATAAAATTCACAATAACCTTGCTTGATATTGGTAATAAAAAGTTTGATATATGTTTAAATACATGTATAATAAGAGTGTAAACAACACTACAAAAATGATAATGCTCTTTATTTCATAAAGAGCAGACATCGAGGTCATTTTATAATGAAGCATGGATTTCATTTTATCCTTGTGAGCTGCTAATAAGATTATCAGAATATCATCATATTCAAAAATATGAAATACCATAAAAATAATATTGTGCTATTGTGTTTTTAATAGTCTAATAATTTAGAGATTATGCTAATGAGTTAGATTTTAGGTTTTATCTATACTGTGTAAAATTAATTTAACCAATATAGCAAAAAATCGATCTTCTACAGCAAGAATTCATCAACATATTTTTTCGTTACTGCTCCGTTAATTCAGAAACGGAGTAGAGTAAATTAATTTTTGTCTGCATACGCGAATCTGTTGGTAATTTACCAATTAGTTTACTTATTTTTGTTAGTAATGAATCACGTAACTTAATAGGTAAATAAATGTAGCCCTAATAGCAAAACATCAATCATCCCATACCCCGATATTTATGGGATAAGTAAATACAATTGAAAATAGGAATATAACCAAGTTCACTTATCTGGTATCCTATTCTTTATTAATGAGTGCACTCAGATACAAGATATAAAAAATTTAAAATCTCAGATATATAATAATATTAAGCTTATGATTTACAAAAATAATTATAGAGATAAATTAAATGTTATTTAATACCCATCAATTAACAAAAGCGATATTAATTGTTTACTAGCTTTGATTTATTCTTTTTAACGGATGCTAAAAAGAGTTGACGATCTTTACCTGTTAATCCACCTGAATAAGGTAAATTAGCAGTTAATGGATTGATTGCTCTATGATTAAACCATAACTCATAATGTAAATGAGAGCCAGTAGTACGTCCAGTATTACCTGATAACGCAATGCGTTCACCTCTTTTTACTCTCTGGCCTGGTTTAACTAATAATTTACGTAGATGCATATAACGAGTGCTATACTGACTACCATGACGAATAGTAATAAAATTACCGGCTGCTCCACTATATTTTGCCATAATAACTTCACCATCACCAACCGCTAAGATAGGTGTCCCAATGGGCATAGAAAAATCTACTCCATGGTGAGGAGTAGAACGTCCTGTTACTGGATTTATACGACGTAAACTAAAAGGAGAAGAGATTCTAAAGGTTTTAGCTGTAGGGTAACGCAAGAAGCTTCGCTCTAAGCCATTAGCTTCACTATCATAGTACTGACCATTTTCTGCTCGAAAAGCATAATAATTTTTACCATTAGTTACTAAGTGAACCCCCAATAAACGACTTTGTTCATTATGACCATCAAGTATTTCACGACTTAACAAGACCGAAAATTTATCGCCAGATTTTAGTTTGCGCAAATCAATCTGCCATTGTAGTGCTTTAGATACTGCGCGTGCTTCATTATGTGTTAATGTGGCATTAATCGCACTAGATGTAAAGTTACCGTTTATTCTACCTTGGATAAACTTATCAGCCCATATACCTTGACGAATTTGCTTCTCTTCATTAAAAGTACTAGAGGTGCCTTGACGAGTATAAACGTGTGTTTCACGTTGTGAAATAATCCATGTTAGTGTCTGTAATTCCCCATTTTTATTGAATTTCCAGCTTAATATTTGCCCTATTTTCAAATTACGTAAAGCTCGGTATTGATTAGATAGTGTCGTGACATCGCTTACATCTAAACCATACTGAGTTAAAATACTACTAAAATTATCACCGTTTGAAACAATATGTTCATTGAGTGTATCAGTATATTTTTCATTAGTTACCCCTTCATATGGTAACTGTTCGCTACTATTAGTGATAGTATCATCAGTATCTGAATTATCTAGTTGGCTAATATCAGTTTCATTTTTATCTTCTCTACCGAGAACAATATCCAATTTTATTGGTAATTCTTGAGAGATATTTTCATCTTTATTATCAGGTTGAATAATAATAGGCTGCCAAATGGCGACAGCCAATGTTGCTACGGTCAATGTGCCTAGCATTATTTTATGCGGTTTAGGAAGATTGCCGTATACCTGAACAATAGTCTTTGCCATCTGCTGCACGTATTAAATTCCTTCTAATTCTTATCCAGCAGGCAACTCTTAAATTGATTAGATAACGCTGTTAAAAATTCCACATAACTATCCTTACTTAACCTGATACTGCTCCCTAATGGATCTAATGTTTCCATTCGTACATTAGTACCTTTTATAACAGCTTTAATTACCGCTGGCTTGAATTGTGATTCAGCAAAAACGCAAACTGCTTTTTTCTGAGTCAACATTGCTCTTATTTGATATAGTCTTTTGGCGCTAGGTTGAATGATAGGATTAATAGTAAAGTAACCTAATGAGGCTAAATGATACCGTTTTTCAAAGTAAGCGTAGGCATCATGAAAAACAAAATATCCTTTATCTCTATCTAAGAATAATAACATTTTAGCAAGATTTTTATCTGTTTGCGTTAATTTTTCATCGAATTTACGAAGGTTTACGTCCAACTGTTTTTTATATTTAGGATATAAATCGACTAATCGATGGTAAATAATTTTAGCAATAATATACGCAATCTCTGGTGATAACCAGATATGCATATTATACACACTATGTGAATGATGCTCATCATGAGGATGAACATGAGAATTTTTATTGTTTATTGATGTACTATTATCACTTATTTTTAATAAGTGTGCTTTTATAGTCAGATCTTCGATTAATGTAATCCGTTTGTTAGTGGGTAACTGTGCTAACGGTTTCTCTAAAAAAGTTTCTAAACTTAATCCAACCCAAATAAAAAAATCAGAAGTTTTTATTTTTTTCAAATCAGAAGGTTTTAAAGCATAATCATGGGGTGAAGCACCATGAGGTAATAATATATGCACATTAGTAACACCATTAGTAATCGCTGCGGCAATAAAACCTAAAGGACGGATTGAAGTAACTACATCAGCATATATAGTAGGTAAGAAGCTAAGTAATAGTCCAGCAAAAATATATTTTTTTTTCATAATTTTAAACAATTTTTTATTTTGTGTATTCTAAAAGAATAGTTTCTATATTACTAATTTTAGTATGTTACATTATAATATTTTAATTATTCTGCTAGAATTATTACCATGCAAACGCTATTAAGCTTAAAAAATATTGCTGTTAGTTATGGTTCACATCAAATTATTAAAAATATCTCATTTGATTTACATGCTGGAGAAATATTAACCCTATTAGGGATAAATGGTGCTGGTAAATCTACATTAGCTAAAATAGTCCTTGGCCTAATTACACCTACTCAAGGAGAAATAATTTATAAAACTAAATTGCGCATTGGTTATTTGCCACAAAAATTATTACTAGATATAGCAATGCCTTTAACAGTTAAACGTTTTATGACATTAAAACCTGGAGTAAAAACTACTAACATTATTCCTGCTTTAATGCGTGTCAGCGCTTATCATCTTATTGAGCAACAAATGCAAAAACTATCAGGTGGAGAAACTCAACGTGTACTCCTCGCCCGTGCGTTACTTAATCAACCGCAATTGCTTGTTTTAGATGAACCTACACAAGGAATAGATATCAATGGTCAAATTGCTTTATATAATTTGATTAACAATATTCGCAATGAATTAAATTGTGCTGTTTTTATGATTTCACATGATCATAACCTTGTTATGGCAAAAACTGATAAAGTACTTTGTATTAATAAACAAATATGCTGCTCTGGTCGACCAGAAGATGTTGCTTTAGATCCTAAATTTATTGCCATGTTCGGACAGGGTGGGATAGAACAGATAAGTATCTATCGCCACCATCATCATAATCATCAATCTGATTTAAGTAATCATATTAATAATAAAGCTATAGGGAGGAATGATCATGATTGAACTATTGCTACCTGCTTGGCTAGCCGGTATGTTGCTAGGCATTGCTGCAGGACCCTTAGGCTCTTTTATTGTCTGGCGGCGTATGTCATATTTTGGTGATACTCTCGCTCACGCTTCATTACTTGGTATTGCTTTTGGTTTATTACTTAATGTTAATTTGTTTTATGCCATTATTGTTATTACACTTATTCTTGCAATTTTATTAGCCTGGCTAGAAAAGCACCAGCAATTACCCATTGATACACTATTAGGCATAATGGCACATAGTGCCCTATCACTTGGATTAGTAGTCATTAGTTTAATAGCCAATATTCGTATGGATTTAATGGCTTATTTATTTGGTGATTTATTATCGGTAACAACAGAAGATGTTTTTTCAATCGCGATAGGAGTAGCAATTGTTTGCTCAATTATTGTTTGGCAATGGCGTAATTTACTATCAATAACAGTTAATCAGGATTTAGCTTTTGTTGATGGTGTAAAAATACAGCAACTTAAAATACTATTAATGCTACTTACTGCCATTACAATAGGTATTGCTATGAAATTTGTTGGTGCTTTAATTATTACATCATTATTAATTATTCCTGCGGCTACGGGTAGCCGATTTGCTAAAACACCAGAGCAAATGGCAGTCTCTGCTATTGTTATTGGTATGTTTGCCGTAACAGCTGGACTTGCTTTATCTGCTTATTACGATACAGCAGCAGGGCCTTCTGTTGTGATCTGTGCGAGTATTTTATTTGTATTAAGTTTATTTTTTAAAATAAAGAACTAATGCTATTAATACATTAAAACTAATGTTTAAAAATATTTATTCACTATAAATTAAGTATAATCAATAGTGAATTTTTATTTTTCTATATAGATTAGAACTTCTAATTAATGCAAATTATCCAAGTTCCAAATTTTATGTTTCTAAAATTAGAAAGTATAAAATATAGATTTTATCTATGTATAAAAATGTTAATTGGTAAGTTTTTTGTTGAATTAATGTCTAGACAAGCGCAAAAAACTATTTTAGTTTCAATATCTTTAGAAGTAGAAATTTATGCTGATTTTAGTTTAATTTTACCTGATCTTAACTAGTTAGTTAATAAAGGCTAATTTTTATTAAAATAATAACTTTTAACAAAATTTGATGCTGAATAGGATGTTTTTATCTTAAAGAAGATAAAATTATTTCGTTTTAAATACTATTCTTAATAAGAATAAGTTAACGAACAACTAAAGCTATAGTAATTATCTGTTTCATAACAATATTTAATATTGACACTATTTAATTTATACTTGAATTTTTCATCTTTAAATTGTGAATAACTTTTTTACTAATCTAGTAATAGATATTTTTAGTAAAAATTAACAAAAATACAAGTAAGAATAATAACAATTATAAATGTAATAATATTATATTAATTTTTTAATTCTATATAAATAAAATTTAATTCAATAATCCTTATAAGGTAAGGATTAAATTAATTACGATATATATTTAAATTAAATAGCTTTTTATTTAATTTTATTTAAAATATAAAATAAAATTTACTTATAATATTTAGTTATTAAATATATTTAAATTATAGATCTTAAATAAGAAATGATTAATAGGCTTATTATAATAATTGATATTAAAAATATAGATGTAAATTTCAGCTTAACTAAAAAGATTAGTAATTGTATTAAATATCTTGATGATGATATTTAGTTAGTTAATGAAAATAACTAAGGTTTTATATTAGCAGGTATTGCTTGATAAAAAATGTATTGCCAATATTCATAAAAATTATTCATATACTTAAAATAGCCTAATAAGTGATATGATATAGAGTTATTAGCAAATCTTGTGTATAACGGTCAGACTTAACGCTATAAAATGCTTCATAAATCTGTTCTTCATCCTTAAATTAGACGTTATTCATTACCATAGTTATCAGATTCAATCCGCTTAGGCGAGGTGCAAGCTTTCTGAGCAGAGGAGAAAAACTGAAAAACTATTAAAAGGATTGTTTTAAACTACAGTACTTCGTGCATTGACTTCATAGTTTCAATGCCACAAAAAGCCAATTCAATTAAATTCGTTGCTTTTATTGATGCCAAATGCGCTGATGGGACTCATAGAATACCAGTAGCTCTTCTCAATCTTTTTGTAGCTTTTTCATCGCTTCAGGATACACTGAAACCTTACTAACAAAATATCAAGGGATTTATTAGCGGTATTACGCTCTTTTTACTCAGAGCTCCCGCAACTCATTTTTAACTTTCCCCTTACATGCCTTTCTGAATAAAACTAGCACATCAGCTATTTTATTCACTCAATAGCGTTGGTATAACATGTTCAGGAATATCTTTATCATTGTATTAAAAACCAAGATCACCCACACGTTCCCGCCTTAATTAGTAAATCTTGAAGATACGCTTAAATCATATCCTCTCAGTTCATTTAAGAAGTTTAGCTCAGTTTATTCCTAACTCTCAATAAATCATATTTGACCGTAACAAGCTTTTTATATCCATTTCGAGTGATCTCAATACCTAATCAGTAGACAAAAAGTGATCAGTTTAGCTGACAAAACGCTTATGTCTTCAGCTAAATAATAAAAATAAGTGTATTACTTTAATCACTCAGGGACTTATTATCTGTGCTTTCAAGCTATTGGCGTCTTAGTCTAATTACTGATAGTACTGTAAAGAAATTATGTGTTTTTATCGAAAAGCGGATTAGGATTTCGTAAAAATCACTGGTAGATAATATTTTACATATACAGGGTATTG
>JBQMRQ010000092.1:0-1526 GCA_052174535.1 Arsenophonus sp. NC-WZS1-MAG3 | reverse complement strand
ATTATACTTTTATTATATTTTTCAAAAGATTTATTTTAGCCGTTATTAACGGTGAAAACCACTTTAGTTGGTCTTGGAGGATGTATATCTGGTAAATTATTTTCTAAGGTATCTTGCTAGAGAAATAGAAATCGTCATTGTACCTGCATTTATCATGTATATCGGCTCAGTTACCTTTATGTTTCTTTCTAAATGGCAAAGAAGACAAGGCCTATTCCGAATTCCCTATAGGTGATGAATTCGTCAGTAAGCATACTGTTACTTAATTACCCATCAATGAAGTCGTATACAGAATTATTGTATTTGCCATGCGTTGTTCTTCTCAATATCCCCTTAAATATTCGTAACTAAAGGCTGACAAGACTTGCATGTTGAGAAAAAATTGAGCACTAAGTTCAGCTATATTGATGTATAGCTCAGCCATTATGATATCAAAAAAAATTAGTTTGTCTAATCCTGATTCATTTTATGGGGAAGATGATAAAATGCTTTGAGTAAAAAACAGTATAACACGTGAAGTTGTCTGTTATCTTCCTGATTTATTTGATTTACGCCTTCTAGAAGATTTATTACGAGCTATCTGTATGAATTCCTTTAAAATTAATATATCGTAGAGTATAAAAAGTACTCAGATCATGAATATTCATAAAGCAGATTAGCTACACCACCACACACATATAATGTGTTATGTTCATATTTTGTTGACAAAGTTTTCAGGGTATCCTGAAGCGATGAAAAGGCTGAATAAAGATCAAGGATAACTGTTTACATCCTATTACTTCCTGTCAGCGCAGCGAGCGTCAATAAGAACGATGAATCTATTTTTAAATATTGACTTTGCACGACAGTCAGTCTATGAAGACAATGCTCGAATCGCTGTAGTTCAAAAACAACCATTTCAATCTTATTTAAACTGCTTTTCTCTGCTAAGAAAAGCTGGAACCGATTAATGAGATTAACCTATTCTGACCCCCTTACTGTAAATAACGTCTAATTTAAGGATAGAGAATAGATTTATCAAACAGTATCGTGTAAACCCTGACCATCCATACATTAGATTTGCTAATAACTCTTATTGCTAATACATATAGTAATAATAAAAAATAATAAATTATATAAATAAGCTGAAACATTATAAATATTTTATTCTTTTAAATTAAAAAATAGAGATATCAATAAGCTACTGGTACTAAAACTAAATATATAGTCAATTTTTTGACTTAAATTATTTAAATAAATGAAGTAGAGTATATAAAAAGTAATACTTTTGTAATGGAGTATTAAAATACTTTATATGGAGATAGTTATGCGAAAGTTATTTATGATGTTATTGGTGTTAATAATAGTAGGTTGTTCATCTAAAACCCCTATCGTTGATAGGGGTAATTATTATATCGATAAATCTTTTTCATTAATAAGCCAAGATGATCGAGTTAAATTTTTAATATTTCATTATACGACAGTAAATGATGCTCGCTCATTACAAATTTTAACTCAAGCTAAAGTAAGTGCTCATTATCTTATTC
>JBQMRQ010000091.1:0-788 GCA_052174535.1 Arsenophonus sp. NC-WZS1-MAG3 | reverse complement strand
ATAACACTATTGTTACTGGCTAATATACAGATGTAATAAATCTGTGATTTATGCATATGTTTAACAAAATTAATGTAAACCATGATAATAACACTGATGCATGATGTCAAGAATAAGTCTAAAAACATACAATATTCAGTTTTAATTGAGAAAATAGATTGTAAGAAAGAATATTCACTTCCAGCAGCACAAAAAGAGCATACCACAAGCATAAATAAAGTATTAACAAAATAATATGTAAAAATGAAATATAAAAATAAATATGGGAAACAATTTAGCCTAGGCCAGACAAGGAGGGTCTCAGGCCTAACACTTGCATTTCTAACTACACACGATTTTTGAGTTTCCAGAATAATGACAAAAAAGAAGCAAAAGGAGCCAAACAAATAATAATCTAAAGTAAATACAATGAAATAAGTCCAAATAACATAACTAAACATAAATTAAGAGCATAAATCTGTGATAGAACAGAAAGAAAGATGAGAAGAACCATGTCGTGGACTGAGATATGTGAACCCCAACAAATTTCAACAATCCAAAAATAGAATTAAAACTCACTCTAAGTTCAAATTTCATGAAAGTTGGTAGTGTAAAGAGTGAATCAGTGAACATTTTGAGATTAGAAGGCATC
The DNA here is from genome assembly GCA_052174535.1 of Arsenophonus sp. NC-WZS1-MAG3. Classification (GTDB taxonomy): domain Bacteria; phylum Pseudomonadota; class Gammaproteobacteria; order Enterobacterales; family Enterobacteriaceae; genus Arsenophonus. The sequence continues at coordinate 157 of JBQMRQ010000091.1, read as the reverse complement.
TCTAGTAACCAAACACCTATATTAAAAGAAGACTAATATTTGTATTGCTATGGTAGGTATTTGGTGGTGGCAGGATTATAAAGCACAAAAACAAGAAATTTCCACTATGGCTGAACAGAATCGCTCTAATATTTCTCAAATACAAGTAGATCCACTT
>JBQMRQ010000090.1:0-1060 GCA_052174535.1 Arsenophonus sp. NC-WZS1-MAG3 | reverse complement strand
ATTCCTGGACATATAGCACCAACGGACAATTAGCTACACAAAATAGCTAATGTGCTAGATTCACTTCTAAAAATATAGAAATAGAAAGTTTAATGGTAAGCTGCAGAAGATTTTGGTAGCAAAGAGTTGCGATGCCACTAATAAAACCTTTAATGTTTTATTGGTAAGGTTTTCAGCGTCTTATTCGGCGATTAAGATGTTGGAGAATAATCAAAAAGAACTGCTGGAATGGTTTGTCTCCTGTCAGCAAACCGGGCGCATCCAATAAAAACAAGAAATCTGATTGTGGAATCAAGTTCATTGACAGTCAGGTTATGAACCTGACGCAAGAAAGTACTGGTGGTTTAAAAACAACCTCTTCAATTGTATTTAAGTTGCTCCATTCTACTCAAAAAAACTGAAACTAGCTGATAAAATTTTAATCTTGAACGTGGGTGAAACAATGCAATTTAAGGATATAAAACGGATTCACGAAGTATAAGAGTGAAACGTAACTTTACCAACCAGCGCCATACACTAGATTTGCTAATAACTCTTAGTCGAGAAAACATAGAGATATTATTTAAATTTTTTGGCTAACTTTAATCATTATAACCTATTTATAGTAGCATATTTAATATATTTAATCAGAAATCCGGTAGATTAATGATTAGAAAAATATCAATGAAAATTAATCATTTTACGTCTGAATTAAGAATCTATTATTTATTTTTTTCCTTGATGAAGTTTATGGTGATGAATTACAGGTTATACTGCAGTTTAATATAAAAGTTTATGTGCTAATGGATTAGCACATGGGCAAAATTTTAACAGATCATAACCTAGATGAACGTTTAGGTCATCCTAGTTTAATAAAAATTAAAACTAGTTATGTGGTGGCAAATAATTAAATCGGGTAAAATTAGCGTTAATGATTTTATCATCCTTAAATACGATGTTTGGGTAATCGGTAATCCTGTTTTGAAAGGATCTTTTTAATGTTTTAAAATCCAAAGATATGATTTCAGTGATGGATTTAAATCGTGGTATTGTCATTCAATCTAATAATCATGTTTGTATT
>JBQMRQ010000089.1:0-779 GCA_052174535.1 Arsenophonus sp. NC-WZS1-MAG3 | reverse complement strand
CTTATCATTAGTGATTGTGATTTTATTTTCTTTTTGTGTGGACTTTTCTACTGCTGTAACATTCAAAATACCATTGGCATCAATATCAAAAGTAACTTCAATCTGAGGAACACCTCGTGGTGCTGGGGGTATTCCAGTTAATTCAAATTTTCCAAGAAGGTTGTTGTCCTTAGTCATTGCACGTTCACCTTCATATACTTGTATTAACACTCCGGGTTGGTTATCAGCGTAAGTGGTGAATACTTGAGTTTGTTTCGTTGGAATTGTTGTGTTTCTCTTAATCAAAACAGTCATTACACCTCCAGCAGTTTCAATACCAAGAGAGAGTGGAGTAACATCCAACAGCAGCAGATCCTGTACTTCTTCAGACTTGTCACCATGAAGAATAGCGGCTTGTACAGCAGCACCATATGCAACAGCCTCATCAGGATTGATAGATTTGTTAAGTTCTTTTCCATTAAAGAAATCCTGTAACAACTTTTGTACTTTTGGAATACGAGTTGATCCACCAACCAAAACAATGTCATGAATTTGGGCTTTATCCATTTTTGCATCTCTAATAGATTTCTCTACAGGTTCCATTGTGCAGCGGAAGAGATCAGCTTTAAGTTCTTCAAAACGAGCTCGTGAGATTGAAGTGTAAAAATCGATTCCCTCATAAAGTGAGTCAATTTCAATACTGGCCTGGGTGGATGAGGACAGAGTTCGCTTTGCACGCTCACAAGCAGTTCTTAAACGTCGCAAAGCTCTTTTGTTCTGTGTTAAATCCTTCTTGTATT
>JBQMRQ010000088.1:0-53745 GCA_052174535.1 Arsenophonus sp. NC-WZS1-MAG3 | reverse complement strand
TATTTGCTAATAAACACGGATAATCTTCACTGTATGGATATAGCTACATGCAAGAAAAATTGAGGTTGAATTGAACGTATTGCTGTGTGATATTTTTGGAGTGTCATAAAAAATTCAATCAGTCTATCCTTAATTTGTTTTAGAAAAAGATCATAAAGTGTTTTAAATAAACAGGCAGTTATAACACGAAAAGTCACGAGTATTCCCCTCTAACTTTCTGATTTTTACGTTTTCTGGGAAGACTTATTCCGAGTTATTTAGATTAATTACTAAAAAATTATCTTATATTGGCAGCAAAGGTTGTCGCTTTTCTCATAGAGCGATTTATAGTTATTATATGCTTTAATTGTTTTAATTTCAACCAATCTTCAGGCTATTTATTTTTATAAATAAAACGACCCATATATATCATATGGGGAGCTATTTAGCCATTTTTAAATCGGCTGACATAATTATTCACATTTTGAATATGAAATTTTTATCAATAATTCTCTGGTTACCTAACCTTATTAGGTGATGGTGATCAATTTCATGATCGCTAAAAAAGTTTTTCATATTATTTGGCTCCATCCCAGAACAAAGTATGAACTTTTTATCTATATTAACTAAAGGAACAGCAAATAAACTTTGCATTAAACTCTTCAAGAATCTTATCGATTACATGAGCATTTTAATCTCTAGCGGTTAAAAACTAGGATTTATTATTTCCTTTTATCTTCTCTTCTCCTTTGTTTTTACCTTTCCGATGTTGAATAGGTTATGCTTATTCCTGATATATGGAGTTTCGAAGATGCCGACGTGTATTCTCCTGATTAATTTCATAAATGATTTCAACAATAGAATGATATTTCATAGAAAGTACACTCTATAGGTAATCTTATAGATAATCTGTAAAATCAGATATTACTTCTAGTCTATTACATGAACGCATTCATAATAATGTCAGGTAGCTGATAGATATTAACTGTTAAAGCGGTGCTCAAATCCATGCTGCGAGAACATGCTAGCACTCTCTTGTTGACGAGCTGCATAATATAACCTTTGATCGTAATAATTATTTGTTACAGCAAACTACATGCAGGCTGGTATTAGCAATATTGAGATTAAAGTGCTGAAATTAAGGAATTATAGTAGCAAGGAAATATGATTACAGATTATTCCTATCTTACCTGAAGTGTGTAAAATGTTTAAGAATTATTAGTATTCCTGTATATACGAGGCAAATACAACAGTAATTTTCACAAAGCTCTAAGATGATTTTTAGTGAAAAATGACATTTATCTCTACATATTATCAGCAGACTGAAACAGAAATGCCTTAAAGAGCATAAACAAATGAATGCTATCTATGTAATTTAGGTAATACGCCTATCTTTATTTCTAGGTCGATGCATATAATGCTATTGTCAGGCAATCTGATTGCTTTGACCTGTTGCTCATTATTGGCGGCACTGTGGTATGGATATAAGGAGCTCTTATAATTAAAGATAATTATGAGAGTCAGAAGTAAAATGTGACGAACTTCTAGATAACCGCGATCGCGTAGGTTACCATATCTCTCAGACTGGGTATGGGAGGACGACGCCGGTGCTTAGTTTTTTAGAATGCAATGCCAAAGATATTCGTGGACATGTAGAACTAATGCTATTAGCTACACAAAACAGTTGATGCGTTAGATTCACTCTTTAAAGGAATATACTAAAAGTTAAGGACAGCTGTAGGAGGTTTGGCTAGGAGGTAAGGAGACGCGATTCTGCTTATAAAGCTTTTATGTTTCTATGGGTAAAGTTATCAGAGAATATCATGCAGCGATTAATAAGCTGGAGAAGAAGCGAGAAGAACAGTTGATATTCTATATCTTACCGTCAGCGCACTTAGCATTATAAGAATGACGAATCCAATTAAATTTTACAATAGTAAGAATACGAAGACTGATACGTAAAAACTGTAATTCGATAAAATAACCCTTTTAATAGTATTTAAGTTGCCTCCATCTTTTCAGAATAGTTATAATCGCGATTAATGGGGGGATTTAACTTATTTTAACCATTCTATTAAATAAGGTTTAATTTAAGAATGTGAATAAGATTCACGAAGTATTAGGCTGAATATAACCTAATTTTCAATATATAATACTTTCTAATAACTCTAAGATGACTCTGCATAGATATATTTGGCTATACAATCAGAAATACCTCAATCAGTATAGTATCAATATTTTATTGCAGTCTATAAAAGATCAGTTCAAAATTAAATATGAATTATTTAAAATTATACTAACTTTTGAGATATAACATCTAAAAACCCTAAATCATGAATGATTAATAGAAAATAGATATAGAATAAATTAAGATAATAGAAAATATTGCTGAATCAAAAATAATTTGAAAATTTAGACTTTTTTATCATAGATAGCTTCTATCAGTCTATTCATTCTTAATAAGGACCCCTCAAATAAAAGTTGTTGAGTAGCTGATATTATCTCATTCGAGAAACATATTCACCGGAGCGAGTATCAACTTTAATTACTTCATCAATTTGAATGAATAGCGGAACTTTTATCACTGCGCCAGTACTTAATGTTGCTGCTTTTACACCAGCAACTGCGCTGCTCCCTTTTAAACCCGGATCTGTATAAACTACCGCTAGTTCAACAAAATTCGGTAACGCGATGGAGATAGGTTGTCCATTCCATAATGTAACAATACAATCAGTTTGATTAATTAACCATTTTGTATTATTACTGACTGCTTTTTTATCAGCAGCTATTTGTTCAAAAGTTTTATTATTCATAAAATGCCAAAATTTTCCATCATTGTATAGATAGGTTAAGTTTAGATCTATAACATTAGCATTTTCAAAATAATCAGTTGATTTAAATGTTTTTTCTAATAATTTATTAGAAATTAAATTACGGATCCGTACACGAGCAAATGCTTGCCCTTTACCTGGTTTGATAAATTCGCTTTCCAGAATTTCACAAGGCTCTCCATCTAATATAATTTTAAGACCTGAGCGAAATTCATTGATATTATATGTACCCATAGAAATTCTCTAATTTTTTTAATAAAAATGGCATAAACAAAAATGTTTAATATTATAACTTAAAAAATCCATTCCAGAAAAATCTGACTAGAACAACTTTCAGAATCTATCACTGATCCTAACGAATTGCTACGATTATTGTGGCGCTACAAAATAATCCGTAATTTCGTGCTGGAAGTGCTCCTCGTACTTTATTTTCACTACGAGCACCCACTCCCACTTTTATTGAAAAAATCTGTATTGGTAATGCCAATAATCCTATTTTACGGCAAGTCATTACCGTGAAATCTGATTTTAATCTTATACCAATATTTTCAACTGATCCACTAAACGAACAAAATAACCTAATTCCTGGGTTATTGCATAAATATCAGAATCGAATTCCACTATTAGTGGAAGGGGGGGTTTGTGCAGTTAATTGCTGCTATTGCTTTCGGCGTCACTTTCCGTATGAAGAAAAGAAAGGCAATAAATAAAACTAGCAGACTGGGTTAAATTATATTCAAGGACATATTGAACTTAATGAAGTTATTTTTTCAAGCGGTCATCCTTTGATGATAAAAGATCATGAGTTAGATTGGCTAATTTTAAAGTTAGAAGCTATTGATCATATTAAGCGGATTAGGATTCATAGCTGATTAGCAGTGGTTATTTCTGCTCGCATTACTACACACTTTGCCAACGCTTTAATATTTCTTGACTATAGATTATCATGGTAAGTCATATCAACCATCCAAATAAAATTAACAGCGAGTTTAGTTGCGAAATAGAACGGTTAAAACTGGTAAGTATTACCTTTTTAAATAAAAGTATGCTTTGCGCAATATTAATAATGCTAGATTTTTAGCTAAATTAGGTAATAAATTTTTTGAAAATGGTAATAATACCTTATTATTTATATTTATTAGATAAGGTTCAGGATGCCGCCCATTTTATGGTAACAGATGATGAGGGTCGCATTGTAATGAAAGAACTTCATACCAGTATCTCAGGCTATTTGCTACCGAGATTAATTAGAGAAATAGTAGAAAAACTGAGTAAAACACCGATTGATTTTGTAATTAAAATAACGACTTAACTTATATAATTCAGGATAATACTTAGTATGCATTAGGAGCACTTATAAACTTCTCTAAGTATTTACTATTAGTAGAAATAAAATTCAAGAGTAACGTTTCCATCAGGTTTATTGCTACTGTAAATAACATATTCTCCCATCTCAGTAGCTTTTACGTAAATTATTGTCTACGACACGTAGAAAACTAGATTTATTATTTACGCTAATTAATTACTTTAGATGTTGGTAACTTGGTCCTAAATTCTGACATTCACTTCTAGACTGGGACATTAATAAAACAAATTTTTGCCTGCTACACAGTAGTAATTTTTATTGATTATTAAACGGAAAGCTAAGATGATCAGTGTCGCACAAAGCAGTACTTTAATTCACATAATTATTCTTAATTTATTTTATCTATATACAAGTACGATCTTACATTCCTGATTTTTTTGCTTAATTAAGTTTAATATCGATAACAAGATGATATACAACTAAATAGTTTACCATCAACGTTCTATACTAGTTTGTTAAAAACATTTTAGCCTATTCTACATTCTACTAAATAGAATGTAGGTTAAATTTTTATAGAAAAATTAAATTATTTTATGTGAAAATTTAAACTTAAAACCAGTAATCAAATAATAACAAACCTCAATAAAATTAGATAGCAAATAGATAAAATTTGATAATAAAACCCTGAGTCAAAAGTTAAACTCAGGGTTTTCATGATAAAAGGGGGAAATGTTAGGATTTTAATCCATTACATCATACCACTCATACCAGGAGGAGCACCTAGATCAGCTTTATCTTCTTTTGGTAAATCAGTTACCATAGCTTCAGTTGTGATCATAAGGCCGGCGATTGAAGCAGCAAATTGTAAAGCAGAACGAGTAACCTTAGTTGGATCTAGAATACCCATTTCAAGCATGTCGCCATACTCTTCAGTTAAAGCGTTATAACCATAGTTATCTTTACCTTGCTTGACATTATTAACAACTACAGCAGATTCTTCACCTGCATTTTCAACGATTTGACGCATTGGTGATTCCATCGCACGTAGTGCGATACGAATACCAACAGTTTGATCTTCATTATCACCTTTTAACTTATCTAAGGCAGTTGCAACACGAACCAGGGCAATACCGCCACCAGCAACAATACCTTCCTCTACGGCTGCACGAGTTGCATGCAACGCATCATCAACACGAGTACGTTTCTCTTTCATTTCAACTTCAGTAGCAGCACCAACTTTAATTACCGCAACACCACCTGCTAATTTAGCAATACGTTCTTGCAATTTTTCACGATCATAATCTGATGTTGCTTCATCGCGTTGTTGCTTAATTTGTTCGATGCGACCTTTAATTGTCTCTTTTATACCGATACCGTTAATAATTGTAGTGATATCTTTGTTAATGACGATACGCTTTGCTTGACCTAAATTTTCTATCGCTGCTTTCTCCAACTCCATACCAATTTCTTCAGAGATAACAGTACCATTAGTCAGAATAGCAATATCCTGTAACATCGCTTTACGGCGGTCACCAAAACCTGGTGCTTTTACTGCAGCAACTTTTACGATACCACGTAGATTATTTACTACCAATGTTGCTAGTGCTTCGCCTTCAACATCTTCAGCAATAATCAACAACGGTTTACCTGCTTTAGCTACACTTTCTAACAAAGGTAATAATTCACGAATATTAGAAATTTTCTTATCTACTAATAGGATATAGGGATTTTCTAATTCAGCAGAACCAGTATCAGGTTTATTGATAAAGTAAGGAGATAAATAACCACGATCAAACTGCATACCTTCAACAACGTCTAGGTCATCTTCTAAGCCTGAGCCTTCTTCAACTGTAATAACACCTTCTTTACCGACTTTTTTCATTGCCTTAGCAATTAATTCACCAACTGTTTTATCTGAATTAGCAGAAATTGTACCGACCTGTTCAATCTTTTCATTATTATCACAAGTCTCAGATAATTTTTCTAGTTCCTTAACTGACGCAGAAACTGCTTTATCAATACCGCGTTTTAAATCCATTGGATTCATTCCAGCAGCAACTGCTTTTAAACCTTCACTAACAATTGATTGAGCGAGTACCGTTGCTGTTGTTGTACCATCACCTGCTGCATCATTTGCCTTAGATGCAACTTCTTTTAGCATTTGAGCACCCATATTTTCGAATTTATCTTCTAATTCAATTTCGCGCGCAACAGATACACCATCTTTAGTAATGGAAGGTGAGCCAAAAGATTTATCTAGAACTACATTCCGGCCTTTCGGCCCTAAAGTAACTTTAACTGCATCAGCAAGAATGTTCACTCCACGGAGCATTTTAGCACGTGCATCACTACCAAATTTTACGTCTTTAGCTGCCATATTATTTTTTCCTTTAAATTCTTTCATTAAGAAAATCTAAGCGAAAAATTATTTTTCAACAATTGCCAGAATATCGCTTTCTGACATAATTAATACTTCTTCGTTATCAATCTTTTCTGTTTTCACGCTGTAGCTGTCGCTAAAGATAACAGTATTCCCAACTTTCACATCTAATGGTTTATTTTCACCGTTTTCTAATATACGACCGTTACCAACAGCTAATACTTTTCCTCGAGTTGATTTACTAGCAGCGGAGCCCGTTAGAACAATGCCGCCAGCAGATTTAGCTTCAGCTTCTTCGCGCTTGATGATAACTCGATCATGCAATGGACGAATTTTCATTAATAGATCTCCTATAAATAAAATTCATATAAAAAGTAAATAAGAATGATACTAGTATGGGTTTCTTAAACCAGTATGCTGTTTAAGGACATGGGGCCAATTAAAATTAGTTTCAAGGGGGTATCCAAAAAATTTTTCATTTTCTTTTTACAAGAAAAAATTGTTAGTATCTTTTTATATTATCATGATCTTCTTTTTATAAGTTATAAGATTTTTTCTTCATCTTTAACGAATGATTAATGAAAATCAGATTTTCAATCAAATTGGAATTCTTTTTCAATAATATGTGCCAGTTTAAGGAGCGGTTAGAATTATTGTTATCGGGCCACATCTTTTGGTAGAATCTGTCAGAATAAAAATAAATATGTAGTATAATCTTCATGACTATTATTTCTTTTGGATTGGAGAAAATAGTAATAATAAACCTAAAAAATCAGTAAGATTAATAAAATACCTGCAATTACTAAAGTCACATTCTTAATCATTTCCTCATCCGAAATTTCCCAATTTATCTAATTTTTACGTGTTAACAATAAGTTAATAATCCCTTAATTTTTTACAAAAAAATTTTAAAGCATGAAGTTAAAACGACTACTATACTAAGTTAATACAATTCTTCTCTTAAGAACTCTATTAAAAATAACTGCTTCGATATAAATTAACAGGTATAAAAAGTATGAATGGAAATCAACGCATACAATTTTTCTAAAATTTGCTAATAAAACGATATCTTCTTAACTTATCGAGATGAATTATTTTAAAAATGAATATTATAATAATTGTTTCATAAACTGATAATACCTATATGATATATATATTGTATATTATAAATGATAAAAAATTTTAATGTTTTTAATAAAAAATGTAAATGTGATCATATTAATAATACTTAATTACTAAGATGCAAATATAGTATTCTATATTTATGAGAGTGCTAGTATTTTAGCATATATATAATAATTATAATTAAAATCTTAGTTATTAATTTCAAATTATATATTAAAATAATCTATTTGTACTAGTAGATTGCAGATATTCAGTTAGTAAATTTCTATTTAATTTTAAGAAGGTTTGTGTGTTTTAAAATTCTTCTTCCTGAAGAAAGAGGATATTATGTAAACATGATATAGCTATTAAAGCTTACTATGCTATTAGTACATTATTAGTATAGTACATTATTAGTAGTAGTATATTATTAGGTATAATCGAGAATTTTTCTAAATAGTAACTAATATAATAATTATGTACATAAAATTTATTTGTAAAATGGTAATGCTAAGAAGCAGCAGCAATGGCAAATAAATAATTAAAACTTTTTCTAAAAATAGGCAGATGCAATTATTAATGTCTGTAACGAAAGTTTAAATAAAGTCAAGTGTATAGATCAATTTCCTATTAATGTTTTTAATGAAAAATACCTGCCACACATCTTAAATTATGAATACTAACTAAGTCCTGGTTACATTAGTTTTAATTAATGGGTATAAAAATGAATATAAATATTTAGGTCTCAATGATCACTTAAATAAAAGTTAATCAACTAATAATTAATTAGCTTACTAGTTTTTGAATTATGGTTTATAACTCTATTGCTAACCTGATTAAATAATTATTCTTCTTCGAAGAATAACTTTGAACAAAAGTCAACTAATTAAAGATATTTTTAAAATGGATTGCACTCAATTGCAAGATGCAGTTCCTTTGTTAGTAACACAAGAATTTCATTCATTTGTCATTTTATTAAAAAATAAAAATACTACCGTAATAATAAATTATTATTAGTAGTTAATGTTGGTACAACCGCAATAGGGGCCCAACCCCCACTCAGAATTAATGCTACTACCAGTTATCAAGAATTAGTGGTAAAAATTAACTAAAGTAATGGAATTCTTTCTATTCTAGGAAGAAGATTTAGTTGAAGCAACTTCTGATTATGGTACTTATATTAATATAGTAAGTGGAATTAAAACACTTATTTGTTTAAGCTATCAAAAATCTATAATGATCTTTATCTGCTCTTCTTTCTACCTTCGCTGATTTAAAAGAAATTAATCTATCCATGAACTATATATAAAAGTGGGGGTAATCTATTTATATCTGATAAACTCAATCCTATTATTTAGTAAAGTTTTTAATAAAAAATGCTTAAAAGTTATCGGAAATGATACTTTTGTTATAATTTCGACGTAAACAGAGCAATTGTAATTGAATATGAGATAGAGTCAGTAATTAGTCAATTAATTTTTAATCTAGTTCATTAACGAATAATTGTTGTTGCAATTTATTAAAAATAAATCACGAGTATCTCTCTCAATAAAGAGAGAGGTGAGAAATATCTTTTTAATTAGAGATTATAGAGATTAGCATTATTATTTATAATAATATTTATCGGTTATAATAATGGTGATATTATCGGTAAAATATGTGTTGAAATAGGTGAAATATTAGAAAATAGTAGTTAGAGTGAGGTTTATTGACAGAAGATAAACTAGAGGATATTTTTTCTGCTGAAAATCTAAAAAATCCTCAATATAAATCAAAATGCTTTGATGATTATATTAAGATATTAACTCTTAATTCCAGGAAAATAGATGCTTTTTAAATAGTTCAGATTTAGATTTAAAATAATCTTTAATAGGTTAAAATGCAATTTTAGTATCTAATACTGATTAGAGTATTCATAACTGTACAGTTGAACATATCGATATGAGTTATCCTCATTTATGAGGTATGAGATTTCGGAGATGCTAGTGTATCCTGATAATTATTTTTTGAATGATTTCAACATCATAGATATGATATAGCATAAAAAGCTTACCCTACTACAGCTATCCACAAAAGCAGATATTACCTATTATTCCTTTATTCCTTTATTCCTTTTCATAAATTCATTTATAATCTTGATAAGAATATCTGATAGGCAGCACTGTTGAGATCGAGCTCGAATCTATATTGTAACACCATGATGTAACAGTGTATTTTTTAATTGGCGGCCATATCATCATCTATAACAGTTATTTGCTACAAGAAGCAAATAAACTAGTATTAACGATGTTGAGATTAAAATATCTAAGGTTCAAGAGGTCGTAGCAACAACTATGGGGATATTTAAACATCTCATTTCTACCGACTCATCTGAAGCGTGCAAAAAGCGGCGAAAAGTTGTTACTATGTTTGGTAATTGTTACACATATCCACTGGTAATTTTTACGAAGCCTTAATCCGCTTATCGATTAAAAGCGTATGACATATCTTACCAAGATATGTTAGCAGATTAAAACAGCAATATATTGAAGAGAATTATCAATGATTCAGCATGATTTAAGCGATCCGCATTACCTTTATTTCTGTGTCGATAATGACATATACTGTTCTGTCAGGAAGCTGATTGTCTTTATATGCTGCTCATTGTTGACATCACTGTATGGACATAAGGAGCTCATTTCAGTTGAAGATGTTTATAGAGAGCCAAAAGTGAGCTGGGTTTAGTTTTTAATGCTCTAAAGCAGATTAGTTTAATCGCATTTACCAGAATTTGCTACAGGAGCTGATTCCTTTATCTTTAGAATGCAATGGCAAAGATATTTACAGACATCCAGAATAAATACTGTTAAGTACACAAAATAACTAATGTTAGTTGGTTTCACTCCCCAAAGACATTCAACATCGAAGGTTAAGTGTGTGCTGCTGAAGTTTTTTGGTAACAGAGAGACTTGACTCCGCTAATAAATCCCTTAATATTTTGTTGACAAGGCTTTAATCCTATCCTGCAGCAATGAAGAAACTGAAAAAGATCGAGAAGAATTACTAGCATACTATGTTTTCCTACTAGCCTAGTTGAGTATCAATAAGAATAACCAATTTGATTAAAGTCAGCTTTTGCAAGAATAAGACTATGAAGCTGATGTATGAAGCACTGTAGTTGAAAGAAACAATTATTTAAATGGTATTAAACTTGCTACAGTCTGCTTAGAATAGCTGGAATCAGCTAAAAGGGGGTTACATGCTTTATATTGATGGTAAACAAGATTTAATTTAAGAATAAAGAATAGATGTACAAAGCATTAGAGTAGAATAATAGCATAACCGTTATGTACTTTATTTGCTAATAAATTACTTAAATCTGCTAATTCTTATATTCTAGTATAGTTTTATTATTACCCACTATAAAAAGGTAAATCATAAAAGTGAGAGAACAATTAATATATTAAATAATAAATTAATAATTCATTCTTTAAATGAAAATAATAAAAACAGTAACAATATTAATTTTCATTTTAAACAAAAAATTTTTTGTTACAAACATAACAATATCTCATAAGTAGAAAATTTTTAATCTTTAATATAATATTTATGCTTATAAATTAGAAAAGGTTTTTGTAGATATTTCATATACTATATGAAATATTTTTTCTACAGAATTTATTATGAGAAAGCAAACAGTCATACAGATCAAAGAGACTTTTCCTCACTTTACAACATCTCATTATTTAGCTCGCTGATTATCTATTAGATAATCTAGATAATCTTGATTCATCAATTGAAGCAACTTATTCTACTTTATCTTACTCATATTATCACAATAAACATATTTTCCGGTGTGGAAATTTATTAGATTCAGCAATATCATTAAAAATCCCTAATTATAAAAAAATTTAACAATCTTATTGAAAGTTCCTGGCGAAACTACATCACAAAGATGAATAGTTTAGTTATCTTCAATATATGTTGAATAGCTTAACTTTACTGAAGTCACTGAAGTACACAGGCATTAATTTAAAATAGGGTTTAGATGGTATTATTTTTCTTGCTTCAGTGAGATGGTAGCCAACTTAAATTTATTAAGTAATATTTTTTAAGTCGACAAAAAATTTTTTCCTAAATCCTTTAAAAGGAAGTGTTATATCCCACACAGGAAATCTATCAAACATGCAAGAGTAAGGGGATAAAAGGAAAGAACGAATCTTGCTCTTAATAGCTCAAGATTTTCATGGAAATATGAGAAATAAGATTCTTGAAAGGTTTAATAAAAAGTGCATTACTCATTTTATTGAGCTATCATCAATAAAACTTCATCCTTTATCAGATAAAGTTAAATAGTAAGAAATCTTTCCTAGTTAACATGAAATTAATTACCATTGTTTAATAAAATTAGGCAATCAGAGAGTTTATTAATAAGAAATTTTAGATTAAAAATTGAACAGTTATATCAGACGATTAAAAGGATAGATGAGTATCTTACATGGTTCTATACATAGTATAGAGTATTATTTATCGAATTATCTGCCTCTAGCAGATTGTTTAAAACCATAATAATTAAAATTCAAACATGAATAAACAAATTGCTCCACGAGCAAAACAACAATCTTTTCAAAATTAGCCGTTTTATGTAGTTTACGTTAAAATCTCAGATAAACTGGATATCAATTTGGTTAAGTAATTTTTAATTCTTATTAAAATGCGTAAGCATGTAGTATACTTTATAAGTCAAGTTATTAATAAATCTAATATATGACTGCCAGGTTACATTCTACTCTGATACTTCATAAATCTATTCTCCATCCTTAAATTTAGTGTTGTTTATCATTAGTATCAGAAAGTTAACTTTTTTATCCAGCTCTATCATTTTCTGAGAAAATAATAATAGCTTAAATAGCATTAAAGGATTCTTTTTTGAACTATACAGCGCTTAGGGTATCAACTTCATAGCCTCACACTGTCACAAAACTCGACTTACAATCAGATTCGTCATCTTGTTGATACCACTCTGTATTGACAGGAATCTATAAAATGCCAGCCATTCCTCTCAATCTTTCCCAAGTTTTTATCTATGCAGGGGGCGAATTTGGTGATAACGTTATCAACAAAATGTCAATAGCGTTATTAATGAAATTACAGTTTTTTGCTATCCAAATCTGTGGCAGCTCTCTTAACTTTCGATTGCATGTCTTTGAGGAAACCAAACTAGAATATTAGGTGTTTTATATACCACCAAAGAAAGTTGATAGTATATGTCAAGGAATATCATTTTTTGCCGTCATTGCATTTTAAAAACTAAGCGTCGGCATCTCTCTCATGCGAAGTCTAACAGATACAGTTAAGAAACGAATTTGCCTTCATCCAGAAGTTTGCCCAGTTTGTTTCTGATTCTCAATTGATTTTCAATAACCATTTTTGAGCATAATTATCTCTTTACGTCCATGGATAGTAAGGTTGATTTAACTAGCAGATAAAGAGATTAACTTGTCTGATAGGACAGTGTATGTCCATAGATCAAGAAATAAATATAGCGCGTATCGCTTAAATCACGTAACCGACATTGCCTACCTTCTTTAAGGTATTGCTGTTTCAGTCTTCTGATGGTCTCCATAGACAGTAGAGAGGCACGTGCTTTTTACCGAGAGTCGATTCAGAGGCTTCGTAAAAATCACCAGTAGACCACATTCCTGGAAAATAGAATAATATCAGCAATTTTCAACGTTTTGTATTATTTAGATAAGGGAGTGGTAAGGAGCTCTTTAAGTATATTCCACTATCGCTCGATTCCCTGAACTTTATGTACTTTAATTTTAATATTGTCAATACCCGTCTCTTATAAGTTAGATATAACAAATAATTCTTACATATTTCGGATTAGCAATACGTTTATAAGGTGGTATTTATCAGGTTATCGAAATCATTATTTCGAATCGAGCTCGTACTCAATAATGGTGTCTATCAGATTTCTGATAATGTTACGAATGAGTTCATGCAAAGGATTACGGTAATTATCTAGTTTCACGGATACCCTATAAGAGTAGGCTTTCATGGCATATCATCTCTCTGTTATTAAAATCATCCATGAAAGCAATTAGGAGGATATGTAGCAGCTAGCATATCTGAAATTCCATATATTAGAAATGAGTATAAACTCTATTCAGTCTATGGTAGTTATAAATTGATTATCATTTAGTTTTTAACTCTCATTAAATTAAACTTCTAGATGGAGAAACCATTTGCCTTAAAATTAAGAGTGTCTTGTGACTTTTTGTTGCGTGGAGAGATATATCCCCACATTTAAATATTTTTTATGATAAATGAATTAACATAAAAATAAATATCTCTATTAATGAATACTAAAACTAGTAATCTCACTTATCAAGATTAAAAATAACAGAGAAAAATAGAAAAATGTATGATAAAATACAACTAATACAGAATTTAACCTAGGGAATGAATTAATGCTATTAACAGGGAATCCTAACCCCTTAACCACTATCTTTTTAGTTTAGAACCGATGCTTGAGTAGAAAGATTGTTATTGCTGTTATTTTTACCGTTTTTGACTAAAAAACGTTACTTGGATATAGAAATGGTGATAACTATCGCGCTTATTTGTAGTAAGGGTGATTATCTGACTCATTACTGAAAATGAACATCTACTTGCTTTTCAGCTGGTGAAAATTAGCTTGTAGCTTTAGCTAATTGTGTAAAATAGCTCAGAAAAGTGGTTATGATGAGATTAATTTAAATATTGCTTGTCATCCAGATTGGATCTAAATGCTCGTTTTGTATTTATTTGATGCTTGAAGGCATCACTAGTAATAGATTCTATAAAAAGTAATGCAGGATTGGTTACTATAATCCAATTAACAATAAAAATCCAAATCGGCGTTGATGATAATAGTTATGTTTTTTGACTAATTTTTTGATAAAATCACGTTAGAAAGTCAATGTTATTTATTTTTTATTCATACTCAAAAAGTTTGAGTATCGTGGTTAAGTCAAAAACAGAAACAGAAAATACTGCCTTTAGACTATTCACATCTGTATCAATTAAAAAAGATTTTTTTCAGTTAACCATTGAGGTTAATGGAGATATAAAAACATTAATAAGGCTAAACAGCATTTACGTTATTTTGATGATATTATGATAGGTAAAAAGTTTATCAATATCTTATATTATTAATTTAGGTTGATTTAGAATTTTTTGACTAAGGTAATCTGATTATTGATTCAATTTTGTAGTACAAGCAATATATCCATACATTAAACAAGAGTTTAAATAGGGAATTTATTTCGGTAAAATTACTTGTTATATGTTGGAGATATTTAAAAATATTTCCGGTGCCAGCGGAAAACTGCGTAGCTATTTAAATGAAAATTCTAATAAAAAGTGCTGATATAACCTTTATTAAGTAGATTTTTGAGTTTATCAAAAATAATAGTTGATTAACTTGGCTTATTTTATCTTATGCTAGACTTGGTAATGAGTTAATTTAACGGTAACTAAAAATATATTTAAGTATAGCATTTGATTAATAAAATAGTTTTATTTTATTTGTTTACTTCTATTTCTCTATTTCTCTATTTTGCTAATTTTTTTGAATTATTTTCATTAATATTACAGAATTATTAATTAATTTATAAAATATAACTAATTCATTAGTTTATCTAATTGTATTAGATAAGTATTAAATTTCTGATTTGCATAATGATAAATAATTTAAAGTTCATTCTTTAAAAATCGGTTTTCATCATAAATATGATTAATAATTGTATTGATTTTTTCATAACTATTATATAGAGAATAAATTCTATTTAATTAAAAATTCTTTGTTAAGGAATAAATAAACTAACTAAATATTCGTAAATAAAATAATCTGAAAGTGCAGTTTGTTAATAGATTAATTATGGAGTTGTTAATAATAAATATAATATTTATTGGTTGAAGATGAGCTAACTTTAGAAATTTTCTCCATCCTTAAATTAGATGTATTTAACACAAAAATCAGCAAGTCAACTCCATTTAGATAGTTTCTTTTTTAAGAAGATGGGACAAGATTAAATACCGTTAAAAGAGTTGTTTTTCTCGAATAAAAGTTTTTAGCAATTGTCACCTTATATCATCACTATTGCAAAAGCTAATTTAATTGGAATCGTTGGTCTTATTGACACAAAGTGCACTGATGAGAAGTTATGGGGTGGGGAATTACCTGTTGCTTTTCTTTATTTTTCTCCAATATTCTCTCATCGCTGCAGAGATACACTTATGTTGAAAATCTTCACAACAAAACATAAAGGATTTTATTAGCAGCATCGAAGCTCTCTACTATCTAAATCTCCTGAGGCTAAAGCTTTAATTTTCGATTACCTGTCTTGTGAGTAAAGCGTCGCAAGAGTTATTTTGTATACCAAATAGCATTATGCTGCATGTACAGCAATATCTTTGCTATTGTATTTCAAAAACTAAGCATAACATCTAAATCCTAATCACTGGGAGATATAATTAAATCACGCATTTCCGGGATCCCATTGAGGAAGTCGGCCCACATTGCGCTTCTGATTCTTTTTGATAAGCACTTGACCGCAAAAAGCTCCTTATGTCCATGGGGATAGTTACGCCAATAATATAAACTATTAAGCAATAGGTGATTATCTTGCCTAACAAGACAATTATCCATCTTCTGTTCAGAAGAAACATAACGCATATCGCTTAATTACACAGCCGTCATTGCCTCTATTCTTGAAGCCAATTCCAGTTTCAGTCTGCTGATGGGGTACTGGTAGAGAAATCATGTGCTTTTTACAGAGAAGCGTCACAACAGAGTAGAGTTTCATAAAAATCATTGGTGGATATAGCTTTGCAGGGTACAGCAGGAATGGTGTAGAAACTTTTCACCATTTTACACGTTTTAATATAGGGGAGCAATAATGAACTGTAAAAGCATATTCTTTTGTCACTGTAATCTTCTGATATTAGACGCTTTAATCTCAACATCACAAATACTCGTTTTTTAGGTTTCCTGTAGCACAAATAACCGTTAAAAACTATGTCATAGGGAAGGTACAAATAAGGAAGTGTTTCAGTATGGATTCGAGCTCATTTCCTCAATGGTAGTGCCCTTATCACCTTCCTAGCACCTACCCTATTCACTATAAATAAGTATAATCCTGTTTATTTTTAACTAAACGATTATTATCCATGATAATAATATTTTTATAAAGTTCAGTTTTATTGTTAATATTATACTGTTTTTATTGATGAGAATTCTTAAAACATTCTCAGATTTTCATAAAAGATAATAGTAAAAAGAGTTATTAAGATTTTATTTTAGATAAAATGATTAAGTTGTCATGAAATACTAATAAATAACATATCTTTTTATTTCTAGATCATTATAGATAGACTCTTGTCGCACATACCTATATTCATGGTAAAATAGCTATTGATGGATATAGTTAAGACATAATATTATTATGATTAGCTCTATTATCAGACAACTACTATAACACTAAAATCAGTACTGCCTTTCAGGCCAATAAAGAGTTTGCATCTACTTTTTAGTAAGTGTTTTTCGATATAGCCAAACTTACTGTTCCATAAATAATAAAATAAGATAATGTTGATTATCATATCCATAGCCATATTCTATGTCGTTTTCTGATAAACATGTTGTCGTCACCTGCTCAGAAATCTTTAGTCGCTTTTCTTGCAAAAAATAGTTTTCTTTCTTTCGTTGATCTTTTGGATAGTCACGTGAATTCCAGATCTTGTTGTATCTTGATCTTATATGAATCGCTATTTACATAGGGCTCATACAGGGAATTTATGTGAAATAAAATAGGAAATCTTAAAGTTGAAGCATAAACGTTTGAAAGTTACTAACTTGCTTATCTGTACGTAGATGTAAAAATATTTTACAAATCCTAAACAAAACTTTACGACATTATCTTTTTGTAGATATATATCGCGATACTTGATGAGTTTTTATCTTTTCTTAAAATGCTAAAAATCTTGGTCAATGCTTAACACTTCTTACGTAATCTTAATCAAGCATATCCCATGGCTATTCATTGGATACTTATAGACAATGGAAAAGAATTTACAGCAACTCTTTATCCTACAAAAACGGTTTAATGATCGAAAAGCAAGAGTTAGACTGTTTATGTATAGAGCTTGGTATAGAACATGAACTTAGTCTTCTGATAGATCCTAAAAGGAATAGTATGGTTGACCAATTTAATGTGCGCATGGGGAAGGATGCGCTAGAAAGCTATCATTTCAATTTTATTAAAAATTTAAGATCACTCTGAATGATATTTTGACTGTATAGTCAAGAATTACTCAATCAGTATTAGGTGGTAGTAAAGCTGCATTGCAGTCTATGAAAAATTGATTCAAAGTTAAACTTAAATTATTCAAAAAAACCATACTATCTTCCAGTATGTGACTTATACTGATAAGCGACTCTATTGATTAATGGATAAATAAAGTATTATGGAGAATAAGTATTCCGCAGAAACCGTTTTTATTGGTCAGAAAGATCCTCAAATAGAAGGACTAAAAATTCCACCCCATTCCTTAGAAGCTGAGCAATCGGTATTGGGTGGATTAATGTTAGATAATGAGCGTTGGGAGTATGTCTCAGAACGTGTAACAAATACAGATTTTTTTAGTCGACCACATAGAACTATTTTTGCTAAAATGCAACGTCTGCTTGAACAAAGCAGACCAATTGATTTAATTACTTTATCTGAATCGTTAGAGCAGCAAGGCGAATTAGATAGTATTGGTGGTTTTGCCTATTTAGCGGAATTAGCTAAAAATACTCCAAGTGTTGCTAATATTAACGCTTATGCAGATATTGTGCGAGAACGTGCTGTTGTTCGTGATATGATTGCAGTAGCAAATGAGATCGCTGATGCAGGTTATAATCCTAAAGGTAGGACAAGTGAAGAGTTACTAGATTTAGCTGAGTCGCGTGTTTTTCAAATTGCTGAAACTCGTGCTAATAAATATGACGGTCCAAAAGGAATTGAAGAGATACTGTCGGAAACAGTGGAAAAAATTGAACAGCTATATCAAAAGCCTCATGATGGTGTAACAGGTGTTTCTACCGGTTATCAGGATCTGGATAGAAAAACAGCAGGATTACAAAACTCTGATCTTATTATCGTAGCAGCTCGCCCTTCCATGGGTAAAACAACTTTTGCGATGAATTTATGTGAACATGCGGCCATGATAGAAGAAAAACCAGTTTTAATTTTTAGTCTAGAAATGCCAGCAAATCAAATCATGATGCGTATGTTAGCTTCTTTATCGCGTGTTGATCAAACGCGTATTCGTACTGGCCAACTGGATGACGAAGATTGGGCGCGTATTTCCAGTACAATGGGGTTGTTAATGGAAAAACGAAATATGTACATTGATGATTCTGCTGGATTAACGCCGATAGAAATTCGTTCACGTGCTCGCCGGGTTTATCGTGAACATGGTGCTTTAAGTTTAATTATGATTGATTATCTTCAACTTATGCGTGTTCCTTCCCTATCTGATAATCGTACACTTGAGATTGCTGAAATCTCTCGTTCACTTAAATCATTGGCAAAAGAGTTACAAGTTCCAGTAATCGCATTATCACAACTTAACCGTAGCTTAGAACAACGAGCAAATAAAAAACCAGTAAATTCAGATTTGCGAGAATCCGGCTCAATTGAACAGGATGCGGATTTAATTATATTTATTTATCGAGATGAAGTTTATAACGATAACTCAGATCTTAAAGGGATAGCAGAAATTATTATTGGTAAACAGCGTAATGGGCCGATTGGAACAGTACGTCTAACTTTCAATGGACAATGGTCACGTTTTGATAATTATGCTGGGTCAATTATCTATCATGACGAATAATTTATCTATTTAATTTAATATGGAGAGTAAAATGAAAGCGGCAACTGCTGTCATTCATCGCTGCGCTCTACGTCACAATTTACAACGGGTTCGGGAAATTGCGGTTAATAGTCGCATAATTGCTGTCGTTAAAGGTAATGCTTATGGTCATGGTTTATTACAAACAGCGCACACAATTAAAGATTTGGTTGATAATTTTGGCGTTTCTCGTATTAGCGAAGCAATCGCATTACGTAAAAACGATATTAGCAATCCTATCTTATTATTAGAAGGTTTTTTTGATCTATCTGAATTATCTATTATTACCAGGTATACAATTGACGTGGTTGTGCAGAGCATTGAACAGCTTGAAATTTTAGAGCAGATTAAATTAGAAAAACCAATAAAAGTTTGGATGAAACTTGATACTGGTATGCACCGTTTAGGATTCAGACCTGAAGAGGCGGAAATGTCTTATACTCGCTTGATGGCATGTGATAACATCCAAAAGCCTATTAATATTATGAGTCATTTCAGTTGTGCTAATGAGCCTAGTTTACCAATAATAACTGAGCAGCAATTAGCTTGCTTTAATGCTTTCATAAAAGATAAAGCTAGTGAAAAATCAATCGCTGCATCTGCTGGTATTCTATTATGGCAGACATCGCATTTTGATTGGGTGCGTCCTGGCATAATGATGTATGGTGTTTCAGGACAGGAAGGTAAAAAAGGAAAAGATTTTGGTCTGCTACCGGTGATGACACTTAAATCTAATTTAATTGCTATTCGTCAACATAAAGCTGGAGAGTCGGTTGGTTATGGTGGAATTTGGGTTAGTGAACAGGATACTAATCTTGGTGTGGTGGCGATTGGTTATGGCGATGGTTATCCACGTAATGCCCCGTTAAACACGCCAGTACTAATAAATGGGCGCAAAGTGCCGATTGTTGGTAGAGTCTCTATGGATATGATTTCAGTAGATTTAGGCATTGAAACTAACGATAAAGTCGGTGATGAAGCAATTATATGGGGTGATTTATTGCCTGTTGAAGAAGTAGCTGCATATACTGGCATAAGTGATTATGAATTACTGACAAAGTTAACATCACGGGTGACAATGGAATATTTAGACAAATAAATTTGTTATCGGTTATTTAATAAAATATATGTAATGATAGTAAGGAAATTTTAAATGTTTCAGAATATTGATATTTTTACTGATGATTCCTATTATTGAGGGATGAATTTAATAAAGATTAACATGAAAATAAAATTAATCTTAGTATTGGTTTTTATTATAAAAGGAAAAGTGATATTCTCAAATCTGGAGTTGTTGTTAAAGCAAATGCTAAGCTTAATCAATTATCAGTTATTTGCGCCTCCATCTATTTAAGATGGAGGAGGGACTATATAACTATAGCATAGTGATTCAAAACTGCTTTTTGTACTATAATGAACAATTAAAAGGAGAGTTATACTCATTATATTGTGATGAGATTTCGAAAATTCTGTACACAGCTTATCCTATTGATTAATTATCATGGATAATTTCAACAACAGAGAGATGATATGCTATAAAATCTATCCTTATAGGGGTAGATCCCCGAAATCTAATATTACCTCTGATCCTTTCCATGAACTCATTTGTAATTCTAACAGGTAGCTGATAGCACCGCTGTTTAGGATGAGATTGTAGCTATGTGCTGTAATAAGATACTAAAAATACCGCCTTGTTTACTGGTCATCAACCATCTATAATAACGATTATTTGCTATAGCTAACCATATAAACTAGTATGATCGATATAAAAATTAAAGTATATAAAGTACAAGATCGCAGTATAAACAGAATCTTCTTAAAGAATTCATGCTCCCGTCTTATCTAAAGCGCGCAAAAGTAGCAAAGAGTTACTACTATTTCTTGTACCTGCACGTCATATCCACCGTGATTTTTACGAAATTCTTTATGGGAAGTCGGTTCTAGATGAAAAATAGATAGTTTCTCTATCACAAACACTATCAGCAAACTGAAACAGTAATAGTTTAAAGAGTTAACAGGCAATGGTGTCTGCATAATTTATGCGATATGCGTTACATTTATTTCTTGGCTTATGATAGATATACCATTCCGTTTTGTCAGGAACGCTGATTGTTTTTATATTCTGTTCATTATTGTTAGGGGTACTCTGTGTACATAAATATAAGGAGCTCGTTATTCTAGAAAATGATTATTAATAGTCAGGAAGTGACTTGGGTTAACTTTTAATTCCCTTCAAGCACGTAACTTAATTATATTTCCTAGACTTATCTTACGGGATACTTGATACTATTAGTTTTAAAATGAAATGCAAAATTTTTTCAGACATACAGCGTCAAATCTTGTTAAGTTGTAAAAAATACTTTTTGTACTAGCTTCATTACCATAAAGGGGGATATGTAATTAAAAGTTAAAGCTTAAAGTATAGAAACTTTTGCTTACCAAAGAAGAGTCTCGCTATACCGCTAATAAATCCCTTGATGTTTTGTTGGGAAGATTTGCAGAGAAATATTATTTCTTAGCAAAGAAGAAACTGGAGAAAAATCTAGTTAATCAACTTTTACGACAGTGAGGCTATGAAATTGTCGCGCGAAGCACTGTAGTTCGAAAACAACTATTTCAATGATAGTTAAGCCGGCTCCAGTCTGCTCAAAAATTGTAACTAGCTAAGGGTATTTATTATCTTGTGTTGATATTGCTGATAAATAACATTAAATTTAAGGATAGAGAACATTACGAAGCATTTTTATATTATATCATAGATTAACCTAACTGTCATCTAGGATTTACTAATAATTTGAAAAAACTTTTTAGTATAATATAAAATACTTAGAAAGATTATTAATCAATTTTAAGTCGTAATTAGGTTGTTCATATAATCTTCTAGTAGGGCAGATAAATTTATTATTAGGTTAATAAGCGCCTAATGTAATTTAGATTGTATTTTGCATAGGAATATTAGTACAAAGGTGCATGGAGATGATATTTCTAACTCTTAATATATATAACTTTTAGAATTTTCTTTTGGGCCATTAAAGAACCATTAAGCTTTGATAGTTAAGAAATTGAATTCCTCTTTAAGAAGAGGAAAAAGCCATTCATTTTTGCTAAAATAAGATAGAATCGATTTACTGGATCTATTGTAAATTTCAATTTTATTGAAGTGTGCATTATTTGAATTAATACACTAATTTTAAAGATATCCTAACTTTAGGTTTAACTTAGTAACGCTTGTTTTTCTCCATTTTATCGCATTATTATTGACAATAATTTTCTTATCGGATCATCCGACCTGAGTATTAATAAAAAGTAATCTATTGACATATGTAAAATACATTTGTACGGATTTATGCACAGAAATCCTTTTATCAGCAGAGCGAACCTCGGTTTTTTCGGTTATTTGCTAGCCGTTCTCTCCTGTAGTACTTTTATACCTTCGATAGAAGGTGTGCCTCGTTTACAATTTGATAAGAAACCATAGTGATGTAATATCTTAACCATGTCTTCCCTCCCGTAATATAGTTATGGTGGGAGTGTGTCTAATTATCTTTTCTTGTGTTAGCATCTGTCGCAGGTTCTGGTTAGCTATATGATCATAGTAGAATGTATAACTATTACAAACTCGGTAACTCTGCAGTTTTAACGTGAATACTGGATATTTAAGGTAGTGCTAGAAATATTTATGCTATGCCACGATCCATTTTATTTTTTCTCTAGTGTAATGTGGTCTTTGTACTCTGCACTTTCAGGTAACGCTGCTACTTCTTTCTCGCGCAGAAGTGCGTCAGATAAGGAAGATATTGGGGGGATTTATCAGGTTATAATTGTAATGCAATAGCTAGATAACACCAAATCATAAAATCGCTTTGACGCTCTTTTTAAGAACAGATCACGAAAATATAGCATATTTAATATCTAGAGCGCGACAGGGTAACGAAGATATGAATAGGGTGGATGTTGATTGAGTTGTTGATCATAAATATGAAAGGCACAGAAGATACCAATTTTGATACTCTGTTTGTGTGTCCATTATAGCATAAAAGGGGTAGGTGTCGAGCTCCTTGTGCAAAATAGAATATTGAATCGCAGCCAGTTATTGTTAAAAAGGCCAAAGAAGATGGGCATAGTATGAAAATAATATGTTAATAGTTTCAGTCAGATAAAATATGAATCTGCTATGTTCTAACCATTGCTCTGTAGCTTTAAAGTCATATGAATTACGAGCTTTTAACTTATAGTTTAGCAGAAAATTACTGTGGGAAACATTCAGAAGAGGTACAGCAGCAGCCGTCCTGATACTCCATAATAGAAGTGTTATAGATAAAACATTTGTTCTACAAATAGATGTATTCTAAGCTGACGCTTCTAGCCTGTTTTAAGAAATTTATTTGAGCCATCATCAATAGCGAAAAGCAGTTTAATTAGAGCATATATATCTAGGTAAATTACGCCATCTTAGTTTCTTATAAGAAAAATAGAAATCATAATCCTGTCCCAATTTGTTAGTTCTATTTATCTAGTTATTTTTATACTCCTTTATGAGATGAAGGAGAGAGTAATTATCCTTAGTTCCATATAAGTAATAAATTTATTAACAAGCATACTTTTATTAATTTCTCCTCAATGTAAGTTATATTCAGCATCATCGGATTAGCGACTAGGACGTTGTTTAAAGCTCTGCATAATCATAATTAGAGGAGGATAATACACTTGGGGTACCAAAAAATAAAGATCGGAATCTGCGTATTTTTATAATGACCTCTTTTGAGGTGTAATAAAAATTCAGTCGGTCTCTCATCATCAATTTTAGTAAAATAGATTATAAAATATTTTGGATAAATAATCGCTTCTAACATGTGACTATGTATTGTCTTACTGATTTTACGTAGTTTCTCCTTTCTAGGAGAATTTATTCTAAGAGCCATATGTCTGAATTACTAAAAAATTCATATATTGCATAGTATAAAACAGTACTCAGATCATAATATTCCTGAAGCAGGATAGCTGCGTCACTCACAGACCGATAGTTAGCTATGGTAGTGCTGTTGCATTATTACTTTTGGGTGGACTAATTTTTTAGAATCATTATAACCTTTGAATGAATAAGATTCCGTAGAATATAAAAATTTCATCCGGTATTTTGAGAAACTAAAAGGATCTTGAATTATCAATATAAAGCTTAAGAACTTTATGGCTTCTTCTCTTTAAGACACCTGATTTCTTTAAGAACTTGCTCTCTTATATCGTAGTATATATTATTCAATTTATTGAATTTACTTATAATATTCAATTACTCTGTTTGAACTTCAATATTCAAAGAATATAAAAATTTTTTGCATATTTATGTATAGACACAAAACTCATAGTTTGAAAATTTAAATATATTGTCTAATTTTTTAGAAAGGTTTGTTAAAATAATTTGATTAGATTAAATAAACTTTTATATCTTTATAAGATTAAGATATATAAAGATATGATATAAAATTAAATTTATATTTAGTCATGAGATGATTTTAGTAAGCAAAGAGTACATTACTTATATATTTATAGAAGTGTATTTTTATTACAAATCATTTCTTGTTTTATAAGATAAATATTTTTATATAACATATAATTAAAGTTAATATGTTATTATCATGACTGTATAAAAAAAAGTTTTATACTAATTTTGATTTATACTTTTTCTTAATCTGCATCATCTTTGATGATTATTTTATTTAGAAAATACATCCACTCTAGGTTATAAAATTGTTATTTGGGACAGAGATTTTGGATTAAAATTATTCTCATAAAAATGAGAATATAAGCTATGCTATTAGCATTTTGTTTGTAAATAAGTAAAACATGTTTATTATTAAACAATTTAAGTAATAACTGTATATAGACAGTAATAAATATTGAATTTATAGAAATAAATTTTAATATAAAGAGTTTTATCTTTATTTCTTTAACTGTCAACATTTTAAATATCTATTGAATTCGTAAAAATACCAGGATGATATAAGAGAATAAAATGATAAATTTAAATCGCTCAATTATAAATCTCGATCTTGATTTACTTAGAACTTTCGTTGCCGTTTATGATCTTAATACATTTGCTGCTGCAGCAGTTGCAATTTGTCGTACTCAATCAGCCGTTAGCCAACAGATGCAGCGTTTGGAACAGTTAGTAGGCCGTGAGCTTTTTGAGCGACATGGTCGTAATAAATTATTAACAAATCATGGTTTGCAGTTATTAAGTTATGCACGTCAAATATTGCAGGCTAATGATAATGCTTCAGCTTCACTAACTTATAATGATACTGAAGGTGAATTTCGAGTTGGTGTTTCTGATGACACTAGAAATACTTTATTACCATTTTTGCTTAATCGTATCGCATCAGTATATCCGCGTATGGTTGTTGATATTTATATAAAGCGCGCTCAGTTTATCAAAAAAATGCTTGATAATGGTGAAATTGATTTAGCACTAATACCAATAGAATTAACTCAATATCCAAGTGCACTTTTTCGTTCTGCACCGATTATTTGGCAGTGTGCACCTGATTTTCAGCATCAATTGAATGAGCCAGTTCCATTAGTTGTTATGGATGAAACTAATCCATTTCGTAAAATAGCAATTAATATCCTTAATACTGCCAGTATTAAATGGCGTATTGCTTATGAAGCTGCTTCATTATCGGCAGTGCTTGCAGCAGTTAATGCTGCAGTCGGTATTACTGCATGTCCGTTGGAAATGCAGACTGGGAATTTAAGAACTTTAAGTGAAAGTGATGGTTTACCCCGCTTACCTGAAATTTTTTATTGGTTATATCGTAATATTAATGAGCAAAACGAGGTTATTTTAACTATATTTAGTGCAATTAAAAATAAGAAAACATCTTATATATAGTGTAGTTGATTAAAAAAGTAATTAATAAATAAAAATTATATTTCTAATTATTAGAAAATAAAAGTTATATGTTAGTTAACGTTCTTATTTAAGTTAAATATTACGAGGTATTCTATTATCCAAGCCTGTTTCTATATTTTAAATAGTTTATATCAATATTTTTATAAAAACTTATTTTGGTTAACTAATTAAAGTAATATATTATATAAATAATATTTATCTTTGCAATAAAGATAAAGATTTTTAATAAAAATTATTTAAATTTTCTTATCAATGGTAGCTAAATTTTTTAGTAAAACTTTTTTGTGATTTATGATATAGTTTTAATTTTATTTAATAATTAATATTAATTATAGATTTGTGAATAATAATCGTTGATTTTTTTAATAAAATTAATTACTTTGTGATCAATTGTATTTTCAACATAATTTAGACGCATGATTAATAATAACGGAAGGAGAGTTATTTTAAAATTGGTTTTTCTTGATATAATAATATATAAAACAAAATATCAGTTTTATGTTAGTTGCTAATTAATAGTGTTAATTTAATTAATTAACATGTTTTTAGCTAATGATATTTTTAATTTATAGTTTAAAGTAAAAAATGTGAAGAGAGCATTATTTTATATAAATAGTTATTAGAAAAATTAAATTAATAAAATTAATGTTTATCTATCTATTTTATTTTTTCTCCTATAATTATTTTCTCCTATAATTATGGTTTATATTTTTTATAAGATTTCGCTAATTTAAAGGCAATGTAATGATATTATTTTTTTATAAAAATAACCAGTGAGTATATCAATGTCTATTGACATATTTGTTTATTATTAAGATTTTGTAATGTATCTTATTGCTGCTCTTGGTCTGTATTGCTTAATGTTTTTTATACTGCTTATACCTTGATGATAAGTCCACAAGGTAAAGTGAAACTATCTATTATGAATCGGATATTAATTCTGCTGGTACTGTTCCGTTTGCATATATTAGCCAAATTTTAATTGATTGAAATGTTTTTGTTATCTTGATGTTGAAGCATTATTACTTTATGTATGGCAGTCTCTATTAAAGATGGAGACTGGTTAAGTCTTATTAAGAAATATTTTTATATTATTACTATTATTTGTACACGTATTCTACTTGGGGTTCGTATTTGTGATACTTAATTAAACGCCAGTGCGTTCACTTTGTCAGGTTAAAAACAGAGTGAAACAATTAAAACCAACAATCATCACCATAGTAAATTGAGGCATTTAAAGATAATATTATACGATCACTCATATTAACTTAAATAGTGAAAATGACCTTTATTATTTGTAAACACAGGATATTATTTTTTGTAACTTCAATCATGGGATTGAATGTTTATCTCTATCTTTGTATTGGTAAATTAGAATATGTTTCATATAAGATATTGAATTTAGCAGAAAAAATTCTTTCTGGCTGTACAATTTTAACCTTTCTTATTTCCATGTTGGAAAGGGGACTTTTTTACTGCAGCAAAAGAAGTCCCTTGATTTTGTTCTGAGGTACTAAGAGCGTTATTGCAATAGGCAAATTTATGATTGTTGTCGGAACTTATCTCATAGGACAGCTTCTGTTATTCAACAACTTTATGATTAAATATTAGCGATTAAATAGGTAATCTCTATAAGATATTAGATAACTTTAGTTGTATGTATGATATCAATTCCATTGTTTAGAGGTTTATAAATTTTCCTATTGATGTCTATAGGGGATAACAGGTTGTATTTCCCTCTAGAAAACTTATATGTAACTTTATTATGATAATAATAAAGCAGTAAATAATGTTATCCATTATTATATAAGTGGCAGCAATTAGGGTGTTTACATCACTCTAATATTCAATCTGAAAAAAAGCGTAATCGTGGCATAAAGAATAGTGGTTAAAATGCTATCGTCATCTTACTGAAATATAAGATTTAAAATATAAATCATTTAGATTGATAGAATCAATGTGTTGCAGTCGTAACAAATCTGATCAAGCGTTCTATGGTGAACAAAATAATAACAGATTATATAACATAAGAGAGTATTCAGGTAAGTATGGTAAATTTATGATCATTGTAATAATTCAATAATTTTATAACTATATAACTAATTATTTATTCTAGATTCTTTGATGATTCATTCAACTCTTACGGAAATTAGTTATATGGTTTAAACGTGAACAACTTTTTTTTCATGAAAGATTTTTTTAAAAAACTTAAATTTTATATCATGTTATTTGATTTATATAACTTTTATGATTGGTAAGGAGTAAATCTGCAAAGTTTATTTTAAGCGGATTTTTCTGTTTTTATCATTTAATTTCTATTAAGCGTAACTGTAATATTATTTTGAAAGTTGCGCTTAGTAAAAGTATCTTAATATTCTATCTATTATTTTTTTGTTTCCGAATTTTAATTGGTATGAACGTGATGTATGTAGGCATGGTTGACATAACATTTAATACCATACAAATTTCGACAGTTATTACTGCCAATGACCTAGTAAGGAGATTCATTATATAAAGATTATTCAGATAGAGCTATTAAATTTAATCCTTTTATTTTAACTAAATAAAAACTTGATTTAAAGATGAAGTTACTGATATTTAAATTTGAAGAATGGAGAATGACGATAGGAAGTGAACATGAAAATTTTATGTTCTTAAATGTATGTCTAAATCATTTCTCATCTTATGGAATCTTTCATATTCTACTGCAACTTAATACTTAAGAGATTATCAATTGTGTACATATATTGGTTATTACTAATAAGGTGAAAAAGAATAGGTGAGAGTTAATCCTGATATAATTATATTCCATATACTAACCTTATATGGAATTTAGGTTGCTGTATTAATGAAATGCCTTATGTATTAATAGTCAAAAACTAGCAGGAATTGATGTATCAGATCTCATTGAAATTACTATTCGTGTTATGTTGTGATGGTTATTTCATATTAACATTCATTACTCTAATCAGTACTTCTATTCAAGAAGTCGATGGTAGAATACCGTTTTTTACATTTACTCATTATTAGAAATATATGACATTATTGAAGTAATCACTGATTTCCATATGTATTAATCCGGCTTAGTTCTGGATCGGTGGTGTGTTGGTTATGATTTTCTGAAA
The DNA here is from genome assembly GCA_052174535.1 of Arsenophonus sp. NC-WZS1-MAG3. GTDB lineage: Bacteria > Pseudomonadota > Gammaproteobacteria > Enterobacterales > Enterobacteriaceae > Arsenophonus. Next base: position 24,185 of record JBQMRQ010000088.1, on the reverse strand, counting down.
GACTAGTGAAAGGTTATTGTAATGCAAAAGTCTTTTATTGGATGATAAAATGATTGAATTCATATATAAAGGTAACATTGAATAAATAAGTATTCTAAAATTAAATTTTATTGGTGTAACTGCTTACACTACTAAAAAGCATTAGATTTGAGATGACTGATGCTTGATTACTGCCGATAGGTATTAATTCAATATTTGTAAATAGTGACCCCTATTTAAGCTATTAAAATTTTAAATTTGATTTTGTTGTCAAAAACAACAATAATTATTATGATCAAGTGATATTAAAAGTAAAAGATCTACAAAAAAGCTGCCGTATTATTAAATAATATTTATATAGAACTATTTAAAATCAATAATTTATTAATAACTCTACTCCTGAAAAGCGTACTTTCAGTGTTATATTAAACAATAATTAGCCATTTTAGAAGTTTCATAGAGGTTAGTTATACTAACAAATAAGATTTTCAGATTATTAAAGCAACAAAAGGAATCAATAATTACTTATTTTACCTATGATAGTAATACTATCAGCTATCACATCTGAGTTCTTATATAAATTTTCTTATTTACAGAAAATTAATACTCTGATCAGATGAAACTTACTATCTAATTTTATTACTCTGCTTTTATAACATTAATTCTCTTATATTAGATGTAGATCGTTAATCATGCAAGATGATTTAATTTTAATTAACAGCAAAATTAGCTAGATATCGTTAATATAGTAGTAACTTACATTAAAGATGATTTGAATTTAATAAAGGAGGGAAAAAGAGATTAAGCAAGAAAAAATGAGTATAAAAATGCTAGAGCCAATTTAATTGAAGAATTAAATTATATAAAAATTGCTGTTAGGTGGAAGATGGTACACTATTTATGCAATTTTGCTTATCTGTTAGATATTTCATTAGTCATGAAAGAGGATGTAATGATCGACCCATTTTTGTGATTAAATTTATTCCAAATCTTTTTGATTAAGATATTATTAGTTATTATGTCAATATGATTTTTTATATTGCCAGTTAATCAAGGTATCGAAGGCTAGAATTATCAAATTATTGAAGGATCACGATTTAGTAAAATAACTACTGATGAGCAGTTTACCTTATTATTAAACTTATTATCTGAATAACTGTAATAAATGTCCTTACTCCTATAAGGATTGATCAGAATAACTATAATTATGTAAAATTCATCTAGTACTTAATGGATATTGGAGGCAGCATTCATGCTAATATAGTGATAAATTACTTGTAATGCACAGATACATTTATTAATTTTCCAGCTGCGTAAAGATCATGAACAGATCTGATTAAACTACTTTTTAAGTAAAATAGTTACCAAAATTCTAAAAATTTTTAAAACTATCACTCAAATATTAAATTCTTAGCTTAGTTAAATCTGCTGGTATTAAAGATCGTGGTGGTGTTGCTTTTCTATCAGTTTCAAATGAAGTTTGAAACTGAAATATGTGACGTTATGAACATTCTCGTTATCTACTTTGTGATGCAGATTAACTAGAGTCTGAAACTTATAAAGATCATTTTTAATGGAAAATCTATCGAATTTGTTGATTTAAGGAATATTAATTAACGTCTTTGTATTGAAAGACCACGTGGATATATTTCCTGTGAGGCGTATATATCAAAAAATTAAATATTTATTTAAGACAATTAAAGAATCGAAAGCAGTAGATTTATTAGAGAAAAATATTCTGGGTACTGATTTTAACTTTTTAGCTTTTTATGAATATCGGTGCTGGGGCCTATATTTGTAGTGAAGAAACAGCGCTAATTAACTCACTTCAAGGGAAGTGGAGAGCAAATCCTCGCTTAAAACTACCTTTCCAGCAATATTCGGCACCTAAAAGTAACCCGAAATTATGTCAAATAATGTGAAAACATTATATAAATATAACGACGTTTATTAAACAAACATGGTAAATAGTGATTTTCTGTAAGACAGAAAATAAAAAGTAAAGATCCCGGAATTAACCTGATGGGATTTTTCGTTAAGTCAATGTAGGAATTACTTTTTTATATTACTGCTTGCGAGATCCTGGATGGTTATATATGTATAATGTATGAAGGTTTAATACTTAAATCCTGCCAACCCTCAACTAATAAGAGGGTGAATAGGAATTGATTTTCTAACAAAATCATATTTTAATTTAGTTATAGATTTTGATAGTATTCAAAAGTAGAAGTGCCGTTTTAGGGGGTGTACTGTGCTTTCCATATCAGTTAATAATAAAATTAATATAGTTTCTTTTAACCAAAAATTTATAGTAATTTTTTGTCTACGAATTGCGTAGTTGGTGTCCATTTTGTTATAATGATTTCTATGAAGTGTGAAATTTATTAATTTTTTAGCGTGATGGGAAGGATACAGGTGATATCTAAACATTAAAAGAACTTTGTCGATTTTTTTTGGGCAGGTAAAACTTTTTTGCTCATTTACCTAGATCAGGTGAGCCTATAGAGAATGCTATTAAATATTTTTGTGCTGAATTGAAGCTGGTATTAACTAACAGAATTTCGTAACTTCAGTATAATTGCTGACACTTAACTAAATTTATTAAAAAAGCATTGATGCTAATTTATTTAGCTAATCTGAATAAAAACATATTTAAATTAACTGAATTTTAATTAACATTTCCTGAAAATGAAAATGAAAATGAGGAAGAATGTTAATTATCTCTACAATTATATAGATGGAAAACGATATAGTGTAAATTGGATAAAATATATTGCAGGTTTGTCTCTTTCTAGATCTCGATATTTATTACTTTTCTAATATTCAGGAAAAAGTAAGTGGTAATATTTGTCGTGTTTATATATAAACACTAGAAAATGTTGATGATACACATGATCGTTAGATATTATTCTGGATAATACTGATTTATAATCTAGCCTATATTTCTATTGATGATGAAGACAAGTAAGTTTCATGCAAGTATTGTTAAGTAAGTTGATAATAAATCTTCATATTCTTGCTCTTTTTCTAAAAAAATCAATTGTCATTTATAAAATTTTATAATTAAAATCTATATTGGTTCTTTGATAATAAAATAAATTATTTAATTGCCTTTTATCGTTGCTTTCTTTCTTGAAAAGAAAATTCTAATACACCAATCTGGGTGTTTATAATAGTCATAATCATGTCTATTTTTATCTGAATAGAAGGATGGGTGCCGCTAAAGAGTAAATTTCTGGCAATTTGGTTTAGATCTTACTAAATAAGTTTTTTAATAAAACTAATTATAAACGTTACAATAAACGTTACAATCACAACTGTGATATGAAATTTGTGCGAGGAATATATCTACAGTTTAGTATTGGTTATAATACTAGTTTGGTAAACGTTATTATAAATAACGTTGGGTTGAAAACTGTTATAAACTGTTATAATAGTGTAGTAAATCACTACTTTTATGTGATTGAGTTTTGCTTTTGTTAAAGTTATGTTAATCAACAAGATTATTTCCGATAGTTTTAATTAGTTAAAAAAGAAAGTAGTATATTATCTGGGTTGTAGAGAGCTTGATCTAAACTTGTGTTAAATTTTATGATAAGCAAAAAGTTATCGATATTATTAGATAATCTTGAAGTTAATACCGAGAGAAATTATGTATTATCTGAACTGGTTGTAAAGGAAAATTTTTATTAAGATACATCAACAGTAGAATAAGGTGATTTTAAGTTAAACCTAATAGGTTAAAACATATAAGTAAGTTTATATACTAATATTGTATGAAATTAAAAATTATAATAGTATTGTTTTAGAAAAGGATAAAATTGTTTTAAATCACAATAATTGAAATACAGTCGTGGTAAAATTTCTCTGTAAGCAAAGCAATAACTTTTGCTAAAATAGCCTATTTAGAGTAGTACCAGTGAATTATCTAATATATCAGCTTAAACACCCCTACCTGTTCACAGGTATAAACCTGACATAACTTGCGCCCTCTATCTTTATTTAAAAGATCTACGCTAAGATACGTTTAATAACGTGGTAATGAAAGATATAATTTAAAATGAGTAATACAAGGTTTGTTACTGGAATCGATAAAAAGAAAATAAAAATATCAAGTTTAGGCTTAATTTAGCCATTTGAAAATATTGCTATTGCTTATTGCTATTATAAGCACATAATAACAATTATTTTATCCTGAATAATTCAAGAAGAATCAAGTTATTATGAAACTTAGATTCATGTAATATTTAAACTAGTAATTATCTTTTAGATTCAGTTATTAATTTAACATTATTAATTATTATCTATAATATGATTATTTATCATCGCCTCTTTTGCCTTATAGTTAGTTATGTTAATTTCTGATGTATTAGTTTTTTAGGAGGATCCTTGCATATTCTGCCGATTGATTTCATAAATGATTTTAATAATAAAAAGATTAGATCCCATAAAAAGTCTAGCCTTAGAACTATTCATGAAACTAGATATTATTTTAATCCATTGTATGAACTTATCCGTAATGTTAACAGGCAGTTGATAGGCACCGCTGTTTTTGAGGCGGACTTAGACTCAAAACTATGCTAGAAAACATATAGTTCTACGCTCTCTTGTATATGGAGCTCATTAGTTGTCCGTAATGATTATTTCCCAAAGTGAACCTCATTATAGACTGGTTTTTGAGATGTTGAGATTAAAGTGCCTAATTTTATTAAATGGAATTACATCGATAATGAAATATCTTTTAAGAGCTTGTTTCTATCACTTCATTTGAAGTGTATAAAAATCGGCAAAGAGTTGTTATTTTGCTCTGTATATGCAAGACATTTATCTATCTGTAATTTTCACTATGCTATGATGCCGCTTTTCTCAATAAAAATAAATACTCCCTCTGCCGTTAGAATAAGGAGACTAAAACAGCAATGATTTAAAGAACGGAGGAAAGGTTGTGCCTTTGCGTGATTTTAGTCATACTCCTAACGTTTATTTCTAGAACAATGATATTATATAAACTCCCTCTCCCTGTCTGAGGGGGCAATCATCTTTGCCTTATGGTCAAAGATGCAGGACTTCGCTTGGATGTAATAATTTAATTTGTTTCTAAGATGATTATCGTAAATAAGAATTGAATGTAGCATACCATGGTGTAAGCATAGTATGCTACGACTATTCCTGGACATGCATGATCTAAATACTATTTTATACTCTACAATATATTAATTTATGAATTTAGCAGATTGCTCATAAGAAATCTTCTGCAAGCGTAAATTAGATAAATTAGAAATAGAAAATAGAGGACTTCAGTTGTTATACTATCTTTTTACCTAAAGAATTTTATGATCTTCCTTCTGAAATTAATGAAGGCAGACTGACTGAATTTCAGTATACATGAAAATAGGTCATATAGCAATTATTGACTCTGTTCCTTATTTTTTTCGATACATAAGTCTATTATCCTTCTTTAATCACGATTATCTAGGATTTTTAAAACGCTCAGGAAATCCGATGATCCTAGATACAACTCGCATTGAGGTGTAATGTATGAAAGTATGGTTCCTGATGAATTCATTACCTATAGGAAATTATAGAATAATTTATATCTCAATAGCTCCTAAAAATAAATATAAAGATAACTGGGTCGATAGACTTTGACAAATTCAGATAGGATGACAATTTTATTTCTTTCGCAAGATATCTAGAGAGTATTTTATCAAAAGATGTATATCCTTTTCCAGGTCAATTAAAGTAGTTTTTACTATTGATATGATAGCTGAAATAAATTTCTTGAAAATATAGTGAAAGTATGAACTCGTAGATCCGTCTCTCTGTAGAGCGAACGATTGTACTACAGTATTTTATATAATAGAGTTTTATCTTGTTACTCTACTGTTGTGTCTCTCCTGAATATTTCCATTGCTGTTTTTAAAAGTTGTAAATCAAAAAAATATTGGAGTTAATATGACCTCAAAGCTACTGAGTACTATTCGCATAACAACTTCATATTTTATCCAACTAAAACTAGTAACATGTTACTTTTACTATTCTTCATTTTCTTTATCTATTTTAATGATAATTAATCCACTTTCAACGCCTCTGTTTTGTACCCCACTCCTGTACTTATGCTGCACTGGGTGTATGTACAAATAGGGTATTGAAATTAGTATCTTCTATGTTTCAGATGCTTATCTGAAAAATTCAATCAACATCTGCATGTTCATGTCTGCGTCACTTATAACGGTATGATATTAAACATGTTATATGACGTGATCTATTTTTGGAAAAATAGCAGTCTAAAGGAAATCATCCATGGAGAAGTATTGTGTTATTCGGATGATGCGTCATAAGATGACTTGATAAATTTTAGTATCTTCTTAGTCTTGTGGCATATCCGTGCCAGAAAGCAGTATCAGTATACCTTGAAGGTACAGTGCGAATTTTACTGTAGAAAGTACACTTTGATAAAAAGATAAAAAAAGGGGGTATAGGTATAGTCTAAAATTACCTTATTGCTAATTTAATTCAGTATTTTTATTAAAACTGCAGCATTTACCGAAGAATAGAAGAGTTGTATATGATCATATGATCAACGGATTAAGCAGTATTGGAAACAATGGGGATACTACCTAACGCAAGAAAGATAATCGAGCGTTATATTAGTTATATTTCTACTATGTATTTTAAGATGATGAGTGATTATGGGTTCTTCTCTAACCCTCAACGAGGTATATTTTTACTAAAGGTGTAATATTATACTAGAGATAATTTATAAAAACTGGAAATTTAGTGTTCGCCACTCTAATGAAAAAATTTTGCACATAGATCCGTAAAAATACATTCTATGTAGCGGGCGAGAGGATACTTTTTATCGATACTAGCTTTACTAGTGCTAGATATCGAAATTGTTGTTAGAAGGAATCCATAAAATAAAAAACGAGAGTTATTAAGCTGAAACACTAGAGTTAATATTTCTAAATTAATATATTAAGTTAAAAAGAATATAAACTCTGATAAAATTTTAACTTATAATAAACTAAGTAACTGCTTTTCTATTCATTTTAACAAAAATAGATCGATTTCTTCTTACTCTTAAAGAGAAATTTAATTTTTTAACCATAAATTATAGACCTAACTCTTCTTTAATACCTGGCGAGTACGTTGCTTAACTGCATTTCCTAGGTTTCTTTCTGGAATAACACGGTGATTAATTTTAAATATAATGATAAATATATTCCAGGACACGCAACATCAATGCTGTTTGATATAGAAAATAGCTCATATCTTGGCTTCATTCCTCTTAAAGGCATGCAGCACTGAAAGTTAAGATGAGATGAAGAAGATTTAGTTAATAGGAGATAGCGTTAATGTTGCTAATAAAGCTTATGATGTTTTATTAGTAAGGATTTCAGCGAATATCTGCTGAAACAATAAAGAATCTGAAGAAAGATCAAGAATAATAACTGGTATTCTATAACTTTTCGTCAATGCGTTGGTGTCATTAAGAATGATAAATCCGATTGAATCGGATAAGGAATAAAATTTAGCCTGCTGACTATGTTTGTTAAATAACTCCTAATTTTAGGAGGCAGAACAGATTCATTAAGGATTAGAGCAAAGAATAATCATAATATACTAAATCGCTAATAATCCAAAATTTATGATTATTATATTAAATAATATGTGTTATATATAATCATGATTATGATTTAAATCCTATTTAAGGTATTAGTATAAGAAATTAAATTTTAAAGAAGCTTACTTAATTTATATGGATTAATAGAATTCTTTTAAACTGATTTATTATTAATACAATGATAAAATATTGACTATTTATCAAAATAGTAAAGATTATTTAGCATCATAAATTTATAGTAGATAAAGTGTATTATCTTAAGATTTATTATCCTAATACTGTAGTTCTTATAAAAGAAGTTAGAAAGATAACAACTTTTTATATTACATCAGAAAATCTTAATTAATATAGGTAAATGCAGTAGTTACGCGTTTAACGCCATCTGTTTCACTGGCAATTTTTGCTGCAATAGTTCCTTCTTGTTGAGTTAAAATACCAAGTAAAAACACCTCCCCCCCTTCGGTAATAACTTTTATAGTTGATGATTTAACTGAATTATTAGTAAGAATTTGCGATTTTATTTTAGTAGTTATCCAAATATCTTTAGAGGTCATACTAAGATCAACTGGCATAGCCTGACGGATCTCATTATAAACAGCTTCAACACCTTCTACTTTAATTGCTATTTGTTTTGCTTTTTCAGCTAATATAAGATCTGGTGCTTGTCCGGTAAGTAGTATTTTACCTTCATAAGCTGTTGTAATAACACGTGCATTGCAGGTAATTTCTTGATCTTTATTGATAGCAGCACTAACACGTGCTTCTAATGTTCCATCATCGACCTGACGACCGATACTTCTTGGATCCGTTGCACTTTTTGTGGCTACCGCTGCTGACCCTATTACAACAGCACCAATGCATCCTTGTAATAAAAGGATAGTGCATATTATGGTAATTAAAAGAGGTAGTCTCATTATTCTATATTCTATATGAACGCATTTTTGTTTGGAGTATATCTTAAATTTAGACATTAATGGCACAGTTGAAGCTCTATATCCGGCTTTATTTCAGCCGTTACAGGTGATCTCTATAGTATAATAGTCGCTGACTCATACCATATTCTCTTAATGAGTTTTAAGCTCAAGAAGCAATCCAGGCTCTAACAAGTTCCAGATCTTATTTATTGTTATTATAACTATGATTGACTATGTAACCTTTTATCATCTATTCTTAATCTTTAAAAGATTTAAAGTTTATTAACACATATTACTCAAAAAAGTTTTATGCTGATGTATTTTGTCAGCTTCGATTATTGGCTATACAAAGAAGCTATATCGTATAGACTATCTTGTTAGCTATTCTGATCAACACTACGCTGGATGGCTGCTTTTTATTATAGTTATCATCTTAAAAACAGTTTTTGAGAAGTAGTATGGTTGAGATTCCCTTCTGTCATAAATAAATAATACTCACTGATAGATATCACTACGTTTACTAATACTCAGTAGTCGTATCTTCTATGTTAGTGCTAGTTTGTTTTAGCGCTACGCGCAAATATAGGGAGAGAAGTCTTGCTCTGCCTAGAACGGTATTACCATTCCTTATTGTTCCAATTTCGGAAGTAGGTAATAAGCGGCCCAATATTATGGATTTGTATAATTTTACAGTCAGTCATCTATTGTTCTTTTTTTCCAGCTAGTCACTGCTCTTCTATTCAACTATTTGAGTATCAAGGTTAACTAGTCATTGATATTGATCTTTAATTTAGTAAATTGGGAATAACAGTAAGTTTTTCCTTAAGCGATCAAGAACTCCTATTATATTATTGTTTTATAACCTCAATTCTTACTGTACTCTTTTGTTAAACTCTAATAATCGATGTATAGCTCATTAATCTGAGCTACATGAAGCTTTGTAAGCTGGTATAGCAAATCTTATATAGAGTATAAATATGGTCTATTCTCTTCGCTTTTAACGGCAAGTATCTTTACTTTGGTATTGAATCGTCATCTAAATAGCGTAAACATCTATAATATTATTTTGTTACTTATCACTAACATTTTAATGAATTTATCTTGAAGTAATCAAACTTTATGCCCCAGTTTTTAGTTCCCTATACTAACCACTGAGAAAAAATTTTCCTTATAGACTTCCATGACAATAAAACAAAGTTTTTAATTACTGAAATATTCTAAATAAAGCATCTCGTTTAAGTTGTTTATCAATAATTTAACTGTGTATTTTTAATGCAATGGATATATATTGGATGTTTTGCAATATCAATATCAACAGGGATGTATTTCATATCGTAGATATTCCAGTTATCAAGAAGCCTTATACATCCCATATTGGTAATCTGATGTCACAGAAGTATACAGGGGACACATTTTATCTACTAAACCCTTCGTTGTGGTTAAATAGTTGGAATGCGTTCATTATATTCTCCTTAGTTATCTTGATGGGGAAAAAGTATATTATCGATTAGGTCAGATAAACAATTAACTGTTAATAGGTGAACTTCTTGAATTCTGATACTTCTTTGCGAAGGTATTCGAATTTCTACATCTTGTGTACCTAATAAGCCGGCTAATTCTCCACCATCATGACCAGTTAAGGCTACAATCGTCATATCCCGTGTAAGTGAAGCTTCAATCGCTTTTATCATAACGTGACTATCGCCTTTGGTAGCAATTGCAAGGAGTACATCACCAGATTGTCCTAATGCACGAATTTGTTTTGCATACACTTCTTCGAGTTTTTGGTTATTAGCGATCGAGGTTATAATTGCATTATCTGTATTGAGAGATAATGCGGGGAGACTTGGGCGTTCAGCTTCAAATTGATTGATCATATTGCTTGCAAAGCGTTGAGCTATAACTGACGAGCCGCCACTGCCGCAACATAATATTTTATTACCATTTAGTAATGCGTGAACAATCATAATTGCTGCACGAGAAATAGCATCAGGTAATACTTCGGCAGCGGCAATTTGTATTTGAATACTTTCGGTAAAACAGGCTTTAATTTTCTCCAACACGTTAAGACCTACTTACATATAATTAATGGATGGTATCATAGTCATTAAGGGAATTTGATAACAATTTAAATTGATTGCCGGTAATAGCATAAATATCAAAGGTTTATTAAAAAATCTGATGTATGGTAATCATATTCAACTCTGATACTTCGTAAATCTGTTCTTCATTCTTAAATTGGATGTTATTTACCATCATAGTCAGCAGGTTAAATTCTCTTATCTCATTCCTGCTTTTTTTTAAATAGACGGAAGTAGATTAAATACCATAAAGGGTTGTTTTTGAACTGCAACTCTTTGCGAGTCAACTTCATAACCTCAATATCGCAAAATTTAATTTAATTGGATTTATCGTTCTTATTGGCGTCCGGTGCGCGTTGAAGAGAAGGCATAGAATTCCAACTGTTCTTATCTATATTCAGCTTCTTCATCGCTGCAGAATACTTCGTAAATTCTTGCTAACAAAATATCAAGGGACTGATTAGTGGTATAGCAGCTCTTTACTAATCAGACTTATCCATAAACTTAAGCTTTAACTATCTGTTTTATGGACTTTATAGAGTGAAGGTAGCATATTATTTATTTTGTATACTCAACAACATTGATGCTGCGCGCTGAAAATATCTTTTCCATTATACTTCAAAATTAATAGTAGTAACCCAATAGTGGGCCTGAAATACGGTTAAGCCACGCGCTTGCAGGCCATTGATAAGCTTGATCCAACTTGCTTCTGACTATTAAATAAGCATTTTCTACCGCAATGAGCTTATTACTATCCATGTAGCGCCTTCAATAATGAAGCAGCAGATAAAGACGATCAGATTTCTTAACAGGACGGTATATGTCATTGCCAAAGAAATAAACGTATCGTATATTCTCAGTTAAATCATACAGGTACATTATTTATGCTTTTTGAAGCATTACTTTTCAATCTACTAATACTACTAAGCAGAGAGATTATGTGCTTTTCATCAATAATTATATCAAGACTTTATGAAAATCACCGGTGAATGTAACCTCGCAAGTGAATTCATGAGAGCAGCACCTTCCCTGCTTTTATACGCTTCAGATATGACAGTAATAATGAGCTGTAAAAGTATATTCCGTTACCGCTGAGATCTCTTAATCTTCGGCAGTTTAATCTCAATATCAACAATATCAATCTATATGGTAATTCGTTATGAAAAAAGCATTATTGACGAGACGACATAATACTAGTCGATAAATCGGCGTTCAGCATATTATTATATGCCATGTGTTGAAGCCTCCGTCTCAACAGGGGGTGCGCTATCAGCTATTTACCAGACCATTACAGATGAATTCATGCAATGTATCAGATAATATCTAATTTTACATCTATCTTGTAAGGTAGAATTTTTATGATATATTATCTTTCTGTTGTTGAAATGATTCGCAAAATTAATCATCAGGATATATTTTCATTTCTGAAACTCCATATACTAGAAATGGTATAAATCAATAATTTTATTGCAACAATTTTAAATATTTTCTAAAATATTATCAGTACAATAAATAATCTGAAACTACTAAGATTGATAATACAGATAAAGTCAATGTTATTTTACATTTTTTGAAAAACGGTTTTCTGCTTCATCCCAGTTAATAACTGACCAAAAAGCTTTAATATATTCAAAGCGACGATTTTCATATTTAAGATAATATGCATGTTCCCAGATATCAAGTCCTAAAATAGGGTAACCAGAAACACCAGTAATAGCCTCGCCCATTAGTGGGTTATCTTGATTAGCTGTCGAAACTACCGCTAGTTTCTTATTTAATCTTAATACTAACCATGCCCAACCAGAACCAAAATGAGTTGTTGCTGTTTTTTCAAAGATTTCTTTAAAATCTTTAACGCTACCAAAATTACCTTCAATCGCAGATTTCAATTTACCATGTAGCTCAGTACCTAATTTTAAACCATTCCAAAACATGCTATGATTAGCATGCCCACCTGCATTATTGCGTAAAAAAGTACTCTTATCGGCAGGTATTTTTTCTAAATTTTGAATTAAATCATTAATATCAAGTTTAGCAAGCTCAGGAAAATATTTTAAGGCATTATTGGTATTGTTGATATATGTTTGGTGATGCTTGGTATGATGGATCCTCATTGTCCTTTCATCAAAATATGGCTCTAGTGACCAATATTCATAAGGTAAGGAAGGTAATGTATAGCTCATATGTATTAGCTCCTATTACTTATTACTTAAATATAAAATGAATATTTCAATTATTCTTTATTTTACAAGAATTTTAATAATATTGAAAACAATTATAAACAATATATTTAAGGGTTTTATTTCTTTACATATAATGTATATGTATTAGCTAATTAAATTGAAATAAACTTTTTTATAAAATTATCAATAAAAATTTAAAAATAATTAATTAAGAATTATTGGTAAATTCAGTATTTGATGATCAGATATCTTTCACTCTGATACTTTCTGAATCCGTTTTTCTATCATTTAATTAAACCTTGTTTATATCAGATTGGTCATTAGGTTAAATTCACTAAGGCGCAGTTTCAGCTTTTCTTAGCATTATAGGAGAAACTTAAATTTTATTGAAATGATTCTTTTCTCAAACTACAAACCTCTTTGTGCATCGACTTAATATTTTCAATGTTATAAAAAATTTGATTTAATTAGATTTGTTCTTCTTAATTGATGCCCGGGGTTCCGCCTAACAAAAAAATCGTAGATTGCCAGCAATCTCTTTTCGATTTTTTCTAATTACTTTACCGCTTACATAACATTGTTAAAAATATCAAGGGATTTAATTAGTAGTATCGCAATTTACTTATAGTGTAACCTAGTACAACTCACCTTAACTTTCAGTTGCCTACTTTTAACAAATGAAGCAATATATCAGATATTTTATGTTCTAACAAAATTTGTGCTACATTTTTTTGAAAAATATCTTTGCTGTTACATTCTAAAAACAAAAGCACTATTTCCACATAGCAAGCCTAGAGATATACTTAAGCAACGCGCTTACCAGCTATTAAAAAGTTTATCTCAGTTTGCTTCTAATTTTCAATAACTCTCTTTGAGCATAACAAGTTCTTTATGTCCATGTATAGTATCGTCGATAATGAAGTAGAAGGCAAAATCGATCAGTTTATTTGACAGAAAACTGCATACGTCTTAAGCCAAGAAATAAATGTAGATATATTGCTTAAATTACGTATTGTGAAGGCCACCATTGTTGATACTATTCAAACTATTGCTGTTTTAATCTGCTAATGGTATTAAGTAGAAAAAAGACCATATTGTCCTCTCATCAAGAAGAGGTACTATGGCTTAGTATAAATTCTGTTAAAGAAGATACCTCACATGTATAATCATAGCAGTAATTGTCTTCACCATTTTTTTGGATTTTTAAAATAGATAAGACGATTGAACGAGAGTTATTGAAGAATATTCTGTTAATATGCTAAGATTCCTAATCTTAGGCATTTTAATTTTTAGTATCACCCATACTAGTCTTTATAGTTCTCTCTAGCAAATAATCGTTATGGGGAGGATACGGTATAAATATTTTTTGAAAGGCGACCATTCACAGTATATTATTGCAGCATGACTTCGAGTTCAGATTCAACAGTGGTGTTTATAAGATACCTATACCATTACAGATTAGTTCATGAAATGGATAATAAGGTATTATCTAGTTTTTTGGATACCTGGTATCCTAGACTTTTCATAGCCTATTTATCTCTTTGTTATTTAAATCATCCACGAAATCAATCAGTAGGATACGACAACATCTCCTAAACTCCATACACTAGAAATAAGAATAACTCAAGATCGGAGGCAATGGTGCTTGCGTAATTTAAGCGATACTGCTCGTTTATTTCTATTCCGATGACATATTATCTCCTGCTAAGTATGCAGGTCGTCTTTGCCTTCTGCTCATTATTAATATTATTGTATAGATCTAAGGAGACAATTTTATTTAAAGTAAATTATTGAGAATAAGAAATAAACTGGACTTAATTTCTAATGTCCTGTAATCGCCGAAACTTTACTGCATCTTCAAGATTGCTACTGGATCAGATGTTTTTAATTTTTTAAATTCAAAGGTAAAGATATTTCTAAAGATGTGTATCACTAACGCTGTTAGCTAACTAAGACAGCTAATGTGCTAGTTTTGCTCCACCAAAGGCATGTAATAAAAATTAAGGTTAGTTGAAGGAGTTATAATTATCAGAGAGTCGCGATGCCGCTAATAAAGCTTAATGTTTTGTTGATAAAATTTAGCTAAGTACTATCCTGTAGCGATGAAGAAGCTGCAGAAAGATTGAAAAAAATGGTTAACATTCTATGTCTTTCTATTAGTACAATGGTTAGCCTCAATAAGAATGAGGAATCCAATTTGAATATCGGTTTTTCGACAGAGTAAGACTATGAATTTAACGTGAAAAGAACTGTAAGTTCGAGAAAACAATTATTTTAATGCTATTTAATCTGCTCTAGTGTCTGCTCAGAAAAACTAAAACTAATTAAAGGAATTTGAACTGCTGATCGTAGTGGTAAATAAAATTCAATTTAAGGATGAAGAACAGATTCATGAAGGATTAGAGTGAAACATAGCCTGCTGCTGCTATATACTAGATTTGCTAATAATTAAAAATTATAGCTCTTATTAATTATTTATTATAAATAAATAAAAGAAACTTTCATTAGTTTCTTCCTTTATAGGAGTATAGGAGGGCCATTTTTAATTAAAAATTATTAATTTATTAATAGATTTAAATCAATGTTTTTAACATAAATAATTGATTATTAAGATTAGTCTTTTTTCTCTAGTTTTGCGTGGAAGAGAAAATTATTTTTTATAGATAATAAAACCAATCGCGTCATAAACCTTATTAAGGGTTATTTGAGCGCGGACTTCTGCTCTGCTAGCACCTTCAGACATAATATCATTCAATAATTTTTTGTTATTACGAAATTCATTAAAGCGAGTTTGGATATTTATTAACATAGCTGAAACAGCTTCAGCAACGCTATTTTTAAGGTCATCATATATTTTCCCAGCAAATTGTTTTTCTATATCCAAAGTAGATGTGTCTGTTACGCCAGAAAGGATATCTATCAAATTAGAAATACCTGGTTTGTTTTCTAAATCATAATAAATTCGTGGTGGTTTATTAGAATCAGTAAGGGCGCGTTTTATTTTTTTAGCTGCTGATTTAGGATTTTCTAATAAAGTTATTACATTATTGCGGTTATCATCTGATTTTGACATCTTTTTTTGTGTTTCTTGTAGAGAAACAATCCGCGCTCCTTTTTCAGGAATAAAGGGATTTGGTATGGTGAATATTTCACCATAGAGAGAATTAAAGCGTTGAGCAATATCACGGCTTAATTCTAAATGTTGTTTTTGATCAATACCAACCGGAACTTGATTTGCCTGGTAAAGTAAAATATCAGCAGTCATTAATACTGGATAATCAAATAATCCAGTATTAATATTTTTAGTATGACCAGTTGATTTATTTTTAAATTGTGTCATGCGTCTTAATTCACTAAAATAGGTATAACAGTTAAGTACCCAATTAAGTTGGGCATGTTGAGGAACATGGGATTGAACAAAAATAATACTTTTTTTAGCATCAATACCACAAGCTAAGTATAAAGCTAATGTATCAAGCGTACGCTTTCTTAATTCTTTAGGATCTTGATGGACTGTAATGGCATGTTGATCAACAATACAATAAATACAGTCATAATTATTTTGCATCTTGACCCATTGGCGTAATGCACCAATATAGTTTCCAATGGTTAACTCCCCAGATGGTTGAGCTCCACTAAATACAATTAGTTTTTTATGAGTATTAATTAATTTTATAGAGGAGATCTTCATGTTATTATTCCAGATTTGTTAAATGTAGTAATTCTAACGCAGGAAGTTGATTGGTAAAGTTATCTAAGATGCAATCTGATTTAATAATAGTAAAGATTCAATATAGTTATATCTATAAGTATAAAACTACACAAGGATAATCTGCAACTTTAATAGCTAAGATATAATTATGAGAATTACCGATAAATAATAGTTGATCTTTATGTAGAGTAAAATTCCTTTTGTAGAAAATAGTGAACTGAATTAAGGGCTTTTCTTTTACTTCATCACCCCCTAATTTTAAAGAAAATTAAGAGTCAATGATTAATTTTTAATATAAGATGAATAAATACTGTTAACTTGTTAACAAAGGTTATTTAGCTATTTTTGCTAATCTGATAGGCAGAGTCGATTAATGGTGCGATACAATCTAAATTAAATGTGACAAGCTTAATACTAGTTAATTTTTAAATTGAATCAGTTGCCTTAGTTAATTTTTTACGCATAGCATCAATAACAGATTTGTAATCTGGTTGATTAAAAATTGCAGAGCCAGCGACAAAAGTGTCAGCACCTGCATTTGCAACATTAATAATATTATTAATGTTGATCCCGCCATCAACTTCTAATCGAATACTAGAACCGTTATAATCGATCATTTTACGAACTTGACGCAATTTATTTAGGGTTTGTGGAATAAAAGACTGTCCACCAAAACCAGGAATTACTGACATGATTAGGATCATATCTAATTTATCTATCACGTATTCTAAATAGTTTAATGGTGTAGCAGGATTAAAAGCTAAACCAGCTTTACATCCATTATCTTTAATTAATTCTAATGTGCGATCAATATTCTCACATATTTCAGCATGAAAGGTGATATAGGTTGCGCCAACTTTAGCAAAGTCAGGAATCAATTGATTTACTTGTTTTACCATTAAATGGACATCAATTGGTATCTTAATACCGTAATCTCGCAATGCTTTACATATTATTGGACCGAAAGTTAAGTTTGGAACATAATGATTATCCATAACATCAAAATGGATAATATCAGCGCCAGCGTTAATAACTTTCTTAATATCTTCACCTAAATATGCAAAATTTGCAGATAAAATAGAGGGGGCAATCAAAAAATTTTTCATGATTATCTCCGATTTGTTTTGTCTTTTATGTTTTTTATAAGTTAAATTATAAAATGCTGAAAGTTTATTGACTTTTCTACAAGAGAGACTATTACGACTAATTTATTCTACGTACTTTAATTAACATTTAGCTTAGAGTGATGATACCATTTTCTAGTACTTGGTGTATCATAATTTGATATTAATACAGTTATTCCATGTGTTGATGATAAATGATAAGCAATTTTAGCCGATTTTTATTCTTCTTTAGTTAGAAAAGCTATTTATGTGATATTTAGTAAAATTAGTTGCATCAGAAGGCAATGTATGGGTGGTGCAGATCGTAGTAAACGATAGAACTTTTGTTTGTTGATAGTAATGTTTTTGATAGGTTTAGCAGCTAAAATAGCTTTTTATGCTTTTTCAGTAAACCGACAGAGTTCATGTTCAGAAAAATAAGGTTTATTATAACGCCAAAGTGGAACAGTTAAATTCCTATTTTGAATTGTAACGACAAAAATTATTATAACAATAACGATTAAGATATAAAAATAATTCACTACGCGGTTAGAATTATTATATAAGTTAAATTCTCTACGTAAACGATAATATTACTTATATATTTAACTCATTGTTAAAAAGTTGACATAAATGTGCATAAATATTATCAGTACTGTATTTACAGTATTATATAAATTGATAAGATCATTATTTATCTCAGGTAGGATGTAAAGCATTACAGTTAGTATTTAAAATACTGAAATTGGTCCAATAAATGGTTCTACCAGAAGAAGCTTGCTCCGCCAACCAATTTTAAAAAGCGTGTTTTTCTTCGTATCGCTATTTTTATCTAAATGCTATAAAGTTTTTGGTATGTTTTGTTTAGAACAGAGCATTTCCTCTTAATAATTCTTTATTTTTGATCTTGCTTTACTTGCTGAAATTTCCTAACCCATGGTTTTTTTTTCTGAACAGAAACAGGCAAATTTAAAGTTGCGTTTTTTGCTTCACTGACTGAGCGGTAATTACCATGGATAAGAACATACCATGGTTGCCCATTACGTATGGACTTATAGATTTTATAATTAGTTAAGTGATTGTTTTTAGCAAATTCTTCTAGAGAATTTGAACGGCTTGCGCTACTTAATTGTAGTGTGTAATTGCTTGTTGGAGCCGATAATAAATCAGCATTTTGATTTATATGTGTTTGAACTATAGGTTTTATTTTTGTTTCAGGATTAGTTTTAGTTGGTTCAACAATCTTTGCTAATATAGTAGATGTAGGTTTCATTGATGATGGTATTGATATTGAATTTTCAGCTAGTTGTCGCTTTATGTTAGGTAATGTTTCTCCTTGTCGTAAAGCATCAAGAACGTTACTAGGGATTTCAATACGTTTATCTTGATCTTGGTTAGGTAAAGGCAAAGAACTTTTAATTTGTATATTATTAATTAAAGGTATAGTTTCGCTTTGTGATTGGTTATCTTCTTTATGTAAAGGCAAAGAAGATTCATTTAATAGTGATGTTGATTTATAAATATTGATATTAGGTTTATTTATTGTTGTAGAGGTATGTTGTTTCTCATGATCAGTTGGTGCTTTAAGTGCTGAGCTAATTGCAATAATAAGTAATAATAAAACCAAAACAGCAATACCAATCATGACATGTTGCCGAGAAGCTAGATGGCATTTACATTCTTGCTGACGTGAACGTAATACAGGCCTATCTGAAGTATCTGGCCGGAAGTTACTCTGATCTTGAGGATCTCTTTCTGGTTTAAACTCGTCCATTCTCTCTCCATTTAAGGTTGATCACCTTAAATCATGAATAAAGATGATTTTGGTAGTTTTAATTCTAATTAAACGGATGTTTATTATAGTGCTGTTTAATGACCTATCTACCTATCTTAATCATGGTTTAATTTGTATCTAGGCATTGTTTAATTGCTTTTAAAACAATCTCATGACTTACATTAGTGTATAATTCTGCATTACCAATAGATTTGGGTAACACTAGATTAAGTTGATTATTAAATACTTTTTTATCTCTCATCATGTGAGGTAAATAAGCTTCAGCAGGCATTTTTGCTGGTCCTTTAGTAGGAATATTTGCTTGCCTCAGTAAGTTTAAAATGCGTTCAGTATCATTATTATTAAATTCACTAATTAATTCTGCAGTTTTTGCTGCCATCATGATACCTGCAGAAACTGCCTCACCGTGTAGCCAGGAACCATAGCCTAATTCAGTTTCAATAGCATGACCAAAGGTATGCCCTAAGTTCAATAATGCACGTTGTCCATTCGTTTCTTTTTCATCTATGGCAATGATTTTTGCTTTTAATTCACAACAAATCCGGATACAATAAGATATTTTTTTTTCATCAAAACTAAATAGTTTATTAATATTTTTTTCTAGCCAACAAAAAAAATCATTATCTAAAATAATACCATATTTAATAATTTCTGCTAAGCCTGAAGAAAATTGACGTGCTGGTAATGTTTTTAGACTATCTAAATCAATAATTACTGATATTGGCTGATAGAAAGTACCAATCATGTTTTTACCTAATGGATGATTAACTGCTGTTTTTCCTCCAACAGATGAGTCAATTTGAGATAAAAGAGAGGTTGGCGCTTGAATAAAACGAACGCCTCTTTGGTAGCAGGCGGCAGCAAATCCTGCTAAGTCACCAATTACACCGCCTCCAAGGGCAATAAGAGTGGTGCTTCGAGGATGTTTTTTTTTAATAAAGCAGTAAAAATAGTATCAAGGGTAGTTAATGATTTATACTGTTCTCCGTCAGGTAGAATGATTTCATCAACTTTGACGCCCATTTTCGTAAGAGTAGATTTTACTCTTGCAGAATAAATAGAATGTAGCGTTTTATTCGTTATAATCATTACGAATTCGCCACTTTTAAGTGGTAAAAATGCATCAGATGAGTTAAGTAAACCAAAACCGATATTAATAGGGTAACTCCGTTTACCGAGTGTAACTGTCAATTTTTCCATATTGATTTTACCTTTTATGAGATAGTTAATCAGTCATTAATATTCATTTATTAAAATTAAGTATTTTTTAATAACCCAATTATTTGGTTAGCAACTACTTTTGCACTTTGATCGTTAGTATGAATAGTAATGTCTGAGATTTCTTCATAAAGTGGATTACGTTCATGAGAAAGTTTTTCTAAAATTTCACGAGCATGGTGATCTATTTGCAATAAAGGTCTTTTTTTATCATATTGAGTTCGTGCTATTTGTTTTTCAATTTTAGTTTCAAGATAAACGACTACCCCACGAGCAGATAGTCGGTTTCGTATTTCTTTTGATTTTACCGATCCTCCCCCTGTTGCTAGAATAATACCTTGTTTTTTTGTAAGGTCATTGATAATTTTTTCTTCACGTTCCCGAAAGCCTTCTTCACCTTCTAAATCAAATACCCAACTAACATCAGCACCAGTGCGTCGTTCAATTTCTTGATCGGAATCAAAAAACTCCATCCTAAGTTGTTGCGCTAGTTGGCGACCAATAGTACTTTTTCCGGCGCCCATAGGCCCAACCAGAAATATATTGCGTTTTTCTGCCATATTTTTGGTATTACTAAGATTATTTGTTAATGATAACCCACTCCCTCCCGCTAATCAAAACTAACAACGGGACCTATAATTAAAATCTCATGAATGTTAACATCTTTCTTACATATGAAAGAAAAATCTAAAATACATTCAGTTTTTTATAAATTATATAGAAATGGCCTGTTTTTAAAACAAAACTAATAGTAATATTCTTCACAGGTTTAAAATTCAGAATATTAGATAATGCGTGATATACTGTATTACCAAGTTTAAGTATTTGTTTTCAAATTTGTTTGCGCATTAAGTTTAACATTAATCAAGTTGAAAACTACATCAATATTTCTTACGAAGAATATATTATTTGCTACTAATTATAAATGATATTAAATTGGATATAAAAATTATTGCAATAGCTTATAGTTAAAAATACGATTTTAATTGTACATATAAAGGTTTTATTATCGAGTGCCTGACATTTTACTTATTTTGCAAAAGTTATTGGTAAAAATCCTTTATACTATATAAAGTATTTTTCCTACATGGAGTTGCTATAAAAATAAATGGTCATACAGATCAAAGAGACTCTTTTATTGCTCCCTATTATGATAGGTTGGATTTTATTGTTTTAGCATGGTGAGAATTTATTGGGTGATGATATTAATTAATATATTGAAAAAACATTCCATTTTATCCTGCTAAAACTATAATAAGTAAACATCTTATCTCCTGTGGAAATAAATAAGTTGCAATGATATCATTGCAAAATCCTAGATTGTAGGAAATCATTTGACAATTTTACTGTAAGTTCTCTGGTAAAACTAGATTACAAAGATAAATTATTTAGTTATTGTGATGTATGTTAAATAGCTTGATAGTTTAAAAATTAAATTTCTATTTAATTAAATAGCAAAACTATCTTTTTTCTAAAAGAATGAGATGGGAGAATTAGTTTATTTTTTAAAGTAAGTTAAAATTTCATCATAGTCTATATTTTGACCTAATATACTAATTTTATAGACATTAAATCTTATGAATTAACTTAAAATGTATTCCTTTTCTATTTTATACATTTTTTCTGACATAATTAAGTTACTTGCTTGCCAGCATGAGGGTCGATGAAAATAGTCTCTGTCAATACATATAGAATGCATTTGTACGCATCTGTATGGCAGTAATCCTTTTATTAGAACAAGCAAACCATGGTTTTCCAGTTTTTTGAGCTGTTATCTTTAATGCCTTATACACATCTTCGGTAATAGTATGCCTAATTTACGATTCAATAAGAAATATAGTAATGTAATAGCTTAATCTATTGTCCGGATTATCGCTAATATAGTTCTAAATCATTTTTTCTTGCAACAAAATCTTTTCTTGTACTACTTAGTTAGGTGATTATAGTAATGATGTACAATAATATTTCTATTCAGTGATGCCATAAGTTTTAACGCGGATACTAGTGATCATTTAAAGTAGGTAGCACCCGAGCTATTTCATGCTATATAGCACCCCTTTTTGTCTTTTTAGAAAGTGTACTTTTTCTAGTAATCATCTGTACTGTACTTTACAGAGTACTCAATATTATTTTCTGATACGGATATGCCAAAAACTAGGAAATCTAGGATTTATTAAGTCATCGCTGTGACGTATAACAGGCGGATAACTGCATATTAGTAAAGGGGGGTTTCTCTTCGACTTCTCTTTTTTAAAAATAGTTCTGACATACAGTATGTTTAATATTTATGCCGCTATGTGTAACGAAAATATGAAGATGCCGATATTGATGAAGTTTTCGATCATAAATATTCAAGGCATGGAAGATATCAATTTCGATATCCTGTTTGAGTGTCTACTTTAGCATAGTACGGATACCAGTCCGAAACAGATCCTTGAGTATTAACGAGTTATTGTTAAAAAAGGCCAAGGAAGATAGAAATAGTGAAAATAATGTTTTTCAATCGTACTTGGGTAAAGCATGAACCTGCTATATTAACGGTTACTCGATAGCTTTTAAGCTGCATTGAACTGCAGACTTTTGACTTATAGATTTAGTAAAACAGCTGTGAGAAGATTTGGAGAGGTATAGTAGTAACGGGCAGGATTACCAGACACATTCAAGATCTTGTCAGAGATAAACATTTATTCGATAGATAAAATTGATCCGTAAGTTAATACTTTTATTATATTTTAAGAAATTTATTCTAGATATCATCAAGAGCTATTAGTAAATCTGGTTTATAATGATCAGACTAGGGTTCTACTTTGATACTTTATAAATCTCTTCTCCATCCTCTTAAATTAGGCGTTATTTATTACTAGGATTACCAAATCAGATCCCCTATCACCCCTATACTCTTATTTACTCAGTTTCAGTTTTTTGAGTAGGTTAAGGGTAGCTTAAATACCATTAAAAGAGTTGTGTTCTTGAACAACACTTCTTCTGGTATGTTAGCTTCATAGCCTCACTATAGCTTCACTCTCACAAAATCCGACTAAATCGAATTTTTTATTCTTAATTAATGCCAAGTGTATTAACAGGAAGCTATAGAATGCCAGAAGCTCTTTTCAATCGTTTTCCAACATCCTCATTGTGTGCGGGCTTAAGGATACTCTGATAACTTTTCTAACAAAGCATCAGGGGATTTATATTAGTGGCATCACAGCTCTTTAGCTAGCCATTCCTATCCAGCAGATCAGGTTAACTTTAGGTATTTGAAATGCCTTTATAGAGTGAAGCAAGCATATTAGCTATTTTGTATACTCAACACAGCCTTATTGCTTCGTATTCTGAAATATATTTATCATTACATTCTAAAAACTAAAGCATCGCTTCCCATAGTAAGCTCAGGAGATACGGTTAAGGCAGCACCGTTTGCACGTGTCTATCCAGAAGTTCGACTCAGTGGCTTCTAACTCTCAATAATCATCTTCAACGCCAATCTAGCTCCTTTATGTCTATGCGCAGTCCAGCGGACAATATAAGCAGTAGGCAAAGGTGATCAACTTGCCTCACAGAACGAAAAATATC
>JBQMRQ010000087.1:0-17961 GCA_052174535.1 Arsenophonus sp. NC-WZS1-MAG3 | reverse complement strand
ATTATTTCTTAATTTATTAACCATGGAATTAAATTCTTGCAATGCAGTATCATTTGATATGTTTAAGTCTTTTTGAAACAAGTTATTTTGAGCAGTTTCTTTATTAAATTTAAAATTATTTAGTGATACCATTAGTAGTGTATTTGTAGTTTGCTGTGCGTAATCTATTCCAGATAGAGGGAAGTAACAATTACCAGTATACTTAAAATATTTTTTATATGCATAAATTTCCTTATTACAACAAACATTGTTAATAATATTTTTATTAATACCTTTTAAGCGACATCAAAATTAATAAAATCCATTAAAAGTTTAAACCGTCTCTACAGGCATCTTTCCTTACACTAGAGAAAGTTAGATTTCTAAATATTATAAGTACTGTTTAACATATATCAGCTTCTTCAGCTATAGAACGTTAAATAACTATTTCTAATTTTGCTATATCTATTATTTTTATGACAGTGAGGAGTTTAATTAAGGACGCCAATTGCAAGGTAGATATAATGCAGCTTTACAGTAAAAGTGCTGTAAACTTTTTTTTCACAAGATCTAATAAAAAATAGGGTTCTATTCAGAATAGCTAGTTAGAGATATTGAGTTCTGTTTCAAATGTATTTTTAACAAAAATATTCAGTCTATATTAAATTATCTTGAGGATTCAAATACCTTTAACTTTGCAGTATTCAGTCAATGACAAGTATTTCTAATAAAATTAAAGTATAATTTCGTTTCACTAAGTGAAATAAATAACCGTTATTTATCTCAGATTTTGATTTCAAATATCCCACCTACAGAATCATATAGGCTCTAAGCTTCGCGACGTCTGCAATGATAGATTATATCTAGTTTCCAGCACTAACAATATTGTATTACTGCCATTACTACCCAAAAAAAATTGCAAAACAATGTAAACCAGATAATAGTTTAATTTTATGGGTAAG
Organism: Arsenophonus sp. NC-WZS1-MAG3; assembly: GCA_052174535.1. GTDB lineage: Bacteria > Pseudomonadota > Gammaproteobacteria > Enterobacterales > Enterobacteriaceae > Arsenophonus. The sequence goes on along the minus strand of JBQMRQ010000087.1, from coordinate 17,020 downwards.
GCGATTATACTCTCATTTTTAAATTTTAAATCCTTTTGATGATGCAGGAGGAAAGGCAAGTTTTTCTTTTTCTGTATTTAAGGGGGAGATCGCTATCGTAAAATTATTCCGTTTGGTTGCCATGAACATCAATACGGCAGCATAATGCGTTTTATTTTAAAGAAACAGGCAAGATCTTTTCTCTTTTATGCTAGATTGATAAAAAACTGCTAAAAGCCATCCATACAGCAAAAAAGCCGCATGTTGAGAAAGGCAGTGAATATCAACCGAGATAAACGGAATTTTGGTGTCGAACGTGAATTATTAGCTGATACAAATCAATTTGATCTATATCTCAAAGCTTTAAAAATGGTTGTGAGTCTAGAACCATCGGGATTTACTTAATCAGGCATGCGCCTCAACGTTAAAATCGATTGAGGATTGGAGGTGGGTCCCGTAAGGGGGCCTTGTGTGAATGAGGGGGGTTAACTAAACTTATCTTTGGTTATATAACGCTATAGTTCATTTCATTTCTGGAATGAAAGAAACCTTCTGTACTATGCTTAACAGCTTTATGCTCGTTACTTAGCCGATTATAAGTAACGAAAGGAGAAAATAGTGAACACGATAAGTCTCACTTTACTTTGGTTATGCGTTGTCATCGCATAAACCAACGTAGTTGTTATCAAAAATATTTTTTGTATTTTTAATGAAGGCCGTTTTCAGTGTTCGGAGAACGGTAATAGTACCAATAATTATTTTACCATGTTATCCATTATATTGCTATATTTACGTCATCAGTACCACAATTGCCTGTTTTCTCTGGTTTTCTTTTTAGCTATATTTATCTATTTGGATACCGCCAGGAGATGTTACCGCACTATTTTATGCGGGTCTTTAGGTTAATTGAAACTGTCTGACATTTTCTCTTGTACTAAGAGAAACCCTATATTTCGCCCCTACTTAGTATATTAAGTCTTTTTGATATGATTTATAGAGTGTGACGTACCTTCTCTTATCAGCATAAAGGTTATTGAACATTTTACTTTGAGTAATGTGTACATGATGGAATGAGTTAAAGTATATGGTTTTCCTTTTCAGAGGTTCTCTAGGTCATCAATGGTGCCACTATTACAGGGATCTTTTTAGCAAAAAGATTACATAACCCGACTTAGTGATAAGAAACCTTAATTATCGCTCAGTATTATTTGCTCTGTTTTGTGTGGAGTGATGATATTGAGCGTTGCTTTTAGCAATTGGATGTTATATTTAGGAGGTTACATTTTAATAAAAATTAGAGAAAAAAGGCAAAAATCTATTATAGATTTATTTCATTAGAAGTATTAGATGCTCTTGTAGTTGTGATGTAGTATTGGCGGCTTTATAGGTAGCAAAAGTAGAGTGAATATTTAGATGAAAAAAGTTGGTCATTACCACAATGTTATTCCAGCTAGTTAATGAAGACGAAGAGAAATATATTTGCTAATATATTTGCTATCTTAACGGTCATTAATTAACTACCAAAAAAACGTATTATTTCTGCTATGTTAATAAAATTAGCGTAGTTATAAATGGGTTTTTCGGAAAAAATAGTTTTAGTCAATAAAGTATTATGATAGATCTGCTGAAAACAGTCCCAAAGACTAGTTGGCGATATAGGCGTTTATTTGTAGAGTATAAGAATAATAATATTTCAGAAAAGATATATAGAAGATTACCGCCAAGATTAACGACATATGCGGTTATGATAGATTAACAAGAATATCGATCATAACTCTAGAGTGTCTAAACAAGACAACAAAGGGATTTTGGTCTCAACTGCTGCTAACTTACTATTACCATTGAACTATCATCGGAAATCCTATAGATAGCATGTTGCAGGAAAACAACGATAGGCTAATCAGTTTTAGATGGAATATAAACTTGAGTTAAATAAAATTCATATCGCTATTGATATGAGTAATAATAATCTCAATAACGTCAGTACCGTTAATGCTAAAAAGTGGTATTATTGAAAGAAATTAATGCAGGCAGTAGATATCAAAAATCAAGACGACGGGTAGCTGATAATGAAGCGCAGAAAAGGTTGATTAATGAAGTGCACGCTGGTAGGGCTTCCTACCTATATGGATAATAACGATTGGATACGATGAGTTAGCAATAAAGGCACATTTTATATTATACCGGCGACTAACTTAAATGCAAACGGTTAGAGTATATGCGCGTTTATTTTCCAGCAATTTTTTGCAACTGGATAGAAGGCTACAACTAGGTTTTGGAATGCACAGATCATAATGAATCGCTTGGATTAACACCAAAAGAGGTTTATTACTGTCATCTCAGAATAAGTACTTAGAGCATCAGGAATTTTCCTAAAAAAACGCAAATGTAAATAGATGACTAACTAGCAAAGATATGATTTAATGAAATATTGCTGCCCGTGAGTTAGGATTCTGCTTTAGCCTAAAATTGTAGGGTATCAGAATAAAGAATCATCATATGCAAATTATCTGCTGTTATTAATAAATTGATTTAAGTATATTATTAAGGTAAACCGACATAAAACAAACAAAAATTATATATTAATGTAATTAAAAATGTATTAATGAAATAGACATAATCTAACACAATCAATCATCAATAGTATTCCAAAATAAGCGAAATTATTCCTCCGGAAGGAAGAGTATAGCTATTATCTGCTGGCTACTCCTCTCTTCATAGTAATAAAAAATTGATTCAGGCTATCACAAGTGTACTGTTGTGTTGTTGTATGTATGAAAATAAGTTATCCTCATTTCTGGTATATAGAGTTTCTAATATGGCAATGGCAATATTAAATCTCCACTGCTAATTAATTTTATAAATGATTTCAACAACAGAGAGATGATATGCCATGAAAGTCTACCCTATATACAAGTATCTATGAAAGCAAATATTACCCTCTGATCCCTTGCATGAATTCATCTAATGGTGCCAGGAAGCTGAAAGACACTGATGTTAAAGCTTAGTTTTAACTTAAAAACAACGGTTGCAACAACATGCTAAAATCCTGACTTATCGATTGTTATCAACCTGTCATCCGTAATGGTTATGTTCTATAGTGAATCATGCAAGATGATATTAAAATGTCTAATATCAGAGATGATCACAGCGGGAACAGAATATCCTTCAGTCAGCTTCTTGATGCCGTCTTATCTAAAGTGTACAAAAACAATGAAGAATTGCTACCATGTCTGAAATTCCTCCTTCAGTGATTTTTACGAAGCTCTGTGGAGAGCTTTTCAGTAAAAAACACTGGTCCTTTCTCTGTCAGTAACATAAACAGATTCAAATAGTAATATGATAGCTGAGTGATTTAAGCGATACACGCTATGTTTATTTCTTGCCTGAATATATATCACTCTTTGTTAGGCAAGTTGATCACCTTTATCTTCTTGCTGATTATCAGCAGGACTGCATTGATGGTAAGGAGCTCGTTACGGTCGAAGATGATTATTGAGAGTTAGAAATAAACTGAGCGAACTTCTCAATGAACTGATAAACGAGGAGCTTAACTGTTTTTTCTAGACTTGATACGAGGTATGGGATGCTTAATTTTTGGAATGCAATAACAAAGTATTTCTAGGTGCCAAATATCAACGCTGTTAGGTATACAAAATAAAAACCGATATGTTGCTTTCACCTTCAAAAGGCATCAAACACCGAAAGTAAAGCTAAGAAGCTGTATGCGCGGAGAGGGAGGACCTCTAACTAACAGGAGCCATAATGTCCGCTAATAAAGCTTTTGATGTTTTATTTGCAAGCTTTTCAGCATATACTGCAGCGATGAGGATCTTATAGAGAAAGATCGAAAAGAACAGCTGACATTCTATGGCCCCCATCAGTGCACTAGGGGGGATCAATAAGAATCACGAATCCAATTGAATCGAGTTTTGTAACAATAACCCTATAAAACTAAAGCGTAGAGAATTATTATTTGAGGAATGTAACTCTTACAATACTATTTAGCCTACTCCCGTCTATTAAGAAAACTGGAAAAAATCTTCTTGAAATTATTAAGGATTGCACTCTATTCTCCGCCAAGTTATCTGATGACAAGAAAACTATGATTCAATAAAAACGATTATTTCTACCCTAAAAAGATAGAAAAATCTGGATTGCAAGATTGCTAAACAGTACAGTCGATGCTTGGCGATTTCCAAATCATAAAATAGCACACTCTTTTAGCCTGAGAAAGAGATAAAGAGTTAGATATGATTTTGAAAAACATATTAAATACCTATTTAGTCTGAGTCATTAAAATAAAATACCTCTAAATAAATTAAATGACTAAAAATTTACCACAACATCGTATGATTCAATATTTAGGTAGTTTTAATTGAAAAAAGGATGATCAATTTATTTGATATCTAGCTTCCTGATGAGATTAAGGCACTATGTGACTTTTATAGTATAGCCTGATAGTAGAATTTATCTCATTTGTCGATAGGAAGATAAAAACTATCAGAGTGATATTCTATATTCTGTGAATACCGAATAAGAAAAAGGTTATCTACTTATTAATAGAGCATCAGTCAAACTATAATAAGCTTGATGACATAGCGACTATCATGCGTTATATAGCATTGCTTCTATACAGAAGCGATTAGAATACGGGATATAAAAATTACTGTTAATTTTCCTATCTTTTTTGTTATGGAGAACAAAGTGCTAATCCTTAGAGTACGAACTAGTTCGATTATTTTAGTAAAATGAATAACACCCGAAATATCTATATAAAATCATTTAAGCTTGTTGACGTCATAACACTCGAAGACGGTAAGATTATACAGCGTAGGAAAAGACATTATTAATGTTAATACAGAAATACATTTGCAGACAAGATATGATCGAGTTACTTGATAGTATTATTAAGAAAAATATGAGGGCCATTCTTGAGTATTATCAAGTATACAGTAAAAAATATCAAACAAGAGATATAACAAGAGAAAATTGAAAGTAAAAACAAGTTTCCATCAAAGATAGCGCCCCAAATTTCTGAAGAAGGTATTTAAAAGATAAAGTAAAATTATCAACTAGTCTCACTGATACTAAAATAACTAACCTGTTTAAAACTTAAAGATTAAAGATGAGAGGATAAAAAGTTAAATCTAAATTGCTATAAGAAGGTTTCACAGGAAAGTCCATATTCAAGTAAACCATGCACTATAAAATATCTGGTTGAGTATTAGGCAAAAAATAGATAAAACTCATCATTCCAAAGTAAAAGCAGCAGCCTAAGAACAGGGGATTTCATAAATTAGTATATTTAATCTTATATTTTACTTATAGTAAGCTATACTCAATAAAAATTAATATTCAGCAAGAAATGTGCCAATAGGTAAAGAAAAAATAGGGTTACTGATAAGCGAGAAGGCGTTTAATAGACTTTTTAGGAAGAAGTATTTGGCAGAAAAATACTGATTCGCATATTTTTATCTAATTTAGACGCATTTCTTTATGATAAACCCGTACAAGATAGACAAAAAAATTACCAAAGCTGATGTGGACGATAATCAGAAACGTTTGTCACGACGAAATAAATAAACGCTACTGTAAATTCGCTTTCTTAGGCCAACCAAGATCTCCTGGGTGGTTGAAATATCGAGACGATTAAGTTTATACTCGATATTTCTTCCAAACGGTGAGTTTTGCTTTTTCTCTTCAGTGCTGTTCTCTAAATCAACAACATCCTTAATGGATGCAATAATTATTCTTTCCTAATCCATCTTTCGTAGCCTTATTAATTCTGCATTAATTTCCACCTTTTTAAAATAGGTGAATAGAATATCTATCAATTCAGTTGTGTAGTTTTTGGAAGGGGTGGTACACCCTCTGCGTTTTTCCAGTTAAAGTTGAACAGAATTTTGCAAATATTGTTTCATTCAATTCAATTAAATCATCAAGCAGTTGTGATCATCTTTACTATAGTTATCGAGTATTTGTACCGGTAAAAACTTATGGTGTTTGCACTAAATTTATAATTCATTTTAATATCCTATTGCTTACCACAGCAGACTTCATTTTTATTCATACTGAATAAGCTAATAAAAACTATTATTTTTAAAATTAAAAATGCGAGGATTAATGAAGGTTTTGTAGCTTTGTCCAATATTTCTAACCGTTATTGTTACATTTAAAAGTTTTTTATATACCTTAATATTAAGGATACTTTTCTGTGGTATGATCCATTTGATTTTATAAATTTCATCTTTAAAATTAACTTTTTTCTTTCTTCATTAAACTATAAATTGTTGTTTTCTATCTAGAATTTCAATGAATTTTTAGTTCTTTTTTCAATTTATAAAGCGGCCTTAATGGCTTTAAGGTGTAGAGGCTACTACTTTATCATCGCTATTCGTACTCTTACTTACTGTAAGAGATCGTTTTGAGTAAGCAAAATAACATGGATAGAAATAATCTGCAGAACTATCGGAACAATAGTATTTTTACCCTTGATAAAAGAATACCTGTTCCTGAAAGGATTTTCCAGATTTATGGTGAACACCATGGCAGTGATTGATGATAGTTCAGTTTTTATCTATAGATAGGGAAATTACTGTTATATCATTGATAAGTTGAGCTCTGAAGATAATTTTCTATTTCTATAAGATTGTAATGTAGATTAGTATAATCATACCGGCTTTTTAGTCGGTTATATTGGTGATATCGTAATTATTGGGTGATGTTGAAAAGGTCATTAGTTTCCTTGCTGAAGATTGTTTGAAACCACAATAATTAAAATATAGCCGTGGCTAAAATTGTTCTGCGAGCAAAGAAATAACCGTTTCTAACGTATCTAGAAATTAACATACCGCAGAGTATAAAACAGCACTCAGTCATGAATATCTCCGATGCGGTATAGCTGCGCCCATTCATGCGTAATGTACTACGTTTACTTTCGCCTCTTTTGTTAAATTACTTTAATCACACTCATTTTGTCAAATCTTTAAATTTCGTCTCAATAAATCCTGCAAGATGATAACCAATTTCCGGCAACGTATTGTATTTATTAGTTGTTGTGGCTCTGCATTGACCAATACAAGTGGATAGGAATATAGCGGAACATAAAACCTTTAAAAATATGCTCATTAATATTTTGCAAATCGATTAAGGGAGTTAAATTATTATTATCGATATTAGGAATACACCCTTCTGAATAATAGGCGTATTATCTAAGTCTAAAATCGTATTAACATTAATCACAGTGCCTTCAAAACTTTTGCACTTAGCTTCTTAATAAGGCGTAAAACCATATGCAAAGTCTTATAGACTAAGCTGTTTCAGTTAATTGCTAAATTACTAAGCAATCAAATAATCCATCAACTCCTGGTTAATCAGTTGTTCTAGTACTTTGTACTCAGATTTAGTAACATAAAGGAGCAACAAAAAAATCAATACGCCAAGTGCTGCTTACTCATGAAAATAGAATGTTGATGGATAATAATAGTATAGCCAATATTAATAGAAACTAAAAATGACTGTGAGGATTTTCATCGCCGATAATAGGCAACCGTTCATGTCGAACTATATCACATTGCATTTATTTTCATTATTTTACATTAATGGTATTACGTCTTTTCTCGGTATTTTCATTATATCACAAATATAATTAAGAAGTTTTTATCGAAACCATCTTTTAGACCAGAGAAGGGGATTATAAAGATTAATATGTTTAATTAATTTTTATTGCCCTCTGATACCCCGGTAAAAGAAATAGCAGCAATAATTCTAGTACTCTAGTCACTGACACTACTTTCCTACGAAATAATTTACTTTCATTGGTTATCTTGGCGTAGCGTTTGAAGAAATATCTTTTAATAACTATTTAGGATCAAGAACTAATTCTAAAATAAAATAAAGGCATTAGATTTTTATCGCTTTCGATAAAATTATTTTCTTGTTTAGTAAAATTAATATCTTAGGTAAGTTTTACTTACGATAATATAAAATCTCGGCGTTTTCTAACTCTATATTTTAACCTCATATAAGCACTCATTATTTTACTATTTTTATAGTATTTAACTACCAATAGAATATTTTAAAATATAACAAAGTTAGTATTTATATGGGCATAAATATTAAAATAGATTAGATTGAAGTTTGAGAATATAACAATTATTTTTAGAGTAAAAGACGCTTAGAATTAGGTTTAACATAAGTTTATACCTGCTGATTGGATATGCAGGAATTAGAAAAGAGTTAATTAAGTCAATTTAAAATGAGCTAACCGTAAGTTAAGAGATACTCTTGAATTAGTTAATCTCCTTACATGCACGCTTGAATAGCTAGTAAATATTACGAATATAGTTTTTTAATAACTAAAATTAATACTAAACATACTCCACTACTCAGTAATATTTAATAAACTACCATATTTAAAGAATATATTCAATTAACACATTGTTAAAGCAATTTTGTTTACGTCTTAGTAGATAATAAGATTAATTGATAGTGCATTTGTTCTCCGTGTAGAGAATTAGATTCAGTATGATCCCTGAATTCAAGAAGAGATATTGCTGTTCTAAATATTGAATTGGATGTCCTCATTCTGGTGAGGTAGTCTTTGCAAAAATAGTAATAAAATGAAGCAACATTTAAAATATCAACATTTAGGAATAGCAATAAATGACTTTGAGTTTTATCCATAATCACAGATTATCCAACACTTAGAGTTTAGAAAACATCTATCATGATGTTTAGATCGTCTCAGTAATGGTTTAATACCGCGCTTACCTCAGTAAGCGCTATTATTTTAAATATATTTTTATTCTTGTTTTTCTATTATTTCTCTAATTAAAAATTAAGTATTGGCACCTTAAAGGCAATAGAATTTTAAATAAAAAAATAAAATAACAAATAAAATAATTAGTTAAGTAAAATTTCTCAAAATAATAGCTTTTGTGGTTTACAAATATAAATTTTGTTATTTATTAATAATAAAAGACAATCCAAACAATCCCCCTCTCACCTTGCTCTTTAATAATTTAAAAAGTTGGAATAATACAGATTTTTGTTTAGGAACTTCTCTGCGCCTAAAATTCGATCTACTGTAAAACGTGATCCAATCGGTAAGATCATTAGCTCAATTTAGTAAAAAATGATCCTAAAATGATAACATTAAAAGAGAGATATGCTCATTTCTAATGTATGGTATTTCAGAAATTCTGACATGTATTCTTCTGATTAATTTTGTGAATAATCTCAACAATAGCGAGATGATATACCATGAAAAAATCTAGACTATAGGTATCTGCGAAACTAGATATTACCTGTGATCCCCTTGTATGAGTTCATCCGTAATGCTGTGACAGGGAGAGTTGATAGCACCAACTATTGAGACTTTTAACTATACTCGAAGTCACGGTTCCAACAATATTCTAAATATCCCTTTATCGACGCGTGTATATGTCCTCGTTTATAGCGATTTTTTCTATCGTAAACTTATACAGACTGGTATTGGCGATGTTGAGATTAAAGCGCTTAAGATAAGAAATTCTTAAGCAGCAACGAAATATCCTTATAAAAATCCCTTGTGTCGCTCCTCATCTGGAGCGTGCAAAAAATGTTAAAGAGTTTTTATCATAATCTACTGGTAAGACATATTCATTAGTGATTTTAATTAAGTTCTTAGAAGAATACTACGGGCTTTTGATAAAAATAACATGGGCTTTTTCCTAGTATCATAAAAAAACTGAAACAGCAATGACTTGAAGAGCATAAACAGTAGTAGTTACATGATTTAAAACGATATACGCTACGTTTATTTTTACCGATAGGCATAAAACCGTCCTATCATGAAAACTGATCATCTTTTGTCTGTTATTCATTATCGGCAGCAGTGTGTATGGACGTAAGGAGCTCGTTTCAGTTAAAAATGATTATAAAAATTAGAAGCAAATTGGGAATAACTTTTTTAATGGATTGGTGAGTGGCAAAACTTAATCGTATCTCCTAGAGCTTAGTGCAGTAGATGGCGTCCTTAGTTTTGAAATGCAATAGTAAAGATGTTCCTGAACATGCAACATAAATGGCTGTTAAGTACACAAAATAAGTAATCTAGTTGGTTTCGCTCCCCCCCCCTAAAAGCATGTAGCACCGAAGGATAAGTATGTGCTGCTGGAGTCTTAGTAGCAGAGATACTTGACGTCGCTAATAAAACCTTTAATCCTTTGTTGGCAAGGTTATCAGCTAAGTATCATCCTGCAGCGATGAAAAAGCTCAAGAAAGATGGAGAAGAACGGCTGACATTCCATGACTTCCCATCAGGGCATTTGGAATTAATAAAAATAAAAAATCTGATTGAATCAGCTTTTGTAACAGTAAGATTATAGCTAACGCGTAAGCACGAAGTGCTGTAGCTCAACAAAAACAATCGTTTCAATAGTATTTAAGCTGCTTCCGTTTTCTCATGAAACTAGAAATCGACTAATGGAATTTTTTAGCTGGCGACCATACTTATAAACAACATCTAATTTAAGGATGAAGAACAGATTCACGAAGAATCATAGCGAAGCGTTAGCCTGATCGTCATACATCAGATTTTCTGATAACTCACTTTTGTATGGTGATAGGTTATTTTTATCAATAAAAAGCAAAAATCTGCTATCTAATGATATTACCAGATGAGAAGTTATTTATAGATTCAAGAGTAGAATTTTGATTAAAAATTAGTTATGTATAACTTAAATGGATTTTTAGCTGCATCTATGCATCTATATGAATAGATATAAGTTTTACTGTATACTGGTTTTAACTATCAATAATTAGTTTTTAAAAGTCGATATTTTATCACGTTTTACAGTTTTTAAAAATTGAAAAACGAGCTAAGGGAAGAAGACAAGGTGCTGATCACGCTCTACCTAGCTCTAATAATAACTCTAAACAGATAGTAGAAATAAAGAGCGAAAACAATTTAAAAACTTTACGCCCTCGAAAACAGGAGATAGATTTTTTATTACTGATGAAGTTTAGCTTTCAAAATTTAGAGATGAAATAGCTAACATGGAACACTCATTTTTGCTTTAAAAGGTGCTGATATCGATACGCCAAGGTATAAAAATAGTAACACAATAATATAGTTATAGTCCAAAATGTTTGGTATGGGATAGCAATCGTTTTTGATAAGGATGTTTAATTTACGCTATTTCTAAATTACAAGAATCTATTAATAATCATGAGAAAATTAGTAGTACTGTTTATTTTAGACCATATGATTTTTATAAGAACAATATAGATCAAAGAGTAGTAGAGCATATGAAGATTTAAGAAAGTTACTATATTATCTTTCTGTAATAAGAATTGAAACAAATGTAGTCTATTCTAAAGATTCTAGAAAAACAGAAAATTTTGGTTTAAATTGATAATTGGGTTTTTTTAGAGAAAAAAGCTAAACTTAATTATTGACATGGTTGAGGTAATGTTACCTTATTGACTCTATCAGATGTTGTATAAAAAGAAAATATTAAAAATTAGTCAAGACTTATATCCATATTAGAAAAGCGATAGATAGGATAATTTATGAAATAACCCGTAAGCATTATGGTAATCAGGTGGAGTTTAGTGGTTCTTTTCCATTAAAAACCTGTGTTTTAAAATGGGTGAGTGTTCCATTATTAAAAATATTTAGATATAATATTAAGCAACTAACTAAAGCGAATAATTTGTCAAATTACAGTATTTGTTATGATATAGAAACTAATATGGTAATTTTAATAATCGGAATCTGACATCAGAGCAGGAAGAAAAAGAGTAACAACAAGAAAAAAGAAAACGGGAGATTTATAAGTTAAAGAATTCATATTGGCAACCAAACGATGAGGAAAATAAAAATAATATTTATCTGTCTCTATCTCTATAAGGAAACAGAATTTTAAGTGATAAAAATACCCATGTTGCTAACAGTTGTTATTTTCTTGAAGAGAAAATAACAATAGCTACTTCTATATTTTAATTATTATAAGTTCAAACAATTTTCTCCAGATCAGATAATTTGGTAAATAAAACAAGTCTGTACCATGTATTTACTTAGCCCATATCCTTTCAATCGCTAATAAAACTGTTCACATTTTAAATATGCAATTCTTTAGCAAATAATTCTCTAATTACCTAATCTTATTATGGGGACGGTGACTAACTTAATGCTAGATGGTAAAAGTTACGTATCCTTACCTTCATCCGAATACAGGATGAACTCTTTATTGATGATTGACTTAAGAAAATAGCTGATGTGCTGTGTATAAACTCTTCAAGAATCTCATCGCTCATATAACCCTGTCGATCTTAGATGATTAAGACTGAAATTCGTTCATGATTAAGAAATCAAATTACTTTTTAAGAGTAGATAAAACATTCATTTTTTATTAAAAGAATACTAGAATTAGCTTACCATGCTACTATTGTAAGCATAAGTAAAAATTTTATTTGAGTCTGTATTCTTGATTTATAATTGCACTAATTTTAGTGACATTAACTCTAGGTTTAGTTTAATAATTTTAGTTTTTTATTTTATGGATTCTTTCTGATAATAATTCCGTTTCTTGTTACAAAACCTAAGCGTCGGTAAAAGTATCATGTCTTCTCATACAGAAGACATTCTGTATGGGATATCTGTGCGAAGAAATTCTTTTAATCATAACGGTGAACTTTAATTGTTTGCAAGCCGTTATTTACAGTGCTTTATACCTTCAGTAATAAAGTGCCTCGTTTAGGTAGGATTCGATAATAAATCATAATAACGCAGCATCTTAAAACGCCTTGCTAGAATATGGATAATATAGCACTCAATGATCTCTTTCTTCTTCAGGCTCTACTATCGATACTATTTAAGTTAGATAGTTGTACTAATAATGTACAACACCTCTCCTCTTCGGTAATGCACAGTTTTGATACGGATACCGGTGAACTGTTTAAGGGTGTAGTGTCAATAGTATCTCATGGTATGCCACGCTCTTTCGTTTTTTTAGCGAAATGCACTTTACAGTAATGGCTTCGTACTGTGCCTTTAAGAGTACGCTTATATTGCTTACTTGCTTGAATATACTCCATACCAGGAAGACAGTGGGATTTATCAGATCATATTCGTAACATAGCAACCGGATGACAACGCCTCGTTATATCTATTTCTCAGCTCTCTTTTGAAGGACAGCTCAAACCCATATAGCATGTTTAATATCTAAACTGCTATGAGTGACGGAGACATGAACATCTAGAGATGTTAATTGAGCTATGAACCATAAGCATGCAAGACACAGAAGATATCAATTTTAACTCTATTTTTGTACTCACTGCAGCATAGCATTGGGTAAGAGCGCGAAACAATGAAAATAACGTATTACAAGTTTATAGTCGGATAAGATATGAATCACTATGTTTTAACCATTGCTAGGTAGTTTTAAAGTCTCATGAACTGCAAGCTTTTAAATTACAACTTTGGCAGAAAAACGGCGATAGAAATATATTTATAAAGAAGAGTAGCAATAGCGCTGGAGAACAGACTTATGGCACAAATGCTACAGTTAAATATTCGCTTAACAGATAGATGATGGATATACAAGTTAATACTTTTACAGTGTTTTTCAAGAAATTTATTTCATACATCATCAATAGTGAAAAGCAGTTTAGTTGGTTATAGAGAATGTAGATCTGGATAAATTACTCTCTGGGATTTCTTGCTAGAGAAATAGAAATTATCATTCTATCCGTATTCCATCAGGTCTATCAGCTAAGTTATCTTTGTATTTGTTTTAGGAGTGAATGAGATGGGAACTATCCATAGCCCCCTATAAATAAATGAATTTATTGAAAAGGATACTTTCAGCTTCCTATTAATACAATTCATCCAGCGCCATTGATTTTGATCCTGAGCTATTGCTAAAAACCCAGGATAATTGTGACTAAAAGTGGGATAGTACTTATATTTATAGAAAAATTAGAAACCAAGACTCGGACGCATCACTCTGATGGTCTTTTTTGGGTGTCATAAAAAATTTAGTTGCTGTGTCATTATCAATTTTTTTGTGGTAGAGATCATGAATCACTCCAATAAACAATAGATATAAGACATGAATTGCATATTGTCTTTCTGATTTTATCCAATTTCTCTTATCTAGGAAGTTTATTTCGAGCCATCTGATTGATTTTCTGAAATATTAACATATTGTAGAGTATAAAATAAGTATTCATATCATGAAATAGCTAAAGTAGTATAGCCCTCTCGATCAGGTCATAGTTAATAACCTTTAATATTTTGTTTACAAGGTTTTCAGCAAAGAGTCTCATACAGCGAGAAAGATGCTGAAGAAATTGAGAATTCACCAGAATTCTATGGCTTCCGTCAGCGCACTGGTTATTAATAAGAATAAGCGAACTGATTAAATCAGCTTTTATAACAGTGAGACCATGACTAACACGCAAAGCACGAAGTACGAAGCACGAAGTGCTTATAGCTCAACAAAATAACCATTTTAAGAACATTTAAGCTTTTTCTGTCTGCTCATAAAACTGGAAACTGGCTAATGGAATTTGCCCTGCTGCCAATAGTGGCAAACAAGGTTCAATTTTAAGAATAGAAAACAGATTTATGAAGCATCAATACGGAAGAGTAGGCTGACCTAGCCCCATACACTAGATTTACTAATAAAATTTATTTCTAAAATAAATTAATTATAAATTAATAATTTATCTAAATGAACTGATACACTATAAACAGTTAATTCTTTTAAATTAGAAAATGAAGATATGAATATAAACTGGTACTGAAAACTAAGCGTATAGTAAAAAATTTTTTGACTTAATTTGTTTAAATAAATGACTAGAGTGTATGAGAAATAATACTTTTATAAGGGAATATTAAATACTTATATGCAGATAAGTATGGGAAGTTGTTTATGATATAATTTGTGCTAATAATACTGTATTGTTCATCTAAAACTCCATATCGTTAAATAGAAGTAATTATTATATCGGATAAATCTTTTTATTGATAAGCCAAGATTATCAAATTATATTTTTAATATTTCATTATACGACAGTATAATGAAAATAGCTGATTGCAAATTTTAACTCAAGATAAAGTAAATGTTCATTATCTTATTCCAGAAATATAAAAAATAAAAAATGGCAAACCTACCAGATTTAATCTGGTTCCTGAAAATAAAAAAAGTATATGGCATGCAGAATTAAGTAACTGAACAGTAGGCTGAATCTTGATGATAGCTCTTTAGTATTGAAATAGTCAACAAAGAGTTTATTGAATATATGTTTGGCGTAAAATCTGGTAGCCTTTTAATAAACAGTAAATTTCTTCTATTATCATTTTAGCTAATATCTTATAAAAGATATAATATAACCTCAAATAATGTATTAGCAGATAGGGATGCTTTCTCCATTAAGAAAGCATAATTAGAAAAATAACTGTTAAAGATATTTGGTATAGTGATGAGCTTATGCGCGTGATAGCCTGTTAGTTATCTAAAAATATTTGCAGAAATATGGTTATGAAAATTAGTTGTCATTTTCTAAAAAATGTATATTACTGAATAATTCAGGTTTAACTTTAAACTAATTTTCATAAACTGCAATTGATTTTACTACCCAATATTGATTGGGGTAATTCATGATTGTAACTAAACATATTTATGCAAAATGTGATCTCAAGCTCTTAATCAGAAGTAAAATAATAGCTTTATAGCCATTCTTTTTAATACGCTGATTAAATTGCTAGACCATATCATCCTATTTGAGGATGCCTTAGTGTCCTAGTGGTTAGTGTTTATACCATTCTCTCTACATAAACAGAGAGAATTTATTTCCAGTGTCTGAGTATTTTTGCAGACCAAGAGGCGGTCTGTAAATTATTTCCTATTATCTATAAGTACGATAAATAGCCATAAGAAAATGCTCGCTTAAGATCACATAAAACATCGACAATTAACTGCTGATGCTTTTGCCTTGCAAAGACGAATAAAACCCTATTAAGGAGCAGGATTTGTGCCTACAAAAAGATAACAGCGTGAAGTTTATTTATCTCATTTATGGAAGATATCTAAATATAGATATAGATAAGCAGGCTAACAGTTTTTAAATACTTTATGCTTCGATTTCAAAACTTTTAACTTTATTTTGACGCAAATTTTCCACTTTAAGTCTCCATAACAGTCGTCCAGGCTAGATTGATATACCATCTGGCTTCAGGAATTCGCATACTACTGCTAGTAAGCAGTAGAGAGTTATTCTTATTTCTAGTGATGGGATTTAAAAGATACTGAGTATTCTTGTTGATTGATTTTCTGAATAACTTCAATGACAAAGAGATGATATAGCATGAAATTATACCTTATAGATATATATAAGACTAAATATTACTTATGTTACCTTGCATAAAGGCATCCGTAATGAGAGATATAGGAAGATGACATGCACTGCGCTGCTGAGGATGAACTCGAAGCTATGCTCTAATAAGATGCTCAACACCACTTTTTTGACGGGTTTATGTCGTCGTTTGTAACTGGTTATTTGCGCAGAAAATCATTATAGATGGAAGATATTGGCGATGTTGAAATTAAAATACCTAAGATTAAGAAATTCTAGAAGCAGAGGAATATTCTTAAATAGCTACTTGTTACCACCTTATCTGGATATACAAAAATCCAAAAAAGTTGATATGATGGCTATACCTTTTGAGCCATTAGTGCAGGTAATTTTTACGAAGCCATGATGCTGTTTCTCGATAAAAAGTACATGATCTCTCTGCTAGTAGCATTAGCAGACTAAAACAGAAATGGATTGAAGAAGATTGGCAATGGTGCTTGCATGATTTAGCGATATACCTTACGTTTATTTATTATCTAAAAAGGCATATGCCGTTTTGTCAAGAAAGCTCATCACCTTTACCTACTGCTCATTATCGGCAGTACCGCGCATGGACGTAATGCGATAGCTATAGTAGAAAATACTTATCGAGTGTTAGGAGAAAACTGGGCCTAACTTTTCAATAACTAGT
>JBQMRQ010000086.1:0-109626 GCA_052174535.1 Arsenophonus sp. NC-WZS1-MAG3 | reverse complement strand
AATATTAGAGTTAAGGTAACACTAGAAGATATTTGAGCTATTCTAAAAGCTCATTTTATCTTTTTATCAAAGTAAACTTTTCCAATAACCGTCCATATTATTCCTTTAGAATAACGCTACTACTGCTTCCTGACAGGAATTCATCCAAAATCATGAAGAGTGTTGTTCTGAGATTTATCTCAGATCATAGTTGTGAACAATACAGTAATCGAATGATAACGCTTTGTTAGATTTCTTAGATGTTCCTTTTTTGAAAAGAAACTGAATACCATACAACAGCATATTTTTAATATTTAAACTTACACAGGGTGACGGAGAGATTAAAATCTAAATATTAATTGAGTTTATCACAACTGCAAGCGTGTAAGGCAGAGAAGATACCAATTTTAATATCCTATTTACGTGCTTACTGCAGCATAAGTAAGAGTAGCGCCAGAAACAAAAGATTGAATATTGTCTAGTCATTATTAAAAAATATCAAAGAAGATTGGGGATAGTAAAAGTCATGTACTGCTAGTTGCAGTCGAGTAAAATATAAATCTGCTATTCTCTAATGATTACTCTATAGATTTAAGTGGCATGAACTACAATCTTTTGACTTATAGATTAGCAGAAAATGACTGTATGGACTACATTTAGAAGAATCAGATCAGTAATCGTCCAGACACACCTCATAACACAAGTGTTGTAGGCAAAACATTTGCTCTACATCTATCTAGAAAAAGATCTGTTCCTAGCTGACGCTTCTACTAAGCCTGTTTTTAAGAAATTTATTCCAGCTTTCATAAATAGTGAAAAGCAATTTAATTAAAAAGATATACATCTAGTAAGTAAATTACCTCCTCTATTCTTTCTTATAAAGAATAGAAATTATTATTCTGTCATCCATTCGTCAAATCTATTAGGCCTAGTTATTTTGCACCTCCTTTACATTCTGTGAAGGAGAGAAGAATTATCACTAGTTTCCATATAAGTATAAATTCATCGACAAGTATACTTTCAATCGTTACCACATCAATACAGTTATATTTAGTATCATGGACTTAGCCTAGAGCGTTGCTTAAAGCTCCGGATAATCGTAATTAAAGAGGGATAATAGCTTGGCGTGTTGAAAAAAATAAAGACCGGAGTTTAGCTCATTTTTATAATGACCTCTTTTGAGGTGTAATAAAAATTCAGTCGGTCTGTTATTATTAATTTCTAAAAAAAATCATAAAGCGCTTTAGATAAATAAACAGTATTATAACACATGAAGTTGCGTATTATCTTCCTTATCTAGTTAGATTAGCCTTTATAGCAAATTTATTCTAATTTATCTATATGTCTTCCTATAAAGATTAACATATCGCAGAATATAAAACAAGTACTCAGATCATGAACCTCCCCTGAAGTAGGGTAGCTGCCATGTTCACATCATAGTGAACCTATGCCTTGCATGATTTTAATAAATGTCAATCAATCAGATAATCTTTTATAATTTTCTACTGCAATTTTTTCTAATACAATAGAATTTTCTTTAGTGATGACCTCATTTCTGCTATCCATAAACGTATCACAGTAGTAATATTACGACTCCATTTTACAGGTCATGAATTATTATCATAACAGCTGATAATGTCTTTAGAGCTTACGAAATATAGTGGTTTGGTAAAAAATCTAATGAGTGCTTTATTAATTGCAATCATTATTATTACCGAATTTAACCTTATCTTTTGTCCCATTTTATGAATTTATCTGTTTCGTTTAAAATAAAAGATGATTCAATAGTAGAAAATTAATCATATTCTCAGTAAAGCTAATGCGCTATCCAAGGGTGCGCCATTCTTACTACTATCCTGAAATAATTACCAATAATGCTAAAATCATAAATAAGTTCGATTCTGGAAAAGAACAAGAAATATTAAAATTTGCTAAATTAGTCAATTTAAAATCATAGAAACACTTGATAAAACTAAATTCATTCCTGAATAAAAAGTTGCTTTTATTTATTAATAAAACTGTATTAACTACATTAAATCTATTTTAGTTTATCCATTAATTTAATTGTTAAAACATCTCATGCATAGCATGAGGTAACAGAAGATTTGTATACTGACTATGATATTTTTATTTCCTATTGCCTAATAGGATATATTACAATACTACCAATATAAACCATCATTAAAAACTTGAATTAGATTTAATCATTTTTCAGTAAAAATGTTATACCAACGCCATTGAACTTAATAATAAACACCTTTCTTAGTGTAGGAAGGAAAGGTGAGCTAAGAAAACATTTAATTTTTT
This sequence comes from Arsenophonus sp. NC-WZS1-MAG3, assembly GCA_052174535.1. Classification (GTDB taxonomy): domain Bacteria; phylum Pseudomonadota; class Gammaproteobacteria; order Enterobacterales; family Enterobacteriaceae; genus Arsenophonus. The sequence goes on along the minus strand of JBQMRQ010000086.1, from coordinate 107,340 downwards.
TAAAATTACCTTAAATAAAGAAAATTTAGTTTTTATATAACGCTTCCACTTTATATGGAAAGATAGTTAAGAAAAGTTCTATTAATTAGGCTTCCTTTAGTTAATTAATTGATTATTTCTGTTCAGAAATACGTAGCTTCAAGCAGACGATATCATTTTAAAATTAATAACTATATTTTAAAAGGATAAGCATTAACTAAAACTTGTAATTCCATAACCCATATCCATACTACGATTTAAGATACTATTATTACCATAGCACTACCATATAATCGCGCTCTTTTCATGCTTAAAAGAGCTTTATATTCAGATAGCTACAGTTAAATATAAAAGATCGGTAATATGAGAACAAACCTTTAGCTAACTATTTACAATATTCTATTAAAATCTTTTTCTTATATATTGAGAAAACAGGAAATGGCACTATTAAGTGGTGCAGGCTTCTCTCTATCTCTGGTAAAAAATTAAAATTATAATAAATTATTAATAATTTAATTATTAAAGCTACTAAATCTCATCATAAGATAACTTGTCTTGATCAATTAATATAAGAGCATCTTAATAAGATTATCAAAAGATAATCAAAGGTATACTGATATTGATACTGATAAATTTTTTGAAAATAAAAGAAGCTCTAATTATAGAATTAGAGATAATAAAGCGCAGCAATAATTTCTTTAAAAAGCAATTTTAATAAACAAGCTATTATTGATAATGAACCGTTAATTGAACGGATGGTAACATTAACTGGATTTATAATATAAAAGTCTAGCAATTTCTGGTTGTTTTGGCATCCAGATCAATTTTTTATTACAACAAGTCAGTTCTGACTCCACAATCAGAACAAATGGTTATTTGTGATATTAATAAGATTTACTTTACTTAATTTAACCACTCTCCTATTGTTAGGAGTTAGGAACTGTATCCCTTGCCCATATCATACCAAAAATCGGTAAATCTAATATTGAAAAATCTTGTAAAAAGCTTGTATTCCTTAGAGCTAGTCTAGCTAATTATTCTAACAACTATTTTCGGTTTAGTAAAGAATAGGCATGAAAGCAGAACAATATAATTTATTCGACTGTATCGACTATGGTGGTTGTGCTTATTTTCGCCTAAGTAATATTCTTCTTATCCAATTCTATTGATAAGAAAAACCAAAATTAAAAGTATTTTTTTTAAAAAAACGCATACCTGATACCATTAAGATTTTTATGCTAAAAGCGTAATTTTAACGAGAGAAAATTCTTCATCAAGAAGAATTTAATTAAATTGCAGTTTCAACTCACAAAGCAAGAGAAAATCTGCAATTAGTACTGCATTAATTCACAAAGAATCAGATTTATAATAGTAAAACTGAGCTATTGAATAATAAAATAGCTATCCGAAAGTTTGCCATCAAGTCAGAAAAGCTAAACTGTCTACTCTCTATTCAAGTAACTAGATAAGTAATGCAAAACTAATCAGTTGTAAAAATAGAAATGATGCAGAGCCGGTTTGACCTATGCAAATTTATTTTTAACACTATTGCACATGTTAAAGTAAACGTAATTAAGTAGAGTAAAACTTCCTAATAATTAAACAATATATGAGTTGAAAATAAAATTTAGACTATAGATTAACTGATGTCGGATGAACCAATTTAAAATAACTAGTTCAATCTTTATTTATAAAAACTAAAGCAACAATAGACTTAATATTGTAGATTTTTATTCTACTACATTCCCCGTATTGCCTATCAAATTTACTTTTTATAATGGAACACTTACTAAATTTTACTCGTATCATAATAGCTTTTATTTATCAGACTTTGTATTTTACAGATATAAAATTGCTAATTATAACCCATTTGAAATATAATTTCATCTTAGTAACTGCCTTATTATTATATAGATTATTCCATCTTCATCACCCTAACAGCTAGTAGTTTTAGGTACTAATTTTAGTATATTAATTACTAATGATATCCATGGTGAATTAAACTAAACCTGTTTAACCAAGGTATAGCAGGTTTCTAGTACTATTGATTTCATTTCTAGTCAAAATGATCATTTGCTTACTACAAATAGAGCTTCAATTGATTTTTACTGATGTAAAAATCACTTTATACCAATTAACGTTATATGTTTATTTCATGACTCAATCGCATTACTTTAATACCTTCAAAATAGGTTTATACTGATACACTCGATTATCTAAATACTATAATAACTTATTCATAGAATTTATTATCTGGGCTTGATTTTAAATGATTAATATCATTTACCTGTTTAGTGACATTATTATAATTTATCGCCAAATAATTAGCTGACAAATTATACTGGTATTTTAGCCACACTAATATTCTACTTATTACTGAATTCATTTATTATCGTATAATAATCCGATGCTTATATAAAGTATCTCTTTTTAGGAATAATTAAACATACTTTTTCGCTTTTTTTTATTACTCCGATTTAATTACGATGACAACTAAACTATGTAACTGTCTTATTTATAGGGTGCAATAATTGCATTGTTAATCTGGATTATTTCTATTTACAATAGCTATCCTAATACTGTAACTTTTGAAATATTACTGGTTAATGTCCCTGTACTACCCATTAATTACTATAGCTAGCCTCGCTGTTTATAATCATAACTAAAGAGCTGGTTATGTTAAAATCCATTAGAAGATCACAGCTTAATTTTTAGTATTTTCTACAGCTATTATTGGAAACTGACTACAACGATTTATACCATCAAAAAGTATTATAAATAACCAGATGTTGATCTAACAACAAAAACTGTTTAATTAAATTAATATACCTGAGTTTTATAAAAATAAATTAATCATAGAATGTCACTTAGTAAGTAAAATAAAACATTAATTAACAAACTTCCTCATCATCTCTTTTTTAATTTAGAAAGCAAGAAAACTAATTACTAGTATCATAAAAGTATTACTTCTAATAATATTTAGGTACAAAAATTGTTGATTGCATATAGATTTTCTGGTCAACTATAATAGTTATTAGCGTAACTGAAAATCATGAAACATCTAAATTAGGTAATAAAATTGATATTAGTATTTCAAATTGGATTAATTATTTCTTAGGTAAAATTCACTTAGGACATAGTATAGTATCTCACGCTAGGGAATAAAAAGATGACGATGATTTTGATCAATTTACTATTACTAATAGTAAACAAAGAGTATTATTAACACAATTAAGTGTGCTGCATATTTATATCTCACAGTGCCAGAAAATTAAAACTTATCTAGCATGCAAAAATTAATCACCATGAATGAAATTAAGAAGACTTTTGTTAAAAAGTTACAGAAAAAACCATTCAACGTTAGTTGAATTATTATAGTTATATCCGTTACTACTAGTAGTTTCTTCAAAAGTCACCAATATGGTGATGATCAGGACTGGAAAATAACATTAGTTTTGTTTTCAGCAATATTATCGTCTCAACTTTCTATTATTGAGATCTCCTAAGTGTAATACGTATTATAATCTATCTAATGATTTATTGTATCGGTATTTTCCTCTGTGTAGAGGCTAATTAACTTCTATAAAATTAATTAATATTAATTTTTAGGTATTTTATTTCACTAATTATCACTATATTGTATTGTTACTTGACTAGTTGAAGCTTATAATACCAAAATTATGTCTATAATTTAGCAATTTATTGTTTACTCATGGAGGCATGGAGAAATACAATGGCACTATTCTTTAGGTGTACCCATGCGAAAAATTTTAGATAATGGTACACTGTTTGATAGATCTAAGTTTGCTACTTTGAGCATAAGTAATATTATATATTGAAGTTATTCATCTTATTTATCTCTTTTATTAGCTATATTACAATTACCTGATGAGATTTTTGTTAGATAAGGCTTGATTCTAAGCTAGTTTTATCTTCTAAAGATTTAATCGATAAAAGAATAAAAATATATTAATTCACAAACAACAGCAATATACAATTAAAGCGGCTGCTACTTTCTGCAATAAAAATTATTTTAAAGATATAGAGAAAAAAATATGAATAAACAAAAGCGGATAAACATCCTGACTCGCTTACGTGATAACAATCCAACTCCAAAAACAGAGCTTGTATTTAATTCACCTTTTGAATTACTTATTTCTGTATTACTTTCCGCTCAAGCAACAGATATTAGTGTCAATAAAGCAACGAAAAATCTCTACTCAGTTGCCAATAGCGCTGAAAAAATATTAGCCCTTGGCATCGATGAAATAAAACATTACATCAAAACAATTGGCTTATTTAATAATAAAGCAGAAAATATTATTAAAACCTGTCAGATATTAATTAATAAATACAATGGTGATGTGCCAGAAAATCGTGAAATCTTGGAATCCTTACCTGGCGTTGGACGAAAAACAGCAAATGTAGTATTAAACACAGCCTTTGGCTGATCAACAATTGCTGTTGATACCCATATTTTTCGCGTTTGTAATCGAACAAATTTTGCTCCAGGCAAAAATGTTATCGAGGTTGAAAAAAAACTACTCAAAGTAGTTCCGATTAAATTTAAAGTAAATTGCCACCACTGGTTTGTGCTACATGGCCGTTATACATGTACTGCAAGAAAACCATACTGTGGCTCTTGTCTTATTGAAGATTTATGTGAATTTAATGACAAACAATACCCATTAACCTAACGATTAATAAATGGATTTACAAAACCAACTTTATATATGATATTTATTAAAGTAATAAATATTATTCTTATTACCCATAGCACTAAACTTGAAGAAGATGTGAATAAATATTGATATAGCAATATAAAAATATGAATAGTATATTCAATATAACTCATTTTCTATCACAACTAAAGCAGCAATTATATACCCAAACCCCGGATGCTGAAGGCGTCGTTAAAAGTGTAGAAAGGTTTAGTTTTTGAAGTTAATGTAACGAAAACTTATTTCATTCAAGCACCATAAATGAAAAATTGATGCATGATGATTAAATAATCGCCACCATTTACATAAATAAACATCGTGAAATTATTGAATAATAATAATTAATTAAAGATTCTTCTCTTAGGGAATTTCTAGAATATATCAAAAAAATAATGATAATTGTTTTTATCTTAAACCTAATCTTCCTCCAATATAAAAAATATTTTTTATTCGGCAAAGGTCATCTAACGAGTAGATTTAATGCAATATGATTGGGTAATAGCAAGAATTCATCCCCATCATCCATTAAAAATTAAAAAAAATTCCAAACAAAAATAATTTAATATATTACCCGTAGCGATGATCATGTTAGGCCACTGGTTGCTAACATTGAGTTAGAATCAATTTAGAACTTGAACTACCAAAATTCAGAATTACACCATAAAATGGCAGGCATCTGAGAGTGCTATTATCTCACTTATATTAACTTTATCACTATTAATACTGGCAGTACTTAAAATATGAATAATGCACTTTATATAGCATGTACTGATGATGATCAGTTCCCCCTTTCCTCTAATTTATTGATTCAACATATTTATCCAGTAAATACTGAACTAGATATCATTGCTCAACAATGTTTCTATACCAATTACTTATCTAGATTAATATTTCGATATTATTATATAAATTATCGAATAATTTATGCTATATCTGCATTCTAATTAAGAAAAGCTCTGAACTAGTTTGTTAACTTGATATAAAACAATATAGATAATTAGTTAAAATTTAATTTTTCCTTATATGGATAGAATAAAAATAAATTTATATACGATAATGTTTTTGACTATCTATAATAGCAACAAGAAGATAAAATGTAACTCAAAAATGAAATATTCAAACAAAAAATATTATTTCTTTAAAAAAGTGCGAAAACGTGTTGTTTGATGCTTAATTCAATTTATTACTATTTAAAGAGCGTTCCCCTTATTGCTTTATAATTCATAAAATGGAAATATTTTATTTCAGAAAAATAGCGGATCGCTAATCGTAGCGTCGAAGATACAATAATTTTAGAAAACCTTTTTGCAAAAAAATATTAAAATAAGTTAGCAACTGGTATTTTAATATTTATATAAACCTTTAAACACAATCAAATTATTAATGTCATTGCCATTTTGCAAAAAAAATATCGAATAAAAAGCAGAAGTACTGTTAATGCTTGAAAGCTTCCATTGCTTATGGAATTCATTAAATGATCATTTGATATTTATACATCATCTTTTCTAAGAACTCATATAAAATATGAATGAATTGCAAGCTAAATAGAGTAAATATCTGGATAGCCGCTTTCAGCTAATGATCCTACTGACTGATTTTATGAACAAAATAATACTTTAGCGAGCTCATGGTAATCTAATCCCAATAATAATAGAAAAATTAGCAGAGACAAGAAGTTTATTTTAGATGTTAACTATCATTCTTAACTTTTTTAAAGTTGATAAACATAATATCAATTATATTTATCATTGACCATCAAGACCTTTTATTGGTTTAATGGTGTCCCAAGAGCGGCATGAAGGACAATACCAATATAAAGAATGTGTTGTAAAACCACATTTTCGGCAACAATAATCAGGTTTAGAGCGAATTTGTTCGCCAACCATATTATACAGTAATTCTAGACTTTCTTTTGCTCTACCTTCTTCTGCATCTGCCAAATGATAATCGATAAGTTTATAAAACAATCGCATCGTTGGATGCGATTCAAGTTGCTGTTTAATAAACATTTGAGCTTTTTCTGGCCCTTTTCTTTTTTCAATTACTTCCGCTAAATAAAGTTGAGCAGTTGCACCACAATCACCAGCAACACATTTTTGGATATAATCTTCCCAATCATGCCAACTAGCTAAATGATGATAACATTCATAAAGCATAGCTAAAGTTTCACTGACTAAATCTATATCTTGATCAAAAACTTGCTTAAGTACTATAATGGCTTTTTCATATTCAGCTCGAGCAATATAAATACGCCCTTTCATAATAGAAGCTCGACTAGCGTTTTTATCTGATTGTACAGCTTTATTCAGTAACAGAAATACACCATCAAGATCATCACTATTCAGTTCCAATAGTGCCAATTCGCAATAAAAATGAGCTATTTCTTCTTTAAGTTGAGGATTACCCATTTTGACTAATTTTTCAGCAACATCAATTGCTTTATGCCAATCACTAATAGCTTGATAAATAGTAAGTAAAGATTGTAACGCACTAAAGCAAAAATTTTGCTTATCCGCTAGCTGCAAAAAAATATTTCGCGCACGATCATAAACTCCAGCCGCTAAATAATCTCGTCCTAGCTGCTGGGCGGCTAATAGTTTCTGCTCAAATGACAAAGTATTACTTTCAAACAAGGATTGATGAATACGAATAGCTCGTTCAATTTCACCTCTTGAACGGAAAAGATTTCCTAATGTTAGGTGAGCCTCAAATACTGATCTATCTTCTTTTAACATATCTAAAAACAGATCAACGGCTTTATCTTGTTGATTAAATAATAAGAGATTAATACCAGCTACATACTTATAAGATAAATGATTAGCATTTTGTTGTTTATCTTGTTGAGCACTTCTGCGCCCCATATACCAACCATAAGCAGCAGCAATAGGCAGTAGCAGAAATAGCAGCTCTAACATAAAATTACCTTTTTTTATTTGTAACAACTGCCACTTTAGTATCATGTTTACTTTGAATTGACTCAGCTAATTGACTTTCTAAGCGTTTTATTTTACGTCTTATATTTGATAATGAAATTAATGCCTTAATATAAAATATCACACAAATAAGCAAACACAGCACGAATCCAGCTGCAAAAAAAACTGCTAGTAATTTCGATATTGGATAATCACCTTTGGCAATAAAATAATTAAATGTTACTATTTGATTATTGCTTGAGTCAACCATCAGGGATGCTATAAAAATACTTATGACAAGTAATAAAATTAAAAAATATTTCACATTTTTTCCTATTGTTGTTTCAATGATAGAAAAACAATTAGAATACCTTTCTTCAATTAACTTAGAATCTGAACCCAATAAAGAAAATTAATTATATCAACGCTTACCATTTTATTTAAAAAATATTTCACTAGTAGATAATAGAATGAATTATCAAAAATTTCTTATTGAATTTATCTCATTGAGTTATTACTAAACATTATATATGCGGATCAAGCTAAGCGCTTTACTCTGATACTTCATAAATCTATTCTTTAACCTAAAATTGGACATTATTTACTACTAGTGTCAGAAGATCAACTCCTTTAGCTGATTCTAGCTTTTTTGATCAGACTATAGCAACCCAGATACATTGAAAGGATTATTTTTCTTGAACTACAGTGCTTTACGCATCCAACTTCATATAACTTTATTATCGATATCATAGCTCTTTGCTAGCAAATATTTCCCTCCAGATTATCTTTAACTTTTAGTTGTATGCCTTTGGGGAGTGAAGTCGGCACATTAACTGTTTTATTTCCGTAATAGAATTATTACTATGCGCTTAGGAATATCTTTGACATTCCATTCCAAAAACTAAGATCATCCCTTGCTGCCTAGCAAGATTATAGGAGATACAATTAAGCTACCTGCGCTTACAGGTCCCCATCTAGAAGTTCAGCTCAGTTTCATTTTAATTTTTAATAATCATTTTTATCGCAGTAAGTTCTTTACATCCATCCTCAGTACCGGCAATATAACTAGTAGGCAAATACAATCAGTTTACCTGATAGGACGATTATATTATCATCAGAGAAATAAACGTTAGGTTTATCACGCAAATTACATAATTACCAATGCTTACACTTTTCAATACGCCACTGTTTCGATCTTCTGATAGTTCTAGCAAAAAGACCATATATTTTCATCGAGAATTCTTAGAGCTTAGTAAAAACTATCCGTAGATGTACCTCCGCAGGTACAAGTGATGGATAGTAACTTTCGATGCTTTTTGTGTGCTAATAAAACGCTAGCAATGAGCTTTTAAAAGACATTCTGTTGGCGCTGTGATTCCCTCTAATTTCAGGCACTTTATTTTCAATATCGCCAATACTACTCTGTATGATTTGCTGTAATAAATAACCGTTATGAACTACACCATGAACAGCAATCAACAAGGTGGAGGTTTACCATGTTGCTGTAGGATAGCTTTGAGCCACTGCCTAAATAAGGGTGCCTATTAGCTTCCTAGCATAATTACAGATGAGTTATGCAATGAATCAGAAGTAATATCTAGTTTTGCAGATAGCTGTAAGAATATAAATTTTATGAGATATAATATCTATGTTATTGAAATCAATTATAAAATAAATAATCTAAATACACCAGAATCTTTAAAATTACATATATCAAAATTGAGCATAACTCCATCCTATTTAACGAAATACTACTGTTTCTAGTTTTTTAAAACTAAAAGTTTTTAGATTATTTATTTATATTAGCTAGCTATGCCTCCCCAATCATAAAATCTATATTTAAATAAAAAAAATAAAATGTGCTTATAATTAAAATAGTTAATTTTCAATAATCATATTGGATATTATATCCCCATAATCTTATCTGCTGATAATATCTACTAACCTAGTAAAATACATAAGTAAAATAATTTTACTAACTATATTTAACTATTTTAACGTATTTTTTATTAATTTTTAAATTGAAAGTTTCATTTATTATGTATTTGATATCAGATTATTATATGGGATCCTTGTTGTACAACTTTACTCATGCAAAATAAGTACTGAAAGATATAGTTTAGGAAAAATATTATGATGATCTAGCTCTCAATATCGTCAGGGAAATACAACACCTAAATCAGAAGTATTCTTCAGGTTAGCATAGAGCCTGTATCTACTTTAAATAAGCGTTATGACATCCTCGAACTTAGCGTTGCTAAAGAGCGAAAACAAGATGATATTGATGATTACAACTATATTCCACATCATTTACTGATGATGCTGTCGTCCGGCTTCTCAAGAAGCCGTAATCATTTTCTTTTAAAGGTTTATCGCTTGCCGATCTACCTACTGGTAGTTATACATCAATTCTTGAACTCCGTTGTATCTCGATCTAAACTGGATCGCTGTTTACCCAAGATTAAAGTAGAGAATTTGCGTGAAATGAGGTAAAGCACCGAAACCAAAAGCATAAAGTATTTAAAAACTACAAACCTGAATTACATAAACGTAGATGCAAATATCTTCTACAAATACCAAATAAAACTTCACGACGTTACTTTTTTGTAGATATAGATGTACACCTTGATGAATTTATCTGTCTTTGTAAGGCCAAGATTTTGATCAATATCAGACGCTTATTACGTGATCTTAATCAAGCATCTCCCATGGATATCTGTCTGTACTTACAGGCAATAACAAAGAATTTATATACCGACTTTAATCTACAAAAAAGATAAGCCACTGAAAAAGATGAATTTAACTGTTTATATGTACAAAGCAACTTAATATAGAACAGCAACTTATTCCTTCGATGTATCCTTAAATAAAAAAGTATGCCTAGCGATTTAATGGGCGCATGGGAGATGGGCTGCAAAACCATAATTTTGATTCTGTTAAAGAGCTTGAGATCACTCTTTATCAGATATAGTTTAACTGTACAATTAGGAATTATTCAAACCAGTATTGGGTAATAAAACTCCATTGCAGTTTATGAAAGATTAGTTCAAAGTTAAATCTGAATTATTCAAAAAAACCATACTATCTTCTGGGAAGTAATAATTATGTATAACACTATGCAGATAAAACCTATAGCTGAAGCCAAATTACCTACTCCTTTTGGTGAATTTCTACTTATTGGTTTTGAAGAAATTCTTAATAAGAATAATCATATCGCACTTATTTATGGTAATATTACTGATGAAAAACCAGTTCTTTCTCGTATCCACTCGGAATGTCTGACCGGCGATGCCTTATTTAGTTTACGTTGCGATTGTGGTTTTCAACTAAAAGCAGCACTTAAACAAATCGCACTCGAATCTCGAGGAGTGTTACTTTATCATCGTCAAGAAGGGCGTAACATCGGTTTATTAAATAAAATTCGCGCCTATGCTTTACAAGATCAAGGACTGGATACTGTTGAAGCTAATTTAAAACTTGGTTTTAAACCTGATGAACGTGATTTCACTATTTGTGCTGACATGTACAAATTGCTAGCAATAAATGAAGTAAGATTGCTAACTAATAATCCTAAAAAACTAGAAATCATGAAAGAAGCTGGAATTAATGTTGTAGAACGAGTTCCTCTCATTGTTGGACGTAATCCAAAAAATAGTGATTATCTTAATATAAAAGCTAGCAAATTAGGCCATATTCTCTCTGAAAATATTAAAAAATAATCAATCAGATATTATCGAAAACTGTCTTATTTTTGCAGAATAGTTTTTTTAATGGTTTAAATCTATTTATTTTATAGTATGTTAGCTAAAAACTGTTGATAGAAAAATCTTATTCTATTAAAAAAGAATATTTAATATAGAGCTTTCCCTAGAAAAATAAACAATCATATAGATTAAAAATAATATTGTTGAAGTTGACAAAATGTTTTTCTTAAATCCTTTAAAGAGAACCATTACTTTTCCATAATAGAAAAGACAGAAATGCGGGAGAGGAGAAGATAAAAGGAAAAATAAGTTCTTGTCTCAATCATCCGAGATTAATAGGATTATATGAAGAGTTATACTCTTGAAAAGTTTAATCCACGATTATATTAGCTATTTACTTTATATGATATTAGATGATATAAATAAAAAGTCCATACTTTGTTCTGGGATATAGCCAGAATAATACAAAATTTTTGCTATCGAGCATGAAATTAGTTAGTATCGCCTAATATAAGGTTATATAATTAGAGAGTTATAAGTAATCATTACTGAACTCATATTATTTGAATAATCAATTACAAACCTGTAATGGTAATTGTCTTATTAACGGTCAATTTTAACGTTTTATGGTTTATATTAGTGAGAAATTCTAACAGAAAAACTCCCATATCAATTAAATTATAGGGATAAATTTGTTCATATGATCAGCAATACTACTCTTATCCCCAAAAATAATATTCCTCTAGCCAATAAATCACGATTAGAACTAAAATTATACTTTTTTAGCAGCAATAATGGCTAACATATTTTATTTTGTCGATATTACATAACCGCATTATAGATAGTTGTTATGTGCTCATATCCAAAAAGATAGTATACTTTTTAAGTAATTCAGATTTAACTTTCAATTAATCTGTCATAGACTTCAATGAAGTTTTACTATATAATAATGGATTATGGTAATCCTTGATTGTACAATCAAGGATATTAATGCAAGATGTGCTCTTAAGATCATATAAGAGCACATAAATAGAATTTAAATAATGGCTTTCAACCCATCTTTAATAGCACCTATCAAGTTTTTTGATAAATACCATTCCTTAAGGATACATAAGCGGGGGATAAGTCGCTGTTCTATACCAAACTCTGTACTACAAACAGTACTACAAACAGACGAATTCCTGTTTTCTGGTAGCTAAATATTTTTTATGGCAAAGGCAGTCTATAAAATTTTTGTGATTCTCTGAGAATTGATGGATGTCCATAGTGGACATATGCTCGGTTAATATCAGATAAATAAGAGTTAAGAACTAGACGCGGTCGTCATTCATTCTGAAGAAGAATGAAACTCTTATTAAAGAGTAGAATTCTACCCTATGATGGAGATAATATCCTAAGTTTATTTCATATTTTTATAGAAGATATTTACATCTACATTACAAATAAGCAGGCTCACAGCTTTAAATACTTTATACTTAGGTTTTAAAACTTTCAACCTAATTTCATGCAAATTCTCCACTTTAATCCTTAGTAAACAACGATCTAGTCCAGATCTAGATACAAGCAGTATTCAAAAATCTGCATACGACTTGCAAACGGATTCCCTCGAAGGGAAAACATTTTCATAGAAAATGACTCCCGGCTTCCTGGAGCTGAATACAGTGTCATCAGAAAACGATTAGGGGAATATAGCTATGATCTCATCATCATCATAATATTTACTCAACTATATCCCTGAATATTCATCTTATTATGAATAGAGCTGTGCTACCGAGCATATATATAATGATTCGGAATAAAACAGTTACTGCATCATTCATAAATGCTTTTTCTTGTCCTTTTAGCTTAGTAATTATCGACGTTACCCTCTATTGAGAAGCACTAATTTGATCTATCTTTAGTTAAGAACTTCGACTTGCATCTTACCTATTTTATCTAATTGTTGTTTTAATGCATTTAAAAAAAATTCAGCTAACTTTGCTTGTTTTGCTATTTATTTTTAAGAAATTAGCGCTCTTCCCCCTTTTTTATGAATCATCGCCAGACTCATTTTTATTAACTTATTCCTCTACTGTCTAGTATAATCTTATCATCGATAAATTAACAAAGTAGTGACAGTAAGACTTTTTATGCAAGGATGTGAATTAGGGATAATTTTATTAAGCTCATCAAAAGCTTTTTTAGTTGAATTAATTTAATAGATCATTGAATTTTTTAAATCTTAATTATTTCAGAATTTCTTGATGTGAAGCTAAGATAACTTTTTTAGTCCAATACCAAAATTAAGAAAACATTTTTAACCTTTTTTATTGTTTCCTGGAAGAATTTTAACTTCCTTTCACTCTTTCGAAATCCTATATACTTACTTTTAATGAAATTGTAGCAATATATCCTGTCATCAATATTTTCTTAAAATAATAAAAACGCCTTAAAGCTAGTAACAAAATACCAGTTTTATTGCTAGAATATATCGCTAAATCTTTCGCTTCCATCATCCTCATATCATTAAAAAAGCGGATTTATATTAATTAATGCCTAAAATTGATAATATGAAATAACAGGTTATAATCTAGCCAATTCTATTGGACTATTCATAGCCATTTTCTACCTGAGTATACAGTGAGTTAAAGATAAGATAAGCCGACCAAAAAATCTGTCTAGACTTCGACTTAACTATCTTCAGGAATAAAACTAAAATTTAACTTCAAAATTATAAATTCTGGTTGAGTGATGCTGTCATAAATCCCCCTCAACAACTGCTAGAAGTTTTTTCGCGTTACCGTAAAGTTTACTTATAATATATTGAACTAATAGTACTCGAAGTTGCAGAAGATAGCTGTCAAATAGCAATTTAAAGTTATCAGTGTAATAAAGCTTTTTAATTACCTAATCAGTAATAATCTGCTGATAAAACTCATTTATTAGCATCATATCACTCATGATTCTCTAGTTGATTCATTACTTTATGATTAAAAATAAAGCTTACCACATCAGGCCTTTTTTCTCATTACCGAAATCATGATATTAGCTTTAAATGTTAATTTATCTGTCAACATAAATTATGTTATATTTAACTTTAAAAAATAACAATATAAAAAATTATTAATTTTTACTGAATAAATTTGCATATTTAATATAAGTGAAGTTATCAACCTTTTCAAGCGAGTTATACTTATTTCTGGCGCATGGAGTTTCTGAGATTATTGCGTATTCCTGGTAATTAATTTCGTGAATAATTTTATCAATAGAGACATGATATGCCATGAAAATCTACCATATAAGATATTCAAGAGAAACTAGATATTATTTATGATCCCTTGCATGAACTTATTCCTAATCCTGATGAGATCTAATACCACCGCTATTGATGGTATCCTCTAAGGAATCCTGCAATAACATACTCAACGCTGCATTATCAACGAGGGTTTACGCCATCATCAGTAACAGTTATTTGCTATAACAAATCATACAGACTGTAGTATTGTCGATATTTAGAATTACAGTGCATGAAATTAAAGGAGAGTTGCAAAGACAACAAATATCCTTCAACAGCTTGTTACTCTACATTATCTAAAGCCTATAAAAGCGATGAAGAGTTGGTATTATGGTTGGGTAGTTATTAGGGAGGTATCCTCCTAACAGTAATTTCTAAGCCATGAATACTTCTTGGTAAGATATATGATATATTTTGTCAAGTTCCATCAAAATACTGAACAGTAATGACTTTAAAAGCATAGGTAATATGGTGTACTTGCGTAATTTACACGATACCACTATATTTCTTTCTCTTCTTATAAAGAAGATACTATTTTTTAGATAAAATGATAGCCTTTTTGCCTGCTGCTTATTATTGGAGGCGCTACGCATGGATATAAGGAGTTCGTTGCGCTTGAAGATGTTTATTAAAAATGAGAGTAAACTATGCTTAACTTCTCAATACTCTAGAAATGCGCAGATTAACCGTATTTTCAGGATTCATACGGGAGATAGTACTCATTAGTTTTATAAAACTATATATACTAAGATATTTTAGAATACGCAACACTAATGTTGCTAGGTAGATAAAATAGTTCATATACTACCTTTATCCCTTAAATATATGCAACCGAAAGTTTTAGGGTAAATTACAAGAACTCTTAGTGCCCAGAGAGAGCTGTGATGCTGCTAATAAAACTCTTGATGTTTTTTTGCAAAATTTTTAGTATAACCTACACTAATTAGGAAGTTGGAAAAATCAACAAAAGAACCCTGGCATTCTATATCTTCTTGTTAGCACACTGTTCGTCCAATAAGAACGAGGAATCTGATTGAATTGCATTTTCGAAAATTGAGGTTATGAAATTGATAGGCGAAACACTATAGTTCAAAAAATAAGCATTTCATAGTATTTTAGATATTCCCTTCTGCTAAGAATAGTTTGAATCGGTTAAAGGAATTTTGACCTGTTGACTCTTTATAGTAACAACGTTAAATTTTAAGAATGGAAAATAGATTAATAAAGCATTATAGCAGGAGCCCTAACCCTTCATACATTAGATTTACTAATTATTTTTAATAACATTGACGTAAATAATTCTATGGGCCTCTCTCACTATAAAGGCAGGATAACTATTCTCCTCCCATTTTTAAAATCTACTAGTCTAATTAATTATGTATTTTCCGACATGGAGCAAAATAAATAAGGATAATTCTTTAATTATATATAAAAAATAAATTGATCAGCAGACATATTTAGGCATTGAATCCATCATTATATATTATATACAGCATAAAAAATCTTTGCAAATGACATTCGCTCTCAGCTATGAGTTTAGCTTAAATCACGGAAATAATTACTATATACGAAACAATACTGCGTAACGAGAAAAATTAAGACGGAATCAGAATGTAGTGCTGTGCATAGGTTATCTCATTTTGAGTATTATAATTTACTATACTTACCATATAATCACTTTATGGTAGAAATAAGATCATAAAGCGCTTTGGATAAAGAAGCGGTTTGATATTAGAAGTTACAAGTAGTCCACTATTTTCCTGGTTTATGTTTTAAGGAAGACTTATTTCGAGCTATTTGGATTAATTTCTGGATAAATTAAGCTATGCTAGCAAAGGTCTGCGATTTACTTGCAGCACAATTTATAACTACATTTATATTTCAATTTTTATCGTTTCAAATAATTTTCTTGATGCTAAATAATTTAATAAATAAAACAATAGACTATGAAATCTACTTAAGCATATTTAAATCATCTAACATAAACTGTTCACATTTTTAAATCTGAAATTCCTTACCAATAACTCTCTGATTACCAATCTTATTAAGTAATGGTGACTAATTTTATGTTTACTAAAAAAGGTTTCGTACTATTGAGATTCATCTGAGCAAAGGATAAACTTTTATCGATGATCAGGTTAAAAACCATCTAACACATTCTGGATAAAACTCTTCAAGAGTTTCATCGATCACATGACTCTTTCGATCTCGGATAATTAAGACCGCGATTTGTTTTTTCTTTTATTTCCTCCCCCTCCCGTATTTTTCACCTTTCCTATATGGAATATAACACTTCCCTTTAAAAGGTTCAGGAAAAAATGTTTTATCGATTTCAATAATACACTTAGTACATTTATATTGGTTTATCACTGGCAATATAATGAGGTAGTAACAGCATTTAAACACTGTTTTTAAATTAATGCCTGTTTATTTTGTTTGACTCTTGTAAAGTCAAGCTATTTAACATACATAGCAAATAACTAAAGCATTTATCCTTGTGATATAATCTTGCTATCACAGACTTCCAGCAAGATTCTTAAATCTTTTCCTACAATCGAGGATTTTACAATGATACCGTTGTAATATTAATGAATGCCATTAAGCAGATAACATGTTCAGTGTGACAATATAAATAGGATAAAGTGGAATAAATTGCTTCAATACATAAATCGATATCATACAGAAAATAGTTATCTAGTCCACTAATGAGATACAGATCCATCTTAGAATGGATCAAGGAAAGTTGTTTTGATCTGTATGACTATTTTCTTTTTCATGGAAACTTCTATAGAAACTTTCTTATATAGTATAAAGAGGTTTCTACCAACAACCATTTGTTAACATAGTCTGAAATTAATATTATCGCAGAGAGTATAAAATAGTAATCAGCTCATAAAAAATCTCCGAATTAAATTATCGTAGTTTTATACTCACCATGTAACTTACTATATTTCAAATTTTCTGAGCAGATAAAAGCAACTCAATACCATTAAAATTATTTTTTGAACTACAGTGCTTTGTGCGTCAATTTCATAACCATACTGTCTTAAAGCTAATTTAAGTCTTAAAGCTAATTTAAATTGGATTCGTCGTTCTTATGATGTCTAGTACGCGCTGACAGAAAATAATAGAATGTCAGCTTTCTTGTCAATTTTTCTAAACTTTCTAAGCAGTAGATTATACGCTGAATATTGCTAATAAACACAAAGAGATTTATTATTAGCATTAAAGCTCTTTGGTAATATAACTCTCCTACCTCAATCTTAACTTTTAGTTCCTCTTTTTTAAGAGCAAAAACAATATATTAGATGTTTTGTATATCAACAGCGTTGATGATGCTACATGTCCTGGAATATCTTTGCTATCGCATTCTAAAAATCAAGGGGGACCCCCTTCCGTCTCTCTCATAGGAAGTTTATAAATAAGATTAAACTAATTGCTCGCAGATGGCTCATTGAGGAAGTTAGGCCTAGTTCTATTCTTATTCTTAATAAGAATCTTCTATAAGTAACCTAGCTCCTTATGTTCACTCTTAGTGATGCCAATAATAACTAGTAGGCAAAAGCAATTACTTGCCTAACAGAATGTTTATATGGCATCTATCAAGAAATAAATGTAACGCATATCGCTTAAATCATGCAGGCATCCATTGCCTGTACTCTTTAAGTTATTGCTGCTTCAGTCTGCTAATAGCGCTAGCAAAGAGAACATATACTTTTTATCAAGAAACGCTTTATAAATTTATAAAAATTATCGTTAAATACGACTAGCAGGTACAAACATTCCAATAACTCTTTAAGGTTTTATACGTTTTAGATAAGGCGGGAACAATGAGCTTTAGAAGAATATTTCGCTGGCGCTGTGAGATATCTCTTAACTTTAAGTACTTTAATTCCAATATTCCTAATATCAGTCTATATGATTTGCTCAGGAAATAATTATTACAAAGGACGCTTTATAGGCTGTCTAGCGCTAAAAAGTATTTAGCATATTTATCGTAAATAATAACTTCAAAATCAGCTTCAACAGAAGTGTATCAGTTTCCTGGAACACTATTACGGATGCGTTCATGCAAGGGGATAAGAGAGTAATATCTAATTTTCGGATATCACCTATAGGATAGACTTTCATGGCATATCATCTCTCTGATATTGAAATCATTTATGAAATCAATTAGCAGGATATACTAGCATCTCTGAAATCCACATACACTAAAAATAAACATAACTTTAGAATAATTATTTTATTAATTTGATAATTAAAAATAACTTTTAAATTATTTTAACGTATTGATGTTATTTGAATTTATTTTTATAGTTTATTAATTTTTAGTTGAAATATTTTCATAATTCAGCTATAATAGAAAATATATAAAGTAGTGTACTTATAGCTAATTTTAATTATTTATTTCAACTAATTAATATTTTAGTTTTTCTTACTATTACTCTTACCAAAAGTAACTTTATTATTTATATATAAAGTAATGAGATTAATAATATGAAGCATTTATTTACTTATTTATAGGCTAGTATAAATTAGCGCGTTTTATTCTTTTTTTGGAGTTTTTATAATGAGTGAGATAGTGAATTGGCAACCGAGGGCATCTATCAATAACTTATTGAAAAGAGCCAAGATTATTGCTGAAATCAGACGTTTTTTCATTGATAGAGGAATAGTAGAAGTAGAGACGCCTATATTAAGTAAATTTACAGTAACAGATATTCATCTCTTATCATTTGAAACCCAATTTATTCCTCCGGTAATCGCTACCAACACTAAATTGTATATGATAACTAGCCCTAAATATCATATGAAACGTTTATTAGCGGCCAATAGTGGGCCTATATATCAGATAATTAAAGCTTTTCGTAATAAAGAAAGGGGGCGTTACCATAATCCAGAATTTACTATGCTTGAATGGTATCGACCTCATTATGACATGTATCTTCTTATTGATGAAGTGGATGATTTTTTACAACAGATTTTGGACTGCCAACCAACTGAACGGATATCATATCAACAGGCCTTTCAGCGTTACCTGAATATTGATCCAATAGCACTAGAATTAGAAAAAAAACAATTATATGATGCAGCAGTGCAATTAGGTTTAAATAATACGGAAAAAGAAGAAAATAAAGATGTGTTATTACAATTTTTATTTACTATGGGTGTTGAACCTAATTTAGGTAAATATAAACCTACCGTTATCTATCATTTGCCTGCTTCACAGGCAGCTTTAGCTAAAATTAGTAAAGAAGATCACCGCGTTGCTGAGCGTTTTGAAGTTTATTTTAAAGGTATTGAATTAGCTAATGGTTTTCGTGAGTTGACTGATGCAGAAGAACAGAGAAAACGTTTTGAACATGATAATCAAATACGCAAAAAAATGGGTTTACCAGAACAACCTATTGATGAGCGTTATCTTGCTGCACTAGATAAAATTATTCCTGATTGCTCTGGCGTTGCTTTAGGTATTGATCGGTTAGTTATGTGCATTCTAAATGCAGAAAAAATTAGTGATGTTATCTCTTTTTCTATAGAACTAGCTTAATATTAGTAAGTGTTAATAGTAATCAGCGGTAAATTATTACCACTGAGTATATTTATTATTAGTTATTGGTATTGATGTTATTTTATAGAAATTTTTATGCTAAATCAGTGCAATAGCTAAAACACAATCAACTTTAGCTTATTAGGCAATAATAAGCAATTGTTGACCGTTTTCAGCTAATTTGTTAGCTTATTAATTTAAGTTATTAGCAAATCTAGTTTATAACGATCAAGCTCCACTCTAATGCTTCGTAAACCTGTTCTCCCTCATTAAATTAAATGTTGTTTACTAACTATAGTATCAAAGCTCATCCCCTAAGATGATTTCCGTTTTTTAAACATGCTGAGAGCAGCTTAAATAAAATTAAAGGATTGTTTTTCGAAGCACAATACTTCACACCTATTAGCTTAATAGACTTACTTTTACAAAATCCAATTCAAGTCAAATTAGTAATTCTTATTGATATCAAACGCCCCTAACTGATAATTATAGAAATATCAGCAACTCTTTTATATCTTTTTTCAGCTTCCTCGTCGCTGCAGAACACCCTTTTATGATAAGATTTCAAACAAAAATATCAAAAGCTTTATTGGAAGCATCGTAATTTTCTGCTAGCCATACTTCACTAAGATCACCATTAACTTTCTGTTGTTACCTTTCCGAAGTGAAGGTCCGGATGAATTGTTTTCTACACCAAACAGAATTAGTGCTGCGTGTCCCCATAAATATCTTTTCTATTACCTTCTAAAACTAAGAGTACCCCACACCATAAGAAACCTGGGAAATACGATTAAGCAGTTTGTTTTAGGCCATTAATAAGTTCAGCTTATTTCAATTCTAACTTTCTAGAACCATCATCGACCGCAATAAGATCCTTACGTCCATATATACACTATTGCAAATTAAATTAGCAAATAAAGATGATCAGCTGCCTGATAGAGCAGCTTATTTCTTCAAATAAGAATTAAATATAATAGTATCACTTAAATTACGCAAGTACTATATTGCCTGTGCTCTTTAAGCGATTTCTATTTCAGTTTGCTGATTATATTAGTAGAAGACCATGTGTTTTTTACCAATAATCGCCATTAGGGATTCGTAAAAATTACTGAAGGAGAAGTTGCTGTAAACATGGTAGCAATATCCCTCTCTTTACTGCTTTTGTACGCTTTTAGATAAGGCTGCATACAAAATAAGCTCTTGAAACATGTTCTGTCGCCTCTACGACTTATAAACCTTATGCAATTTAATCTCAATATAGCCAATATCATTTTGTATGGTTCGCGATGACATATAACCGTTATAGACGATGGTCGTTGACAACACCCAATCAACAAGGCAGTGTTTACATACTTGTCACAGCAATGCCTTCCAGAACCGTTTTAACAGCGATACTATCAGCTACCTGTCACTATTACTAATTAATTCATGCAAGGAGGATCATCTTCCCTATTTTGTAAAAGATTATTGGTAGAAATCCATTATTTTGTATGAAAAATTTTCACTACAAAGCTTTTATGGAAAAGCAAAGAATCATACAGATAAAAGAGACTCTTTTTGTTCCTTGCAACATAAGTTCACTAAGTGGTGGTGTTGAAATTAATGAAACATTTTCCTCTAAATCCATGAAAAGAGGGGGGTTATATTTCACATAGAAAAGTAAAAATGCGGAGGAAGAGAAGACAAAAGAAAAGAACAAATCACGGTCTTAATCGCCAGAGATTAAATGAGGGTTCATCTAAGAAATGAAATCTTAAAGTGTTTAATGCAGATCACTTATCTGTTTGCTTGAATCGATCATCGATTAATGAGTCCATTCTTTGCTTAAATGGAACTTAATACTATAAAACCTTTGCCAATAAGCATGACATTAGTCACTATCGTCTAATAAGATTGAGTAATCAAAAAGTTATTAGTAAGAATTTTCATATTTAAAATATAAAATTATATTAAGCATTAAAAGAATGGACTAAATAAATTCACATGATTGAGGATGGTTTTATTTACCGAATTTATTTAGCCTGGAAAAGATTATTTGAAACTAGAACAATTTAAATTCAGAAGTTGTTTGAAATTTCCTACAAAAAAGTAACTACCCATTCTCAATGGGTAGCTGCATTTATATAAAAATTAATAGCTTTATCACAAATTAGAGCAGATAGAAGTAAACGGATTTTAAGTATAAGTAAATGATGAACAATAAATCCAAATTAATAAAAACACTCTAAAAATAGCCACTGCAATAGTAAACCCCCTTTTTTTGCCAATTTTACCAATCAAAGTAAATTTATCATGAATACCATACTGATCAATCTAACGTCTAAAAGCATTAAAAATGGAAAATTAGGTACACCAATTAACCCGATCCCCCTCCCCTTCTTCTCTAGCAGAAGAATCCATAATGATTAAACCAATAAAAAATACGTGTCTCAGTAAACTCAAAAGACTAAACAAAAAATTAAGATTTTAGTGGATATCCATAGTAACAATAAGCGGGAAGTAACAGAGGCTGCATTAACCAAAATAACGCACAATATTCTTAATAATATTGAAGCACAATTAAAACTGATATTAAAAACGATAAGGTACTCACTAACTAAAATAAAAGAAGGTATACTGATTTTTAGTAAAAAATAGTAAAAAGAGGGATTTATCCATTTAAGATCAATAGATAAAACTACTTATTTCCTTAATGAAATAAAAATGGAATGAAAAAATTAATAATAAGTTCTCTCGTGTGTGTCACTAGACATCCTCTTCATGATCAGTTAATTCATATCTGTTTAGTCCTAAATCATTATATAGATTCCTATAGGACAGCTCTATTCATGGCAATATGGCTACTATACTAATTGTATAGTTAAGGAAATAACCATGATAATGAAACTTCATATCATCAGATAACTAGAACACCTAAATCAAAGGTACTCTTCAGATGAAATAAAAAGTTTGCATTTATTTTAGATAAGCGTTATCGCATATATCAATTACTACTTTTATAGAGTAAAAACGAGATCATGTTGATTATCACAGCTATATTCTTTTTATTGTTTTCTGAACGATTCTCTTTCACCTCAATCAAGAATCTATAATCATTTTCTTGCGAAAATCTCTTCTTCTCGAGGAGATATCTACTAGCAATCCATCCGAGAACTGCATGGTTCCTCTGTAGTGACAGAGGAAGAATCTACGTGAAAATGATGGAAGAAGCACTAAACTAAAACATAAAGTGTTTAAAAGCTATACATCTGCTTACTTGCACGTATATTGAAATATCTTATACAAATACTATACTAAACTTTACGACTATTTTTTCATAAATATAGATCGCGTTTCTTAATAAGTTTATCCGTCTTTAGAATACCTCTAACCCTAAGGCAATTCTTGACGATTCTTATATGATTTTAAACGAGTATATTTCATGGTTATTCATCCACTATAATAAATTTATAAATAATAGCGAATAATTTACAGATCATATTTTTAATTTGCAAAAAATATTCAGAAACCAGAAAACAAGAATTCGATCTTTTGTTTGCAGAGCTTAATATAGAATATTGAGTTATCCTAATCATTCATCCTCCAAATGAATGATATGGTTGAGAGATTTAATAGATACATAAAAAATAGTTTACAAAGCTATTATTTTAATTCTAGTAAAGAGCTTTATATCTCTCTGCATTAATATGTTTAACTGTACAATCAGAAATTATCCACAAATCAATATTATGATAGCTATCAATGATGAGGTAATACAGATACAGGACATCTATACATATTTAGAATTCATCACAAGAAAAACTAAACTCTTAATTCTTTTTTAAACAACTCTCATTGATTGAGAGAAAATAGGAATAATATTAAAAATAATACGATAAGGATTATCAAAATATAATTAATTAATATCTATTTTAGAAAATAGAAAAATCCTTTTAATAAAACTGAAAACAAATTCTTTTTTATTAAAGCCAGTGAACTAGAAAAAATATACAAATTAACAATATACACTATCAGACAATTGGTGGGTAATGAAGCAACGATGAGAAAGTTTTCCATGTCCTAAATTTAAATCTAATAAACTTAATTTTATCTAGCAATACATTATTAATTAGAAGAATTGCGAACGATTTAAATAACCTATTCCATTAGTGCTCATAAATCAGTCACTATAACCTCTAGATATAGCTATCCTTGTCATATATCTGTTAAATCAGATGTAATTTATAAGCTAATATCATCTCAGCATCACGATGAAGCTAAAAATTAGCCCTATATCACCATTTTGTACGGTTTTATGTAAATCATAAATTATACCTATTTCCTTTCCTTAACAAGGTAAGGAACAAAACTGCTTTGTCCATTTATACGTAATTATCTACTACTACTACTTAATACGATAACTGTAATATATTACCACGGATTCAATTTTTTAACAACTTTTATCAATTCCTTTATCACCGAAATAATTCGGTAGATAATTGGTTTTTAGTTTTTCTGCCTATCTTATAATTTTTAGCGATACATCTTTTATTCCTTTTATAAAATTAAATTTGTTATTTTTGCTTTTAGCAATTTACTTATTTGGCAAATAAATAATAACGATAATTTAATTATAAATATAATCTTGGAATATATAATCTTGCATATAAATTAACGCAATAATACTTTAGGTTCATTATTATTTGATATTCATTTTCCATATTATATTTTCATCTCTAAATCCTATGGGTATCATATCTACATAATTAGATTTAAACAGATTATTACTTTTTAATTACCTACTTCCTATGCACAATTTAGAATAAGATAAAACCTTTTCAAGTGTGAACTCTCCTCCCTATTGCTACTTGCTTCTACTAATTTTTAATTAGCAAAAAGAAGACATAAAAACGTATTTCATCACGGATATCTTTTCCAATCCTAATCTTATGGAAAAGATAAGTTTCAAATGACTATAATATCTCACTAGCTTTTACCTATACATTGCAAGTAATTTCCCAATCAGTTTAAATAAACTATTTAAATATTTATGCATTAATCAACTATTGCTTCTGGATGTATTTGACTATTTTAAAGTTTCTGTAATACTACAACTTCTCAACGAGAAGTACGCTATATTACAAACATTTTTTAAGTTAATTAAAACGACACGTTCCACTATATATCCTATCATCTTTTCAATGTTAGTAATAACTATACTGAAGATTACTTTACCTTTCAGTCTCACCAAAACAAATAATCACACTTGCTGACTTATTTAGTCAGCATTTTATCTTTCAGCTTACCATTTCTGCTCTCAACCATTAATTACTTATCGTCATATTTTCTCCATAAGTTTTCTTTTTATAAAATTTCATATACACAAATATATAAATAAATTATAATACACAAGTCCTATAAAAAACGATTAAAACTTTTATCCTCTACTAAAATAAAAAATAAAATTGTTATAAACAGCATTATAATCATAAAAATTGGCGATCGATAACTGTTTACAACTACTATTGATGCTTTAATGATATTTTAAAACGGAATGTCATCATCGAAATCAATTGTTGACTCATCTGATATAGAGTCAGTAACTTTACTAGAATGGAAAACAGGCGCTGGCGTATTACCACTAAATTGCTGAGCTTGTTGTGATTGTTGCGACTGTTGTGTTTGTGCCCAACCACTACTAGCTGAATTATTTTGTAATATACCTTCTTGTAAACCGCCACGTGTCCCTAGCATTTGCATGCTACCAGTAATATTTACTATTACTTCAGTAGTGTAGCGATCTTGACCATTTTGGTCTTGCCATTTACGAGTTTGTAATAAACCTTCGATGTAAACTTGTGAACCTTTACGTAAATATTCACCTGCTACTTCTGCTAGCTTGCCAAAAATTACAACGCGGTGCCATTCTTTTTTTTCCCGCATTTCGCCACTTTGCTTATCACGCCAACTTTCAGAAGTTGCCAGAGTAAGATTCGCAACCGCACCACCATTTGGGATATAACGAATTTCAGGATCTTGTCCTAAGTTGCCAATAAGTATGACTTTGTTAACACCTCTACTGGCCATTCTATACTCCTGATGAATTAATTTTAATATTACTAATTTAACATGCTAACGCATTATTGAATGCGGAAACCAAACCGTTTGTAATTACAGGTGCGAAACACCTTAGAAATTATATTGTAATTTTATTAAATTTTTTAAATTTAGTTATTAAATTCCAGAATATAATCGCCTATACTGTAAACCTTTGCTATCTTAGCAAAGATTAGCAAAGATTATTACTTTGCTTGCAGCGAAATTTTAACTACATCTATATTTTAATTATTATTATTTTAAACAATCTTTTCTAAGGCAGATAATTTGGTAAATAAAGGCTCTCTACTATAGAGAATTCACTTAGTTATTTTTTAATTAGCTGATATAACTGTTCATACTTTGAATATAGAATTCCTTATTAAGATTCTCTGAATATTTAATCTTATTAAACAATCTTAACTAATTTTACGCTTAATGACAAAGATTTTATATCTTTTACCTATTTCTGAGCAAAGATGCATTCTTATCGATGATAAGATTAAAAAATAGCTAATACATTTTGCATTAAATTCTTCAATAATCTTAATCGCTTACATTGACTCTATTAATTTTGGACGATTAAAACTGCTATTTATTTATGCCTAGAAAAATTAAATCGCTCCTTAAGGAGCGATTATAAAAGCCATTATTTATTACTAAAAGCAGATAGAATCAATTTACTGAGTTTATTATAAGTGAAATTTTATTGGAGTGTGTATTCTTTAACCTAATTCTCTAATTTTAGAGATACTAATCCTAGTTTTAGCTTAATAATTATTGTTTTTATTTTATGCATTTTTTCTGATACAATTGCGTTGTCTTCTTGCTAAGCTTAGGATCGGTAAAAGTAGTCTGTCGTCAGACAGAATTCATTTATACAGATCTGTGTACAAGAATCCTTTTATCAGAACAGTGAACTCAAATTTTCTGGTTTTTTGCTAACGTCTCTCCAGTGCCTTATATATCTTTAATAAAGATGTATCTCATTTATATTTTTGCAAAACTATATAACGCACTATTTTAAAATATCTAGCCGGAATATAGATATAATGTAGCGCACCCGGATCATTTTTTCCTGTTTTAGAGTCTGCTGTCGATACTGATAGTCGTCCTGTGATCGTAATAATTATAGTATAAGCACCCCATGATTAATGCTGCAGTTTTTATAGGAATACTAGTAGTTAATTTAAGGTAGCGTACGAAAAGTATTTTACACTATGCGACTTTCTTTTGTCTTTTTAGTGAACCAATATTTTCCAGTAACATCCGTACCTGCGCTTCAAGTAATGCTATCATTAAACTCCTTTGACAAATATATTTCCAAGACCAAAAATACTAGGATTTACTATGTTATCGCTCTGACATAGTAGCCAGATGATAACGCTTTGCAAAATTTTTAATCGATATTTTAATAATAAGCTCATGCTCACAGGATGTTAATATTCAGATCGCCACCAGTGACGGAGATATGAATAGGTATATGTTGATTGAGTTATCGATCATAACTGTGCAAGACATACAAAAAAGATAATAATTTAATGCACTATTTTGCGTTGATACCCAATCCCATTAGAGCATAGTGCGTATTGTGCGTGAAATAGAGCGTTAATAGGGATTAGTTATCGTTAAATTATAAAGAAAATAGCATAGTGAAAATAATGTATTACGAATTACAGTCTGATAAATTTAAATTTGCTATACAAATCACTACTCAATATTTTTGAACTTACATGAACTACGAGATTTTGATTCATAGCTTTAGCAGAAAAACGGTGGTGGGAATGTACATCTGGATAAAATATCCTCTTGGATATATTTTTAAAAAAATAAAAATCATCATCCTTACCTGTATTCGTTAGGTTTATCGGCCTAGTTATCTTTAGCATTTGTCCTAGATAGCAAAGAAGATAGAGATTATCTCTAATTTCTATAGGTGATAAATTCATCGACAAGCATACTTTTTTATTATTATCCCTTAATGAAGCTATATTCAGTGTCATAAGAGTTTTACCTTGAATTACAAAACTCAGATAATCGTACCTAAGAGTAACAATGCTTGCATGTCCAAAAAATTTGAGATTGAAAGGAGTTTAGAGATATTGCTTCATACACCTCCATTTTGAGGTGTCATGAAAATTCAATCGGTCTATTATCATTAATTTCTGAAAGAAATTATAAATTATTTTAGATAAATAGAGAATGCAATACGTGAGTTGATGTACTGTTTTCTGAATTTACCTAGTTTACACTTTCTAGGAGATTTATTCCGAGCACCTGGCTCAATTTCTGAAAAAACTCATATATCGCAGAGTATAAGGCAATACTAAGATTATGAAGATTTCAGAGACAGTATAGCTGTGCGGTATATTCCATCATGGTGTTTGACTAGTTCGTTTCTTTTATCTCCTCCTACCCCTGTCTTTTCTAGCTTTCTTATGTGACATATAAATGCTTCCCTTTTAAATATCGGAGGAAATATCTTGTTGATTTCAACAATAGCACTTACTGCATTTATGTTTACTGTTTACACTGAACTAAGGAGACAGTGACGCCATCTAAAAGCTGTTTTCAACACAATGCCTGTTTGTTTTCTAAATTTCCAGTAAAATTAATCTATTAACATACATTGAAATAACTAAACCATTTATCCTTCTGATCTAGTTTTCTTAGAAGCTTTTTATTAAAATTGTTAAATCTTTTCCTATAATTAGTAATTTTTAACAATATCGCTGTAATCCTAATAATGCTCATCGGATAACATGTTTACTGTGAAAGCATGGGCAGATAAAGTAGAATAAGTTTCTTCGATGCATGAAGCAACATCATCTAATAAATTGTTACTGAGATAACTAATATGATAGAGCTTTATATTAGAATTGAGTAAAAAAAAATTGCTTTAATCTGCATAACTGTTTTATTTTTTATAGCAACCTCTATACCAAAAATCCTTCACATATTATGCGTAATTTTTATCGATAACCTTTTCTAAGATATCCATATTCATTTAAAAAAAACTATGTGATAATAAAACGTTTTATTTATTATTTTAATATGTTTTATCTAGGATGTGGTATATGAATACCATTGAAGTCAGAGGTGCGCGCACCCACAATTTAAAAAATATCAATTTAATTATTCCTCGTGATAAATTAATTGTCATTACTGGATTATCTGGTTCAGGAAAATCTTCCCTGGCATTTGATACTCTATATGCAGAAGGTCAACGCCGTTATGTTGAGTCACTGTCTGCCTATGCCCGACAGTTTTTATCCTTAATGGAAAAACCAGATGTTGATCATATTGAAGGGCTATCACCAGCAATTTCGATTGAGCAAAAATCCAGTTCACACAACCCACGCTCAACGGTAGGTACTATTACCGAAATCCATGATTATTTACGTTTACTATTTGCCCGGGTTGGTGAACCTCACTGTCCTGATCACAATATTCCATTAGTAGCACAAACAATTAGTCAGATGGTTGATAATGTCCTCGTATTACCGAAAGGTAAGCGGCTGATGTTACTGGCACCGGTGGTTAAAGAGCGTAAAGGTGAACATATTAAGCTATTGGATAATATGACAGTTCAAGGTTATATTCGCGCTCGAATCGATGGTGAAGTGCGCAATCTATCTGATCAACCTAAATTAGAGCTACATAAAAAGCATACTATTGAAGTAGTGGTTGATCGTTTTAAAATTCGTGCTGATCTGGCGCAACGGCTGGCGGAATCGTTTGAAATCACGCTTGAGTTATCAGGCGGTACTGCAATTATCGCTGATATGGATGACAACAAGTCTACTGAATTAATTTTTTCTGCTAATTTTGCCTGCCCTGTCTGCGGTTATAGCATGAGAGAGTTAGAACCGCGACTATTTTCTTTTAATAATCCAGCAGGTGCCTGTAGTTCCTGTGATGGACTCGGGGTGCAACAATTTTTTGACCCAGAATATGTCATCCAAAATAAGGAAATTTCTTTAGCTTATGGAGCAATACGCGGCTGGGATCGACGTAATTTTTATTACTTTCAGATCTTACAGTCGTTAGCTAAACACTATAAATTTGATGTTGAAGCCATATTTAGTTCGTTAAAGCCAGCGATAAAGCAAGTGATATTATATGGCTCCGGCAAAGAAGCAATTGAATTTAAATATCAAAATGATCGTGGAGATATTACTGTAAAGTGCCACCCTTTTGAAGGGGTGCTCCATAATATGGAGCGTCGTTATAAAGAAACTAAATCAATAGCAATGCGTGAAGAGTTAGCAAAATATATTAATAATCGACCATGTATTGCTTGTCATGGTACCCGCTTACGACAAGAAGCCCATTACGTGTTTATTGAAAATACTAGCCTACCTGAAATTTCTGATTTTAGTATCGGTCATGCGATGACATTTTTTCAAACATTACACCTCAGCGGGCAACGAGCACAAATTACGGAAAAAATTCTAAAAGAGATTAATGATCGATTAAAATTCTTAATTAATGTTGGATTAGATTACTTGACTCTCTCCCGATCAGCTGAAACTTTATCAGGTGGCGAAGTGCAACGGATTCGGATGGCAAGCCAAATCGGTGCTGGCTTAGTTGGTGTCATGTATATATTAGACGAGCCGTCAATTGGTTTACACCAACGAGATAATGATCGTCTGTTACAGACTCTACTACATTTACGTAATTTAGGCAATACTGTTATAGTAGTTGAACATGATGAAGATGCTATCCGTGCCGCCGATCATATTATTGATATCGGTCCAGGCGCAGGTATACATGGAGGACATATTGTTGCGCAAGGCAACCTAAACGATATTATTAGCAATCCAGATTCATTAACAGGTAAATACCTTAGTGGTGAACGTAAAATTGCCATCCCACTCAAAAGAGTGGCTATCAATACAGAAAAAACCCTAAAACTGATTGGTGCACAAGGGAATAACCTAAAAAATATCACACTGGAGCTGCCTATTGGCTTACTTACCTGTATTACCGGCGTTTCAGGCTCAGGTAAGTCAACTCTAATTAATGATACATTATTTCCAATAGCTCAACAGCAATTATATAAAGCTACTAATGCCCCTTCCGCACCTTACACGGATATCGAAGGCTTACAGTATTTCGATAAAGTAATTGATATTAATCAAAGCCCGATCGGCAGAACTCCACGCTCTAATTCAGCCACTTATACTGGTATATTTACTCCAGTACGGGAATTATTTGCCGGCGTACCCGAGTCTCGTACGCGGGGTTATACACCAGGAAGGTTTAGCTTTAATGTTAAAGGTGGTCGCTGCGAAGCCTGCAAGGGTGATGGCGTAATTAAAGTTGAAATGCATTTTTTACCAGATGTCTATGTTCCCTGTGATCACTGTAAGGGGAAACGCTATAATCGTGAAACGTTAGAGATCATATATAAAGATAAAAATATTCACGAAGTATTAGAAATGACCATTGAAGAAGCATGTAAATATTTTACTGCTATCCCGACGATAATACGTAAATTGCAAACATTGATCGACGTTGGACTTTCTTATATTCGTTTAGGCCAGTCCGCAACAACCTTATCAGGGGGTGAAGCACAACGGGTTAAGTTATCTCGTGAACTTTCCAAACGTAGTACCGGTCAAACGCTTTATATTTTAGATGAACCGACTACTGGTTTACATTTTTCTGATATTCAACAACTATTGTATGTATTACATCAACTTCGTGATCAGGGAAATACTATTGTGATCATTGAACATAATTTAGATGTAATTAAAACCGCCGATTGGATTATTGATATGGGTCCAGAAGGAGGAAGTGGTGGTGGTGAGATCTTATTTTCCGGTACACCCGAGCAAATAATTAAATGTAAGCAATCATATACCGCTCAATTTTTGAAACCGATCCTAAAGCGTGGTTACTAATCAGAAGTAATTTCCCTATCAAAATTGAATAATTTTCTAGATTCTACGGTCAGGAACAATACTACTTAACAGCATTTGTTACCAACGACAATCAGAATAGAGATTTAATAAAAAAAATTTTTATAGTAATAACCTGAATCATTTCCATGATTATAATCTATATAGGTATTATTTTAGTGGAACAAATGAAAAATTTGTCATCTATTCTATTTTTAATACAAAGTTAATAATGAGAATTATTTATCTTCAAGTATAACTTGAAGTTTATTCTTTCTTCTTGTCACTCCTGGAAGATAATATGCTTTTTTGAATAACTCAGATTTAACTTTTAAATCCCATTCATAGACTACATATAGAGCTTTACTAATCAATATTGATTAAGGTAATTTCTAATTGTACATTCAAATATATCGATATAAAGTAATTCAATCTCTTGACTAGAATTAAAATAATAGCCTTGTAGTCCATACCTTTTATACGCTTATTAAGTAAATTGGCTACCCTATTTGTTTAAGGATATTTCGGTAATATAATTTGAAATTTTATATCAACCTCTGTACACAAACAATCAAATTCATGTTTTTCGGTGGCTAAACATTTTCATAGACAAAAAGGCATTCTGTAAATTCTTTGATATTATCTGTAAATATCTGATAGATAATTATTAAACATCCTAGGTTAAATATCACGTAAAAACATTAAGGATCGACTTAGATCTTTTGATGCTTAAGAAATTGAATCCCTCTTTAAGAGTAAAGCAAAAGTCTCTCTTTTGCTAAAAAGAGATAATAATCAATATACTGGATTTATTATAAGTCAAAATTTTATTGAAGTGTGTATTCTTTGACCTAATGCTTTAATTTTAAAGATATTAATCCTAAATTAAAATTAATAACTTTTGTTTTTAATTTTATATATTCTTTTTGGACAACAATTCCGTTATTTATTTACAAAACTGAGCATCAATAAAAATAGCCTAGTGTCATACAGAATGTATTTGTATGGATATTTTCGCAGAAACCTTTTATCAGAAAAGCAAACCCATTTTTTTTCGAACTGTTATCTCCAACTTCTTTACATCTTAAACAATAGTGCGCCTTCTTGAGGATTTAATCTAAAAAACTTATAATAACATACCATTTTAAAATATCTAGTAGAAATACGCCTAATATAGCATTTTATCATCTCTTCCTATTTTAGAATCTACTAACCGATACTGTTGAACATGATGGTTATAGAATAATGATGCGCAATCGTCCCCTATGCCCCCCATTAGTAATCCCGCAGTTTTAACGTGAATAGGAGGGAATTTAAGGTAGCGCTAGAGATATTTCATGCTATGCTACTCCCATTTCATCTTTTTAGCGAAGTTCACTTTTTATAGTAATATCCGTATTGTTCTAGCTTGAAGTAACGCTGCCAGTATTTTTTTAGAGCGAATATATGCCCAAGACTAAAAATACTGAGATTTATCAGGTCATAGTTATAACAAAAGGAGCCGAATAACAGCACCTATCTAGATTTCTTTAGCCTCTTTTTGAAGAGCAGAGCATTGCTGTATATTAGTTTAATATATAGACTGTCAGGAATAACAGAATATTAACATACAAATATTAGTTGAGTTGTCGAACATAAATGTAAAAGGCACAGAAGATACCAATTTGAATATCCTATTTGCGTGCCACTGAGGGATAAATGTGAGTAGCGGATAAAAACAGCAGTGTGTTGAGTTATGGCTAATTACTGTTAAAAAAGATCAAATAAGATTTGGACATAGTATGAAAGTAATGTGTTATAAGTTGCAGTTGGATAAAATATGAACCTGTTATGCTAATAGTGCTCGGTACTTTTGAAGCGATATGAACTCCAGACTTTTAACTTACAACTTTGGCAGAAAAGGATTGCAGTAACTTCAAGAGAAGCATAGAAATGGTGCAAGTACTGCAGAACAATCGTTTGCTCTACAGATAAATGATACACAAGTTAATACTTTTATCGTATCTTTAAGAAATTTATTTCAGACATCATTAATGGTAAAAAGCAGTTTAGTTGGAGATATATATCTAGATAAATTATCCTCTTGTATCTTGCTAAAAAATAAAATTATTATCCTGCCTGTATTCGTCAGGTTTATCGGCCTAGTTATCTTTAGTATTTGTTCTAGATGGCAAAGAAGATGGAGATTATCTCTAATTTCTATAGGTGATGAATTCATCGACAAGCATACTTTTTTATTATTATCCCTTAATGAAGCTTATATCCAGTGTCATAATAGTTTTGCCTTGAATTATAAAACCCAGATAATCGTACCTAAGAGTAACAATACTTTGCATATCCAAAAAATGGAGATCAAAAGGAGTTTAGAGATATCGCTTCATACACCCCTCCCCTTTTGAGGTGTCATAAAAATTTAATCGGTCTATTATCATTAATTTCTAGAAAGAAATTATAAATTACTTCAGATAAATAGAGAATGCAATACATGAGTTGATGTACTGTCTTCTGAATTTACCTAGTTTACGCTTTCTAGAAAATTTATTCCGAGCACCTGGCTGAATTTCTGAAAAAACTTATATATCGCAGAGTATAAGACAATACTAAGATTATGAACATTCCAGAAGCAGCATAGCTATGCGGAAGATTCCATCATAATGTTTGACTAGTTCGTTTTTTATTTCCTCCTATCCTACCTTTTCTATCCTCTCTATGTTTGATATATAACGTTTTACTTTAAAAAATTCATGGAAGATA
This sequence comes from Arsenophonus sp. NC-WZS1-MAG3, assembly GCA_052174535.1. Classification (GTDB taxonomy): domain Bacteria; phylum Pseudomonadota; class Gammaproteobacteria; order Enterobacterales; family Enterobacteriaceae; genus Arsenophonus. The sequence goes on along the minus strand of JBQMRQ010000086.1, from coordinate 72,461 downwards.
TTTCGTAGATTTTAAGAATAAGCACTTAGCTATTCATGTTAGCTGTCGCCGATAAAACAAGGAAGCAGCGATGTTATTTAATGCTATTTAATGAATACATACTTGTTTTGCCTAGCTTCTCTCTTTTCTTGTAAAATTATGCTTATTAAGCATACATCTCAGATAAATAAACTATTTATCCTTATAATGTAGCTTTATCAAAGGACATTTCAGTGAAATATTAAATCTTTTCCTAGAATCGGGGATTTTGCAATGATATCGCTGTAACCCTAAATTAATCTCCCACCAAACAGTTACATGTTCACTTTGACAGTATGAGTAGGATAAGGTAGAATTAGTTCATTCAATACATGAATTGATATTATCTGATAGATATTCTCACCGAGTAAAACTAATAAGATATAGCTTTATGTTAGCATGTAGTAAAAAATATTTTTTTGATCTATATGACTGTTTACTTTTTCATGGGAACCGCTTTAAGCAAAAATTCTTTATACAACATAAAAGATTTGTAGCAAATAACACAGGAAATGCTTGCAACTTTTAAATGATAAAATCATCTATAGTTTTTTAAATCTAAAAATAGCTAAAGAGATAGATATGGATACTAGAAAAATCTAGAAAATATCGATTTAGCTTGAGCCATTTTAAAAGAAAAATATCTTTCAGATAAATCTAGATAAACTAAAATTAATTTTAACTCCGCATCATAATGTGGGTATTCAGGTACTTTTATTAAATATTGAATTATCTTATTCAGAAGACAATACAGAAAAAATCGATATACCTCATCACCGATAGAAAAACAATCAAAAACATGAGGGAGTATTTTTGATTTTGTTCAAAGTGTACAGCAAAAAAGCATGCAAAAATAGAAAATTAAAAAACAAGCTTCTATAAAAATAGTGCACCACTTTCTTGAGAAAGGTGTCGAAAAGAAATACTCAAACTGCTGTTAATTTGTCTCACTGATACTAAAATAAGCAACCCTGCTTAAAGATTTAAAAACAGAACAAAAAAGTTAAGTTTAAATTATCCTAAGAAGAGCTTTCATAAGAAAGTAGCCAAACAATCCTATTTACCGTAAAAAGGTTTAGACGAATATTGCTCTAAAAAATAGGAAAATGCATCTTTTCGAAAGTAGAAAACAACAGCCTAAAAATCAGTACCAAGCCTAAACAGATTATAAATCTTAAAATACCTAAAACCCCAAACATCGCCTAAAAACGATTATATTAAATGAAGAAATTTCATAAATTAGTACGTTTTAACTTTATCTTTTTTTAATGGCAAGTTGTACTTCATGAAAATTGGCATTCAGTGAGATTATATGGAAATAGTTAAAGGAAAAGTGGCTATCGATCTTAGCGATAGCAAGAAAATGCTTAAGATCCTATTTAGTGAATATTGGAAATCATAATACTGATTGTCTCGTATTTATATCTAGTTATACGCGTTTCATTATTACAAATCAGAACCACCTAGATAGAGAGATTACTCAAATTAATGTGGACAATAATCAACAAGGTTTATCCGGCGAAATAGATAATGCCACTGTTAATATACTTTTTTTAATCAGTTAATATTCTGAACAGTAAAGATATCAAGACGATTAAGCTATATCAAATATTTCTTCTAAATGGTAGGTGATAAGTTTTTATTTCTCTTTTTAAGTGAATATGTTCAAATTGACGGCATCTTGAAGGAGAGCAATGATTATTCCTGCCTTATCTATCTTTAGTAGACTTGTTCATTCTGCATTAATTCTCTTCCTGTTTTAACATAAGTAGCGGAAGACCCTCTACCTACCATGTAGAGGTAACATATCTCTTCGATATGATATAAACTACCTGCGTTTTTCTAAAAGAAGATATTGAATAAACCTTTGCAAATATTATTTCATCCACCTCAACAAATCATCAGGCAGTATGCTTATCTTTCTATACCCATCAAACATAGGTACGAGTAAAAACTTGCGGTGCTTGCACTAAATTTATAATTTATTTTAATATTATGTTGCTTAGCAGTGAACTTCTTATTTCAGTCATGGATAAGCTAATAAAAACTATTATTTTAAAATCAGCAGCATGGAGAAGTAATAAATATTTTATAGCTTTCTACGATATTTCTAACTTTTATTGCTACATTTAAAAGTTTGTTAGTTACTTTGATTTTAAGGTAACTTTTTCTGTAGTATCAACGTTTAATCCTATAAATTTTTAATTATTGCCGAAATTATAAAAGAGATTTAAAGGTTTTTGATGTAGTGGCCAGAATTTTATCTTCTCTATTCGTAGTACTATATTTAACTGTATTAAACTACCTTAACTGAGCCGAAATAACGTGAACAGCTAAAATAATCTGCCACCCATCCCAACGAATAGCATCTGGCATTTAACAGTTTAACATCTATCCTTGAAAGATTTTAGAGATCAGGGAAATAACCCGCCACTTACCAGTAATTGGTAATACTCCAATTTTTCCATGCAGAAAAATTACTGTTGTCTCGTTAGTAAGTTGAGAACTGAAGACAATTTTCTCTTTCGAGGCGTGCAATATGCTATGATCAGTGGTAATCGTATTAGTTTTCCAGTCTACTTATATTGATAATGCCATAATTGTTAATTATATTAACAAAGGTTATTATTTTTTCGCAGAGCAATTTGTAGCTATATCTGTATTTCAATTGGAATGGTTTCAAACAATCTTTTTTGATCAAACAATTCGGTAAACTAAAAACCATATGCCATATAGTCTACTCAGCTAGCCATTTAATGGCTGATATAATTGTTCATATTTAAAATATAAATCTCTTTATAAGAAAAACCATCTTACCGTTTTATTTTATTAAACGATGGTGACTAATTTTATATTCGTTAGCAACAATTTCGCAATATTTAGGATTATCTAAGAAAATGACGGACTGTTTATTAAAAGATAATTCTCAAGAAAACGGCTAAAATACTCTAGATTAAATTATTCAAGAATCTCATCACACTCATATTACTCTCCTGATCTCTAACGATTAAAACCGCAATTTATTCTTTCTTTTTATTTCCTTCTCTCCAGTATATTTTACTTTTTTTATGTAGAATTTAAAGCTTTTTTTAAAAAATTTAGAATAAATATTTCATGAACTTCAATAATACTACTTAGTGATTTTAATTGCCCGCCTCACCACTAAAAACAAGAAGCAGTGACGTAATCTAAACATTGTTTTTATAATGAATGCCTCTTTATTTTTCTGATTCTTATAAAGTTAAGTTATTTAACATACATCACAGATAACTAAACCATTTAGCCTTATGATGTAGTTTCGTCAGCAGACTTCTAATAAGATATTTAATCTTTTCATGCAATTAAGGATTTTGTAACAATATCGCTATAATCCTAATGAATATCTACAGCGGATAAAATATCCAATGTGATAATATGGATAGGATAAAGTAATATAAATTGTTTCAATGCATTAATCAGCATCATCTGACAGATTATAGCCGAATAAAGGAATGAAATATAACTTTATCTTGGCATGGAGTGAGAAAAGAGTTTCTCTGATCTGTATAACTGTTTGCTTTTCTAGATCCACCTTTATAAGGAAAATCCTTTATGCAGTATAAATGGGTACTCCCTACCATCAATCTTTCTCAATATAGGCTGATGATCACAGCCATACTCTACATCGTTTGTTGACAACACAACTATCGTCCGCTCAGAAAGTCTAGTCGTTTTTTGTAAAAACGTTTCTCTAGGTCGCCACTCTGCTGGAAGTCGCAGTCCCATATGCAAATTACTTAACATCGCTATCTCGATCTGCCCTGAATTGATATTTATAAATACTAGAAGAGGAATTTTATGAAATAAAACTAAAGAAAGAAGGCATGAAACTATAGCATAAAGTATTAAAAGTTAGTAGTCTATATATCTGCATGTAGATATAATTTTTTTTCGTAAATGAAAAACAAAATTTTACTACATTATCTTTTTGTATTAGGTGTATTATAAGATCGCGATACTCGATTGATTTTTTGTATTTAAAAGGCTTAAAACTGCGGCTAATGTTCAACGATTTTTACGTGATTTTAAATCGAATATTATACATGATTATCCATCTGATACTTACAAATAATAGCAAAAAAATTTACAGATCGCCTTTTGTCTTCAAAACACTCAGTACTAAAAAATAGGAATTCAACTGTTTTCTTGTACATAGCTTAATATAAAAATACCGACTTAGTCTGTTGATGTATTCTCAAACGAGAATGATATAATCGAGCGATTTAATGAACGTATGGAAGATGGGCTCAAAAGCTATTATTTTAATTTTGCTCAAAAACTTTGAGATCACTCTGCATTGATATAATTAGCTATACAATGAAGAATTACCTTAATTACTATTTAGATAGTAAAATAGATAGTAAACTCGATTCGGTATAGAAAAGATTGATTGAGAGTTAAACCTTAATCACTTAAAAATCCTATACTTTCTTCTAGAAAGTCATAACTAATAAATAACGGCAAATATTAATAAAAAAGATAAAATACTAAGAAATAATTCTCAAGTTAACCTTAACTAACTATTTTCTGATAAAAATCTTATGCCTGTTGCAAAAAGGTATCAACAGGTATTACACATTAGGCATCATTAGCCACTAACTAATAAAAACTTGCACAAGTTTAATAAACATTAATCAAAAGTAACTATTACTCATTAATCCTAATGTTTAATTATATTCAGCAAACCCTTGTAATGGTTAATAAAGTTGTCTGCATAATTATCGTAATGTATTAAAAATTAGTAATAGAAAATTCTAGAAAATTAGTGTCTTGCTTCGCTAAATTAGTAATCACGTTGAGTTATGTTTATATATAGTGATAGTGATTGGTTTTCTAAAAAAGTGCCGGATCCCGCTAATTGATTTCATAGATTATTTCAATAACAGAAAAATAATATCTCATGAAAAGTTTATTCTGAAGGTATTCACGAAACTAAATATTATTGCAATCCCTTCTATGAAGCGCATCCATAATACTACTAGAAAGTTGATAGCACCTGTTGATGCGGGAGTCTTCGGCACCATGGCTGCAATAAGATGATGCTGAATGCTCCTTTCTTGAGATAGTCGGTAATTACGTCGACCATAACGTTTATTTGTCATCGCTAACCTATAAAACAAGTGTTGGCGATGCTTAGATTAAAGTGCTTAAGGTCAAGGACCTTGACATCACTGCGCATCGATATAAAGAAAACAGTTACGGTCGAAATGCTTATCGAATGTTAAAAGAAAATTAGGCCGAGCTTCTGGATGACCTCGCAAGAACGTGATTTAACTGAATCTACAGGATTGCTACGGGGGAGAGATGCCATTAGCTTTTAAAATGCAATAGTAAAAATATTCCCATATATACAGTACCAATATTGTTGAGTATACAAATAGATAATATCCTACCTTCAATCCATAAAATATGTAACCGAAGTAAAAGTGATCTGCTGGAGGTCTCAGTACTAGAGAGTCACCGATGACGTTAATAAAGCTATTGATGTTTTATTAAGAAAGATTTTTAGTAAAATATATTCTTCAATAATGAAGAAGTTGGAAAAAGATTGAGAAAGGTGCCTAGTATTCTCTACATGTTCCCGTCAGAGAAATTATATTAATTAAGAACGATGAAGATGATTTAATTGATTTTTGCAGTAGTAATAAGCTAAAGAATCCTAGGCACGAAGCACTATAGTTCGAAAAACTCTTTCAATGGTATCTAATCTGCTTCTGTCTGTTTAAAAAGCGGAAAGCAGATCAGGGGAATTAACCTGTTAACTCTTGATGGTAGCAATGTCTAATATAAGGATGGAAAATAGATTTATGAATGATCAGAGCAAAATTTGACCGTCATACATGAATTTAACATTAACTCTGCTCCCAATGAGTTAATAATTTAACTACTGCATTAACCATAAATCATAATAATAATGCTTTCCAGCTAATTTTGTTAAAAATAGCTAGAAAAACTTAATCATGATTAAGTGAACACTAAGAATAAATTTTCAAGAATGTGGATAATTATTAACAATATATTTAACCATACTGTAAAAGCTAATTATTGACGCCGTATTAATAATAAAATACTAAATACAAGAAATAGTATACTAGGTAACATTGCTGCTATCAGCGGAGGGACACCATAGACTAAACTTATATTACCAAAACCCTCATTAAGCAAATAAAAAATAAATCCTCCTGAAATACCGATTAATACCCTTACTCCCATTACTACACTTCTCAGCGGCCCAAAAATAAATAACAGCGCCATTAACATCATAACAGTAACAGAAAGCGGTGATAGAATTTTCTTCCACATACTTAATTGATAGACTGACGCCTCTTGACCACTCTCCTTAAGATATTTAACGTATTTATATAGGCCTCTTATTGCTAACGAGTTAGGATCCAGAAAAACTATCTCTAATTTTTCTGGGTTTAAATTAGTTTTCCAATCCATCAATAAATTCTGTGAACCGCTAATTTCTTTTCCATTATTAATCAATGATTTATATACATGTGATAATTGCCAATGCTGAGTATTAGCATTATAGCAACCTGAAACTGCAAAAATGATCTCTTGCAGTTTTTTCTGCGCATCAAATCGATAGATGGAAATTTCTTTTATTTTATTTTTATCAATGATACGCTGAATATGAATAAAATTATTATTATCTTTAGCCCATAATCCACGATCTGTCACCATTAATGATCGACCAATAATTTTTTTAGCTCGATAATTACGTGCCCACTGCTCTGCTGAAGGTGCAACTAATTCACTAATAATCATTACTAAAATCACTAAAGGAATCATTGTCTTCATTACTGACATTGCAATCTGTAAGCGAGAAAAGGCAGCCGCCTGCATCACTACTAATTCACTACGGGTTGCCAGGGTTCCCAAGCCAAGTAATGCGCCTAATAAGGCAACCATTGGAAAAAATACTTCAATATCTCTTGGAACAGTTAATAAAGTAAAAATCCCTGCACTCAAGGTAGTATAGTCACCATCACCGACTTTTCTTAATTGCTCAACAAATTTAATAATTCCTGATAATGAAACCAACATAAAAAGGGTCATTAAAATTGAAGAGAGAATAATGCGCCCAATATATTTATCCAATATACTAAACATCAGATAACTCCTTTATAGAACTTAGCACGTAGTTGACGCATCGAAACAGTATCTAAAATATTCAATATAATCGCTAGTAACAGAAAAGCTACATTAACTATCCACATTGTTATCTTGGGATCAATTTCACCTTTTTCTGCATTAGAGTGCAACGTACTTTGTAATAGAAAGAAAATTAAATAAATCAACATTGCTGGTAAAATACTTAAGACTCGTCCATGCCTTGGATTAACTTCACTTAATGGCACAACCATCAAAGTCATAATAAGTGAAGAAATAACTAATGTTAAACGCCAGTGAAATTCCGCTTTTGATTCAGTATCTGTGTCCCACCACAATTGTAATATACCTTTTTTCTCGATTTTGTTGCCTGTAACCTTCGTTTCTTTATGCTTGATTACCGCTTGATAATCTTTAAAATTCGTTATGCGAAAATCACGTAATAACGCTGCACCTTCATAACGGATTCCCTTATCTAATATAATAATTTGATTACCGTTTTTATCCTCTCGGATACCTCCACTTTCTGCAATCAGCACGGAAGGACGTTGGTTATTAGTCGGATGTAATTGTGCCATAAAAACGTCAGCAAAATTTTTGCCTTTTACATCACTAATATAAAGAACAAGATATTGATCTTTAATGGTTTTAAATTGTCCCTCAATCATACTGGCTAAACTAGGATTAGCTTTTGCATCCGCTAATGTTTGTTCTTGAGATTTTGCTGACCAAGGTAATATCCAGGCTACATTTACTGCCGCAATCAGAGAGGTAAATAATGCTAGAATTAAAGCCGCTATCACTAATATCCATCTGCCTAAGCCACAGGCATACATGATAGTAATTTCACTATCAATATAAAATTTACTGTAGGTCATTAACAGTGCAAGAAACAGACTTAATGGTAAAATTAATTGTGCTATTTCGGGAATTCCAAGCCATAGAAGAGGAAAGATTAAATCAGAAGGAATATTTCCCTGAACCGCTGAACTTAATATATTGATTGTTTTTTGACTAAAAAAAATTAAAATCAAAATAAAAAGTATTGAAACTTGTCTTTTTAACGTTTCTTTAACTAAATATTGAATTATAATCACATTATTTTCACCTATTAATTTTTTTATAAAAAATAGTTAACTTCGTTGTTATAGTTACATTTATATACAATATTTTGATTTTCTTAATGGTTACAATGTATCATGATGATAAATGCAACATTAATTATTCGAATGTAAACAGAATGTGCTTAATCGTTATCTAATTATTCGAATGTAAACAGAATGTGCTTAATCGTTATCTATTAACATTCGTAAACCATTCAGTTAATTTAACATAAAGAAGCTATCTCAATAAGATAAATTTATACTGTTCGTTAATTTTAGCAATAGTATTAATTTTTGTCTTTAAGATTTAGGAGAATACATGGAGTTTAGTGTAAAAAGCAGTAGCCTAGAAAAACAGCGTAGCGCTTGTATTATTGTTGGAGTATTTGAATCTTGCAGCTTACCTCCTATAACCAAACAACTGGATATGATTAGTGATGGTTATATCAGTGCCTTACTACGCCACGGAGAACTTGAAGGTAAAGTCGGCCAAATACTATTACTTCACCATGTTCCTAATATATTATCTGAACGCATTCTATTAGTTGGATGCGGTAAAGAATGTGAACTTGATGAGCGTCAATATAAACAGATTTTTCAAAAAATAATTAATACTTTGAATGAAACTGGATCAATGGAAGCCGTCTGTTTTCTAACTGAGTTGCATGTAAAAAGCCGAAATAATTATTGGAAAGTTCGACAAGCAGTAGAAACCGTAAAAGAAACATTATATATTTTTAATAAACTTAAAAGTAATAAGAATGAGCCACGACGGCTATTACGTAAAATTGTTTTTAATGTCCCAACTCACTATGATTTATCTAATGGCGAGCTGGCTATTCAACATGGTCTTGCTGTCGCGCTTGGAATAAAATCAGCTAAAGATATAGCTAATATGCCACCAAACATTTGCAATGCTGCCTATTTAGCTTCACAAGCTCGTCAATTAGCCAACAATTACCAAAATCTAACTACCAATGTAATTGGCGAAGAACAAATGAAAGAACTGGCGATGAACGCCTATTTAGCCGTTGGCCAAGGCTCACAAAACGAATCGCTAATGTCTATTATGGAATATAAAGGAAATGACGATCCAACAGTTAAACCGATTGTGTTGATTGGTAAAGGATTAACTTTTGACTCTGGCGGAATTTCTATTAAGCCATCCGATAGGATGGATGAAATGAAATATGATATGTGTGGAGCTGCAACTGCTTATGGTGTTATGCGCTTTGTTGCTGAACTAAAATTGCCGATTAACATTATCGCTGTATTGTCTGGTTGTGAAAATATGCCAAGCGGCAAAGCTTATCGACCTGGTGATATTTTAACTACTATGTCAGGGCAAACAGTAGAAATCCTTAATACTGATGCAGAAGGAAGATTGGTTCTTTGTGATACACTAACTTATATAGAACGTTTTGATCCTGATGTGGTAATTGATGTTGCAACTTTAACCGGAGCTTGTATTATTGCACTTGGTAATCACTATAGTGGATTGATGTCAAATCATAATCCCTTAGCACATGAATTATTAAATGCTGCTAAACAAACAGGTGATAAAGCATGGCGTTTACCTCTAGCTAAAGAGATATCTGAGCAATTAGAATCAAATTTTGCTGATCTTACTAATATAGCAGGCCGTGCAGGTGGTGCAATCACTGCTGGCTGCTTCCTAGAACGTTTTGCTACTAAATATCACTGGGCACATTTAGATATTGCAGGAACAGCTTGGCAATCAGGAAAAACAAAAGGAGCGACAGGCCGTCCGGTGGCATTACTTGCTCAATTTTTGTTAAATCGTGTCTATATAAACTGTGACGAATAATAATACCAGTGAATTTATAATAGATCTTTATAATCAATACACTCTTTCTATAAAAAGAAATGCGATGAAAAGTAACTATTCTATTTAATAGAATAGGCTATTATCACAAAAAAAACTTGAAAGTCATGAATAGCTAGCCTGTCAGCTAGCAGCAAAAAATTGGCGGATAGGTAAACGTATTTTAATTGCTTGCGAGCATAAAATGCAAGCAGAAAATTGGATAAAATACTTTGGGAAAGAGAACCTTATCAATTTATCCCGCATAATTTAGCTGGTGAAGGTCCGCACTATGGTGCGCCTGTTGAACTTTATTAGTCAACAAAACAGAATATCTCGATGAGAGATATATTGATAAATCTACAATCAACCTTTGTAAATTTTTCTACACACTTCCATAAAGTGATAGACTTTGTACCTATAGATGAATATTTTAAACAGTTAGCACGTGAACGATACAAAACTTATCACAATATGGGTTTTAATTTGATTATGGCATATCAGCACTTAATAAATAACGAAGCAAGATGGAAAAGAAACCCGTAAATCAAACTCAGTCTAAGCCATCACTAGACAAAACTTATCAACCAACTGCAATTGAACAACCTTTATATGCACACTGGGAAAGAAATGGCTATTTTATACCACATGGTGATAACAGCAAAGAGTGTTTTTGTATTGTGATCCCGCCTCCTAATATCACGGGTAATCTGCATATGGGGCATGCTTTTCAGCAAACCATCATGGATACGTTAATCCGATACCAGCGGATGCAAGGGAAAAATACCCTTTGGCAAAATGGTATAGATCACGCAGGGATCGCTACTCAGATGCTGATTGAGCATAAAATTGCTGCAGAAGAGAATAAAACTCGTCATGATTATGGAAGAAAAGCATTTATTGAAAAAATTTGGGAATGGAAAAACGAGTCTAGAGGTAATATTTCTGAACAAATGCGACGACTGGGTGATTCTGTTGATTGGGAACGTGAACGCTTTACTATGGATGAAGGCTTTTCTAAAGCAGTAAAAGAAGCATTTATTAGACTCTATCAAGATGATCTTATTTATCGCGGCAAACGATTAGTTAATTGGGATCCAAAGCTGCATACTGCTATTTCCGATTTAGAAGTTAAAAATCAAGAAGTCAACGGTTTTATGTGGCATTTACGTTATCCACTTGCTGATGGGGTAAAAACCGCAGCAGGCAAAGATTATTTAGTTGTTGCCACTACTCGACCAGAAACTATGCTTGGTGATACAGGTGTAGCGGTTAATCCTGATGATCCGCGCTATAAGGATTTAATCGGCAAACAAATTCTAATACCATTAGTTAACCGTCGTATTCCTATCATCGGTGATGAACACGCTGATATGAAAAAAGGTACTGGCTGTATGAAGATTACACCAGCTCAGGATTTTAATGACTATGAAATAGGAAAACGTCACCAGTTGCCTATGATTAATATTTTTGATTTCAATGGCCATATCCGCCAACAAGCTGAAGTATTCGACAGCAAAGGTAACCCTAGTACTATTTATACCACTACAATAATTCCTTCCCTCTATAAGGGAATGGAGCGTTTTACTGCCCGTAAAGCAATGGTCAGCGAATTAGAAAAACTAGGATTTTTAATCGCCATAAAACCACATCAACTTACTATTCCTTATAGTGATCGTAGTGGTGTTATTATTGAACCTATGCTGACGGATCAATGGTATATTCGTATCCTGCCATTAGCAAAACAAGCTATTGCAACAGTAAAAGATGGCCGTATACAGTTTATTCCTAAACAGTATGAGAATATGTATTTTTCCTTGATGCAGAATATTCAAGATTGGTGTATTTCACGCCAATTATGGTGGGGACATAGAATACCCGCCTGGTATGATGAATCTGGTAATATCTATGTTGGACGTGATGAAGAAGAAATCCGTCGAGAAAATAATATTAGTGTTGATATTAGCCTACATCAGGATCAAGATGTATTAGATACTTGGTTCTCTTCTGCTCTATGGACCTTTTCAACATTAGGTTGGCCAGAAAACAGTGAGGCGTTAAAAACTTTCCATCCAACAGACGTATTGGTTAGTGGTTTTGATATTATCTTTTTTTGGGTATCCCGCATGATCATGTTGACGATGTATTTCATCAAAGATGAAAATGGTCAAGGGCAGATTCCTTTTAAAATCGTCTATATGACAGGTCTAATACGTGATGAAGATGGGCAAAAAATGTCGAAATCCAAAGGCAATGTCATTGATCCGATAGATATAATTGATGGTATCTCTCTGAAAAATTTAGTAATAAAACGTACTAGCAATATGATGCAACCTCAATTAGCCAGAAAAATTTCTAAACGTACCCATAAAGAATATCCACATGGCATTAAAGCACATGGTACAGATGCTTTACGCTTTACGCTTACAGCGTTAGCATCTACTGGGCGAGAGATCAATTGGGATATGAAACGCCTTATTGGCTATCGCAATTTTTGTAATAAACTTTGGAACGCAAGTCGTTATGTATTGATGAATACTGAAGGACAAGATTGTGGTCTGCATGGTGGGGAAATAACTTTTTTGTTGGCTGATCGTTGGATTATGGCAGAATTTAACCAAACAGTAAAATTATATCGTGAAGCGCTTGATAGTTATCGATTTGATATCGCTAGCAATATTTTGTATAAATTTACCTGGAACCAATTCTGTAATTGGTATTTAGAACTATCTAAGCAATCTTTTCATAAAGGAAAAGAGTCAGAAATTCGGGCAACACGTTATACCTTGATTGAAATACTGGAAAGCTTATTACGGTTGGCACATCCTATTATTCCATTTATTACCGAGACGATCTGGCAACGGGTGAAAATAGTTAAGGGCATCAACATTCAACAAGATACTATCATGTTACAACCTTTTCCAATCTTTAAACCAGAAAAAATTGATGAAGAAGCGCATTCTGATCTAGAATGGATAAAAGAACTTATTATTGCCATACGTAACATTCGAGCAGAAATAAATATCTTACCAGGTAAGCCATTAGATCTGCTATTACGTAATGCTAATTACGCAACAAAACGACGTATTACAGAAAATCTGAATTTTATTCAGGCAATAGGCCGCCTTAATTCGATTACTATTTTAAATGAACATCAATCAGCACCACTTACTGCATCTAAACTAATAGATGGTGCTGAAGTATTGATCCCAATAACGGCTTTAATCAATAAAGATACTTAACTAACGCGGATATAGATAAAGAGCTGTATAAATTAACTTAAAATAGCGACTATTGAAAACAAATTAGCTAACAATAGCTTTATTATCCGAGTATCTGTTGTTGCTATTAATCTATTAATAAAAGAGCGTAATCGATTAGCAAGATATTTAGCAACAAAACAAAAACTAATTAATCAAAAAGTAACTATTTGTTTCTTCTTTAATAAGAAACAATACTGATACACTTATTATATAGAAATATTGTTAAATAATAATTTTACCCTAACTAGGATACTATACCTCACCTTAATAGGTATATCAGCTGATTATAATCTCTGTTCTTTTTATTCTAAAAATTTAATTCTAGTGTATACTGCATCCAGTTCAACATAATTTTGTTCAATAGCACCATAATTAAGATCTTTAAAGAGACTAGCCATAACCGTCGTAATTAATGCAAATTTTTTAGTTAACATCATCAATTTTACAACTTGCTTATCAATTGATTCTATCTCAATAAGAGTATCTCTATAAACATCATAACACGTCAATATCATACTATCTTGAATTTCTAACTCTTCAATATCATACACTTCATAAGCAAATTTTAACACCACTAATTACCACATTTCTAATAACTTAAAGTCTTCAGCCAAAAAATAATGTTCTATTTTATATAAAGCATTTAGACCACACTACTATCTTCCAATAATTATTTGATAATTAAATGCATTTCTGCTCCCCGATATGCGCCTTCTGCTTTTTATTCAGTAAGAAATTTCTGTAAAAATTTACTGTTCTGATAATTTTTTTAAAAATCATCACTTCTCCAACTAAAAACTATTACTATATGTTACAAAACATATTAGGATCACTCCTATTCCTTGCTATATTTTTAACATCTAAAAAGAGCATCTTTCTACTGCTCTCCTGGTACTTTTTATTAACCGTCTCGCGAGTTCTCTATCCTCCATCTACATTAATATAACAGTGAATTCTGCATTTTTTTCATAGCCAACAAAGGAAGAGGCCCCTACTATTACAATAAAAAATTTATATTCAGATTGATTTAGATTTTTATCCATCATAGATTTAATGTAAATTCAGTATAAAAATAAACAAAATTACTGATTTCTGTTTAATAAAAAGCAATTTACTTAGAATTATTTGAATCAAAATAAACAAAAAAGATTAATTAAAAATCAATTTTGATATAGTTAAAAAAAATAAACTATCAATTTAATTATTATAAAGTTATCCTCTTTTTTTTTGGAGCATAAAATTTCGAAAATGCTATCCTATTCCTTTTGATTAATTTGATGAATGATTTCAATCTTATGGAGATGATATACGATGGAAAATCTATACTACAACTATCAGTAAAACTAGATATTACCCATGAACTCCTTGCATGAACTTATCTGTAATGGTAGTAGGTAGATAATAGGAATTGCTTATTTATCTAAAGCACTTTATGATCTTCTTTCTGAAATCAATAATGTGACAGACAGATTGAATTTTATTTTATCTTATAAAAGAAACCATATAGCAATGTATCTAACTCTCTCTCCTCTTTTTTTGATATTAAAATATTTCCGGATCTTCTAGGTACAATTTATCTGGATTTTAAGCAAACGCTCAATGGCGAGCTGACAACACTGTATATAAGTGCATTGAGAGGATAATTGATTAATAACCATTTTTACAAATAAATTCATAAGCTATAGATGGGCTAGAGATAATTCATATCTTCTTCGCGCCTGGAAGAAATATAAAGATATAACTTGTCCGATAAATCGAACAAATGCGGATAGGATGCCAATTTTTATAATCTAACAAAATACCTAGAAAATAATTATGCATATGTTATCCCTGCCCCGCCTAACTAAAGTACTTTTTACTGTTTATAAGACAGCTAAATAACTTTTTTTTAAAAACAATGAAAATATTAACTTGTAGAGCCATCTATCTATCGAGCGAATGATTTTCCACTGCAGCACTTTCTAATATGGATGTTCACAGGGCTAGTGTTGTGCTTATCTTAATATTTCTACCGCTATTTTACCGTAACTTTAAAAGCAAAATCCTACAGTTCAAGTATCTTTAAAACTAGCAAACAGAAATTAACAACGAAGAATTATATTTTACCCGACCATAAACTAGCAATATATTACTTTCACTATTTCTTATTTTTGACCTTTTTAACAAAAACTCTATCCGCTACTTAAACCTCTGGTTTCTTGAACCTGAACACTCACCGGATTTATGCTGCAGTGGACACGTAAACAGGATATTAAAATTGGCATCTTCTATGTCTTGTAGATTGATGCTTGATAACTCAATCAAGATCTGCATTTCATGTTTCCATTAAAAGTATCAGCTTGCAATATTAAACATGCTATATGGCGTATTTTTCTCTTAAAAATAGCAGTCAAAAATCTGGTAAGACACTATCATCCGACTTCTGCGTTGCAACTATGATTTGATAAATATCACTTATCTTCCTGTTCTTGCGCATATGTCCGCTATAGGAAGCAGTATAAACGCGCACCCTGAAAGGCACACAGTTCAGACATTACTAGAAAGTGCGATTTTAAAAGATGAAATAAATATAGCATAGCGAAATACCCTCTCGGGTGCTAAAACACCCGGTATATGCATTAAAATGTGATATTCCTGAGGGGGAGGGAAAGAAGTTATACATCATTACCATAACCAGTTAACTACACAGTAATCGGAACACAATAACAGATCTCTTCCGTCTGATGTAGGAAGAAATCATCAGACGATAAATTAGGCATCTTTCAGTGAGTCATGTTAAGATGGTCAGTCATTATTATTTTTATCAAATCGTAAACAAAGGCATACTATTACCAAAGATCTATTATATAAGTCGCTAAAGATGACGTCTTACAAAAAAACCAGAAAAAGACAGTTCGTGTTCCAATAAAAGGATTTCTATGTACAAATACGTGCAGATACATTCTGTATCTAGAGAGATTACTTTTATCAACGCTCAACACTTGACTAAGAAAGTAATAAAATTGTTGTCAACAAAGGCTACATAAAATAAAAAATGACATTTATTAATCCAAACCTAGGATTATCTCTAAATTATTACTTTAAATCAAAAAAATATACATTCTAATAAATTTCATTCATAATTGATCTATAAATTAAATTTTTCCTTTTAGGAAAAATGGATCGTTTCACACTCTTCTCTTAAAGAGTGATTGAATTTTTTAACTATGAATAAATATTCGTTGATAAGGTTGTGTTGAGCATACTCTCGTAGCACGGCTCTCTTTAGAGATTCAGACTTAATTGCAGGGGTACACCTATAAAGTTAGCTAACACACGATTACGGATGAATTATAAAAGAGATCACAGGTAATATCTAATTTCTCAGATAGCTCTATGGTAGACTTTTCATAGCATACCATCTCTCTGTTGTTAAAATTATTCATAAAATGAATCAACAAGGATATGTTGTCATCTTTAAAACTACATATATAAGAAATAAAACATAATTCAAGAACCTATTATTCGAGAATAATAACCCTTTTAATAGTATTGAAACTACTACACTTTACCTAGAAAAGTGGAACCGGATAAGTAAATTTAAGTTTCTAACCTTGCAAGATAAATAATGTTTAATTTAAAGATGAAAAATAGATTTATGAAGAATCAGAGTGAAATCTACCTCCTAACACCACCATATACAAAACTTGCTAATAACTCAGTATTAATATCTAATTGCACAATTATAGATTACTACAATCAGTATTGAGTAATAAAACTCCATTGCAGTTTATGAACGATTAGTTCAAAGTTAAATTTGAATTATTCAAAAAAACCATTTATTCTTCTAGAAGAAGATAATTAATATATAGTATCGGCAACAATCTAATAAAAAATTATAAAATCCGTCTATTGCTTCAAACATACCGCAAAATATATGGATATACTAAAACTCAGGATCATTATAGGTGTTCACTATAACAAAGCATAGTACTTAAAAACTAACAAAACCTAGATTGGATTAGTTAGCGAATCTTATAATAATAATTAAAGAAAGTTATAACTTTTATGATAAAATCAGTAAATTTTCTCTAATAAAGAGATTAGGCCAGCAAAGTTTATTATCAGATGCTAAATTAAAATAAGCCCATTTAAAATTAATTAAATTTAATTAAATTAAAACTAGATTAAATCCATTATATATTAATAATCAAAAAATAAATATGACTATGTTTTGCTTAATTTTATACGGTTTTTCCTGTTATTTAACAGCAAAAATTAATTGTAATTTATAATTCTCCGACTTTTCTTTCCGGATTGCGCCCGGATATATTTTTTGTTACACTTCGTAATAAATTATCACTGGCTATATTAACTCGGGCTTGAAAGGGTGGAAATGATAGCGTAATCCCATGTTGCGAAAAGCCGAGTAATATATTTTGATGAACTTCATGGCGAGCTGGCATTCTATGCCCCATTTCTGCCGCATAGATACGTAATTCAAAGATTTGAATACCTTGTTGTAAATCAACAAGATATACTTCTGGTGCCGGATTAATTAAAATCATCGGCGTTTTCTTAGCGGCATTTAGCAATATCTGACTAATCTTGGAACTATCTATATCAGCAGGTGCAGGAATGGTTAAAACAATACGAGTAATAGTATCAGATAACGACCAGTTAATAAATTGCTCGGTAATAAAGGCTTTATTAGGAATAATAATTTCTTTATGATCCCAATCTGTTAAAGTTGTTGCTCTTGTGTTAATTTTTGTAATACTTCCCGTTAAGTCACGAATAGTAACGGTATCGCCAATACGAATTGGTTTTTCAAACAAAATCATTAAACCAGAAATGATATTGGCAAAGATTTCCTGTAGACCAAAGCCCAATCCAACACCCATCGCAGCAATTAACCATTGTAATTTTGACCACTCAATTCCAAGCATGGAAAATCCGACTAAGCTACCTATAAGCGCAATAGTATATTTAGTCAACGTTGTGATTGCATAACCTGTTCCAGGTGTTAAATCAAGGTGTTGTAACAGGGCGAGTTCTAATAATGCTGGCAAATTTCTAATTAGTTGTGCAGTAATTATAATAATGAGAATAGTAATAAATAGCGAGCTGAGGGTGATTGATTGAATGGTATCTACACCATTGACTGTAGTAGTAACATTCCAAAGCCGGATATTTTCCAGAAAAGAGAAGGCTGAATGTAACTCAGACCAAATTAAAATCAGCGAGACTAACGCTATCATGGTAAGAATAGAGCGCACAAGGCCCAAAGATTTTGCACTTATTGCATCTAAGTCAATTGTACTTTCTTCGATATCAACTAAACCTTCGCTACTACTATTAATATTACTATTATTATCACCTTCATCTTTTGCCCGTTGAGCAAGAATGTCAGCACGACGCTGCTTTGCTCTTTCAAAAGCAATTTTACGTCGTTGGATAGACATCCAGCGACGGATAATATGATATATAATCAATAAAAAAAACCAAATTGCAACAGAAGTTTCCAGCCTGGCTAAAAGTTCTTGAGATGTTGAAAGGTAGCCCAATAGTGCAGCAACTGCAGAAAAAATTGGTGCTATGATAAGTAATAACCATAATATATTGCTAATTGCATTCTCACCTGAGCCATGACGATCTAGATAAAGCGGTACACCTACTCGTTTGAGATTATGTGTAATCAAACTTAATGCAATACAGAGTAATAAAAAGCATATCCTGCCTAAGCTTGGGGCAAATTCACGGTCATTATAATATTCAAATGTAATCAAGGCCATCATTAATGGTACTATAACAAAAATTAATAATTGATAGTAACGCATCGCTCTTTTTACATTTTCTTCTAACCAACCAAAATGAGAAATAAACAATCCATTTGGCAGCGCAAAAGTAGCACTAATCATAAAAACCCATAAAACCGGTGTTGTTGCTCTCACCCCAGAGCCAATAGCAGTTGCCATTTGGAATTGCCAGGCGCTTTGTAGACCATAACCAATCGCTGACCATAAAATAGGTAAAGGAAGTGCGATCAAAATCGACCAAAATACTGTTCGTAAGGTTAGAGCAAAGCGATCTTGAGTTACTTTACCAATTTGTGTACTAGAGCGAAGAAGAAAATTATTATAATGCTGATGTGTGCTAATACTAAAAATAACGATAACAACAGCAGTGAGCAAGTATAGCAAGCTATCCTGACTGGCGAAGATAACTTTAATTGCGCCGCTGAGTTGAGATAAAGTATCTAATGATAGTAAACGAGTTAGATCTTTTACTATTGTAATTGGATAGTTAAGATTTATAGGATCGGTATCCGCGATCCAGAACATATAACGATGGGTCGCATCTTTGATATCTGTTAATACATCAGTTAACTGGGTTGCCGCAACGTAGAGCTTAGTTAATTCCAATATTTCACTGTCATAACCAGAAATTATTGAACTTAATAATTCTTTTCGAGTTTGGATTAGTGAATTATAAATTTGCGTTTGTTCTAACGTCAAATTTTTTATTTCTTCTTGCTTTTCCTCATTCTCTTTATTATTAAAATCAAGATTTTCTAACATATCTTGATACTTAAGGCGATCAATCCGTTTGTTGATAATTTCTCTATCAATTTGCTGATTTTTAGGAATTTCTGGTAAATGGTATAATTGTGCACGTAATGCTTCACCCAAAGTAGTTGAACCGCTTAACCATTGAGCCTGTTCACGAATTGTCCAAAGCGCTTGACGAACGGTTAATATATCACTAGAAGTACGACGTTGCCTTTGTTCAATATCATTTATTCTGTATGCTTGTTCATTAAGTCTTTGTGATAATTTATGATTTAGTTGTAATTGTGCTATTAAAAATTTAGGAAGTTCTCCTCCTTGGGCGGCTAACATTTCAGTGTGTTTAAGCGCCAGTTGCGCTTTTTGTTGGCGCTGAAAGTTTAGATGATTTCTTAGTTGTTGAAGCTCTTGATCAATTTGCTGATAACGTTTTTTAAAAATATCAATGCGTAAACGAGCAATTTCTTGGCGATTATTGGCTGAAAGCTGTGCTATTTCAAGTTCATTTGTTTTTGCTTTTCTCGCAATAACCTCTGTTTGTGCTAAATTATATTGTGCTTCAGCTAAAGGAGAAACTGGAACATGCAGCGATTGTAGTCTTATGGTAGAGTCAGAAAGCAGGCGCCGAGCCTCTAACAATTGTTGAGGTAACGTTATAAGAGAATCCCTGATTTCACGATTTCTATCTTGTTCTTGTTGAATTTGTCTGCTTTGCTCAAGTAATTGACTACTAGCCTGAACAATACGTTGTTCGAGTTCGAGGATAGTTATATTGGTTGGTATAGTAACCATCTTATTGCTTTCAATAATAAATTGTTGTTGTAATTCTTTTATTATTTTAGGGAAATCATCAATTGCTTTTTGATAAGCACGGGTTTTTTTCTCTGATTCTTTCGCCTCTGACAACCAATTTAAGGCAACTTGTAATGCCTGAATAATCTCTGCATTTTTTAAATTTTTATTTACCTCAAGTTGTTTTATCTCTTTTTTAATTTGTGCTTCATCAAGATTAATTGCTGAGAATATAGGTATCGTTATAAATAAGAGAGTAAATAGAATGCCAATTTTCAGGCGCACAATATGATTCCTCAAATAAAATTATTCAGATCTATCAATTAAATTTTGTAGATTTGTCTGTTCCTCAGTATTTGAGTAAAATGATTCTGCTAATAATTCTCCTACTCGAGTAACAGACCCTACCTTTAGAGCAGAATTAAGTTTAATATAGTTTGATTTAAATAAATTGATAACGGTTGAACCCAGTTTGAATTTTCCCATTTCTTCACCTTTTTTTAAGTAAACTGCACCTGTCTTATCTTTTTCTGGATAAATCCAGTGTTTGATAATTCCTTCCCGTTGATTATTGACACAGCCAGACCAACTAGTATCGATGCTGCCAACAATTATTGCACCTATTAGAATTTGTGCTATCGTTCCAAACGACGTTTCAAAAATACAGATTAGACGTTCATTACGAGCAAAAAGATTAGGAACATTTATTTTAGTTAATTGATTAACAGAAAAGAGATCACCAGGAACGTAAATCATTTTAGTTAATAACCCATCACAAGGCATATGGACACGATGATAGTTACGTGGAGATAAATAAGTAGTTACAAATAACCCATTTCGAAACTGATCGGCAAGTATATAATTACCTGCTAGTAATGCATCTAAACTGTAAGAATAACCTTTAGCTTGTAAGATCTTATCATTCATGATTAATCCTAATTGACTTATTACACCATCAGCCGGTAGAGCAAGTTGATTATTACCTGCAACAATAGGACGCATACCTTCTTTTAAAGGTCGAGTAAAAAATTCATTAAAAGTAGCATAAGCAGAAAATTCACTTTCTTTGGCTTCCTCCATGTTAACTTTATAAAACTTGGCAAAAAATTTGATAATTAATTGCATAAATCCAGCTAATTTTCGATTCGAAAGCCAGCCTGCTAATTGTGTTAACCATTGTTTTGGTAATAGATATTGTAATTTTATCTTTATTTTTTCCAACATATTAACCTCTGATCTGATCCAATCTCATTGAGTTGTAATAAAAAAGATAGTCATGTAACTCTACGCTTTTTTATGAATTCTAAATTATATTTATAACTTCTATTATCTATAAATAGATCCACACATGGTTTTATTTATTCTATTTTTACTAAAATTTAATGATAATTTTAAAACGTAATTTTCCTATTTTCTAGAGATTACCTCTTGTTGTAATACATATTCAAGATCTTCTAAATACTTATTAGTATGAAATTTGCAGTATTCAAATGTTCCCTAAATTAAATAAATTATTTAGTTATTTTTATTGTTTTATTAGATGTTATAATCCAAGCTCATGTATTTCAAATAAATCGATAAGATTATCTACTTTGGAAAAATGGTAAAGACATGTTGTTATATGTTGACCTAATCCTCAATTATTGGATATTATTTTATTGATTTAATTTTTATTATAGATAATAAGTTATTAATCAATTTAAACTTCCAATACCAAGATTGACCGATAAAATAAATATTTTTCTATAAGAATCTTATATTAATGTATCTATTACTTTATTAGTAGAATTAGAGACCAATAAAACCAAATAGCCAGCCAATTTTATGTAAAATTTTATTACTTACTTATTTTTCTCTATTTTTTTATTAAGCAGATTAATTTTATTCTAAATAATAATTTGAGCAATATTAAATATTGCGCAGATAACTAAATGACGATTAATAATATTTAATGATAATTTAGGTAAGATTATTAATAGAATAATTGTTTGGTTGATATTAGCTGCGATAGGCTTGAGTCCATGATAGTTAATCATGGCAAGTTAAAACGATGTTCTTTCATAGACTCCTTTATAACACCGTTAACTTTTGTATTAGTTTGCTAACATAGCGCATAGCAGAAAATAAGATAATTATTTGTAACTAATGAGTGCATTGTTTAACGAATATTGCAGCATTGAATACCGCCTTTATTTCTCTCAATATCTAAATACTGACCAAAACGCAAATAACTAACGCACTTTGAGTAATGCCAAACTGATTATCATTAATATCTTGTTAAGATTGTTTTAGCTTAGTTTGATGGTTTGCATATGTTCGCTGTTGTTAGCCTTTAGTAAATTTCTTTTAGTCACTTGACCTCAGTAGTTTTATTGATATATTGATTTAATTCATTATCAATATTTATCGCAGTTATGATTTTAAGAAACTATCATACACTAAATATTGTGTACTATATCAGGTTAATAAAGTCATGCTCATTTTGTGCATGGTATTTAAAGATGGCGGTGTATTCTTATTAATTAATTTCCTTGATGATTTTAATAACATAAAAATGATGTGCCATAAAAAGTCTATCCTTACAGATATCTGTAAACAAGATTATTACCTGTGTCTCTTACATGAACTTATTCGTAATGCTTCTGGGAGAAGATAATGGTACGCCTGTTGAAACTGAGCTAAAAAAGTTATGGCTCCGACAATATACTAAACACTGATTTATCAACAGGAGTTTTTCCTATCAGCTGTATATTTACCGTAGTTAACTATACAATGTAGTGGTACTAACGATGCGAGATTACAACGCAAAAGATTAGGTAATCATAATAAACAATGTAATATGTTTTAATAACTCATTATTATTTCCCTATCTGAAGCCTGCAAAAGCGGTGAAGAGTTCCTACCAGGCATATAATACCTACGAGGTATATCTACTGGTAATTTTCACGAAGCTCTAGGCTTTTCGATAAAAAAATATATTATCTCTCTGTTAGAGTACCATCAGAAGACTGAAGCACTGATGTATTAAATAGCATAGGTAATAGTATCTACGTGATTCACGTGACATATCTACATTTATTTCTTGGCTGGTAGTATATATTATTCTATTAGGAAAGCTGATCATCTTTGCCTGCTGATTATTATTGGTGGCGTTGAGTATAGACATAAAAATAATTCTTATCGAAGATGCTTATCAAGAGTTAAGATAAATTGAGCCGAACTTCTGAATGACCGCGCGAGCGTGATTTAATTGTATCTATCAGAGTTATTACGAGATATGGGATGCCGCACTCTTGCTTGGTTTTAAAATAAAATAGAAAGAGATATTTCCAAATATGCAGCACCAAGATTAGGTACATAAATAGCTAATATTTTGCCTTTACTCGATGAAAGGAGATAATCAAAAGTAAAAACCCTAAGCTTCAAGATATTTATATATCAGAGAGCTGTGATGCCGCTAATAAACCCACCTTGATGCTTTGTTGATAAGGTTTTTAGAAAAATATTCTGCAGCGATACAGAAACTGGAGAAAAATTGAGAAAAGCTACTTGCATTTTACGGTTTCCTGTCAGTGCACTGAGGATCAATAAGAACGACAAATCCGATTGAATTGGCTTTCGTAATAATGATCTATGAAACTAATGTTAGAAGTGATGTGATTCGAAAAATACAATTTCAATAGTGTTTAAGTTGGGCTCCTATCAGCTCAGAAGAGCTAAAACTAACTAAGAATAAGTAGGGTTTAACCTTCTGACTCTGATGGTAACAATGTTCAATTTCAAGAATAGAGAACAGATTCATGAAGAATCCATTAAGAATCAGCGCAAAGCGTACTCTGAACCGCCATATACCAATTTGCTAATAACTAGTTTAGAATGGAATCCAGGATATAAGATGCTAAATAATAAAAATAATTTGATTTGGATCGATTTAGAAATGACAGGATTAGATCCTGAACAGGATCGTATTATTGAGATCGCAACAATCATCACTAATTCCAATCTAACGATTTTATCTGAAGGGCCAGTAATTGCGATTCATCAATCGAAGGAACACTTATCACTTATGGATAAGTGGAATGTTAAAACTCATACTGAAAGTGAACTAATTGATAGAATCAAAACTAGTCAATATAATGAAAAAAAAGCAGAATTGGCAACAATTGCATTTTTAGAAAAATGGTTACCTATGGGGGTATCACCTATTTGTGGTAATAGCGTTGCTCAAGACCGTCGTTTTTTATTTAAATATATGCCTAAGTTAGAAAAATACTTTCATTACCGTTACTTAGATGTAAGTACTTTAAAAGAATTAGCTCGCCGTTGGAAGCCTGATATATTACCCGGTTTTATAAAAAAAAACACTCATCATCCTTTAGCAGATATAAAGGAATCTATTGCAGAATTAGCTTATTATCGTCAACACTTTATCAATCTTTAATCATGTTATTATCATTTTAATGATAAGTGTCTGTTATTTTAATCAACATTTAGATTGAAAATAGATTTTTATAACTAAAAATACTTGTCTATTCGATAATTTTTATATAATTTGCAACCCATTAAGATGGGTAATATTATTGTTATAAATATCAGAAACAGCTCAGTTGGTAGAACCCGATCTTACTAATATATCGAGGCGCGAGTTGTGTCTTGTTTTCCGCTCTAAAATCTCTGTTCACCAGGACAAACATAAAAAATCTATAATATAATATATTATTTATATATATTTTATATTTTTTAATTTCTAAATTACTCAAATTGTTTAGTACCCCATTAATTTATTTATTAATAAATTTATTTTTATGTTTTAGATCTTCTTAAATTATAAGAATTAATTTTTTGAACATGATTAGAAAATCTAATATATAGTGGTTAAGCTCTACTCTTCTGATTCTTTGTAAATCTATTCATGGTTAGAAATTAATCTCTCTTTAATAGAATAGTAAAAGTTATCATTTATCTCTAAAAAAGATAATAGAATAGGTGTTTACTAGATCTAGTGTAAATAAAAATTTATTGATTACTTACTAAGCTGAGTGTTGATAAAAAGTACCATGTCGGAACACAAATATATTTACACAAAGTTATTCGCAGGGAATCCACTTGATTAGAACAGTTAACCCGGTTTTTTATAAACCATGATCTTCAGAGCCTTATACACCTTCAGTAATAGTGTGCTTTGTTTATAATTTAATAAAAACCATAGTAACACACTATCTTTTAAAATACCTACCCAGAATATGCCTATATAGTACTCAATTATCTTATCCTACGTCACAGGGATAGGCTACTTGCCTTCACTACATAGTCCGGTGACCTAATGTCTATAATGCACAACTACTTCCACGTCAATTAATGCTGCAGTTTTAGATACGGATATACCCTAGCCCGAATTTTTCGATATAGTACTAGAAATATTTAATACTATCCGACACAGCCTCCTCTCCTTTCGTCTTTTTAGAGAAGTCACTTTTCAGTAAAATCTACACGTACTGAGCTTTCAGATAACACTTCCACTACTTCCTAACGCAGATATAACTTCAGATTAGAAAGAGTATTGAGATTTATCAAATCATAATTGTAATGTAGCACAGATGGATAACAAATCCTCACTAAATTTCCTTTACCGCTCTTTTTTGAAAAAAACTTATGCTATACAACATTTAATATACAGACCACTACGTGTAAGGAAATATAAACATGCAAATAATTGATTAAGTTGGCAACCATAAAGGTGCAGCAAGGTGCACAAGAAATCAATTTTAATACCTATTTTGTACTCACTAGGATAGTTCAGATGACTCTCTGCGCGAAAGAAAGCGTTAAGCATTGACTAATTATTCTTTAATAACAAATTAAAAAAGATTTGTGATAGTAAAAGTACTATATGCCAATTGCAATTAGGTAAAATATGAACCTACTGTACCATCTACTCTGCTTAGTAGATTTAATTCTAGATAAACTGAAGACTTTTGCTTGTAGCTTTGTTAGAAAAATAATAGCGTCTGCACATTCAGGAGAGAATAGCAGTAGGAGATATATACATCTTTTATAGTAGAAAGTTGCCGCAGAGCAAACATTCGTTCGACAGATAGATAGATCTATAAGTTTATACTTTCACCGTGTTTTTCAAAAAATTTATTCTAGCCTTATCAATGTGAAAGCAGTTTAGTTTAGTGATTGCATCTGACTAAATATTAGCTTCTTACTATCTTGCCAGAGAATTAGAATCGTTATTCTATTTGCATTTATCAGATCTAATACGATCTAGTTAATCTTTGTATTTATTCTAGGATGTGAAGGAGATCTGGAATTACCCCTAATACCCTTTTATAGGAGATATGGATCATCATTAAGCATATTATCAGTTATTCCACCTTAAATGCAGCTCCATCCAGCATCATCAGCTTAGTTCTATAGGTTGATAAAAACTCTTGATAATTGTAACTAGAGGTAGATAAATACTTGCGTGTCAAAAAAATTGTAGACCAAAATCTGACGCATTGCTCTATTGCTTCTTTTGGTGACACAAAATTTAGTTTATCTAACTTCATTTATTTTTGGAAGGAGAGATCCATAAAGCGCTTTGAATAAAAAGACGGTTAACTATGTGAAGTTGTGTCTTATCTTCCTGATTTTACTCGATTTACGCTTTCTAGTATTGATTTATCATGAGCCATCTGAATTAATTTCTGAAAATTCAGATACCATAGAGTATAAAACAGTACTCAGCTCATGAACTTCCCTGAAGAAAATAGAGGCATATCTCACATCATAATCTATTACATTCTTCATCCTTAAATCGAACATTGTTTTATAATAGAGATAATAGAAGCACAAATCAAAATTTCTTTATTTGATTCTAGTTTTTCTGAGCAGACGACAGGACTAGCTTAAATATTATTAAAATCATTGTTTTCTTGAACTATATAGTGCTTTTTGTATTAGCTTTATCCCTTTACTATCGTAAAAACTAATTCAAACAGATTATTAGTTCTTATTGATAGAGGAGGGCCTACTTACACAGTGAGTGACGGTACGTCATAGAATTCCAGCAGCTCTTCTTGCTCTTTCTCCAGCTTCTTTGATCGCTATAGAATACTTTGCTGATAACTTTATCAATAAAATATCAATGAGTTTATTAGTGGTATCACAGACGCTGTGCTAGTAAAACCTCACCTCAGCTTTCTTAACTTTCACTGCATTCCTTTGTATAGGAGTAAAACTAGCACATCAACTGTTTTTTGTACCCAATAGCGTTGGTGCTATATGTCAGTAATATCCTTTATCGTCATTAAATTCCAAAAAACCAAACACTGGCATTCTCTCATCCTAAGTATCAGGAGATACAATTAAGCTACGCACTTGCGACCATCTGTAACTTCAGATCAGTGCGCTTTTAATTCTTATAACCATCATTGATCGCAACAAGCTCCCTTACCTCCATAGTGTAGTAACACCAATAATAATAAACAGTAGGTAAAGGTGATTAACTTGCCTGATAGGCCGATATATGTCATCGGCAAAGAAATAAACATAGCAGTATCGCTTAAATTAAGCACATACCATTGATTATACTCTTTAAAGACATAGCTGTTTTAATTTGCTGATGATGCTATTAGCAGGAGACCATGCGCTTTTACCGAAAAGCGATTCATAGTTTTGTAAAATCACCGGTGGAACTAGTAGATTGCCTTGCAGGCAATCTATGGTAACAAAACTCTTTAACGCTTTTGCACACTTCAGAGTAAGGAGGTATCAAAAAGGTGCCTGAATGATATTCTATTGCCGTTGCAATCTCTGTGATCTTAGGTACTTTAAATATAAACATCGACAATATTAGTCTGTATAATTTCTAGAGCACATAATATTATGGTCACTATAGCATGACACTTGTCGACAAAGCAGTGTTCAGTACAGTTATCGAAGTATGGCTTTGAGTTCCGCTTCAATAGCAGTGCTATTAGTCCACTGGAAAACTATTACGGATGTGTTCATGCAAGGGATTACCAGATAACATCTGATTTATCGCATAACCTGTAAGTAAACTTTTTATATCATATCATCTCTCTGTTATTGACATTATTCATGAAATGAATCAGCAGAATAACGCTAACATTTCCCAAATCACATACATTAAAAATAAGCATAAGTTATTTTGTTGCACTATGATAAAATGGCCTTTCTTACGATAAGAAATTAGTATTAAAAATAATTATAGCCTTAATTTATAATTAAAAATTAATTAATATTTATATTCAAAAAAAGTCTGCACGTATAATTTATAAATGGGTATCTATTGGTCATAGAATTTTATTCTTATGATTTATCTTATATATCTAAGATTAGATAATTCATTTTATTAAAAAATACCAATAAGGTGAATATGTCTGCCATTCTTTACAGAGAAACTGCTTTAGTATTTAAAATAAATTATAGGTGAGTTGACGTTATTATTATTTAGCTATGTTAGTAAAGGTTGTTTCTAGGAAATCCTTACACTATATGAAAGAAAGATTTTCTTTACAACGTTTACCATGAAAATCAAGCAATTATCAAATTAAAAAAAACTCCTTCCTTCACGCTCTGTTAATAAAAATTACATCTTATTAAGTTGACTTTGCCAGACTATAATCTGTTAAATGATCTCGATGCATCCATTGAAGTAACTTATTCCACTTTATCTTACGCATATTATCGTAGTAAATATGTTATATGTTGGAAATATTCATTAGAGTTACATGTTATAGTAATAACATCGCAAAATTCATAATTACAAAAAATCCCATTTAATAATCTGTTTAGAAATTCTCTAGTAAAATCAGATCAGAAAGATAAATAATTTATTTATCTAATATGTATATTAAATGGTTTAACTTTACATGGAATTCGCGAAACAAATAGGAATTGTTTAAAACAGCGTTTAGATTGCCTTACTTACCTCCTTACATCAGCGCCGACAACTAACATAAGTGTCTAAGTGGTATTTATTGAAGTCGACGAAATATTTTTATAAACTATTTAAAAGAAAATGTATACTCCATATATAAAAGTGTAAAATTCAGGAAAGAAAAAGAAAAAAGAAAAACGAATAATAGTCTTAATTGCCAAATATAATAAGATTATATGAGAAATGAGATTTTTAAAGAGTTTAATACAAAGAGTATATTATCTATTTTAGCCAATCAGCAATAAAGAGTTCACCCTTTGCTCAGATGAATCTAAATAGTATGAAAACTTTTATTAACTAGCATAAAATTACTCATAATTGTTTAATAAAATTAAACAATCAGAGAGTTATTGATAATAAATTTCGGATTAAAAATTGAACAATTATGCCATCAATTAAAGGAATGGCTCAATAGCTTACATAGGCGTAAGGTCATTTCATTTACTAAATCATCTGGCTGAAGAAGATTGTTTGAAAACAAAACAATTGAAATACAAATATAGCTACAAATTACTCTTTGCGAAAATCAGCTATTTTTGTAAAAAATAGCTCTTATTATTTATATTAATCTTAGAAATTTTATGGCTAAAAACTACTTTTTCTTAGTTAAAGTGTTTTAATAGCTTATTCATTTATAATTTGATTTTTGTTATCTTACACAGTATATTTTTGTTTATTACACAGAGTTATTCACAGGCAAATGTATTTTTATGACTATCACTAACGATGTTTTTCTTTATAAAAATCATTTAACTTATTGAAAATTTTCTAAAAAATATTTATATTTTTTGATGCTTCATCATATAATAATTTTTTAACATTATACATTTTTATTTTATGCACAAGTAAAATTCTAGTTTTTTCTAGAAAAAATTGTTTTAATAACCAAATTTTATGTGAAAAGGCATTATTATTATTTTAATGAGATTTTATTTATAAGAAATTATAATTTTATTGATATATTTAAAGGTATAACCTATCTAAATTAATAGAATATTTTTAATAGCGGACACATTACCTATATTTTATATTAAAATAACGCCAACTTAGTGATATAAAAAGCTTTTATTAACTAATAATATTGATAGTTTAAGACGAAAATAATACTACTTCCCGTAAGTAGTATTATTTTTCTGAATAATTTAAGTTTAACTTTTGAATCAATATTTAATAAAATATAATGAAGTTTTACTATACAACACTGAGTGATTACTGATTAGATAATTCCTGATTATACAGCTAAACATATTATGCAAAGTAATCTTAAATTCTTAACAAACTTGAATAATAGCTTTCGCAGTCCATCTTTCAATAGCGCCCATTAAATCGTTTAACCATAGCATTCGTTTAATAATATCTCCAGCGGGCTAAATCAGTGCTCTTATACCAACCTTTTATACAAACAAGTAAATTACTGTTCACAATGGTTAAATGTTCTATTAGCCTAAAGACGATCTTTAAATTATTTGCTATTGTCTGTATGTACTAAATTTGGTAGTATAATGGAATTGTTCGGTTAAAATCACGTAAAAAGCATTACGCATTAGGGCAATTTTACTTTATAAAATGAATAAAACTTATTGATTTTTTCAAACTATAACCTATAAAAGATAACGTCATGAAGTTTTATTTGGTATTTTAAAAATATATTTCATATATGCCGTATAACTAAGTAGGCTCCTAACTTTTAAATGCTTTATGTTTAGACCTTGCAGCTTTCTCTATTTTCATGAAAATTCCCTATTCATGTCCCTGTATAAACGGGGGACATAGGCTAGATCAAGATACAATAGGGTTCAGGAATTCGCGTCTGACTGCTATCAGATCATCGAGAATAAGAAAACGTTTTTATAGGAGAAATAACACATCTTTTTTAGATTACAACAGCGTTCATCGACAAAATATAAGGATATAACTGTGATTATCAGACCAGTTAGGAGAAATTGTTAATAAAAATCCCTTACACTACATGAAGTTTCTCGGTATAGAAAGGTTGCGCTATGAAAAAATAAACAATCATACAGTTATGAAACTTTTTTCCTTATCCCTTTCTAATATAAAGCTTTATCTCATTACTTTAGCTTGACAATAATCTATTAGATAATGTCAATCTATGCATTGAAGCAACTTATTTTACTTTATCTCCTACCCATGTTCCCATAGTGAACATAATATTATACGCTGTGAATATTTATTATAGTTAGAGCAATATCGTTATAAAATTCCTGATTCCAGGAAAAAATTAACAATCTTACTGGAAGTCTGCTGACGAAAATTACATCATAAGGATCAATGATTTAGTTATCTGTTATGTATGTTAAATAGCATAATTTTCCTGGGATTAGAAAAATAAAAAGGCATTGATTTAAAATAGTATTTAAATGCCGTAATTGCTTTCTTGCTTTAGCAAAGATAGCCAACTTAAATGTAGTAAGATATCATTAAAGTTAACGAAATATTTTTTCTAAATCATTTGATGGAAGAATTATATTTTACATAGGAAAAGTAAAAATACGGAAGAGGAGAAGATAAAATGAAAGAACAAATTGCGGCTTTAATCGTTCGAGATTAATTAATAAAGTATATCTAAGCGATGAGATTCTTGAAAATTTAATGCAGAGTGTGTTAGCTATTTTCTTGAGCTGATTATCGATCAGAATCTATTCTTTAATTCGGATGGAGTTAAATCGTATGCAACATTTGCCAAGGAGCATAAAATTAATCACTATCGCCTAATAAGCGCTTAGGTAATCAGAACATTATTAATAATGAATTCTACATTCAAAATATGAACAGTTATATCCAGCCAATTTAAGATAGGTAAGTAGATTTAATGATGTCTATAAGGTCCCTTTTATTTATCAAATTCTCTGCCTAGAGAAGATTATTCTAAATCACAATAATTAAAATACAGAGGTGCATAACTTTACTCTGTAAAGTTATTAATAAATCTACTGTATAATAGTCAGGATATATTCCACCCCCTAATGGTTCATAAATACTATCCTTCATCCTTAACTGGATATTATTTACACCACTGTTAACAGGTTAATTCCTATCTCTCTCTAAGCTAATTTCAGTTTTTTGATCAGACTGTATCAACTTTTAAATACTATTAAAATGTTTGTTTTCTTGAAGCACAGTACTTTAGGCATCGGCTTTGTAGCCTCACTGTTGCAAAAATCGATTTAATTAAATTGGTTATTCCTATTAACTCTCAACTAGGCTGGTAGGAAAGCATGGGATGCTTAGTAATTCTTCTTAATCTTTTTCTAGCTTTTTCATCGCTGCAAGATTCTCCATTATGCTGAAAACCATGCTAACAAAATATCAATAGTTTTATTAGCAGCGTTACGGCCCTCTGCTAGCTAAAGATTCAGCAGATCACACTTAGCTTTCAGTATTTGATTCCTTTGTAGAGTAAAGGCAACTAGATTGATTATTTTATGTACTCAACAGCATTTGTGCTACATCTTCTGGAATATTTTTACTATTGCATTCAAAACAAATAGAACCATCGTCTTTCCCATAGCACTCTTGTGAAGTACGATTAAACTACCTGCTAATTAGAGCATTGATAGCATTAGAAGTTACACCCAGTTTGCTTCCGATTCTCGATAAGAATCTTATACCGCAACCTAATTCTTTACGTGCATTCGCAGTGCTACCAATAATGAGTAGCAGGCAAAGATGATCAACTTGCCTGATAAAACAGTATATACTATCAGCAAAGAAACAAATATAGCACATATCGTTTAAATTAGAGAGCTTCTATTGCCTGCGCTCTTCAAGGTATTACTGTATCAGTTTTCTGATAGTAGTGGCAGAAAATAATGTACTTTTTTATTGAGAGAAACACCTACATAGGTTCGTGAATCATCAGTAGATTATACCTCATTCCATGCAGATACAGTGCATGGTAGCAACTCTTTCCCATTTTGGAGGATTGATATAAGGTAGTAGTAAGGAGTTATTGATGTATATTCTGTGACTCTTCAATGCACTAAACCTTTTAGGTACTTTAATCTTAAGATTAATAATGCCTGCCTTGCATAGGTTAATTTGCACATAACCATGCATGAATGATAGCTTGATTCATCGACAAGACTGGCTTAAGCATGTTGAGCAACATAACTTAGAGCTCCGTATCAATATCGGTATATATTTAGCGTTGCCTGATGCAATTATACAATTACAAATGAGCTTATGCAAGGTGATATAAGTAACATTTAGTCTTATAGCTACACCACCTATAAGATATAATTTCATGCTATATCATCTCTATATTATTAAAATTATTTACAAAATCAATTAAAAGGATACCCAAGCATATCCGAAACCTCATATATATCAAAATAAGCATAATTAGTTCTTTGTAAGTAAAGCGATACATTTTGCCAATGTAATCTAAAAATAAGATTAAATCTCGCTATACTATTACTTACCGAATAGTATTTACTAATATATTTATATATTTAATTTATTAATTAAAAAGTATAAAAATGATACTTTTCATAAAGTAGTTTACTATTATTGTTTGCTAATAAAAAGTAATAATAGCTTTTTATGGCACTTCCTTTAGCTCATCTTTAAGTAAGCAACTTTTTATTCTTTATTTAGATAAATAATTGAGAATGCTGGAAAACAACTTTTTATTGCAATTTTCCAAGGTTAAATTTTATCTAGGACATATAAAAGCCCAATTCATACTTTAGTTGAATCGTATTTACTAATTTCTAATTCAGTTTAGCATTTAATTTATATCATTTAACTGATCTTGAATAGCTTAAAGTTTATGAGTATCCGTGATTATTTTTTATTAGCAGCTATATATTTATTAAAGTCACAAAAGAAAGGCAAATGGATACTTTACCATGTCCTAATCTTGAATTCTATCTATCATATGACAATAATGGAAAATAAGTACGACTTTATTATATTACGTTATCAACGTATGAGAAATGTTATTAACAATATTATTGTAATAGGAATACTAATCATAATGATAACTGCAATAATTAATATCATAAAAAGATGGCAAACTCATGTATTCCTTTTATTAAAAATAATGATATTAGTTAGTAACTTATTTTTATCTAATACACAGGCTGCAACTTCATTCAATATTCACGTCAATCATAATTTATTTGAAGAAAAAGGCACTTTATACTTTTTTGGGAATAATCTAAAGTACCGATTTTTCCCACTTCATAAATCTAAGTATTTGATTATTAACCTTAGTCAATATAATCAGATATCTGAATTACTAATGAAATTTATAAAAAATAATTTAGTTAATTTAGTTAAAAAGATTCATATTAATCAGTTACTTAATAGTCAGTACCAACGGATTGGTATCAAATTTATGAATGCAGTGAAAGTAAGTGGTACGGTTGTTGAGCAAATAAATCATTATTATCAAATAGTTTTCATCTTAAAGAATAGCTGCATTAAGGCGTTACAGTCTCAGACACTTCACTCAATTACTGAAGTAAGCAACAAATCGTTATCAACAAATTTACTAGCTAAAAAAAAATTAACCAATTACTCTCCAATCTATATAATACATAAAAATTTATCTAAAGGTACTCGGAAAGTTATCGTGGCCATTGATGCTGGACATGGTGGTAAAGATCCAGGCGCAATTGGAAAAAATGGTTATCATGAAAAAAATATAACAATGAGTATCGGGAATAAATTAGAGAACCATTTAAAGACAGATCCAATGTTTAAAC
Organism: Arsenophonus sp. NC-WZS1-MAG3; assembly: GCA_052174535.1. GTDB lineage: Bacteria > Pseudomonadota > Gammaproteobacteria > Enterobacterales > Enterobacteriaceae > Arsenophonus. The sequence continues at coordinate 37,066 of JBQMRQ010000086.1, read as the reverse complement.
CAGTAATGACCAGAAATGGAGATTATTTTATTTCTGTAGCAAGTCGTTCAGAAGTGGCACGAAAAAAAGCGGCTGATATGCTTGTTTCAATTCATGTTGATGTAGCACCCAACAATCGTACAAGAGGCGCTTCTGTTTGTGTGCTTTCCAATCAAAGAGCAAATAGTGAATTGAGTAATTGGCTTGAGAAACATGAAAAGCAGTCTGAATTATTAGGTGGTGCAGGTGATGCGTTGGCAAATGGTGTAGATATTTATCTTAACCAAGCTATTTTAGATTTACAATTTAGTAATTCGCAGCGTGTGAGTTATGCTGTCGCAGTAAAAGTATTGAAAGAATTAAGTAAAATTAGTAATATCCATAAAAATAATCCAGAACATGCCAGTCTTGGTGTACTTCGTTCTCCAGATATTCCATCTATTCTTGTAGAAACAGGTTTTATTAGTAATGTTTCTGAAGAACGTCTGTTAGTTTCTAATGATTATCAAGAAAGTTTAGCAGTAGCTATTCATCAAGGATTACGAAATTATTTTACTCATCATCCCTTACAAACAGCACCAAAATAATGAAATCTACCAGAAATCATTATATCAGGATATAAATTCTTTCTCTCAATTACTAATTAAATTTCTGAAAGCGAACTTGTCTAACTCCCATTATCAGTTATAAAAAGTTAGTTAAAATAACCTTAATGCTAACGCTAATTATATTAATATTGAAATTAAGTGTGGTGAAGAAAAACTTATCCATCTCCATGAGGAATAGCAGTAGTATTTGACAAAGAAGATTTAAGATTAACATTGGAGAAACATGCTACAAGCAAAATAGTGATGCTATAAGATCTTATCGCTACTATGAGCATGGAATTATTTATAGAAGAAAAGCGCTTGGCCAGTATTAGTTCTATTTCTCGTTTAATACTAACTTCATGCGGCACCAGATCAAAACAGAATCCTGACAACCTTATGTTGAATAAGGTAAGATGAATATTTGTTAAAATCTATTGCGCTCCTTTCTATATAGAAAGGACAGTTGAAGTTCTTGATCTGTTTTATAATACTCCATCTTGATGTAAATTTTTAGGTAGAGAAATCGAATTTAACCATATTAGATGAAGTAGTTGTGCGTTAATAGCTTTATCGCGTTTTGATATTGCAATCAATATTGTCCATAATAGTAAATTAGTTCAATACTATCATACGATTAATAGTAAAAGCAATATGAACGACATTTAACTACTATTTGTAGTAGCACACTTTCTACAAAGTACACTTAATTATATTGTCAGGATGGTGATTTAATCATAAAAAGCTGAATAACTAATTCTTACTTAGATAAATCAATTGAAATTTAACATTGTTATGTTAATAGACGCATGACAACACGCAATCAATTAATCAATCATAGAATTCATGAAAGCCTAGACTGTTCATCTCTAATTAAGAAAAATAAACAACTTATGTGTTTTATTTAATAATTTATCTTTATCAGGTTGATAATAATCTTATTCCAGATAAATAGAAGTTTGTTTTCATCAAACGCGTTTCATAATTTTATATACATGGTGTGTTTACCACAGTACGTACTACTAAACTAATAAAACTAAAATTAATTTAATCAATCTCCTGTTAATTTAAAACAAGAAACTTACTCTGCTTTAGAATTCCAAGAATTGCAAAATCGATTAGATGCAGATAAAAATTTTTTTTCTTACATGATTTAAAGCCGCATTTATTTATTGAAAAACAAAAAGTGCAAGTAATAACAAAATTAAGTGCAAATATCTAAATTTTACTATCTGATTTGGCATTAGATTTAGTTAAAATAATAGAAAATAGCTAAAAATCTATAATAAAAAAAATAGAGTTAGTTTTATCAACAATTCATATAAGGTAAATTTTATCTAAACAAGAAAATTTTACTTTTATAGAGCAAAAGGAACCTAATAAAAACTAAGAAAATATCAGTAAAATAGGTTTTTTATAAAAAATTTATTCTAAAAATTTTATGTTTATTAACATCTTAATTTTAAATAAGTTTATTACTATTAGTAAAATCTGAAGATATTTGAAATAAAGTTAACTAATTTCTACTAATAAAGGATTAAAATCCTAACCTTTAATAATACCAGTAAAATCTGCATTAATAAAAAGGAAATTGAAACTTTTCATTGAATAATGGTACTACTAAGTATCTTAGGTTTTAACATCATATTTCTTATAACAAAGCAATAATTACTTGTGTTTCTTATAATTTAAGATCGCAAAATTTAGCTGAATTATTTTAAAAACTATTAAAATATTTTGCTCAGAATACTTTTTGTCAGGTGAAAAGGAATTAGTTGTTTGATTATGAGATAATTTTGTAAAATAAAAAAACAAAATGTGGATAGTTTTGCAAAGGAGAGTATTTTTATATAACCCCCCACAATTACTAGCAGATTTTAAGCAGGCTTACCCTGAATTAGTTAAAGAACCATCTAAAACATTACTACAATTAATTGATTTTGAATCGGTGATAACAGATTTAACTCATGAATAAACAAATTTTTCAACAACATAACCCGCAAGCGATTTTTATAATGGGACCAACAGCCTCAGGCAAAACAACATTAGCAATGGCATTACGTAAAGAATTACCTGTTGAAATAATCAGTGTAGATTCTGCTTTAATTTATCGCGGTATGGATATAGGAACAGCTAAGCCAACACTGGAAGAGCAACAAATTGCTCCACACCGATTGATTGATATTTTGGATCCTTTACAGTCTTATTCTGCAGCAAATTTTCGCCGTGATGCTTTATTAGAAATGGAAAAAATTGTCACATCAGGGCATATTCCCTTACTTGTTGGAGGGACTATGCTATATTTTAAAGTATTACTAAATGGATTTTCACTCTTACCTTCAGCGAATATTACAATTCGGGCAAAAATTCAAATGCAAGCAAAACAATTTGGTTGGGGAGAAATTCATAAACGTTTACAAAAAATTGATCCTATATCAGCAGATCGAATTCATCCTAATGATCTTCAACGATTGTCTCGTGCCTTAGAAGTTTTCTTAATTTCCGGGAAGAGTCTGACAGAATTAACTGAAATTGTAGAAGTAGAATTACCATATAATGTATTTCAGTTTGAAATTTCACCACAAGATCGTAAAATTCTACATCAACGTATCGAAATGCGTTTTCTACAAATGTTGAAAACGGGTTTTGAGGATGAAGTTAGTGCTCTTTATGCTAGAGGGGATCTCCATGGGGATCTACCTGCTATTCGTTCTGTTGGTTATCGTCAGATGTGGTCATATTTATCTGCTGAAATTAGCTATGATGAAATGGTTTATCATGGTATATGTGCAACGCGTCAATTGGCTAAACGTCAAATTACATGGTTAAGAAGTTGGAAAAACGTGCATAGACTCTATAGTGATGACATTAAAGAAGTTCTTAGCACAATATTACATGTTATTAGTACATAGGTTTGTTATTTATGTACAATTGTGGTGGTAAAGGCATATTTTTAAGTAGTTAATTTTTGAACTATAAAGTTTTTTATTTAAAAACAACAAAATAAGGAAAATAGAGAATGGCTAAGGGGCAATCTCTGCAAGATCCGTTCCTAAACGCATTACGCCGCGAAAGGGTTCCGGTTTCCATTTATTTGGTCAATGGCATAAAACTACAAGGTCAAATCGAATCATTTGATCAATTTGTTATTTTATTGAAAAATACAGTCAGTCAAATGGTATATAAGCATGCTATTTCTACTGTAGTACCTTCTCGTCCTATATCTCACCATAGTAATCAAGGTGCTAATACAAGCTTAGGTAGTTACAATACAGGTAATATGCCACTTTCACTGGATAATGATGCAACTGAATAATTCAGTTAATTATTTGAATAAAAATACAGGTAAAGTTTTCTTTACCTGTATTTTGGTTATTTGTTTAATAGAGATAAAAAAATAAGAATTATCTATTTTTGTACATATTTTCATCAGAAAAATATATTAAACCTCCTGATTGAATTTAAATTATTAGCTATCTCTACTGGCATTAAACAAGTAGAGATAATAACAGATGACTACAAATTATAGATGGCTAAATATTTTACCAATGAGGGATAAAGCAGAAAAAACTGCAGCAACTATTAAAAATCAGAAATGCTGATATAATTCGTTTCTATCAGCCTTTAAGTGCTATTCAAGAAAGAAATCTTGAGCGATTATGTCAGTATTGAATTATTAATCATAGAGATTTAATTTTAAACATATTTCTTAGCATTCACGTATATACGTATACATTAAATATGAATTTTAAGTTAAATTAACTCAGTTAATGTATATTAATTCATCTAATATATATCTGTGCTTATCTTAAATGGCAAAATAGAATCGGGCTGTGTGGACTTGATAAAATCCAATTTGATAATGAAAAATCCATTCGTTTGAAATAAAATTTAGCAAATTTTTTAGATAGGTAAGATTAAAACTAGAGAGAAAGCATGATAGAGAAGCTATAAGTAAAGCGGATATTCCCCCCAGTATATTATTAGTAGGTTACATTAATTTCATGCAAATATAGTCTGTTAACTAAATAACAAATTCTTAAATGTATGCAGGAGATCAATTATTTCCGATGTTATATCTCTACATTAGGGTATATTAATATACATAATGTTGAAGCGATAGTATTGTCTAATACTACAGGATTTGTTTAATAAATTTTCACAATATTGAGCTACATTTAAAACAACATTACAGGAACACGGGAATCCAGTTTGTTACTACATATTATCAATGCTGCGGAGATTCCCCTATGATATATATGATATAAAAGAAAATATTCGAGTAGTTTAAAGTAAATTAGAATAAATTAAGGATCATGAATGATGCCTTGTTAGTCATGAATAAAAATTGACATATTGAATGGATTTACTCTCCATATTGATCGCGATGAAAATAATGCCACTATTAAGTTGTTTAGCTCTCAACTCAGATAGGTGAAGGAATTCTATTATTACAGATGATAATAGAACGTTTTTTAGTGAAAACACACAATATAAATTGCGTTTAGCGATAAAATCGGGTCATTTACATAGTAGATTTTATTAACTTTAGGTAATGGAATATGAAAAAATAGATAAAGATGATAATTTCATACTTGAAATGAAGCTCTGCCTATTATTGCCTAAAAAGACTTTGCAAATTAAGAACAACCTTCACTTGAATACATTATTAAGTCAATACATTAAATGTAGTTAATAATTTAAATAAATTAAGAGTATATATTTTACTCTTATCCCTAAAAACCAATCATAACGAATGGAGCTATAACATGGCGTGGAATCAGCCCGGTAATAACGGACAGGACCGCGACCCGTGGGGAAGCAGCAATAACGGCAACTCCAGTGGTAATAAAGGTAACCGGAAAAAAGGAACAACTAATCTTGACGATCTGCTCCGTAAGTTAAATTATATACTTGCTAGTTTAGGTGGAAATAATAAAAGTAGAAATACTTCAAGTAATCAAAATGGTGTTAATATAAACGGTCGTTTTATCCTATTTATTATTGCAATAATTATTATTATTTGGGCTGCAAGTGGTTTTTATACGATAAAAGAAAGTGATCGTGGCGTCGTTTTCCGTTTTGGTAAATATAATCATATTGTTGAGCCGGGTTTGAATTGGAAACCGAATTTTATTGAAAAAGTGATTCCGGTTAATATTGAAACCATACGTGAACAAGCAACTAATGGTATGATGTTAACTTCAGATGAAAACGTTATTCAAGTAGAAATGAACGTCCAGTATCTAGTAACTGATCCAGCTCAATATTTATTTAACGTTACTAATCCGGATAATAGTTTACGTCAGGCAATAGATAGCGCAGTACGGGGAATTATTGGTCAATCAGAAATGGAACAGGTGTTAACAACGAAACGTGCCTTTATCCGTGATGAAACACAAAAAGAGTTAGAAAATACGATAATTCCTTATAATACAGGTATAACAATATTAGATGTTAACTTCCAGGCTGCTCGTCCACCAGAAGCAGTTAAAGCGGCATTTGATGATGTTATTGCAGCACGAGAAGAAGAACAGAAGACTATTCGTGAAGCGCAAGCTTATCGCAATGAAGTCCTACCATTAGCAAAAGGTAATGCGCAGAAACTGATTGAAGAAGCAACAGCTTATAAGACAAGTGTGGTTTTTAAGGCTGAGGGTGAAGTGGCCAGTTTTGCAAAAATGTTGCCGGAATATCGAGCGGCTCCTCAGATTACTCGTGAACGTTTATACATTGAAACAATGGAACGAGTACTTTCAAATACTCGTAAAGTTATTGTTAACGATAAAAGTAATAGTATATTATTGTTGCCATTAGAGAAAATTCTATGCAATGGAAACAAGAATAAAGCGTTAGATATACAAAAAATAACGCCACCAAAAATTATTAAGCAATCAGATATTGCTAATGAATCTTCTTATTCATATAGCTATGGTGCCCGGGACAATGCTCGGAGCAATAATTCTACTAATGTAGGGAGATAATAATCATGCGTAAATCAATAATTGCTATTATTATTTCTGCATTAGTTGCGTTGTATATGTCAATTTTTACCGTTCAACAGACAGAAAGAGGAATCATTCTACGGTTTGGTAAGGTTGTACGTGATAGTGATCATAAACCTATTATTTATGAACCAGGTTTACATCTCAAAATACCATTTATTGAAATGGTAAAAATGTTAGATGCACGTATTCAAACATTAGATGTTCAAGCAGATCGTTATCTAACTAGAGAAAATAAAGATTTAATGGTTGATTCTTATTTAAAATGGCGAATTACTGATTTTAGTCGTTACTATGTTGCGACAGGTGGTGGTAATCCTTATCAAGCTGAAACTTTACTGAAACGTAAATTTAGCGATCGTTTACGTTCAGAATTTGGCCGTTTGAATGTAAAAGATATAATTACCGACTCTCGCGGGCACCTAACCATCGATGTACGTGATGCACTTAATAAAGGTTCTTCTTCAGATACTGATGCGACAAAAAATGCTGATCAGGCTATAGCTTCAGCGGCAGCTCGTTTTAATAAAGAGATAAAGAGTAACTTACCAGTTATTAACTCAAACAGCATGGCTGCATTAGGGATTGAAGTTGTCGATGTTCGTATTAAACGTATTGAATTACCAAGTGAAGTTTCAGAAGCGATATATCAGCGCATGCGCGCTGAACGAGAGGCTGTAGCGCGTCAACATCGTTCTCAAGGTCAAGAAGAGGCTGTGAAAATCCGCGCAGCAGCAGATAAAACCGTGACTGAAAAATTAGCAGAAGCAGAGCGCACAGCATTGAGATTACATGGTGAAGGAGATGCAATGGCAACTAAGCTATTTGCTGATATATTTAATCAAGATCCTGATTTTTATGCTTTTATTCGTAGTTTGCGGGCATACGAAAAGAGCTTTAGTAAAAGTGGTGATGATGTAATGGTATTAAGCCCGGATACTAATTTTTTCCGTTATATGCGAGCACCAACTAAATAAAGAACGGTATACAGTGATTATTTAAAAGATAATCAAAATTGTTACTAAACCACTTTACATAAACCAAATTAAGCGGCTTTAATTTGTTAAAATTGTTATCAACAAGGTATTAGTGTTATAAACTTACTAGCAACTAATAATTGAAATGGCAGAATTCTTTTTAAGTAATCAAGTGAATTTTAAAAATGGGTAAAAACATTGTTGTATTAGGTGCTCAATGGGGTGATGAAGGTAAAGGCAAAATAGTTGATTTACTAACTGAACGCGCTAAGTATATTGTTCGTTATCAAGGTGGCCATAATGCTGGTCATACGATAGTGGTAAATGCTAAAAAAACTGTCCTCCATATTATACCATCTGGTATCCTGCATGAAAACGTCATAAACATCATTGGCAATGGTGTGGTGTTAGCACCTAATGCATTAATAGATGAAATAAAAAAATTAGAAGCGTGCGGCGTGCCAGTACGTGAACGTCTCAAAATTTCAGAAGCTTGCTCATTAATCTTGCCTTATCATATTGCTTTAGATAACGCACGTGAAAAAGCGCGAGGCGAAAAAGCGATAGGAACGACAGGCCTAGGAATTGGCCCAGTTTATGAAGATAAAGTTGCCCGCCGTGGATTACGTGTTTGTGATCTGTTTAATAAAAAAACATTTCAAACCAAACTTAAAGAAATTATTGATTATCATAATTTTCAATTAGTAAATTACTATAAAACGCCTCCAGTTGATTACCAAAAAACATTAAATGATATTATGGTTACTGCAGATATTTTAACAGAAATGACCATTGATGTTGCCAATTTTTTATATAAAGCGCATCAAAAAGGCGAATTAGTGATCTATGAAGGTGCTCAGGGAGCATTGCTGGATATTGATCATGGTACTTATCCCTATGTGACTTCATCAAATACCACGGCTGGTGCTGTTGCTACTGGATCAGGCTTAGGTCCACGTTATATTGATTATATTTTAGGAATATTAAAAGCTTATTCTACCCGTGTTGGTGCTGGTCCTTTTCCAACAGAACTATCTGGTGAAATAGACGAATACCTGCGTAAAAAAGGACAAGAATTTGGTGCAACAACAGGTCGTTTCCGTCGTACAGGTTGGTTAGATATTGTTGCTATTAACCGAGCAGTTCAAATCAATTCTCTTTCTGGTTTTTGTTTAACTAAACTAGATATATTAGATGGTTTAGATGAAGTGAAACTTTGTATTGCTTATCGCAAACTAGATGGGACTGAATTGACTATAACACCATTATCAGAAGAAGAATGGGAAGGTTTAACTCCAATATATGAAATATTACCAGGCTGGAATGAAAGTATTTCTGGAATAAAAGAATATAATCAATTACCTAAAGCAGCCATTGATTATATTAAACGGATTGAGCAATTAACTGACATTCCGATAGATATTATCTCGACAGGACCTGATCGTGCTGAAACAATAATATTACGAGATCCTTTTGATATATAATTTTACCATTTAACTTATTAATTAAAAAGATAACGCCTGAACATTCAGGCGTTACTTTTATAAAAAAATTTATTATGTTACTTAATTTACTAATCAATTTTGATTGATAGCAAAAATTTATATTAAAGAGATAACTACATGAATTAATATTAATGATGCCTTTCCTTTTTTTATAAAAAAAAGATTAATGTGCAATTAACAACCTTTGTTGACTATAATTTAATAGCATTGATTTATAAAGGTCATTTCCTATGGATAAAATAATTAATATTATTAAAGTTACTTAATATATACAATATCTCACGTAATTATATAGTAAAAATTACTAATTAATTGAGCGAAATTAGACTTGTTGCTGTGTGGTGAAAAGAAAATAGGGTATTTATTTAGATAAACTAGTTAATCAAAATTCGGAAATAGTAGAGATGGGGGAGGTTACTCATCTATTAGATGTTCTGGCATTAGTCAATTAATAGCAGCAATTTTTGCTGTATTACTTCTACTTATTAACTAAAGCAAGTTATATTTATTTCTAGTAAATATAGTTTCGGAGATAGCAGGCGTATCCTGTTAATTTCTTTCGTGGATAATTTCAACAAGATAATCATCGTATAACATAATAAAGTTTACTCTATATGTATCCGAAAAATCATATATTACTTGTATTAAAGCAGATATTAAATCAAATTAAATAATCATCTTTTAAATGAATTAGATAAATATACATTATTTGATCTATTAAAAAATAACAAACCATTTTATAAGTTACTATTAAAATAAATAATAGACATAAGTATTATAAGTATATTAATTAAAGTAGTAGTGTTGGAGGTTGGTGATGGCAAAAAACCCTTATAAAAAACGAGAGGATGAAAAATATCATTCACCAATTGTAAGTCGTAAATATATCTTAGAGGTATTAGCAAAATTTCTTACTCCTATAAGTCGACAGAAAATCGCCCGAATATTAAAGTTAACCAAAGAAGAAGAGTTGGAGGCTTTGCGTCGCCGTTTACGTGCTATGGAGGATGATGGACAATTGGTATTTACTCATCGTCAATGTTATGCTTTACCTGAACGTATTAATTTACTGAAAGGTACTGTTATTGGGCATCGTGATGGTTTTGGTTTTTTACGAATAGAAGGTCAGAAAGAAGATTTTTATCTTTCTTTAGAAGAAATGAAAAAAGCACTGCATGGTGATATTGTGCTTGTCCAACCATTTGGAAAAGATCGTCGAGGACGTACAGAAGTTCACATCGTTCGAGTACTTGTTCCACGAAATAATTATATCGTTGGACGTTATTTTTTAGAGTCGATGATAGGGTATGTAGTCCCTAACGATAGTCGACTATCGTTTGATATTTTGATCCCTAAAGAACGGATTAATGGTGCCAGAATGGGAAATGTAGTTGTCGTTAACATGACAACCCGACCAGCACGCCATACTCATGCGGTAGGAAATATTATCGAAGTATTAGGCGAAAGCATGGGTACTAATATGGCAGTAGAGATTGCATTAAGAACCTATGAAATTCCATATAGCTGGCCGCCACAAGTTGAGAAACAGATTGCTGATTTATCTGAACAGATCCCTGTCTCAGCAAAAAAGGGGCGAGTAGATATATGCCATCTACCGTTACTCACTATTGATGGTGAAGATGCCTGTGATTTTGATGATGCAGTTTATTGCATGCCGAAAGAAGATGGTGGTTGGTGCTTATTGGTTGCCATTGCTGATGTTAGCTATTATGTACGGCCACGAACACCATTAGATAATGAAGCGGTTAGTCGGGGGAATTCGGTCTATTTTCCATCACGGGTAATTCCCATGTTGCCTGAAATTCTTTCTAATGGATTATGTTCATTAAATCCTGAAGTGGAAAGGTTTTGCATAGTATGTGAAATGCAGTTATCGGCGGAGGGACAAATCACTTCATCTAAATTCTATGAAGCGGTGATGCGTTCTCATGCCAGATTGACTTACACCAAAGTCTGGAAAGTTTTGCAAGGTGACCAAGAGTTACGTAAGCATTATCAAAATCTAGTGCCACATCTAGAACAACTTCATCTACTATACAAAGTGTTAGATAGCACGCGCATAAAACGAGGCGCTATTTCTTTTGAATCTGAAGAAGCTAGATTTATTTTTAATGCAGAAAAACGGATTGAGCGGATTGAGCCTATTGAACGTAATGATGCGCATAAATTAATTGAAGAGTGTATGATTTTAGCAAATATCGCTGCCGCACGTTTTGTTGAGCGAAATAAAGAGCCTAGCTTATACCGTGTTCATGATAGACCAAAACAAGAGAGTATTATAAACTTGCGGACGTTATTTAATAAGTTAAATTTAAAATTACCGGGTGGTATAAAACCTAAGTCAGCTGATTATGCTAAAATCATGCATGAAGTTGCTAAACGTCCAGACCATGTATTGTTGCAAACAATGATCTTACGCTCAATGAAGCAGGCTATTTATGACACTGAAAATAGAGGGCATTTTGGCTTAGCAGTGAAATCTTATGCCCACTTCACTTCACCTATCCGTCGATATCCTGATTTAGCACTACATCGTTCAATTAAATATCTTTTATCTGGCCAAGATGGAAATAATCAACATCGTTCAACACTAACCGGTGGTTGGCATGCTGATATGCATGAAATGTTACAATTAGGTGAACATTGCTCAATGACAGAACGGCGGGCTGATGAAGCAACGAGAGATGTTGCTGATTGGTTGAAATGTGATTTCATGCAAGATCAAGTTGGAAATCTATTTACTGGCATTATCACCAGTGTTACTGGTTTTGGATTTTTTGTTCGTTTAAAAGATCTTTTTATTGATGGCCTAGTTCATGTCTCTTCACTTAATAATGATTGCTATCACTACGATAACGTAGGCCAGCGACTTATTGGGGAATTTTCGGGTATGATATATCGTCTTGGTGATGAAGTTGAAATTAGTGTTAAAGCTGTGCATATGGATGAACGCAAGATTGATTTTGCATTGATATCAACTTTACGTAAGGCAAAAAATTCAGGTAAGACAGTAAAAGAAAAAGCAAAAAACAAAAAAGCAATTTTTAAAAATAAATTTAACTCATAAAACTAAATTAAAACTAACACAAAAATTTTGAGTCTAATAGCATTTATTTATTTAAACCATATAAATTAGCACTAATAACACTAAAAAAAGAATAAAAAAAGAAAAAGGATGCTGATAAAAGCAAAAAGATTACAAAAAAATTAAAAGTAAAAAGACTATTTAAAAATCACAAAAATTTTAGTTATTTTTATTAATAATCTTTTATTAGCAGCAGTAATCTACTATCTTTAAGAGATATTGTTATTAAGTAATAGATAAATTTATGAATGAAATTATTTATGGTATTCATGCAGTGCAAGCACTACTGGAACGCGATCCTTCACGTTTAAAACAAGTTTATGTACTAAAGGGACGTAAAGATAAACGTTTATTGTCGATTATTAACCAGATTAAAAAATTCGGTATTATTATTCAGTTAGTTAATCGTCAATGGATGGATAGACAGACAGAGAATGCTGTTCATCAGGGTATTTTTACTCAAATAAAATCCGGACGACAATATCAAGAGAGCGATTTAGATATCATTATTTCCAAGGTGAAATTACCATTTTTGCTTATATTAGATGGCATTACCGATCCACATAACTTAGGTGCCTGTTTACGTAGCGCAGAGGCAGCGGGTATTGATGCAGTTATTGTACCAAAGAATAAATCAGCTCAGCTTAATGCAATCGCTAAGAAAGTTGCCTGTGGTGCAGCTGAGAATATTCCATTAATACGAGTTACCAATATTACACGAATACTACGTCAATTGCAGCAGCAGAATATTTGGATTATTGGTACTTCAGGTGACACCAATTATACATTATATGAGAGCAAATTAACCGGAGCTATTGCATTGCTAATGGGAGGTGAAGGTAAAGGTATGCGTCGATTAACAAGGGAACATTGTAATGAACTAATTAGTATTCCAATGGCAGGCGTAGTTTCGTCTTTAAATGTCTCTGTTACGACGGGAATTTGTTTATTTGAAGCAGTACGTCAACGACGCCAATCATTAAAAAATAGTATCATTAACAATGTTGATAACATTACCTAATCCAATTTAATGTATAATAAGTGATAATTTAATCTATTGCTTGAGTTTTAATTCAAGTATAGTTATAGTAATGCGTTAATTTTTAACTTCGCTTAAATAAGTTTTCCTTGCTTCCATGTGTTGGTTACAACTGACCCTGATATAGGAGGATAATTAATTCGTAAGGAGGAAAAATTCATGCGTCATTACGAAATCGTTTTTATGGTTCACCCAGATCAAAGTGAGCAAGTTACAGGTATGATTGAGCGTTATAGTAGCTATATAACCAAAGCTCAAGGTCAAATCCATCGATTAGAAGACTGGGGTCGCCGTCAATTGGCTTATCCAATAAATAAATTGCATAAAGCACACTATATTCTGATGAACGTTGAAGCACCACAAGAAGTGATTAATGAATTAGAGACAAACTTCCGATTTAATGATGCTGTTGTCCGCAGCATGGTTATGCGTATTAAGCATATGGTTACTGAAGCTTCTCCAATAGTTAAAGCTAAAGACGATCGTCACAATCATGATTTTATTAATGAAGAACTCGAAAAAATTGAGAGAGCTGAAAACTCTGAAGAGTAATTTTACTTATGAATACTAATCGATTAGTTTTATCAGAAAAATTTATAATAGACAAATAAGAAAAGTTAGCTCAACTGGAGTTCCTTACTTTCAGTTTGAACTCAAACATAGTTCACAGCAAAAAGAGACTGGTTTTAATCGGAAAATATGTTATAAACTAACTATTATTGTCATCGAATAAAATTATAACAGTTCACTCATAGTATAACGGGTTTGCTACTCGGATCACTGTTATCGGTTTTACTAGTAACCATCAGGGGGCGCTAATATCTTGAATAACTTAGTGCTTCATGCCGAGCAAATTGAATTGATAGATTCTGGAGACTAGCTAAATGGCACGTTATTTTCGTCGTCGTAAGTTCTGCCGTTTCACAGCAGAAGGCGTTCAAGAAATTGATTATAAAGATATCGTAATATTAAAAAACTACATCACTGAAAGCGGTAAAATTGTACCAAGTCGTATCACTGGTACTCGTGCAAAATACCAGCGTCAGCTTGCTCGTGCTATAAAGCGCGCTCGTTATCTCTCTCTATTGCCATATACTGATCGTCATCAGTAATTGATATGGTCCATAATAACATTAAAGAGGATAAGATAATGCAAATTATTTTACTGGATAAAGTAGCAAACCTAGGTAACCTGGGTGATAAAATTAATGTTAAAGCAGGTTATGCCCGTAACTATTTAGTTCCAAATAGAAAAGCTGTTCCTGCAACTAAAAAGAATATTGAATTTTTTGAAGCGCGCCGTGTTGAATTAGAAGCTAAATTAGCCAATATTCTAGCTGCATCCAAAGACCGAGCTGAAAAAATTAATTCATTATCAACAATAACTATCGCTTCTAAAGCTGGTAATGAAGGAAAACTATTTGGTTCAATTGGAACTCGTGATATTGCTCAAGCAATTACTATTGCTGGTGTTAAAGTCATGAAAAACGAAATTCGCTTACCAAATGGTGTATTACGTACTATTGGTGAACATGAAGTTCATTTCCAAGTCCATAGTAGTTTTTTTATAAAACTGAGTGTGAATATTATTGCTAAATAATTGCCTTATAATCATAAGTGACAAATAAAAACTAGTATTAACTGTATTTTGTTCTAATTTCTATCAACTAATTTATTACTCCCATCAATGAATCTATAAAAATAATTATTTTGTTTTTTGTAACTATTGAGTGTTAAAGTAATATCTTGGAAGTTATTAAAAAATCTGATGTCTTGTCTATTAGACAATGCTTTAATGCTTCGTAAATTCGTTTCATATCCTTAAATTAGACCTTGTTTAGCACCAGAATCAGAAAAAATTAATCTCCTTAGTTAGTTTAACCTTTTCTAAACAGAGTATATCAGCTTAAATATCATGAAAGGGTTCTTTTCTTTTACTACAGTTCTTTCACACATCGGCTTCATAAATTCACTATCGCAAAAGCCGATTTAATCGGATTCCTCGTTCTTATTAATACCCAGTGCTAGAATAGTTTGAAGAGTATAGGTAATAGCGGTTGCGTGATTTAAACGATACACGCTATCTTTATTTCTTAGCTGATAGCACAACCGTTTTATCAAAAAGCTGATGCCTTTACATGCTGCTCATTATCGGCGGAGGCTGTATGGATGGTAAGGATCTTATTTCGGTTAAAGGTGGTTATTGAGATTCAGAAGCCAAGTGAACTCTAGCCCATAAACTTCTTAATGACTTATTATAGGATACCTTATCCATATCTCTGATGCATACTACAACGGGGAGACGATGTTCTTAGTTTTTAGAAGTAATTAATAAAGATATTTCCAGAAATGTAACACCAACGCTTATTGGTACACAAAATAGATCATGTCCATACCTTTAACTCCCTTTAAAGACATGCCAGCACTAAAAGTTAAAGATAAGGGCTTTTTTGAGAGGGGATTATGTGCTAACTAGACAACCATGATACCGCTAATAAAGCCATTAATGTTTTGTTAGCAAGGTTTTCAGGAAAACATCATTCAGCGATAAAAGAGCTAGAACCGGCTAAGGAGATTTTACCTGCTAATCTGAGATTACGCTAAAAACAACACCAAATTTAAGAATGGAGAACTGATTTACAAAGTATTAGAGTGAATTTTAACCATCTACACCAGATTTATTAATAACTTTTTATAGTGAAGTAAAATTCACTTATATAACTATAACCAATGGATTAATTCAAACAGAGAGTTTTATTATAATGCCTGAATTATTTAATCCGAAAGTATTTTTGCAAACAGTAACTAATCAACCTGGCATATATTGTATGTATGATACATCTGGAATAGTGATCTATGTCGGCAAAGCAAAGGATTTAAAAAAACGTTTAGTGAGTTATTTTAGAAAGAAAGTAACGAGTCGTAAAACAGAACAACTTATTAAAAATATTGCTCAAATTGATGTTACCGTAACACATACAGAAACAGAGGCTTTATTACTTGAACATAATTATATTAAACTTTATCAACCTCGTTATAATGTTCTTCTGAGAGATGATAAATCCTATCCTTATATTTTTTTAAGTGCAGATAAACATCCACGTTTGACTATTTTTCGTGGATCCATGAAAGAAAAGGGCGAGTATTTTGGCCCATTTCCAAATGTTCATGCCGCCAAAGAAACACTAGCTTTATTACAAAAGATCTTTCCAGTGCGTCAGTGTGAAGATAGTATCTATCGTAATCGATCTAGACCATGCCTACAATACCAAATTAATCGTTGTCTTGCTCCCTGTATTAAAGGGCTAGTTTCTAATTCAGAATATCATCAACAAGTAGAATATGTTCGATTATTTTTATCAGGGAAGGATAAGCAAGTTCTTAATCAATTAATCCAAAATATGGAGCAAGCTAGTAAAACTCTTAAGTTTGAATATTCAGCACGTTATCGCAATCAAATACAGGCTGTTAGAGCGGTTACAGAGCAACAGTTTGTCACCGGTAATACACAAGATTTAGACGTAATTAGTATTGCTTATCACTTAGGAATTATTTGTATTCAAGTGCTTTTTATTCGTCAAAGAAAAGTACTTGGTAGCCGTAGTTATTATCCAAAGATTCCAAAAAACACGAAATTAAGTGAAGTTGTGCAAACATTTTTAGGCCAATTTTATTTACAAGCTAATAAAATTCGTTCTTTACCCGAAGAAATATTATTAGATTTTTTATTACCGGAGAAAGCGCTATTTATTAATTTTTTGACTAAAATAGCTGGGCGTAAAATTAATATTAAAGTGCAACCACGAGGAATAAAAGCTAAATATTTAAAACTAGCTCGTATTAATGCAGCAACAGCATTAACAACAAAAGTTGCACAACAATCAACCATTCACAAAAGAATAGAGAAATTAGCTGCCTTGCTAAGACTAGATAAAATCTATCGCATGGAATGTTTTGACATTAGTCATACATCTGGACAGCAAACTGTAGCATCTTGTATTGTTTTTGATAGTAATGGACCATTACGTTCTGAATATCGTCGTTATAATATAATTGATATTACGCCTGGTGATGACTATGCTGCTATGTATCAGGTTTTAACGAAACGCTATAGTAAACATATAGATAAAAATAAAGTTCCAGATGTAATTTTTATTGATGGTGGTAAAGGGCAACTAGCTAAAGCAATTAGTGTATTCAATGCATTAAATGTCGATTGGGATATTACACGCCCTAAATTAATAGGAGTAGCTAAAGGAGATGATCGTAAAGCTGGCTTAGAAACATTATTCTTTAAACCTGATGGCGAAGGTCTTTCGTTACCACCTGATTCACCTGCGCTACACTTAATACAAAATATTCGTGATGAATCACATAATCACGCTATTATAGGGCATCGTCAGCATAGAGCAAAAGTTAGAAATACCAGCATCTTAGAGTCTATTGAAGGAATAGGTCCTAAACGTCGGCAAACTTTACTTAAATACATGGGGGGATTACAAGCTTTACGTAATGCCAGTATTGATGAAATAACAAAAGTACCAACAATTTCATATATATTAGCAAAAAAAATTTATAATGCGTTGAGGCAATAAGAATAGGTAGTTGAACTATATGTATATTTTATATTGACCAGACAACTATATATCATGATGCAATTAAATATTCCAACTTGGTTAACACTTTTTCGTATCATATTGATTCCGTTTTTTGTACTATTTTTTTATCTTCCTTTTTATTGGGGACCTTTTGTATGTGCGTTTCTTTTTATTATTGCTGCGTTAACTGATTGGTTTGATGGTTTTCTTGCTAGACGGTGGCAACAAACAACTAAATTTGGTACATTTTTAGATCCAGTAGCTGATAAAATTATGCTAGTAACAGCACTAATATTAGTGACTGAATATTATCATACCTGGTTGGTTACATTACCAACAGTAACTATGATTGCGCGTGAAATCATTATTTCTTCATTACGAGAATGGATGGCTGAGATAGGTAAACGTAGTTGTGTAACTGTTTCTTGGATTGGAAAATTTAAAACAGCCGCTCAGATGCTCTCATTAATAGGATTGATGTGGCATCCTAATATCCAAATTGAACTAATTGCTATTATATTACTTTATTTTACGATTATTTTAACATTTTGGTCTATGTTTCAATACTTATCTGGATCCTGGAGAAATTTAAATGAAACATGATCAAAATTATTAAAAATATCAAATAAATCGAATTAATCAATAATAGTATTGACTCAATACAAGAAAAAAGTAAAAATACAGTACATCAAAATGCTAGTTTTAACAAACTAAATAAGCATAGGGAAAATGCAGGAATAGCTCAGTTGGTAGAGCACGACCTTGCCAAGGTCGGGGTCGCGAGTTCGAGTCTCGTTTCCTGCTCCAATATCTTACCCCATACATATAACCTAGATTTTAGCAAGGCGCGTTGGCAGAGTGGCCATGCAGCGGATTGCAAATCCGTCTACCTCGGTTCGACTCCGGGACGCGCCTCCAAAATTTAGCCCAGGTGGTGAAATTGGTAGACACAAGGGATTTAAAATCCCTCGGCTTTAAAGCTGTGCGGGTTCAAGTCCCGCCTTGGGCACACTATCATAAAAATATCTTTTTTATAGAGAAGTTAATCGATAAGATTTTATCTATTTAATAGAAAAATCTTATAAAAATTATATTTCACTATATTTTAATTTTATTATTTCTTTTTAATCTCTAATAACAGGAAAATATTAATTTTTATTGTGTTTTACAGTTTGAGTGATGTTTATAAGGCTGTTTTGTAAGAGGTTATTAGTATAAAAAATTCCTTATATCTGTATAAAGGATTTTCTCTATAGCACTACTAATAAAAAATTAAACAGTAATAAAGATTAAAGAAACTCACTCATCACCTCATAAAACCAACATAAAACTGAATCTCATTTTATTTATTTCCGCTATAATATATTAGATGATATCGATTCATATATTGAATCATAACTCATTCTACTTTATCCTGGAGATACTGTTACAGTGAACATGTTATCCGTTGGAAAAACATTTATTAGAGTTATACAATAACATCGTTATGAAATTTCTTATTGCAGGGAAATATTAATAATCTTATTGCTAGTCTTCTACCAAGACTACATCAGAAGGATTAATAGTTTAATTGTTTATGATGATATATGTTGAATAACTTTACTTTATGAGAGTTAGCAAAACAAATAAGTATTGATTTGAAAACAATATTTAGATTCCCATCATCAATACTTAATTTTAAGGTTTACCCTATAGATATCCGTAAAACTAGGTGTCATCTATGATCCATTATAATGAACACAATCCGTAATTTTGCTAACCGATTAATATATACACGCTGTTAAAGACTAGCTCAAAGATATTATATGGTAACCAAGCATATTTCTCATTGCCTACTTGTCGTTGATAGCGTTCATAGCATCGTTCGTAACATTTATTTACTATAAACTATACAAAAATTAGTATTTGTGTAGTTGAGATTAAAGTATCTAAGATCAGGAGATCGCAGTAGTATAACAAAATATATTTCAACATCTCATTTCTGCCTGATCTTTTAATTGAGTTATTAGTAAACCTTATCGTATGACTGATAGGTTACATTTTACTCTGATGCTTTGCAAATTTGTTCTTCATCCTTAAATTGAACCCTGTTTACCAGCATGGTCAAGCAAATTAAGATTCCTTTAGCCGCTTCCAACTTTTCTGAATAAACGGAATGAGATTAAATAGCCTTAAAGGGGGGTTCTTTTAAACTTACAGTACTTTTTGGCATCAGTTTTATAACTTTGCTATCGCAAAAAAAGCTAATTCAATTCAAATTCATTGTTTTTATTAAGATGCCCAATAATCTAACAGAACATCGTAGAATACCAAGCAGCTCTTCTCGTTACTTCTCCAGCTTTTTTAATTGCTAAAGAGATATTTATGCTGATAATTTTTCAATAAAAACATCAATGATTTTATTACCGGCATCAGGGATCTCTGCTAGCCAAACCTCAGACAGCTGCCTTAATTTTCGCTGCATACCTCTTTGAGAGAATAAAACTAACACATTATCTGTTTTATGTACCACCAAGCAACGTTGATGGTACATATCAAGAATATCTTCCCCCATTTCATTCCAAAAAACTAAGCATTAGCATTCTATAGTACCAAGTCTGAGAGATACGGGTTAAGACTCACGCTCGTGAGATCATACGAAAGTTCGGTATAGTGCACTTTTTGACTCTTATAGCTATCTTTAATCGCAACAAGCTCCTTATGTTCATGCGCAGTACTACCAAATAATGAGCAGCAAAATACCATGTCGATCAGCTGATTACAAGATAGTCTTGACATCAGCCAAGAAAAATGTATTCGTATCGCTTAAATTATACAGCTACTACTTTCTCTGACTTTCAAACGATTGATGTTTTAATCTGCTGACAGTAGACTTACAGAGAAAATCATGTACTTTTTTATTGAGAAACGGCTACATAGATTTTTGAATCATCAGTCAATAATGCCTGATGCCTTTGCAGATACAGTGCATGGTAGCAACTCTTTTCTACTTTTGCACGCTTTAGATAAGGTTGTAAAAATGAGCTTTAGAAGAATATTTCGTAACCGATTCTAGATTTCTGACTTTATTCACATTAATTTTAACATCACCAATACACATTTGCATTATCTGTTGTAACAGATAACGTTATAGATTAAGGATGAGATCCGTAGACAAGGCAGTGTTTACATGTTTTTGCAATATCGCTTCCAAGTTCAGTCTTAACAGCACTGCTTATCAGCATCCTGGCAGACCATTACTGATGAATTCATGCAATGAATAAAAGGTAATATCTAGTTTTGTTGACATCTGTAGGATGAATTTCATAGGAGATTATATCTATATTATATTTATATTATTGAAATAATGCACGAAATTAATTAGAAGGAAATGTTAATATCTCCAAAATCCTATATACCAAAAATGAGTCTTCTCTATAAGATAAGGAAGAGAATTAATTTCCTAACTCACATTGTTAGTAAACAAATTCCATTTAAGCATGAAAATAGATTTATGAAGCATCAAAGCAAGAGATGGCGTAGATCAAGCCATGATCGTGATCAGATTTTGTAATAACTTTTAAAACAAGCGAAATGCGAACTACTTATTAAAATTATATTTCATTAAAAATGAAAATATTTAAGAACAATAAATTAACAAATAGATAGAATAAATTTATATATATCTTATATTAGATAAGTAAAATTCTGATAACTGCTAAATTAATTATCCTAATGTTTCAAGGAAAATTTTTAAAAGGATTTTTTATGAAAAAAAGTATTAAATTAGTACTTAAGATATTTTTTCCTTTACTCTTATCTATATTAGTTTATTTTACCTATTTAAAAATAAATAGTAATAAATTATGGCAAACTATTAATCAACAATGTATCCCTGAATTTGAAAATGGCAATTTACAACTACCATGTATTAAAGTTAATCAAAAACGCTTATATGTAATATTTAAAGATATAAATGGACCATTACATAACTTATTACTACCATTAAATAAAATATCAGGAATTGAAAGTCCTATTTTGCAACAAAAAAATACAGAAAATTATTTCATATTAGCATGGCAAAATCGGGCGCTATTTATTAAATCAGCTAGCAAACCCATCAATGAGAAATTTCTTTCTCTTGCTATAAACTCAAAATATGGTCGCACGCAAGATCAATTACATATTCATTTAGCTTGCTTAAAACCTAAAGTATATCAAATAATAAAAAAAAATGAAGATACCATAACTACTAGCTGGCAGCCATTAAAAGATAGAATTAATAGTCATCAATACCTGGCTATTAAAATTCCTGCATTTTACATAAATAAAATATCACCGTTTTTTTATCTAAAAAAATATGCTGTAAAGCAGGGTACTGATATTTCTTATTATGGCTTAGCGATGATGCCAAGCACACAAAAAAATGAATTTATTTTATTGACAACACGGTTGAAATTACAAGATTTAAATTTTGGTTCAGTTGGTGAGATTCAAGATTATCAGTGTAAATTAAAAGATAATTAAAATCATTTAAAATAATTAAACATCAATAAAAAAGTAATTAAAGTAATATACAATTAGTTATTTTTAATATTATTTAAAAAAAAATTTTATTAAATAAAATTTATCAAATTCCTCACATTGCTAAAATAAAAAGAATTATTAGCAAATCTGGTGGTGTATAGCGATCATGCTAGAATCTAGATTTAATAGTTCATGAATCTGTTCTTTATCCTTAAATTAAATGTTATTTACCATCAAGGTTAAGCAGGTCAATCTCCTTAACTGATTCGTAACTTTTCTAAGCAGACAAGAACAGCTTAAATAGCATTAAAGGATTATTTTTCGAATTACAGTGCTTCATTTTCTCGGCTTCATAGCCTCAACTGTTGTAAAGATGATTTAATCGGATTGATTATTTTTATTAACGCCGCAGTTTGCTGACGAGAAGGCATAGAATAGCAGCTATTTTTAATTATTCTTTAACATGATCATCGCTGGGATTATATGTTGAAAGGCTTCCAAATAAAACATTAAAGAATTTATTAGCAGAATTCAGACTTTCTGGTAAAATAACTCTTGTAGTACAACCTTAACTTTTGTTTGTGCCTTTTAAAAGTAAAGTTAGTATATTATCTATCTTATGCACCCAACCATCTGTAGTTCTGTATCTCCGGGAATATCTTTACCATCACATTCTAAAAACAAAAGCACTGCATCTACGTCTTAAGCCCTAGGAGTACGGTTAAGTTGCGCACTTGGAATTCTCATTGATGAAATTTATCCAGTTCGATTCTAACTCTTGATAAGCATCTTTAATCCTAACTAACTCTTTACATCCATGCAGTATACTAATTATAACCACCAAGTCATAGAAATCAGCTCATCTAACAGGACTGGTTATGCCTTTAACCAAGAAATAAACAAGCAGTATCGCTTAAATTACGTAAGTATCTTTACCGATCCTCTTAAAGGAATCGGTATTTTAATCTACTAATGGTACTTAAAAAAGAGAATGCACTTTCTCTAATAATCGCTTACCAGAGCTTCATAAAAATTATAAATGTGCATCACATTGCATATACCATGTAATGGTAACAACTCCTAGACATTTTTATACCCTTTAGATAGTAAGGTGATAGAAACAAGCTGTTGAAGCATATTTGTTACCGCTATAATTCCCTCTGACCTTATTCACTTTAATCTTAAAATCGCCAATATCGGTCTTATATGACTCCTTGTAAAAACTAATTATTATAAATAACGGCAGGATACTTATCAATAAATCGTAATTCAGTATACCATTAAGCTCAATATCAGAACTGATAATATCTATATATATCTCCGAAGCCATATATACCCAAAAATAAGCATAACTATAACAAAAAGACTTATATTCCTATTAATATAGGAACGGATTATATTTAAAACATTAAAATATCAAAACATTAACTTAATTAATAATATAATAATTAAGTTAATATTTCTAACTAAAAAACTTTGTAATATACTAAAAGTAACTACTAATACAATAAAGAATTTTGTTGCAATTTAGTTTTGCTATAGTAAGCAAAAATGCTATTTATTTTCTCACAAAAATAATCACTATTATATATTAAGATCCTAAAAGTGATTATTTAAAAATAAATTTATGTAATATGTAGATTAAGGATAAATTAATAAAAAATATTTTAATACTAATATCCCCCCTTAAAATAAGGAGGATGATTAATCACATAAAAATTATCATGAAGTTAATAAAAATTTTTTTATGTATCAAAACTCTGGATTTAATGCAGAATTAATTAAAATCTGATTAAAGGAGAAGGGCTATATTTAATTAATCAACATAGTAATTATTACATAATATTTTCTATCATCATGTATTTTACTAGATTCTTTTGTTGATTTAGCAAAAGATTAATCTCTAAGGTACTAATTACCTATTGTTTTAGAAGAAAAATTTTGTTTAAGAAATGAAAAATTAAAAGTACAGAAATAAAAAAGAATAGAAATAATCTTAAAAATAAAAGTTACAAGAAAAGAATTATATGTTCTGAAAGTTGTTTCACTAGTGATATTATTTCAGATACAAATATATTTATTAATGTAATGGTAAATATACCGAAAATTTTTTATGTAAAAATACAGTTTTTATAACAAAAACTAGCGTAGTAATACGTACTATTTTAGACAAAAAATTAATTGTCGATGACAAAATTTATGGTCGCGTTGAATCAACGTTAATTGAAATTAAAAAAACAACATAATCGAAGATGAAATTTTATAGTGAAAATCTGTCCATTGATAATGGTAGATTCTTTAATTAGCATATCGAAAAAATTACAGTAGACATAAATAAAAAATACCAAAACAAAACAATCTGCAAAAACGTAAAAACATCAAAAAATGAATGACAAGAATACGGTTGCTTTAAAAGATATGTTGTTAGCAAATCTAGTTTATGATGGTCAGGTTATGATCCGCGATAGGATGCTTCATGAGCATGTTTTCTATTCTTAAGTTAGGCATTTTTATCACCAAAAGGGATCAAGCCCCCTCCCCCCACCACAGCAAGATCATAAATCTCTTTAGCTAATTCAAGATTTTCTGAACAGACGTGCGAGAAGATTAGATATTATTGAATAATTGTTTTTAACTACATTGCTTTGCACGTCAAATTTATAGCCTAACTGTCGCAAAACTTGATTTAATTGGATTCATCGCTCTTATGATATCCAGTACGCTGATGGGAAGTATAGAATGCCAGTCATTCTTCTTCTTTTTGCAACTTCTTCATTGCTGAATGATGATACTTTGCTGGAAAACTTGCCAAGAAAAAATATTAAGAGCTTTATTAGTTAACGGAGAACTATGCTCATTTCTAGTGTATGGAGTAGTTTTTAAGATAGGTAGCGTATGTATTCTTCCTATTAATTAATTTTGTACATGATTTCAACAAGAGAGAAATGATATGCCATAAAAAGTCTGCCTAGAGCTAATCTGCAAACCAATATCACCTAGTATCTCCATTGTATGAACTTATAATAATAATGAGTTCCAGGTAGCTGATAGGAACCGATGTTAAGAGTGAGATCTAAGTTATATTGCAATAACAACCTGAACGATACTTTGTTGGCAGATCATACCAATATTCGTAATAGATATTTTTCATAACTACCCATATAAACTGAAACTGCTATTAGCGATATTGAGATTAAAGTGCCTAAAGTTAAATGGAGGATTACGCATCAATAGAAAATATACTTCAAGAAAATGCTGCTACCGACTTATCTGAAGTATATAAAAGGCGATCAAGAGTTGTTACTATGCCTGCTTTATGAATATCCACCGGTGATTTCACAAAGTTCTGATGGGGCGCTTATTAGCGAAAAGAAATGGTTTACTAATGGTACTGAAGCAGACTGAAATGTCTATGTCTTGAAGAGTATTGCTAATGGCAGCTGCGTAATTTAAACGATACTGCTACGTTTATTTTTATGGCGATAGATATTATGTTATCTTGTCAGGTAAGATATGATCACATTTGCCTGCTGATCATTATTGGCTACACTGCATGCATGGGAAGAAGCTCATTGCGATTAAAAATGGTTATTAAGAGTCAGGAGAAACTGTCCATAACTTTTAAATACTCTGCAAGTGCTCAGATTAAGCATATTTTTAGGGTTATTACACAAGACTCTATCCTTGCTTTTTGTAATGGAATAGTAAAGATATTTCTGGACATGCAACGCTAATATTATTGGGTATGCAAAATAACTAATGCACTGGATTCACTTCACAAAGACATATAATTGAAAGTTAATACAGATGCGGAAGATTTGAGCAACAGAGAATCATGATGTCGCTAATAAAGCCTTTTATATTTTATTATTAAGGTTTTAGTGTATTTGTAAAAATGAAGAAGTTTGATAATAGAGAAAAGCGAGAAGAATATCTGGCATTCTATCCATTCCCGTCAGGGCAGTGGGTATCAATAAAAACGAGGAATACGATTGAATTGGCTTTTGCGATAATGTGAAGCTATCAAGCTAATATCGAAGAACTATTGATTCCAGAAAAACAATCCTTTTTATGGTATTTAAGCTACTTACGTCTCCTAATAGAAAACTGGAACTGTGGCACTAAGGCATTTTATTTCCTAACCTTGCGAATGGTAAACAACGTTTAATTTAAGGATAGAGAACAGATTTTACGAAGAATCAGAGTGGAAATGTAGAGCTGCCCTGACAGTCATACACTAAGATTTGTTAATAACTTGATCAAAATAGCTAATTTTAAAAAACTTTATTAGCTCTTACTTTTATAAGCAAAATCTTAAAAACTTGTATCTAAATCAAATCTCTATCAGTAATAATTTATTATTAATAATAAATTATAATTAAATAACAATGGCATAACAACATGCAGTTTATTTTTATTAATAATGGAGAAAGGATAGTATGCAAACCTTTAATGCTGATTTAGTTATAATAGGAGCTGGTGGAGCTGGTTTAAGAGCAGCAATTGCTGCTGCTGAAACTAATTCACATATGAAAATTGCTTTAGTTTCAAAAGTCTATCCAATGCGTAGTCATACTGTTGCTGCAGAAGGTGGCGCAGCAGCAATTACTCAATTCCATGATACCTATGATTATCACTTTAATGATACAGTTTTAGGAGGAGATTGGTTATGTGAACAAGATGTAGTTGAATATTTTGTAAAACATTGCCCGAGCGAAATGACACAACTGGAATTATGGGGATGCCCATGGAGTCGTAAAAAAGATGGTAGCGTGAATGTACGTCGCTTTGGAGGAATGAAAATCGAGCGCACTTGGTTTGCTGCTGATAAAACAGGCTTCCATATGTTACATACTTTATTTCAAACCTCACTCAAATATCCACAAATCCAGCGATTTGATGAACATTTTGTGTTAGATATTCTTGTTAATGAAGGAAAAGTACATGGCCTTGTCGCTATCCATATGATAGAGGGCATTCATATTCAAATTAGGGCAAATGCTGTTATTATGGCTACCGGTGGAGCAAGCCGTATTTACCGTTATAATACTAACGCTGGAATTGTTACCGGTGACGGTATGGGAATGGCATTACGACATGGCATTCCATTACGTGATATGGAATTTATTCAATACCATCCAACTTGTTTGCCAGGTTCTGGAATACTTATAACTGAAGGATGCAGAGGTGAAGGCGGGATTATCATCAATAAAGACGGCTATCGTTATCTACAAGATTATGGTTTAGGGCCAGAAGTGCCAATAGGTAAACCAGAAAATAAATATATGGAATTAGGACCACGAGATAAGATTTCTCAAGCTTTTTGGCATGAGTGGCGTGCAGGCCGGACAATAAAATCATATCGTGGTGATGTCGTACATCTCGACTTACGTCATCTTGGGGCAAAAAAACTACATGAATCTCTGCCATTTATTTGTGAATTAGCTAAAGCTTATGTTGGTGTCGATCCAGTTACTGATCCAATTCCTGTTCGCCCAACCGCCCATTATACAATGGGAGGGATTGAAACAAATCATAAATGTGAAACATCAATAAAAGGTTTGTTTGCTGTGGGCGAATGTTCATCGGTTGGCTTACATGGAGCAAATCGCCTTGGTTCTAATTCTTTATCAGAATTACTCGTTTTTGGCCAATTAGCTGGCGTAGAAGCAAGTAAATATGCTACTGAATCCTTTTCAGGAAATAATAACACCATTGAATTAAAAGCATCTGAAATTGAAACTAATTTAAGAAAACTGATAAATCAAAAAGGTAAAGAGAATTTAGCCAACATTCGTGATGAAATGAGGGTAGCAATGGAGGAAGGTTGTGGAATATATCGTACACCTGAATTAATGAAAAAAACTATGAATAAAATAGCTGAACTTAAAGAACGCTTTAAACATATTGAAATTACAGATCATAGTAGCGTTTTTAATACTGAACTTCTCTATACTATCGAATTGGGATTTAGTCTAGATGTAGCAGAATGCATGGTTTACTCGGCTTTCTATCGCAAAGAATCTCGTGGCGCCCACCAGCGTCTGGATAAAAGCTGCACTGAACGTGATGATATTAATTTCTTAAAACATTCTCTTGCCTTTTATAACTCACAAGGTGGCGCTCCGCACATAGCTTATAGTAATGTAAAAATTACCAAATTATCACCGGCTAAACGTGTTTATGGTGGTGAAGCAACAGCACAAGAGCAAGCGAAAAAAGGTATAGACAAATGACTAAGATAAAAAAACTTAAAATGGATATCATGCGCTATAATCCTGAAACTAATGATGCCCCTTATTCTGTTACTTATAAAGTTCCTTATGATGAACAGACCTCATTACTAGATGCTCTTAGTTATATTAAAGACCACTTATCACCTGATCTCTCATACCGCTGGTCTTGTCGTATGGCAATATGCGGCTCTTGCGGTATGATGGCTAACAAGGTACCTAAATTAGCCTGCAAAACTTTTTTACGGAACTATACTAATGGTTTAAAAATAGAAGCATTAGGAAATTTTCCTATCGAAAGAGATTTAGTGGTAGATATGACTCACCTTATTAAGAGTCTTGAAGCTATTAAACCCTATATTATTGGTAATAATCGTAAAGTTAGCGATGGTCCCAATAAACAAACACCTAGTCAAATGGCTAAATATCATCAATTCTCGGGCTGTATTAATTGCGGCCTCTGTTATGCAGCTTGCCCTCAATTTGGCCTTAATCCAGAGTTTATTGGTCCTGCTGCAATCACACTTGCAGAACGTTATAACCTCGATAATCGTGATAAAGGCAAAAAAAAACGAATGCCTTTACTAAATAGCGTTAATGGTGTATGGAGCTGTACATTTGTCGGTTACTGTTCTGAAGTATGCCCTAAACATGTTAATCCTGCTGCTGCAATTCAACAAGGAAAGGCTGCAAGTGTAGAAGATTTTATTATTGCTATGCTAAAACTAAAATAAGAAAGAAAAATAACGACAAAACATAAGCCCATATATGTACAAAAATACCATTAAATTAATAATAACAGATTAAATCTTATTGTTTTATATTATGCTAGAAGCAACCGCTATCCATTAATTTAGTTTAGTCATGCTTTATGGCAGTTGTCTGTCAATAAAAAAGGAAGGTTAGGCTAATTATCTTAACTCTCCCCCATAATTCAATCGTTTTATTAATTAATATCTTTACTTTAATAGCAACTTTATTTCATACAAAAATTAGTTTGAACTCAAGAAACGATTATAAAATTATTCTTTCATAATTTTTCTAGTAATAATTATTATTTTAGCTCTAGCCCCCTAAGATTATCTAAGTATAACAATTATAATCATCCTAATAAACATTCTGATAAACCTATTTTTAGAAATTATTATATTTTGTGCTGGTTGTATATGAAAGTATATGTCTCTCCGGTTATTTATTTTTGTTAGCAATTTAATTGCTTTAAGTAAATTCTAGATAAGAAATATTTAATTATAAACACATTCTAGCATTATTTTTACTAAACCTTTTATTTAACTATATTTTTCTATTAATGATTATTTTAACCTATCTGGTGTTGGCTATATTGACTTTATCATAGCATGGATGATCTAAAAATAACAATTCAAGCTACCAAATAGATTTTTTATGGGATACTATATACTACCATTAGTATGGTTGTTTTGATTATTATCAAATACTAATCAAATTAATCTAATAAAAAACTAAATAGTCTATAATTATTTAGTTTATCCTTTGTGATAAGGATTAACTAATTAACTTATAGACAGTATAGAGATCTTTTGTTCAGATTTTTCATATTGTTAACCCTAACACATACGCAATAATTAGTTATAAACTTCATCGAACTAAACTTATAAAGTTTAATAACTTAAGATGAATTAACAACAGAAAAATTCTGGCACTTAACTAACTATTTCACTAATCCTATTAACTATCTGTCAGATCCCGAAAATAGATAGTTTTTAAAAATTTAAATCAACTTTTGAACTAATCTTTCATAGACTGCAATAAAGTTTTAATAGCCTATCTGATTTAGTAATTCCTGATTGTACATAAAAACATATCGATGCAGAGTAATTTTAATCTTTTAGCTAGAATTGAAATGATGGGTTTTTAACTTATTTCTATGCACCCATTAAATCGATTGATCCATACCCATTCATTTAAGGATGAACCGGCGATTAAGTCGTGTCTATACTAATCTATATACATAAACAATTAAATTTTCATTTTCTAAAAACTAAACATTTTCAGAGACAAAAAGGCAATCTCTAATTTTTTTCATTTTGTAAATAGCCAATGGATAATCATTGAACATGCTTAGTTAAGATTACGTAATAAGGATAAAGAATTGGCTCTACACTCTCATGGCCTTATAAAGACGGATAAAATCCATCAAGTAGCCTGATCTATTTCTACGAAAAAATAATATCTTGAAGTTTTGTTTAGAATTTTCGGAAGATATTTTATATTACGTCTATATACTAGACTCATAACTTTAAAGGATTTATAAAACAGCTTCGATAATTTTTGCTTTATTTCACAAAAATTTCCACTCTATATCTGCCTAAAGAGCAATCCACCAAATTAAAATACTACGTAGGGGTTTAGGAATTCACCTACTACTGCCAGTAGATCGTCGATAAGGAGAAATATTTTATAGGAAAAACGACTACGGTACTACTTAGTGTGCGACACTACAACCTTCTCATTGGCAAATGATAGGGAATATGGTTGTATAGTTATACTGATTTCTGGTGTATAAAGTTTTGTAGATGTATGACGTATCCTATCTGATTGATTTCGTAGATGATTTCAACAACAGAGAGATATATGCCATGAAATTCTACCCTACATGTAATACAAAAAATCAAATATTATCATGATCTGTTGCATGAACTCATCTACAATGCTACCAGGGAATCTGATAGCACCGCTGCTAAGACTGAACTCGAAGCAATCCTACAAAACAATATCCTGAATGCCGCCTTATTGATGGAGCTCCCCCTTTCATGCCACTTGTCTATAACGGTTATGTGCTACAGCGAATTATACAGATGCGTATCAATTATATTTATATATTAAGATTAAAGCGCCTAAAATTAAAATCGTAGCAGCAACGGAACATGATTCTAAAGCTTACTTACTACTATCTATATTACTTGAACCGCACAAAATAACGAAGAGCTTCTAGAAATAGCCTATATATCCGAAGCATTACCCACCGGTAAATTTCATGAAGCTATTAAAAGCGGCGAGCTCTGGGCAAAAAGAACATAGTCTCTCTAGTACTATTAGCAGATTAAAACAATAATACCTTGAAGAGTATTGGCAATGGTAGTATTTTCGTAATTTAAGCGATACCGCTATGTTTACTTCTAAACTAATAATACCGTCCCCATATCAGCCAAGGTATGCTAACCCTTTCCTGCTTCTCATTATTAACGTTACTGCGCATGTATGCAAGAAGCTAACTAAGCTTAAAGACGGTTATTGAGAGTCAGAAACGAACTGAGCATAACTTTCAATGGGTTGGCGAGCATGTTTTGCTTAAGTATATCTATAGGCTTACTACGGAGCAGATTATGCTTTTTATTTTTAGAATGTAACAGCAAAGATATTTCTATACATATACCACAAACGTTATTAATGAATAAAATAGCTCATATGTTAGATTCATTTGCTTAAAAGTATGCAATTAAAAGTTAATACTGAGTTACAGGAGGGGTTTATGACTAGTAAAGAGCTCTGATACCGTTAATAA
Organism: Arsenophonus sp. NC-WZS1-MAG3; assembly: GCA_052174535.1. Lineage (GTDB taxonomy): Bacteria > Pseudomonadota > Gammaproteobacteria > Enterobacterales > Enterobacteriaceae > Arsenophonus. The sequence goes on along the minus strand of JBQMRQ010000086.1, from coordinate 4,987 downwards.
TATCTTGATATTTATTAGCACGATTATCAACCATGAAGAAACTGAAGGATAATCGAGAAGAGCTGCTGCCATTCTATACGAACCTCTTGTTACTCAGCTGCACTTTAGCGTCAATAAGAGCGACGAATATGATTGAATTAGCTTTTATGATAGTGGAAGGGTATTAACCTGATACGCAACTTGCTATAGTTCAAGAAAACAATCTTTTTAATAGCATTTGAAACTGGGTACCGTCTATTTTAAAAAAGCGAGAACCTACTTAGGAGAGTTTAATTTATTAACACTGCTGATAAATAACGCACAATTTAAGAATGGAGAATAACTTCCACGAAGTATCAGAGTGAAATATAATTTGACCGTCATACACTAGAGATTTGCTAATAATTTATTCATTACACGTTGATGAATAATTTTTGTGATAATAGCAGTAGGAGAATAAGAGTATACATCTATTCTACCCATATTTATCCTAATATTATCATTTTCGACACGCTTATGATCTTAGCTTATTCTCATAGGATGGGAATGACATGATCACTATCATAAAATTGACTTTCTTCGCTATTAAGAAAGTACTAAATAATAACATGATGACCAACTTGGAAAAATGTTTTACCGGTAAGTCATAGTATATAAACAGCATTTTTACCTTTTTTTTAACTTTAGTAACTTTTATTAAGTAACGGTTATAATATTTTAACGAGTAAGAAAATTTTTCGAAAAAGCTTTAAATCTTTCTAACTTATGCTTCATTATTAATTGAGAACAAAAATCATTAAATCAGGATATGAAAATCATCAATAACGCCTAAAATTAAGGCGTTTCTAGTCTACTGATCATTAAAGAAATATTGTTATATTTGGTAATATAGAGTAAGATAATAATATCTTTTACTAAAATATTGATATTGATTAGATTTTTTATAACAGTTATAATCTTGCCTGATGGTAAGATAGACCTTGTTAGCGAGAAACGATTGTGCTAATTTTACTAAAGTCTACTCGCAACCACTATTATAAATAAATAAAATATTAATATTATTGCCTTCTAAATTAGAAGGATAAATGGTGTTTATCAGTATAAACATCGCTATATCATAGTCATTAACGATAACTATGAATCTCATCGTCACAAATTGAACAAGCCTGCTGTCTTATACAGATAATGTTGCAGTAGTGGCAACATTAATTGTATTTGTAAATTAAAAGAAAACATCAAATGTCATTGGCACCTATCCCGACAGGATCTAAATTTTCATCCTGCGCTTTATAATTACAATTATTTTAGCTAAAAATGCGGCTATTTACCTAACACAAGACTAATAGTTATTTTTTCTTAATATAAAATAACACATTTCTATTTCTTGTTTGCTTAGTTAATATTTAAATTTAGAAACGATATGCATATCAGGGTTTAGTCACTAAACCTAAATCGTGATTTTAGACTAATAATCCGCTATTTACGCACTTGAAATCTAAATTTATAAATAGGTAAATACTATTGATCCGTATTCAAAAACATAAATATTTTATTTGTTTAGAAGAATTCGAAAAACAATTTTAGTAATCACAGGCATAATAATACCTTCAACAAATTGGCATTCAGTAATTATTTTATACATATTTGCATCTAATTCAAAATTAGATATAATAATATTACAAAATTCAGAGACTTGATTAGATTTAAAGCCAAGATAAGATCGTAAGTTGTATAGATATCAGCATTAACTTCAACACCATAAGATTATTGTATTTAACAATAACAAGAAATTTAGAAAAATTTTTATGCATTTAAAAGGCTTTACCAGTATCAATAATCTTATTCTTACATATTAAGAAAGCAATTTTTTATTGGATGTCTTTCTGTATTAACAGAAGCTTCTCCTCTATTTACTTTCTATTATAAAAGCAAATAGCTTTATAATTATTTTCACTGTAACGTATAACTCCTACTTCTCAATAAAATTAAGATTTAATGTATAAGCAATTTTACCTGAAGACTGAACTAATTTATCATAAAGTATAAAAATATTAACTTACAAAATAGTTAGCAATAGCTCTATCATAACCTGCATGCTGTTTAAAAGTTTTAACTATCAAGTTAAAACGAAATACATCAGTTAGAGAGTTTTGCTAATTATCCATCTCTTACTTATATGATTTTTTGATAATCCCACCTATTAACTATACGATCGCTACATTTTTATAATCTTTAGCAACATTACGGATTACATGGTTATTAGGCCACTAATATTCATATATTCAATGAAATTTCTAGCGTACAATCTAACTTGGTAACAGTTTCAACAAAAGAGTAAAATTAATAATAACCAACATCAATTAAGCAATTTAATATTCTTTCATTATTTTTCCAAAACCCAATAGAATATCGCTCTGTATTTTTCGATACAGTATTTTTGATACTTGTTGACCATAATCATTTCTGCCTGTTCGGTATAATCAGAAATCTCTATAACAGTTAATTAAAGCACTCGTGATAATTCTACCTCTACCACTCCACTCCAGTAGAAATAAATTCAAATTTACGACGTTAAGATAAATCTTCAAAATTTAACATATCTTCTTTATCTAAAATATTTAGTATAACACACTAATATGGTGGAATTACGACATGAATAGATCCATTAGAATAATAAAATATATTAAACCATTAATTAATTTAATTATTAATTGCTATAATAAATAAGTTTTTAAAAAACTAATTTCAATAAAATATGTTTTCTTAAAAAACACTTATAAAGCAAAGGTTTGCGTATTTTGATATAAATTTTTTCATTCTATTTTATGAATATTTCTATTAAATATTCATAAAATAATATTTCCTCTTTAATTAATTGAAAACTATAAAATAAACTTGCCAGATCTATAAAACTACGTATAATAATATACGTACAGATTGATTATATAGCATAGAAACAAATTGATTAAATTAAATTTTATTGATTTATATAAAGAAAATTAGAAATAACCACTCGACTTTACAGCTAAAAAGATAGCCTCTTATACATAAGATGTCTAGATAGAAACCTACGCTCTCTAATATTTAATTAGATAATCTCTTTGGGCAGAAAACTACCCAAAGACTTTAAAATTCTAAACTAAAATAGTATGTTATTATTATGAACTAATAAGTAGTAGTGCCTGGCAAGGCAAAAATATTGAGAAGCTATCTAATCAAAAAAATATTACGACAAATAAAACATTCTCTTGAGCATCAAAGATTTTAATTGAAAAGTTTATTCATAGCTTAGAATGAGCACACTGCTAGCAGAACTAATACATACAAGTCAATCTTGTAGTCGGTGAGTAAAGTAAAAGGGAATATGGCAGTGGGGTAACCACTAAAACCGGAGTATCTGATACCACTTTTATCTCACTAAGGATAAAAATGAAAGGGATTGGACTTTTTAATCTCACAGCTTCAGTAATCTCATTTGAGATTACTAGATAAGATAAACTATTATCTAGATATCAATTAATGATAAGATCATAAGATGCACTGAAACTGAAACGCATCTCAGGTCACACCCCTATAAAGTAGGGGTGTGACCTACTTGCGAAATCATCGCAAACTTGCGCCATCTTTTTAAGTATATAAAAGTATATAAAAGACCTTTAAATTATAAATCATCTTCAGTCATAAGAACTGATTCAGGAGATTAAATAATCTTAACAATTAACTTTAACGATAAAAAGTTCAAGCTAACTCCGTAAAAGACGCCCCTACAATACGGAGACTGTAGAGCCTTAATTAAAATTATTAGACATAAGGTAGCGCATGAACTTAAATAAGTTAGATATAATTCCTTTATCTTGATCCGATAAAAACACTCAATACTGGTCATTAAAGTTAATATATAGGTTATATTTTATTTATAGCCGTAAAATGGATAGAAATATAGAGAGATATGTGATAACGAGAGTATCTCTCCTAGAGATTAAAAACTGACGCTCATGTGCGAAATCGTAGGAAGTAAATAGAATTTGATTCCTTAGTAGTGATTTACACTATAAATATACCTATTCAAATAGGTATATTTTAGAACTATAATCTCCGAAGCTTAACGCGTTAAATCGACCGCTTTAGGAGTAGAATTTAAAATTAAAATAAATTGATGATGGTCACTCATTCAAGCAATAGAACATATAGTTTAATTCGATAGAAATGCAAAGAACCTTACCTACTCTTCTTATATATTCAGCGACTCATTATATAAATGAAAACGCTTTCTTCGTAAGCACTAAAATAAGTTTTGAACCATGTTTTAGGCTTGTGTTATAAAATGTTATGTTTGGTTTTAACTACGTAAGAAACACAACTTTTATCCTTTTTCTTTGTCAGCAATTTCAGTCTGGAATTTAAAAGGAATTGCTAGTGATAAACCAAAGAAAGAAAAAGATAACGTTAAGTTATCTCATTTTTACCACTTACGAATACAGTTAATACGTGTTAAAATAGCGTATATATACGCTATGAAAAGATAGGAGAAAATAAAACTAAAAAATACGTCAAAGTCTGGATTTAAATCTAAAACTCAATACCATGAAATCATAATCCTTAATAATTATAAATTAGTATATTGCAATGAATATATTTCTAGGCCTTGTATAAATCTCCCGTCACTTCATGTGGAGTAGATTGCAAAAGAATAGGTTAATAAGGTGCGGTAAGTAATCTTCATGATGGTTCTTATTTACTTTCTGATTCATTACTGAGATGAAGTTAGAATAAGCAAATCATAGGAGAACCTCCTGTTAAATCATTTCTTTATCTAGATAAATGGTATGTAAATGATTACATAGATTGTGTGATGAACATTAAGCAGAAGCTATCATTAGGCTTGTAGCTCAGATGGTTAGAGCGCACCCCTGATAAGGGTGAGGTCGGTGGTTCAAGTCCACTCAGGCCTACCAACATTACTGAAAATCAATATTAGCAGAAATATTTAATGATATAAAAATCTTAA
>JBQMRQ010000085.1:0-3062 GCA_052174535.1 Arsenophonus sp. NC-WZS1-MAG3 | reverse complement strand
CGATGGCTAATTACACGATGTTGCTAATTCTTGTGCTTTCTTTCTAGAAAGATCATTTGTAAAATGATTTACAATAATTTTTGCTCTTTTCTGCATAATCATTGCGGATAATGATAAATTTATTTAAATTATTTAAAACTTTTTTCTATAGGAGATTTTTTAACATAATTTTTTGTATGTTTTTACTTGCAGGATTCCAAAATATTTTATATCCGATCTAACAGGAATAAGTGGTTCCCTAGCTCAAATTTTAATGCCCTTTTATAGAAAGTTTCCATTAATCATCAAGTTGAGTTTTATTTTTATATTTATGACATATTGCTACAATTTAATCAAAATATTGATAAATTAATAGTTTCTCCCTTCGAAAAGAATCATTTCTTGTAATGAATAGAATTCCTTTGGAATCAGCAAGAATCTTTCTAATTAAATCAATATCCATCCGACTTTTAGCTATACTTGTCTTTATTCTGTTAGCCTGAGTAAGGCTATAAAGAGAATGATCTTTATACATGAAGCATTTTAAATTACTCTTATTAGAGTTAGTATCGTAGATACTATGCCATGGGCCGAGTTTCATTTTATTACCTCTATTAGAGAGGACTATTTTAGAGTAGTGGATAGGACTATTTTAGAGTAGTGATTTGTAGATTTTCTCTATTTCTACAACGTGCTCTTTTGGCTCAAAATACTATCATCAGATAATTGTATATAACCCTCAGGCTTAATTTTCTGCCCATGAGGGATTATTAATTAAACCTTGCATTTGCTCAGATAAGATTTTCATTTCGAATTTCAAACAAAAGTCCGTTAATTCTATGATAGACATATTCATCCATCCCGTTTTATTGTTAGTAGTAATCACAGGAATTCGGGCTTGCAATACTTTGTCGGATTACTAAGGGTAAATTTCTATCCATATTGAATGGATAAATAATACAATCTACATGACTAAAAATAGTTCTAATGATTTTTTTGTTAGAGTATTCTGGTGATCATTTAATATAAGATTGAATCTGCAGAGGTAGTTTTATAGCTATTACCTGTAAAACTGCTATATTTTGTGGTTTATGGATTCTCCAAATTTGTATAATAGACAATTATTTCCTAACCTAAAAAACTCTTGAATTAATAGCTGAATCCATTTAACTGGAATATGACTGTCAATATAACCAAAAGTAAAATCCTCTTTAAAAAAGAGGATGACGATTTCTGAGTATATATAAATCAAAACCATAATCTAAATACATCATCTTATTATTGGGGTTACCCAATAATCGGTTATATACTGATTATATAAATAGAAAGAATGGACAATAAATATTTTATTTTTTATAATCTGATGTAGAAAGGATGTGTATACTGCTGCTTTACTAAATTTTGGTCTAATACACAGTATCAATATTATTTTCACTTTTAGTTCCTGAGAAATAATCAGGAAACAGTATGTTATAGATTTTTATTTTTTATACATCATAAATTGATCACAGAGAGAGAAATCAATAGTAGAATTAAGGTTGTATAAATTGTCTACGTAAAAATATTAGTTAATAATCATATAGCGTATAAATATTGAAATATTTTTTCGCGATTATCAACTAATAAAGTCGATAGGTGATTGAGGAATCCAATGTGCACTATCTAATATTTTTACTATGAATAAATGATTCTACTTACTTACCTAAGCAAGTGTGCTGATAACGGATAGTGGTATTTTTTAGATGGATATTGATTTATGTAATATAGTTGCCGACTGATCTCTATCGCGTGAGCTGTTCTTCAAAAATAGCGGTCTAAGAAATTTGGTGAAGAGCTGTTATCAGGCTTCTGCGTCATAACTATAACCTGATAAATCCCAATCTCTTCCTCGTTTGATACATATCGCGACAAGAAGTAGTGTCAGTGCGTACCGGTTTTTCCCATGAGCTACATAGGGCAGATGTTACTAGAGAAAGTGCATTTTGCTAATAAATATAAAAGGAAGCGTTAAGCATAGCATAAAATAGCACAAGCCATATCTTAAATGCTTATTTTTCGGGGGTATCCATATCAAAATTAAGGATTACTGATGGTGGGAGTAGGTTATACATCATTACTATGACTATTTGACTAAGCGAGTGTCCACACTAGCAAAAATCTTAACGCAGAAAGAGAATGATCGAGCACTATATTAATCATTTTATAGAAAGACGTTTTAAAACGTTATATAACATGGTTTCTTATCGAAGAGTAAACGAAGCACCTTCTTACTGAAGGTGTAAAGGGGGTAAAGATAATGGCTAGCAAAAAACCAAAAATAGAATTCGGTTTTTTGATGAAAGAATTGCTACGCTTAAGATCCGTATAAATAAGGGCTATTAAGCTAAAGTTAGGGTTAATATTTTTAATATTAGTGCATTAGATTAAAGGATTAATACACCCTCCAATAAAATTTTTACTTAAATAGATCCACTAAATTGATTCCATCTCCTTCTAAGAATAGAAGGAGATTTTTTCTCTTTAAGAAAAAACGATTAAATTTCCTAAACGTAACAAAAGCTAACACGCACGCTACGCGTGATCTTGGTGACAGCTACGTTCCTTCGGAGATGTTCATGAGCTGATTACTATTTTTTACTTTTGGTATGTTAATTTCTAGCTATCTTGAAAAAGATTATTTCTTTGTTCACAGAGCAATTTACAGCACATCTGCATTCAATTATTTTGATTTCAAACAATCTTTTCTAGGGCAGATAATTTGGTAAATAAAATGACCTTAGCATGAAATTTATTCAGTCATTCTTTAAGTCACTTAAATAACTTTTTATATTTCAAATGTAAAATTCTTTATCAATAACTCTTTGATTATCCAATCTTATTATGAGGTGGTGACTAATTTTGTCTTCGCTAGCAAAAGTTTCGTACTATTTAGCTTCATACGAACAAAAGATAAACTCTTATTGATAATTAGATCAAGAAAATGACTAATACACTTTTGCATTAAACGTTTCAAAAATTTTATCACTTACATGACCCAATATCGATCTAGGCCGATTAAGAGCGTAATTCATTCTTTCTTTATG
>JBQMRQ010000084.1:0-1866 GCA_052174535.1 Arsenophonus sp. NC-WZS1-MAG3 | reverse complement strand
TCAGCGTTGGCTGATAGGAGAAAGGTATATGACATCGCCAAGAAATAAACGTAATGCGTATCTTTTAAATCATACAGGCATCTATTGCCAAGCCTCTTCAAGGCATTAATGTTTTGGTCTGCTAATGGATACTGGCAGAGAAACCATCTGATTTCATCAATAAAATCCATAGAGTTTTCCGTTAAATAACCGGGTGGATAATGCTTTACATATGTAGGCTATATTAGCAGCTATTAGGCGCTCTTACATACTTTAGATAAGACAGCAGGCAAGAAGCTTTATAAGCATATTTCATTGCTGCTACGATTCCTGACCTTTAGCATTTTAATATTAAGATCGCTAAATCAGTCTGTATATGATTTGTTGTATAGCAAATAACCGTTATGGATGGCGACATAATCTGTTTAGAAGGCCGTTTAGCATATTATACTGCAGCATGGCTTTTAAGATCAGCCTCAACAGCGGTGTTATCCAGCTTCCTGCCACCATTATAAATGAGTTCATATAAAAGTAACATAGGTAAATATCTGGTTTACGGATATCTTAAAGTAGACTTTTTATGACATATCATTTCTCTATTGTTGACAATATTCATAAAATCAATCAGAAAGATACGGCAACATTTCAAAACTCCATACACTAAAAATAAGTATAACTCTCTGCTGCTTACTGGAAGTTGTATATGAATTCCTAAATCTAGTAAGTATTTTTATCTACTCAGATCGCTGTTTATGCAGCCCTGAAGTAGGAGTTTACATGAAATAAGTTGAAGGACTGAAGTCGAAATCATAAAGCTTTAAAAGCTAAAAGGCTGCTTATCTAAGCATAAATATGAAATATTTTTTCTAAAATACCAAATAAAACTTCACAACGTTATCTTTTGTAGGTCTATATATCGCGTCACTCAATAAATTTTATCCGTCTTTAATAAGGACAAAATCTCAGCTGACGCTTCATACTTTCTTACGTCATCCTTAATCGAATGTATTACTATAAATATCCATCGGATACTTATAATAATGGAAAAAAATTTATAGATCGCGTTTTTATCTGTAAAAACGTTTAGTATCAAAAAACAAAAAACAGGAATTTAATCTTTTGTATATAGAGCTTGATTATAATGCCAGCTTAAGCTTATTGAGGCATCCTCAGAGAAGTGGAATAGTAGACGATTTAATCATCACATAGATGATGTATTGTAAAAACCATAAGTTCAATTCTAGTTAAGAGCTTGAGCTCACTTAACACTTAATATTGATATATTTTGCTGTACAATTAGAAATTACCCAATTATTATTGGATAATAAAACTTTGCTGCAGTCTATGAAAGATTAGTTTAAATTTAAACCTGAATTATTCAAAAAGATATACTATCTTCCGCTAAGTAACAATTAACCACTCTAATTTCTGTACTTCACAACTAACGCACGGATAATTGCTTCTGTTTCAGCATCCCCATTGCCACTTATATCAGCTTGGCGGAAATGAAGCTGAAATGCACTAATCGTTCTTTGTGTTTCCTCATCAAGTTTACCTGATTGTGGAATTTTATCATAACCATATTTTTGCAAATATTTTTGAATAACTGATACCCTAGCCGGCGCATAGGTTGATCGCCCTGCTAGATATTTTTTAACAGTTATTTCATCTGGCCAAGCTCCAATACCAAGCTCACCTAAACGTTTCCATGGGAAAAGTTTACCTGGATCATGCTTTCTTAACGAAGCAATATCACTATGTGCTAAGACATTATCTGGGGTTATGTTATATCTTTTTGTGATATCTTTAGCTAAAGCAATGATAGCAGAAATTTGTTGTTCATTAAAAGGGTACCAGATCTTATCGCCAAGCATATTTTCAGTAAAT
>JBQMRQ010000083.1:0-411 GCA_052174535.1 Arsenophonus sp. NC-WZS1-MAG3 | reverse complement strand
CTCAGCATGATATATCTTTGGTAAGAGTTTTCTTCCTGTATACTGTGTGTCCAAGGTGTCCATCTTCTTTCCTGGTAATTAGGATCAAGGAAAGGGAGCTATTTTTTTCTTCACGTTATCTTCTATGTGAATTGAATGTTGTTGTGTATACTGTTGAGGTGTGTGAGGTAAGTATGGAGCTTGTCTTCACCAGATGATGAAGGTGTCATCAGTCTTATGTATATATTATTTATAAATTATAGTTCCCCCCTCTCTCTCTCTATGATAGAGAGCGAGAGAGATAGAGTGACTTTTAAACGTTCTTGTGAAAAAGCAGGGATACTAGCTGAAGTGCGTCGTCGTGAGTTTTATGAGAAACCAACAACTGTACGTAAACGTGAAAAAGCATCAGCAGTAAAGCGCCATGCTAAA
>JBQMRQ010000082.1:0-2215 GCA_052174535.1 Arsenophonus sp. NC-WZS1-MAG3 | reverse complement strand
GCATTGTTTCCGACTCTTGAGTCCGCAATTTTTTAACAGCAATAATTACCACCCATTATAGTCACAATTATCCGGAGTTTTGATAAGGCTTAAGTCCAAGCAGATATCCTAGAGACAACTTATATTGAAGGATAATGATTGATAGTATCTCTATTCTGATAAATTCATTACTTATAGAGAAAACTAGGGATAATTTATATCTCATTTACCATCTGAAATAATCAGAAAGATGACTGAGTCGATAAATTTAACGGAGTGCGGACAAGATGATGATTTTTGTTTCTCTAGCAAGATACCTAGAGAGTAATTTACCCAGATATATGTTCTCTCAGACCAACTAAATTGGTTTTTACCGTTGATAACGGCTGGAATAAATTTCTTGAAAATACAGTAAAAATATAAACTCGTAAATCTTTCTCTTTGTTAAGAGAACGTTTTCCTGCAATACTTGCGCCATGAGGTTTTATCTTCTCAATACTGCTGCGCCTTTCCTGAATGTTTCCATCACTGTTTTTCTATCAAATCTGTAAATTAAAAATCTAGAGTTTATATAGCTTTAAAGCTACCGAGTACTATTAGCATAACAGATTCATATTTTACCTGACTGCAACTTGCAACATATTACTTTCAGTATGCCTATTTCTTTAGTCTTTTTTAAGAATAACTGCCGCTCTGAACGTTCTGTTTCGCACATTTCAACCCCATGATTATCATGCAGTGTGTGCAAATAGGATATCTATAGGATATCTAAATTAGTATCTTCTGTACTTCACACGCTTATCTAAAAAACTTAATCAACATATGAATATTCATACTCCGTCACTAATGACGGTCTGGATATTAACATCCTGTGTGGGGAGGGTAATCTATTCTTGAAAAAATAATTGAAAAAGGATTTCTCTCTCATGAGAAGACATTATGATTCATCTTCCACATCACAGTGATAACCTAATAAATCTCAGTCTTTCCTAGTCTTATTGTATATCCGCGCTAGGAAGTAGTATAACATTATCTGAATACACAGGTACACGGACGTTACTGAAGAGCGCATTTCTCTAAAAAGATAAAAGGGGTGATATAGCGTAAATGCTTAAGACTCTATCAAACGCCACAGGTAATCTGCATCTAAACTGCGCATTACCAAAGAGGAAAGGTGTTGTACATCATTACTATGATTATCTAATTAAACAGTACCAATAGGAGACCCTGAAGCAAGAAGAGATCATTGGGTACTATATTATCTATATTTCTTTGCAAGGCGTTTTAAGATGCTGCGTTACATGGATTCTTGTCTAAGAATAAACGAGGCACTTTATATATTAAAGGTGTATTAAGATACTGGAGATAATGGATCGAAAAAAACCAAAAAAATTAGAGTTTTCCCTTCTGATGAAGTGAGAATCCTCCGCATACAGATCTATAAAATCCATTCTGTGTGGTGACCAGGCTACTTTACTGATGGTTCAGCTTAACAAGCAAGCAATGGAATTGCTGTTATAAAGCATGAATAAAATGAAAAAATGATGATTATTAAGTCATCCATATAGGATTAATGTCTCTAACATTAGTGCATTAAGTCAAAAAAATATATACGCTGATGAAGTCTTTTACTAAAAGACTCAGCAAACTAATTCTTTTTGCTTTTAGCAAAAATGGATTGTTTTGCTTTTACTTAAAGAATCATTCAATTTCCTAACCATGAACAAAATTCACAAAGCATCAAAGCGGGAGCCTAACATTCGTGCGTCATACGCTAAATTTGTTAATAATTCGTTATTTATATAATAAATCAGTTTTTCCCATCAACAAATATAAAAATAGCTATCAATAGCGCTAACTTAACATTAAAATAGATATCTAGATGGTAATACATCTAATTCAGTTTCTCCGAATTTTTAAGGTAATAAAACATTTATGACCATTCATCTTTTCACTTCTGAATCAGTATCAGAAGGCCATCCTGATAAAATTGCAGATCAAATTTCAGATGCAGTTCTTGATGCAATTCTTGCGCAGGATCCAAAAGCACGCGTTGCATGTGAAACCTATGTTAAAACAGGTATGGTAATGGTTGGCGGTGAAATTATGACCAGTGCCTGGGTAGATATTGAAGAAATTACGCGTCACACGATACGTGAAATTGGCTATACCAGCTCCGAGATGGGTTTCGATGCCAATTCCTGCGCTGTTATCAGTGCAATTGGCAAACAATCTC
>JBQMRQ010000081.1:0-2257 GCA_052174535.1 Arsenophonus sp. NC-WZS1-MAG3 | reverse complement strand
GCATTGTTTCCGACTCTTGAGTCCGCAATTTTTTAACAGCAATAATTACCACCCATTATAGTCACAATTATCCGGAGTTTTGATAAGGCTTAAGTCCAAGCAGATATCCTAGAGACAACTTGTATTGAAGGATAATGATTGAAAGTATCTCCATGCTGATAAATTCATTACTTATAGAGAAACTAGGGGTAATTTATATCTCCTTTACCATCTGAAATAATCAGGAAGATGACTAAGTCGATAAACTTAACAAATGCGGACAAGATGATGATTTTTGTTTCTCTAGCAAAAATACCTAGAGAGTAATTTACCCAGATATATGTTCTCTCAGACCAACTAAATTGGTTTTTACCGTTGATAACGGCTGGAATAAATTTCTTGAAAAATATAGTAAAAGTATAAACTCGTAAATCTTTCTATTTGTTAAGAGAACGTTTTCCTGCAATACTTGTGCCATGAGGTTTTATCTTGTCAATACTGCTGTGCCTCTCCTGAATCTTTTCCATCACTGTTTTTCTATCAAATCTGTAAATTAAAAATCTAGAGTTCATATAGCTTTAAAGCTACCGAGTACTATTAGTATAACAGATTCATATTTTATCTGACTGGAACTTGTAACAGATTACTTTTAGTATGCCTATTTCTTTAAGTCTTTTTAAGAATAACTTAGTATGCCTATTTCTTTAAGTCTTTTTAAGAATAACTGCCGCTCTAAACGTTCTGTTTCGCGCATTTCAACCCCATGATTATCATGCAGTATGTGCAAATAGGATATCTATAGGATATCTAAATTAGTATCTTCTGTACTTCACACGCTTATCTAAAAAACTTAATCAACATATGAATATTCATACTCCGTCACTAATAACGGTCTGGATATTAACATCCTGTGTGGGGGAGGTAATCTATTCTTAAAAAAATAATTGAAAGGGGATTCCTCTCTCATGAGAAGACATTATGATTCATCTTCCGCATCACAGTGATAACCTAATAAATCTTAGTCTTTCATAGTCTTATTGTATATCCGCGCTAGGAAGGTAGTGTAACATTATCTGAATACACAGGTACGGACGTTACTGAAGAGCGCATTTCTCTAAAAAGACAAAAGGGGGTGATATAGCGTAAATACTTAAGACTCTATCAAACGCCACAGGTAATCTGCATCGAAACTGCGCATTACCAAAGAGGAAAGGTGTTGTACATTATTACTATGATTATCTAATTAAACAGTACCAATAGGAGACCCTGAAGCAAGAAGAGATCATTGGGTACTATATATCTATATTTCTTTGCAAGGCGTTTTAAGATGCTGCGTTACATGGATTCTTGTCTAAGAATAAACGAGGCACTTTATATATTAAAGGTGTATAAGATACTGGAGATAATGGATCGAAAAAAACCGAAAAAATCGGAGTTTTCCCTTCTGATGAAGTGGGAATCCCCCGCATACAGATCTATAAAATGCATTCTGTGTGGTGACCAGGCTACTTTACTAACGCTTCAGCTTAACAAGCAAGCAATGAAATTGTTTTGTTATAAAGCATGAATGAAATGAAAAAATGATGATTATTAAGTCATGCATAGGATTAATGTCTCTAACATTTAGTGCATTAAGTCAAAAAAATATATACGCTAATGAAGTCTCTTACTATAAAAGACTCAGCAAACTAATTCTTTTTGCTTTTAGCAAAAATGGATTGTTTTGCTTTTACTTAAAGAATGATTCAAGTTCCTAATCATGAACAAAATTCACAAAGCATTAAAGCGGGGAGCCTAACATTTGTGCGTCATACGCTAAATTTGTTAATAATTCGTTATTTATATAATAAATCAGTTTTTTCCCATCAACAAATATAAAAATAGCTATCAATAGCGCTAACTTAACATTAAAATAGATCTCTAGATGGTAATACATCTAATTCAGTTTCTCCGAATTTTTAAGGTAATAAAACATTTATGACCATTCATCTTTTCACTTCTGAATCAGTATTAAAAGGTCATCCTGATAAAATTGCAGATCAAATTTCAGATGCAGTTCTTGATGCAATTCTTGCGCAGGATCCAAAAGCACGCGTTGCATATGAAACATATGTTAAAACAGGTATGGTAATGGTTGGCGGTGAAATTATGACCAGCGCCTGGGTAGATATTGAAGAAATTACGCGTCACACGATACGTGAAATTGGCTATACCAGCTCCGAGATGGGTTTCGATGCCAATTCCTGCGCTGTTATCAGTGCAATTGGCAAACAATCTC
>JBQMRQ010000080.1:0-21415 GCA_052174535.1 Arsenophonus sp. NC-WZS1-MAG3 | reverse complement strand
AATATATTATAACTTGTTAAGTAAAACATTTTAAATTAAAGATAATCATCATATAAATTATTATATTTATATGTTTAAACTAATTTTAATAAATTTTTTAATCAAAAATTAAATAAAAGTTTAATTACTAAATAATTTAGAAATTAAAATTTTCATAAACTTTATTATATTTTAATTTTACAAAAATTATTTTAAAATTATAATAATTCATTTTATTTTTAAGAATTTATTTCTATTTATATTTATAGTTTTAGTTTAAAACTAAATATTAGTTTAATAGTATATAATTTATACTAATAACTTTAGTATGTAATACTATCTTCCTTTTTATTAAGGAATGGAAGATAGTGAACTTAATTTTCTGACAATCAATGAGATTGTAGTTTTTTTAATAAAGCAATATATTTTTATATCTTTAATGATATAGTCCATTTTATTAAAAATAGCGTACAGTTAAATTTGTTAATATAATAATAGCTCAAAGCCTTGATGTTTATGGATAATAAAGTTTTTTAATAAAAATAATTTTTATTAGTAATTTTACTTCTAGATAAGTAGTTATAAATTCAACTTACGGAGAAGAAAAGGTAATTTTCAAGGAAAAAATGAGAAAACAATTGAGTCATAGGTTTTTGATCGGCTGCTAATTTTTCATCATTTTTGTATTTGTGGTAGTTCTTGACAACAAAATCTCATTTCTGGACTTCGATGTTCTGTTAAAACTAGTAGGTTATAATATTATTTAATCTGAGAAACGGCAGTGCGATAAAATCATTAGTGATATCGACAGATAGTCAGTATTTTATATCACTATAAAGCAAGCTGGGTTTGCTTTTCAGTAATAAACGTGCAGCTAATAGTATCCTTTACGCATAGGGGTATGTTGGTCTCCATAACTAATAAAAGTGTTAGTAGAGCTGAATATGTACTGTATTACAGCTAGAAGTAAAAAGTTATTAACTTCCTGTTTTCTGACTGTTTAAATAAATTAGTAAAAGTTAAATATTGAGGTCATGTTAATTTTGTTAATGTGGATAGTAGTGTGAGTGTATTATTCACGTTACCTTAAACCGTTAGTTATTGATGATTAAATATTATTAATTGCTTTTGTCAGGAGCTATAATATCAATGTTATTTAGTCGATAAAAGTGCAAATTGGCTTAAATTTGTTAACTTATCAAGTAATGATAGTAATCTTATCATTCTATTGAGAGCGTAAAATTGACATTTGATCTGCAGATGCTTATTCAAGCAAATCCCGAAATTAATAAAAAATTCTTATTAAAGCGTTGCATTGATGTTAGTACTGTGACCCACAAGATAGAGTTTTGGATCTATTTTAGCATGGTAACTTTATCTTACCTACATTGCATGTCATGTTAATTCTATTGTTGGTGTTGAAGGTGTTGCTGAATTAGCAGTGCAAAGACATTATAATTTTAGTTTAAGTTAATTAACTAGAATTGAGATGAGCTTTATCAAGTTGATCTTAAGGTTAATATAGATTATTAACTTTTGGAATAAAAAGACTTTAACAAAATTTTATTAGTCCTACATTACATACGCCGATACCTGATGATCATCATTCCACATATTATCAAATTTAAGGCAGAATGGGTTGTTTATATTTTTTACAACACAACGATCTTAGTGAAAGATAGTGAACAATTACTTACAGCCAGTTATCAACTTATGAGTGTCAGGATATTAGATATGTCCAAGCATACTTAGTAATCTGGGGATCTATAGCACTTT
The DNA here is from genome assembly GCA_052174535.1 of Arsenophonus sp. NC-WZS1-MAG3. Classification (GTDB taxonomy): domain Bacteria; phylum Pseudomonadota; class Gammaproteobacteria; order Enterobacterales; family Enterobacteriaceae; genus Arsenophonus. Next base: position 19,660 of record JBQMRQ010000080.1, on the reverse strand, counting down.
TTGTCGTGATTTAAGTAAAATAGGCAAGGAAAGATTATGGTTGCAATTAGAAGCACTCATTTGACATCTACGAGAGAATTTACCATTCATAAATGGGTTACTAATCTCAAACTTACCAACAATGACTCAGAAAAAAAATTAATTGAACTTTGGTATTATTGCTACAGAAAAGTTCAGCGATATGAAAATCGTCAATTATTGCTTTGGCGTAGTATTGAGATGGGAGAAATCCTATCAACGTTAAGTATAGATCTTGATAGTCTGCGTGCAGCAATGCTATTTCCCTTAGTTAAAGCTAAAATCCTTACTGAGGAAATTATTAATATTGAGTTTGGTAAATCGATTCATGCATTACTTAAAGGTTTAATGAAAATGGATGCCATTCGCCAATTAAACGCTAGGCAATTAGGCGAAAAGAGTTCTAACCAGGTAGATATTATTCGACAGACGTTGTTGGCTATGATGGAAGATTTTCGTTGTGTAATAATTAAGATGGCAGAACGTATTGCTTATTTGCGTGAGGTAAGAGAACGCTCTGAAGATGAAAGAGTTTTAGCTGCAAAAGAGTGCATAAATATATATGCTCCTTTAGCTAATCGTTTAGGTATTGGGCGATTAAAATGGGAATTAGAAGATTTCTGTTTTCATTATTTATACCCGTATGAATATAAACAGATTGCTGAATTACTTCATGAACGTCGTATTGATCGTGAACGATATATTGATGATTTTGTGTTCTCACTAGAACATTTTATGTTACAGGAAAATATTATAGCAGAAATTTATGGGCGACCGAAGCATATATATAGCATTTGGCGGAAAATGCAAAAGAAATACCTAACCTTTGATGAGATTTTTGATATCCTTGCCGTTCGTATTATCGTTGAACGTTTACAAGATTGCTACGCTGCATTAAGTATTGTGCATACTAATTTTCATCATTTACCTGACGAGTTTGATGATTATATTGCTAATCCTAAACCAAATGGCTATCAATCCATTCATGTTGTGGTATTAGGGCCAAATAGTAAAACGATTGAAATACAAATTCGAACTCAACAAATGCATGAAGATGCTGAATTAGGTATTGCCGCCCATTGGAAATATAAAGAAGGAGCAGTAATAACAGGCAAATGCAATAGCTATGAAAATCGTATTATCTGGTTGAAAAAATTGATAGCCTGGCAGGAAAAGATGCCAGATTCAGGGAAAATACTTGATGAAGTTTACAATCAGACTTGATAAGATTGATGTTTATTTCTAGTATATGATATTTCAAAGATACTGGCAGGTTTTATCCTGCCTGATTGGTTTTATGGATGATTCTAACAGTAGAGAGATGATATGCCATGAAATTCTACTCTACACCTATCTAATAAAGTAGGTATTATCTGTAATGCTTTTCATGAATTTATCCACAATGGTGCTAGAGAACTGATAGACACTGCTATCTAAGATGGAGTTCAAAGTAATGCTAGCAACATGCTTAAGCCCGCCTTGTTAACAGACGGCTTATGCAATTGAATGTAATAGTTATTTGCTATAATGAACTATATAAACTGCTATTGGCAATATTGAGATTAAAGTTCCTATGGTCAAAGATTGTAGCGGTAATGGAATATCCTTTAACAAAATTATTATTACCGCCTTATCTTAAGCGTGCAAAATCAGCGAAGAGATCACCATGGCTGTTCTAATGATATGCACCGGTGATTTAACAAAGCCTAAGGATGTTTCTTAATGAAACATATTTGGCACTCTGCCCAACAGTATTGACAGAGTGAAATAGTAACAGCTTTAAGAGTAATAGGCTATTGCTTAGAAAGCAAGAATCAGATTAGAGATTTGACATGTTGATCTTTATCTATATCAAATCTAATTTGAGAATGGATAAGAAATTTACGAATCATCAGAGTACATCCTAACTGTCAGGCATCAGTTTTGCTAATAACTCATAAAAGATATAGATTAATAGTATTAATTTGTTACCATTAACTGAAATATAACTTTTATTGAGGAAAATTTAATGTCAAAAATTATTAAAGTCATCGGGCGTGAAATCATTGACTCTCGTGGTAATCCGACTGTTGAAGCAGAGGTTCATTTAGAAGGGAAATTTATTGGTTTAGCAGCGGTACCATCCGGCGCATCTACCGGTTCACGAGAAGCATTGGAGCTACGTGATGGTGATAAAGATCGCTTTTTAGGTAAAGGCGTTTTAAAGGCAGTTGCAGCAGTGAATGATCAAATTGCTAATGCATTAATAGATCAAGATGCTAAAAATCAAGCTAATATCGATAAAATTATGACCGAATTAGACGGTACAGAAAATAAATCTAAATTCGGTGCTAATGCGATTTTGGCTGTTTCACTAGCTAATGCAAAAGCAGCTGCAGCTGCAAAAGGTATTCCTTTATATGAGCATATTGCTGAATTAAATGGTACACCAGGTAAATTTTCTATGCCATTACCAATGATGAATATTATTAATGGTGGCGAACATGCGGATAACAATATTGATATTCAAGAATTTATGATTCAACCAGTAGGTGCAAAAAGCTTTAAAGAAGCAGTTCGTATGGGGTCAGAAATTTTTCATCACTTAGGAAAAGTATTAAAAGTTAAAGGTATGAATACGGCGGTGGGAGATGAAGGTGGTTATGCTCCAAATTTAGAATCTACTTCTGCAGCTTTATCTGCAATTAAGGACGCTGTTGAAGTAGCAGGTTATACATTAGGTAAGGATATTACTTTAGCAATAGATTGTGCTGCCTCAGAATTCTACAATCGGAAAACTGGTAATTATGACCTGAAAGGTGAAGGCAAAACTTTTACTTCACAAGAATTTACTCATTATTTAGAAAAATTAACTAAGCAATATCCTATAATTTCTATTGAAGATGGACTCAATGAGTCAGATTGGGATGGTTTTGCTTATCAGACTAAAGTGTTAGGAGATAAAATTCAGTTAGTTGGTGATGATTTATTTATTACCAATACCAAGATTTTTCGAAAAGGTATAGAAAAAGGTATTGCTAATTCTATTTTGATTAAGTTTAACCAGATTGGTACCTTAACTGAAACTTTTGCTGCAATTAAGATGGCTAAAGATATGGGCTACACTACTATTATTTCACATCGATCAGGTGAAACTGAAGATGTTACAATTGCAGATTTAGCGGTAGGAACAGCAGCTGGTCAAATCAAAACAGGTTCAATTAACCGTTCTGATCGGGTAGCTAAATATAATCAGTTAATCCGTATTGAAGAATTATTAGGTGAAAAAGCGCCATTTAATGCTATAAAAGAAGTAAAGACTAAACTTAAATTTACATTTATTGATTAATTACATATTAAAGGCGAAAGGTTTTATCTTATCTCCCCTTTTTATTAAAAATACTTCGACTTGATTTATGTTTTTGCTGCTTAAAAAATCAAAAGCTTATTAATATTATTAATTTATTTATTAAGGTTGCCTATTAAGATTGGAAATCTTAAATGAGTTATCCTTATTTATATATTATATAGAGTTTTATAAATGTAAATGGCGGCGGTAATCCCCCTGTAGTGATTGATTTCATGAATAATGTTAATAACAGATAGATGATATGCTATGAAAAATCTAGCCTACAGAGATCTCTAAAATGAGATATTATTTTGATCCTTTTGCATGAACGCGCGCATCCATAATGTAACTGGGAAGCTGATAGGCACCGCGATCTTGAGACGCTGCTTAAAAGGTATACTGCGATAATATCCTGAACGCGGCGGGGGTTTGTCCGCTGGATGTGAACCCGTAATCTGTAACGGTTATTTATTACGTGTAACCTACAAACGGTTATTGAGATGTAAAAATTAAAGTACCTAAAGTCCAGAGATCATGACAGCAACAGAATATACTTCAATAGTTCTCTTACTATCGTCTTATCTAAATCCTGCAAAAAGCAGAGAAAAGTTACTGATATCCCTTGTAACTGTGAGGGGGTACCCCACCGATGATTTTCACTAAATTCTGGGACAGTTCTCGATGAGAAGTATATGATTTTTCTACTAGTTTATACCCCATCAGCAGACTGAAATAGCAATAACTTGATGAGTATTAGTAATGCTATCTGCGTGATTTACCAATACACACTACGTTTATTTTTACGCCGATAATATATACCATCCTGTCAAGAAGTAGGAAATTGCTTTTTCCTAGTAGTTATTATTGGTAGCACTGTGTATGAACATAAGAAGCTCATTACAGTCGAAGATACTTATCAAGAGTCAGAAGCATACTGTTTGCCAAACTTTTCAATGACCTATTTAGAAGGATAGGTTAACTATATTTACTAGGATTGCTATAGGAAATAATGTTTGATTTTTTTTGGAATTCAATGGCAAAGATATTCATAGAGATGAAGTAGCAATGTCATTATCTACACAAAATAGCTAATATGCTGTTTTCGTTTCAAAAGATATGGAATCAAAAATTAAAGCTTCAGTTATAGGACTCTGGCTAACAAGAGAGAGCCGTAATGCCGTTAATAAACTCTTTGAGATTTTGTTAGCAAGGTTTTAGCGAAGTATTATCTTGCTTCAATGAAGAAACTGAAAAAAATCGAGAAGAACTGTTAGAATCCTACCCCTTCATCAGAGCACTGAGCATCAATTAAGAATAAAAATCTGATTTTATTCACTTTTACGACAGTAAGGCTACAAAGCTTATGTACGAAGTTCCAAGTTACTATGGTTCAATAAAAATAATCCTTTAAATGATATTTAAGTTGGTCCCTGTCTATTCAGAAAGGCTTAAATCTGTTAAGAGGGGATTTGACCTGTTTGATCCTAGTGATAAATAATATTAAATTTAAGAATATAGGATAGATTTAGAAATGGTCAGAGTGAAATATAACATGACCAACTATATATCAGATTTACTAATAGCTCTCCTGAATTTTTAAATAAACTATTTTCGTATAGAAAAATTTTTTTTGCATGAGCGCGTACTGTTTAATTGGACATTATTATTTTGCATAAGTAATTATCACTACATTGATAAGAATGGTTTTCTAAAATAATATTTCCCCTTAATAAGGGTTTATTAGTCAAAGTTTAAGTTAATTATGTGTAAATAAGTTAGATTAGAATCTAACTTGATTATGTGCTTAAATTTAATGTTAGATTGAGAAAGTTATAAGATATTACACCAGTTAGAAGAAAGTAGTGTTGTTGTGTAACATCAATAGAATCCTATTGTTCATAATAATTTTGTTGATAACAAGATTAAGTTTAACAAATTTATTAGATTATTAACGAGTAAAGAAATTTTACTATCGTCAGTTAAATTAATGCTTTTACCTATTGTTCTGAATGAATTTTAGACTTTTATTTATTTTAATATTTTTCTGGTAGAATTTTTAGATTACTATGATAAGCAGGATTTTAACATTTTTTATTTTATCAGTTTTTAACTGATCTATCTTAATTAGAATGGAAAATAACTCCTTTAATACAAGTAGTGCTTTAATAGATTAGCTTGTTTATTGGGTTATGCTAGGAAAGCTTATTGCTTTGCTCGTAGAGCAATTTGTAGTTATGTCTATTATTCAATTCTTGTAGTTTTATACAATCTTTTCTAGGCAAGAGATTTTAATAAATAAAACGGAGGGATCCCCTATACCAGAATCTACTCAGACATTTTTAACCGACTAATATAACTTTTCATATTTTAAATTTAGACTTCTTTATATATAAAAGCTTAGTTATTTAGCATTATTAGTCGATTGTAGCTAATTTCATGATCGCTAATAAAGATTTTGTATCATTTACTTCCATCAAAAATAAAGGATCGACTTTAATTGATGATCAGATCAAGAAAATGACTAATACATTCTGGATTAAACTCTCTATGAAGCTCATAACTCATATATGATTCTATCAATCTTGGATATTAAAACCGAGATTCCTTATTTCTTTTTATTTCCTCCTTCTCCCGCGTTTTCTACCTTTTCTATATGAAATAATATGCTTCCCTTTAAGAGATTCATAAAAAAATATTTCATCGATTTTAATAATACCACTTAGTGCATTTATATTGGCTGTCGCCGATAAAACAAGAGAATAGCAATTATATTCCCCCATAATGAGAGTGCAATCTTCATTATTATAAATAATACTTTATATTTTAATGTAAGTTTTGCTAAATATTATGTATATTGATTGTACTAACTTTCACACTAGTTCTTTAGAAAACTATTCTATATTCTTAAATTTAACATTGGTTATCACTATAATTAAACAGGTCAAATCTTCTTACCCGATTAAAGTTTTTTGATTAGACGGGAGAAGCTTTAATACTATTAAAAGGGTTGTTTTGAGCTAAATTTCTTCGCGCGTCAGCTTTGTAGCTATCATTGTTACAAAAGTCAATTCAATCGGATTGATAGTTTTATTGATGCTCAGTAGCTAACGAAAAATCATAGAATGCTAGGAATTCTTCTTAATTTTTTCTAACTTATTCATTTATATAGAATACGCTAAAAACCTTACCAATAAAACATCAAAGGTTTTATTAGCGTAATCGCAACTTTCTACTAGCTAAATTTCCAGAAGGCTAACCCTTAATTCGATTTCATGTTTTTTTGGAATGAAGATAACACATCAGTTATTTATATACTTAACAGTGTTAGCACTTCAGTGATCAGGAATATTTTGCAATTGCATTCAAAAACTAAAGGTATTTTTATCCAGTATCAAAGATATCTTGAGAGATACAATTAAGCTCTATGCTTCCAAGAGATTTAGGAGGTTACCCAATTTGTTTATGACCTTTGATAAGAATATTATACTGCAACCTAGCTCTTTTATAGCCATGAGCAGTGCCTCTTCTTTGACTAGAAGGTGAAGGCAATCAGCTTTGTCTGACAGAACGTTATTTTGCCTTCCGACAAAATAAAACGTAACGCATATCGCTTAAACTAAGCAGGAACTCCACTACTTCTGCTCTTTAAGCCATCGCTATTTCAGTCTCCTGATGGTATTTGACGAGAGAGGCTATGTATTTTTATCAAAATGCGGATCAGGGCTTCATGAAATCACCTATGGATATATTCGTAAAATAGCTATAGTAGAATTTTCAATGATTTTACCCTTCAGATAAGGGAGTAGGAATATCTGTTGAAACATATTCTATTACCGCTGTAATCTATTGATTTTAGGTACTTTAATTTTGATATGTCAATACCTATTTTGTAAGTTAAATGTAGCAAATAACTGTTATGAATTACGGGTTAATGTCCGTCGATAAGCTGTGTTCAAGATATTATCATACAGTCATTTCTCTTCAGTTCGAGCTCAATTATCAACATTAGTGTCCTATCACCTCTCTAGTAGCATTACAGATGAGTTATGTAAGGAATGAAATAATATCTTATTTCATAGATCTAAGTAAGGTAGACTTTTCATGGCATATCATCTCTCTGTTGCTAAAATCATCCATGAAATCAATCAACAGGAGGATACACATTGCCATTTCTAAAACTTTATATAAGTATAAATAAGCATAACTTCTTTCATGACAATAGTGGTATCCATCATTATCATAATAATTTGTTTTAAACTTATACCCTCAATAGTCATATTCCACTGAATATAGCTGATCGATGAGGTTTATATAATGATTCCGGAATTAAAGAAAATACTTGTTAACATTATATATGCAATACTGGAGTCTTGATCAAGATAATACATTGATAAATCAATATTTTATATTGTTTTAAACTAAAAATCTAATTTATTTTTAAGGAAAAATTTATAGTCATTATATAAATTAGTTAGAGGATAGTAATAACTTAAATTAATTATTATGATAGATAATAATTTATTCTATAAACGACAGGATTGAAAACTAGAAAAATAAAATAGCGATTAATACAGCACATTAACACAATTTAATTCTCTAAATGCACGCTCTAAACGTTCAGTCATAGAAATCTGACCTGCACGTAGCCAAACACGTGGGTCATAATATTTTTTATTAGGTTTATCTTCACCTTCTGGATTACCTAATTGGGTCTTTAGATAACCTTCATTTTTCTTATAATAATTTAAAATGCCTTGCCAAGTCGCCCATTGAGTATCAGTATCAATATTCATTTTTACTACACCATAGCTGACTGCTTCTTTAATTTCTTCAGAAGTAGAGCCTGAGCCTCCATGGAAAACAAAATTTAGATTATTTATCGTTGGCAAATTAAATTTTTGTGCAATGTACTCTTGTGAGTTCTTAAGAATTTTTGGTGTTAATTGAACGTTTCCTTGCTTATAAACACCATGTACATTGCCAAAAGATGCTGCAATAGTAAATCTATGACTAATTTTACTTAATTGCTCATAGGCATAAGCAACATCTTCAGGTTGTGTATAAAGTGATGAACTATCTAAGCTAGTGTTATCGATACCATCTTCCTCACCACCAGTGCAACCTAATTCAATTTCTAATGTCATACCAATTTTGCTTATCCGTTGCAAATATTTAGAGCAAATTTCAATATTTTTTGTCAATGGCTCTTCAGATAAGTCAATCATATGGGATGAAAATAGTGGCTTACTGGTGGTTTTATAATATTCTTCACCTGCATCTAGTAGTCCATCAATCCAAGGTAATAGTTTATGTGCACAGTGATCGGTGTGTAAAATTACAGCAACACCGTAATGTTTTGCCATTTGATGAACATGATGAGCACCCGATATTGCCCCTAAAATCGCAGCTTGCATGCCTTTCGTTTTCAGACCTTTACCGGCAATGAACGAACCGCCACTTTTAGAAAATTGAATAATTACAGGAGAACGAACTTTAGCAGCTGTTTCCAAAACAGCATTAATTGAATCTGTACCGATACAATTGACTGCTGGCACCGCAAATTTATATTTTTTTGCAACAGCAAAAACTTTTTGCAGATCATCTCCGGTAATAACACCTGGTTTTATAAAATCTTTAGACATGAGATAAAGTCCTATTATTGGACAGGAAAATATAATATTACCTGTTATTTCTTCAGATATAATTACTGTTTTGCTCGTTCTTCTAATACTACAACTGCTGGCAATTTTTTACCTTCTAAAAATTTAAGAAAAGCACCACCTCCAGTAGAAATATAAGAGATTTTATCTGCAATACCAAAAAGATTGATAGCCGCTATTGTATCACCACCACCAGCAATAGAAAAAGCGCTGCTTTCTGAAATAGCTTGTGCAATTACTGCGGTGCTATGACGAAAATTAGGAAATTCAAAAACACCAAGCGGGCCATTCCATAAAATTGTTTTTGCCCTTTTAAGAATATCGGCTAAATGTTCAGTAGTTTTATCAGCTAAGTCTAAAATCTGTTCGTTATCTTTAATGTCATTGACCGATTTTATTATTGCCTCTGCCGTTTCAGAAAATTCTGTTGCTACACGAACGTCAGTTGGTATTGCAATATAGCAAGTTGATAACAATTTTTCTGCTTCTGGGATTAAGTCATTTTCATATAAAGATCGGCCAACTTTATGACCTTTAGCAGCAATAAAAGTATTAGCAATACCTCCACCTAAAATAATCTGATCGGCAATTTTTGTTAAAGAATTCAAGATAGTTAACTTAGTTGAAACTTTTGAACCTCCAACAATAGCAACCATTGGACGGGCAGGATCTTTTAATACTTTACTTAATGCGTTAATCTCAGCAGATAAAAGTAGCCCTGCACATGCTATAGGTGCAAATTTTGCTACACCATGGGTTGATGCCTGAGTACGGTGCGCGGCACCGAATGCATCCATTACATAGATATCACAAAGCGCAGCATATTGCTTAGATAAGGTTTCATCGTTCTTTTTTTCACCCCTATTGAAGCGCACATTCTCAAGAACCACCAGCTCACCATTATAAACTTCAACTCCATTTAAATAATTTTTTACCAAAGAAATAGGGTAGTCTAACTTTTTTATTAAATAGTCTACAATGGGTTTTAATGAAAACTCCTGATTATACTCACCTTCAATTGGGCGACCTAAATGAGATGTTACCATTACCTTTGCGCCTTGTTTTAAAGCAGTTTCAATCGTTGGTAACGAAGCACAAATTCGTGCATCAGAGGTAACTTTTCCATCTTTGATAGGAACGTTTAGATCAGCTCGGATGAATATTTTTTTACCTTCTAGATCTAGATCACTTATCTTAATTATAGACATAGTAAACCCTTTTATTAAGTTTCTAAATTCTTGATCTCTGTTACGTATAGGGAAACGATATGGTGGATATACTGTCTGTTAACAGATAAATTTATTAAAACCAGTAGCAGCCATTGCTAATGTTGTATCAAGCATACGGTTAGCGAAACCCCATTCATTATCACACCAAACTAAAATTTTAATCAGGTGTTGCCCACTAACTCGTGTTTGCGTGCTATCTACAATAGCACTATGTGGGTCATGATTAAAATCGGTTGATACTAACGGCAATTCAGTATAATCAACTATACCACGAAACAAACCCTTTGCTGCATGTTGCAATATCTGATTAACTTTCGTAACTGTTACTTTAGATTTTACTGTCACATTAAGATCTATTGCCGTTACATTGATAGTTGGTACCCGAATTGATATTGCTTCAAAATGATCTTTGAATTTAGGAAATATTCGTGTGATTCCAGCAGCTAATTTAGTATCAACAGGAATAATAGATTGACTAGCAGCACGTGTTCTACGTAAGTCTGAGTGATAAGTATCAATAACTGGCTGATCATTCATGGAAGCATGAATTGTTGTTACTGTACCAAACTCAATATCCAAAGCATCATCTAATATTTTTATCACTGGAATAATGCAATTTGTAGTACATGATGCGTTTGATACTAATTGATCACTATTTTTCAAGCTGGTTTCATTGACACCATAGATAATAGTTGCATCAAGATCAGTACTTCCCGGATGAGAAAATAGAACTTTTTTTGCACCACTGGATAAATGCGCATAACCATCGGCCTTTGAGCCATAAACACCAGTACAATCGAGTACTATATCAATATCTAGTTCTCGCCATGTTAGTTTTTTAATCTCAGATTGATGAAAAAGATGTATATTGTCATTATCTACCACTAATAAATCGTTATTCAACCGTACATCCCAGATAAATCGACCATGACTAGAATCATACTTCAATAAATGTGCTATTCCTTCCGAAGCGGCAATTTCATTAATTGCAACAACAGCAATTTGAGCTCGATAATCTGATTCATAAAGCGCTCTTAATATGCTACGTCCTATTCGACCAAAACCATTAATTGCTACTTTAACTACCATACTATTCCTTTAATATAATAACTACAATATAATAACTAATTTATTAATGGTAAGAATATTGATAATTACAGATTTTGTACTTAGGATTTTTGTTATCAATCATAAAAAATGTGATTTATATCAATAAATCTATTAATTTTATAAAAAAGACGTTTCAACTTAATTTAACTTGTACTATCTTGAAAAGAAGATTATAATACATCAGAATTATATCTGATGTAATAAAAAGAGCGTATTTAATCATATAAAATTGTAATAATACGCTCATATCATTTTAGTTAATTAAGACAATAAAGATTTAGCTTTTGCAATTATATTTTCTACACTAAAACCAAATGTTTTAAATAAAACTTCTGCCGGTGCTGATTCACCAAAAGTATGCATACCAATAACTGCACCGGTTGTACCGACATATTTATACCAATAATCTACAATTCCCGCTTCAATAGCAAGTCTGGCAACTGAAGAAGGTAATACAGATTCACGGTAATTGGCGTCTTGTTTATCAAAAGTATCTGTTGATGGCATAGAAACAACTCGTATTTTATAGCCTTCGGAAGTCAACTTTTCGTAAGCCTTAACTGCTAAACCAACTTCAGAGCCAGTTGCAATCAAAATAAGCCTTGGCGTTGTTTTACTATCTTTTAAAACATAAGCTCCTTTAATAATATTATTTAACTGTTTAGTATCTCGTGGCTGCTGATCAAGATTTTGACGAGAAAAAATTAGTGCACTTGGCCCATTGTTACGTTCAATCGCATATTGCCAGGAAATGGCTGATTCAACTTGATCACAAGGGCGCCAAATACTTATATTAGGCATCATACGCAAACTGGCTAATTGTTCAACAGGTTGATGAGTTGGGCCATCCTGACCTAGCCCGATAGAATCATGAGTATAGATAAAGATACTTCTAATTTTCATTAATGCAGCCATGCGTACTGCATTAGACGCATACTCAACAAACATTAAAAAGGTTGAACCATAAGGTATAAAACCGCCATGTAAGGCGATACCATTCATAATAGCCGACATACCAAATTCACGTACACCGTAGTGAATGTAATTCCCTTCTGGAGAATCTTTTATTGACTTAGAAGCTGACCACATAGTTAAATTACTGGGTGCTAAATCAGCGGAGCCGCCTAAAAGTTCAGGCAATACATTACCGAAAACTTCTAACGCATTTTGTGAGGCTTTACGGGTGGCAATATTAGCAGGATTACGTTGTAAGTTCGTAACAAAACCATTCGCAATAGCTTGCCAATTAGTCGGTAAATCACCTTTGGTACGACGGATAAACTCATCTGCAAGTTGTGGGAAAGTCTGTTGATATGCAGAAAATTTTTTATACCAGGCAGCTTCTTTTTTCTGACCTATTTCACGAGCATCCCAGGCTTGATAAATATCAGCTGGTATTTCGAAAGGTGGATATGACCAATTTAGTGCGGTACGGATTTCTGCAATTTCAGTTTCACCTAATGGTGAACCATGGGCTTCTTCAGAACCAGCCTTATGGGGGGAACCATAACCAATTATTGTTTTACAAATTAATAAAGAGGGTTTATCGGTAACCTTATGAGCTTGCTCTATTGCTGATTTAATTTGTTCAGGATCATGTCCATCAATACCATTAATAACATGCCAGCGATAAGCAGTAAAACGTTCAGCAGTATTATCAGTAAACCAACCTTCTACCTCACCATCAATTGAAATGCCATTATCATCATAGAAAGCAATCAATTTATCTAATTTTAGCGTTCCTGCCAGTGAACAAGCTTCATGTGAAATGCCTTCCATCATGCAACCATCACCCATAAATACATAGGTATAATGATCAATAATAGTATGGTTTGGACGATTAAATTGAGCTGCCAATGTTCGTTCAGCAATAGCAAATCCTACTGCATTTGCGATCCCTTGTCCCAGTGGGCCAGTCGTGGTTTCAACACCTGGTGTATAACCATATTCAGGATGTCCCGGTGTTTTTGAATAAAGTTGACGAAAATTTTTTAATTCTTTGATTGATAAATCATAACCGCTAAGATGTAGCAAGCTATAAAGTAGCATAGAACCATGACCATTAGATAATATAAAACGGTCACGATTTATCCATTTAGGATTAGTAGGATTATGATTCAAATAGTCACGCCAGAATACTTCAGCAATATCAGCCATTCCCATTGGCGTACCTGGATGCCCTGATTTTGCTTTCTGTACTGCATCCATACTGAGGAAACGGATAGCATTAGCAAGGATTTTACGAGTGATCATTATTTACTATATGAACGCATCCCTGTTTGCAAGACATTCGAATTTCAGACATTGATAACAAGTGGTAGATCTATATTCGGCCTTGTTTTAGCCGTTGCAGTAGCTATCCCCCTATATAATATTCTGACTTGCACCTTTATTGTTCCTAACAAGATTTAAGTTTAAAAGCAATATAAAGCAATATAAGTTTAGCAAGTCTAGATCTTATCTATCGATGTCATCACTACGATTGCCTAGGCAATCTTTTAGCATTCACCCTTAATATTTAAAAGAGTTTATGTTTATCAAACGCAGATTACTTAAAAGTATCTAACGTTGACATGTTTTGTCATAGCTCCGATCATGGAGAGGCACCAAAGCTAACAACCATGTGTATCGTACTATTTTATTAGTTATTCAGTCATCAACTACATTGCTTGGATGGTCTCCTTTTTATTATAGCTCTAACCCACTGAAGACAATTTTTCTTTGGCAGCAGTGTAGCTTGAGAACTATTGTGCCAAGGATAAACAGCGTTCGTAAATAGGTATACAGCACATTTGCTGATACTCAGTAGTTGGACTTTCCAGTCAGCGCTAATTTTTTTTGGGAATAGTCCAATATAAATAAGAAAATTCTTCTTCTGATTGAAATTTATTAGCAAAATTCCCTATTGTGGCAACTACTATAGCAGTGGTAATAAGCAGCCTAACAGCGGAGATTTGGATAATTTCTGATAATACCTTTCGTTCTGTTTTTCCCAGGCAGTATAGTTGCTCTTCAATCTTATAAATAAGAGATGTCGGCAAGTTTTCCTTCAAGTAATCAATCACTTATGATGCACTATTGCTGAGTAATGTCCGAGCATTATGTATTGTTTTCTCAAACTCTACTAATAATCCATATAGTTCGTTGATCTGGGGTTGTATAAAACTTTAGCAGATAGTGATAAATATTATGTAGAGATAGTGCAGTCTGTGTTCCTCTTCGATTTTAATAATTCCTTTACTTGATTGTTGAGTAGTAAGCTAGATAGCGCGAGAATTCATAATATTATTTTTGTTGCGATGATGGAATATTTTAATGAATTTACCTTTAAGTGATTAAACTTAAATTCCTAGTTTTCTAGTTCATGATCTCAACACTGAGAATCCCTACAGACTTTCATGCCAACAATATAAGGTTTATGATTACTGAAATATTCTAATAAAGTATCTCGTTTAACTCATTTATCGATTATCGATAATTTCATCTGTATATTTATTAATAAAATGAATATGGTATCGGATATTTTTAATATCTATGTTAATAGGGATATATTCATATCGTAAATCCTCTAGTTATCAGTAGGACTTTACATATCCCGTAATTGGGCATCATGATGCCGCGAAAGTTTTCGGGAATTTACATTTTACTTATTGAACTCTTCACTGCGGGGTTAAAATAGTTAGAAAACCTCTTTATTAGATTATTTAAGTTTAATAAATAGCATATTTATACTGATTTTCTTAAGGTTGCTTTGTCAGTTTAACAGATAGAATCTAATCTAGATATCTGCTATAACTAATAAGCGGTAATAAAATTATAATCAACAGAAAAAATAAAAATAAGTGAATGAAATAATAATAACACATATTTCTATATTAGATTGAAAATCAAAAGATGAACCATAATTTATTATAAATAAAAATGCTGTGATATTGAATCTAGTTTTCTGGAAAAAGAAAATTTTTAAAAAGAAAAACCAAGAGGTTTTGTACTCAAGGTTTTATAAAATTGGCGGTGCGGACGGGACTTGAACCCGCGACCCCCGGCGTGACAGGCCGGTATTCTAACCAACTGAACTACCGCACCACGGCATAATTAATTTAAAACGGCCATAATATTATGAATCAATAATCTATACGTCAATATTTTTATAATATATCACTGTTTGCATATTTTAAGATACCAGTATAATGGTTAATATTTAACCTAATTATTTTTGCTATTACATGAACGCCAAAGAGAAATTTTTCTACTTTTTTTTTCAATTAGATCTAATTTTTCTTCATGTGCAGCAATTTCTTCTTGATTAGCATAAATTATGGATAATTTCATTGCTTTTTGTTCTATTCGTTTAATATCAGTTCTATAGATTTTACTATCAGGTTCTGAATCAACTGAAAAAGGTAAAGAGGCTTGTCCTCCTGTCATTGCCATATAGACTTTGGCTAAAATTTCAGAATCGAGCAATGCTCCGTGTAATGTACGCTTTGAATTATTGATATGATAACGATCACATAAAGCATCAAGATTATTCCGTTTTCCTGGAAAAAGTTTTCTAGCCAATATCAAGCTATCAGTAATCTGACAAAAGTTTTTTGTTGGTGGAATATCTCTATCTAATTTAGAAAACTCATAATCTATAAATCCAATATCAAAAGGGGCATTATGGATAACTAGCTCAGAACCGCGAATAAAATTTAAAAATTTATCTGCTATTTCAGCAAAAGTTGGCTTAGTTTGTAAAAACTCATCACTAATTCCATGAACTTTGAAAGCTTCAGGATCAACTAATCGTGTTGGTTTTATATAAACATGAAAATGACGTCCAGTTAAACGGCGATTAATCACTTCCACTGCGCCAATTTCAATAATATTATGTCCTTCATAGTGGATCCCTAGCTTATTCATACCAGTAGTTTCCGTATCAAGAACAATTTGTCGTGTAATCACTGTATACTATTCCTATAGTATAAAACTTAGAGTAATAAATCACAAATAAAATGAGTTTAAAAATGACGAAACATGTAGAAATTTTTACCGATGGTTCTTGCTTAGGCAATCCGGGTGCAGGCGGTTATGGTATCTTATTACGATATTATAAACATGAAAAAAGATTAAGCAAAGGATATTTTTGTACTACCAATAATCGTATGGAGTTAATAAGTGCAATTATTGCCTTGGAAACACTTAAACAACCTTGTTATGTTATTCTAACGACTGATAGTCAATATGTATGTTATGGCATCATGCAATGGATGCAAAACTGGAAAAATCACCAATGGCGACGAGCAAATAAATCGCCTGTTTTGAATGTTGATTTATGGCAACGATTAGACGTCGCAATTTCTCATCATCAAATAGAATGGCAGTGGGTCAAAGGCCATACAGGACATCCAGAAAATGAATTATGCGATGAATTAGCAAGGAATGCGGCAAATTCACCAACAGAAAAGGATGGCGGTTACCAAACAGAGAAAAATTAATGACGTTTACGCCAACATTTAACAACCCCTAATATACTACCTATTTTTATACGAGTTCGCATAAATTTTATTGGTATTGACGTCAATGGTAATGTTCTTTTACGAGCAATGATAAGGTTAATGCAACCGGCAAATTGTAGATTTTTATTAATAAAATGATCAGGGCTTATCCAAGGTATAAATTGAAAACTTTGTTGATGCAGTATTTCGTAATTCAATAAGCTCAACCAATCAACTTGACGCCAGGTTGAAAACATATGACTATGATAGAGTTGCCGATTACAAAAAAGAGGAATATATTTCCCTACCCCTAATAAACTAAAGGGATTAAAATTAGATAAAATTAGCCAACCATCATCAACTAAAACCCTATCAACTTCACGCAATAACCAATGTGGATTAGTACTATAAGATAGTTGTTGTATTAAAAGACAGGCATCGATCGATTTGTCCTCGAAAGGCATTTCATTAGGATCACCTAACAATTCACAGTTACTTCCACCTATATTCATGCTAAATTGATGGGTAATCAATGATGCTTGAGTATCAATCTGTAAACTCAATTGACTAATTTTTAGTAAATGGAAACCAAATATTTTTGGCCACCATGGTTGTAGATGTTGGTTTAATGCAATAAGATAATAATTTCCCCATGGAATATCTTTCCAGGAGTCAGGTATTTTAGACCATTTAGCAATACGAGCTGACTTCATTGTAATACGCCCTTTTTTAGATATGAGGCATTATTATATTATGGAGCTTATTAAAATTCCTTCTTTAGTTGATAATTATATATGGCTATTAACCTATCAAGGTAACTGTATTATTGTTGATCCTGGTACCGCTAAGCCAGTACAGAAATTTTTACAACAAAAAATCATAAAACCGGTCGCTATTTTACTCACTCACCATCATCATGATCACGTCGATGGCGTCAAAGAATTACAAAAATGTTATCCTGAGTTAGTTGTTTATGGCCCAATGGAAACCATTGATAAAGGAAAAATATGTGTAATAAAAGGTGGAGAACAGCTAAATTTTTCTGATTTTTCATGGAAAATTTTTGCTGTACCAGGACATACATTAGGACATGTTGCTTACTATCAAAAACCCTATTTATTTTGTGGTGACATCTTATTTTCTGGTGGTTGTGGACGTGTTTTTGAAGGAACAATTGAACAAATGTATCACTCAATTGAAATGCTTAAAGCTTTACCTGATGAAACGTTAGTTTGTTGTGCACATGAGTACACAGCTGCAAATATGGTATTTGCAAGTTATATCATGCCTCATGATGAGGCGATAAAAGCTTACACTTTAGTCATAAATAAAAAACAAGCCCAAAAACAATCTACTCTGCCATCACAACTTAAAGTTGAAAAAAAGATCAATATCTTCTTAAGATCTAATGATCCTTATTTGCAAAAAGTATTGGGATTTTCTCCTCTTACTTGTTCAAGTTATGATGTATTTGCTAAAATTCGTAAACTAAAAGATCGTTTTTAAATTTATGGTTGTTATAGTTAACAAAAGTAGTAACATTTCTATGTTATTAAACATTTAAATAAATAACAATATAGAATAGAAGTTATCTTAATGAAGATAAAAGTGATACTATTTGCTTTTACTTTGCTTGTTAGATTTTAAATAGCACTTAATAAGGAATTACTAGGATGGATCCGTCTTAAAACAATTGAATATTAAAATTACAGCTTGATAAATAAGCTATTTAATAGAAAACAATCTATGGGGGTGTTATATTAGTAATGAACTGAAAATAGATATTTCTAATAATAGAAGGATCAGGAAAAAATTTTATTTAGCTAAATAAAATTATCATTGGAATATGATATTACGTGCAGAGTCTTTACATGTATTGTTTTGTAAAAAGATTGATCAACAATAACCTGCTAATGGAGGTTCCCTGATTTTTATTGTTGAAAGTGTTTTTAATTCTTATACATCCTTGGAGGCGTAAGGAATGCAAGAAATAAGGTTTATAGCAGATTATTTCATTAACTGCTCAGAGTTATATGGATTAAAATAAATATTTTAATAAATACAGAGATATTGTGACCGATTATCACAACTGCTAAATTTACTTAAACTGTTAAATAACTAATTCAATAATAAATAGTTTTTAACGTTTGCTACTTAAAATTGTGGTAAAGACTCTATACTTAATGCCATTAAAAAAATGAAGACCTTATATTACCTACTGACTATTGGTTATTATCACTATTTAAAGAAATAATAAATTTTATAAAAATTAAGTTATGCTTATTTTTACTCTATGTAATTTTGAAGATTCTGATAAATCTTGCTGATTCATTTTATGAATAATGTTAAGAACAGAGAGATGATATATCATGAAAAATTCACTCTATAGATATCTGTAAAATAAAATATTATTCTGATCTATTTTACATGAATTCATCTGTAATGTTACTAGGAAGCTGATAGGCGCTGCTGTTAAGATGGTGATTGAATTCATAGCTTCAATAATATACTCAACCGTCGCTTTTTATTGATGTCTCCTCATCGTTTATAACGATTATTTATCATAGTAAACTATATAAATAGGCTAGTATATAGATAATATTAAAATTAAAGTGTTTAATATTAGTGAGATAGCAGTTAAAACAGAACATCCTTTAACAATTATTATTACCGACTTATCTGAAGCGTACAAAATATCGAAAAGTTGCTGACATGATTAATAGCTGTTAGGTGTTTTTACTGGTGATTTTATGAAGCTCTGTTAGATCTTTTCATTAAAAAGTACGTGATTCTCTCTGGACTATTATTAGAAGACTGATGCAGCAATGTCTT
>JBQMRQ010000079.1:0-1340 GCA_052174535.1 Arsenophonus sp. NC-WZS1-MAG3 | reverse complement strand
ATGCATGCCTAATTAAGAATAACGGCGATTCGGTGCTAGATTTTAATTATTGGGCTTTTTCTTGATTAAATTCACATACTGAAACCCCTGTTTCTTCAGCTTAAGGGATGATAATTTTTTGGCCAATCTGAATCGAAAAATTTGCTACACTAGTAGTGCCTATGTTTCTCTCTATCTTGCATATTGTACTTTATATTAAAAAAGCTTACCGATATAGCTAACTCTTCCATTGAAGATTCACAAAATACCGTATTTATGTAGAGATTTAGATACTAATTATCGTCGATAAGAAAAACATCTAGAAAATCAAATACGAGTAGCTATTATTGATGGCCTTATGTCTTGCGTTCTAATTTGAACGCAATTTCAAATATTGAAATATTCGATGAAGTATCTGCATTAATCATCATTAAAACAATAATGACTGAGTATCTACTGATGACAAGAGTTCATGTCAATGATGAACTAAATTATTATTGATCAGCTGGGAATTAAAGAAGTATCTGCAAAACTGCTGGCTGATCTTCAATTGTTAATTGTGAGCTAATAAACCAATGACTGATATAATCCTTATACACGGACTGCAAAGTCTACTATCACCGAGTAGATTATTGAGGCAGACGATCGCGATCTGATAAAGCATTATTGTTAGCTTGAAAAAGTATTTATTTGCTATTTTAGCGGCAGCGAATACTGTTATTACGGAATTATCGGACGCATTGTAGTGGCTGAATTGATTGCCTTGAGATATACAATTTTTTAAATTGTATCAGACTAAAACAACGCGTAAGTGAAATCTTACTGGCATCGAATATTGAGTGGATATATACCCGTCGCAATTAGCGCGTATTACATTACATCCGTCCTGAAGCAGTTGACCAGCTGACAGTGCATTTTATTTCTATGATTGATAGAAGCTAGTTATACAGTGTTGCCGTTAGAATATTAAAGCGCCCACTAGGGGCGCTACGTTTAAGAGGGATCGTATTCAAGCGCACGGCCTGATTGATTCTGAACACTAATAGCAATCTTCTGCGGTTTTTCCTGTTCAGGAAAATCGTAGGTAAATTGCAGGGTTAATAGTCCTTTATCTAGATTCGCCTTCTGAATTGTTATTCGATGCTCAAGACTAAAACTTAAAGAAAAATCACTTTTTATAATACCCTGATGCAACCATTTGCTGCCATCTTTTTTTTCAACAGCATTCGTTTCTTCAATTTTTGGTTTACTGCTAATGGTTAAATGGTTATTAAGGACCGAAATATCAAGTTCATCTTGCGTATATCCTGGTATGCTCACCGTCATTTCATAATGTTCTTTATCTTTTTGTAGAAGATTAT
>JBQMRQ010000078.1:0-4392 GCA_052174535.1 Arsenophonus sp. NC-WZS1-MAG3 | reverse complement strand
GATAATGGATTTATCTAGCAAAAACCATCTATATTCCGGAACAGGACTATGAAACCTATTTATCGATTTGCAAAAACTGCCTGATTTTAATGAACAGGATTGCTGTCTTGGTGAAATTGCGGCCCAATATCGAATTAACGTATTTGAGCATATTCAACACATTGACGCTTTTAGGACATTATTTTCGAGCGCGTTCAATTACCAACGTTGTTAATAAAAAGGTAAAAAATAGCAAAGAAAATAACGCGACTTAAAGCGCCGTAGCAGCTTCATACACCCCGAAAAGCCATAAGAAGGCCATAAATAATATTAAAAATTTGGATGATATCCAACGGGATATCATCCGACTGAGAGACACAGATTAATGATGAAATTACGCAGTTAACCCATAAACATGCTGCTAATATTGAAGCCAATAAAGCACTGATAACCCTATTGCAAATAGGTATGCAGACCATGGCATGAAGGGAACCGTGAAGAGTTTACCGAAAATAGTAAAACCAAAACGGCTAACCTGATGACCGGCGAGGAGTCCATGGCGTAACCGCCCATCATCCGTTTCGCTAAAAGAAATAGACGATATCTACAGTCGCTAAAAGAAAACGGACAGACCAACTGCATTATATTATTCGTAAAGCACAGGTTGATAAAATCCCTTGCTAAAAAATTAGGATACTATCCAGCAAATGAATTTCCTGGCATTATGTTTCGTAACTAGCTTGAGGATTTCATTTTTACCTCCTTTGAGAAAAAAGTTATATCATGATAAAGAAAATAGGTTTTCTTTAGATCAAAAAATTAACACTCAGCTTAAATAGGGCGCAAATTGCATATGAGCGTTTCCTGAACGAATGCAATGCATTCTTTGATGAAATTTTCGAATCCACTTTGTTAATCAATGATATCACTGAATAAAAGAGTCGATTCTGCAACAGGATTTATCAGACAATAAAGCCTATGCTTAGTAAGGCTAAGAAAAGCTTCAGTTTAGCTATGCATTACCTATTTGAAAATCAACCTTATGTGTCTTATTACGAGTTCCAGGTAGTTCAACAAAATATGATCGCATTGATGGCATTACTGGATAAGAACATCAAATCATGACCATTACTTGCATCAGCTGCTATCAGACAATAAATCATTTCAATTTCATTTAGGCAAACATCACTCAATAACTGGAAAGTAGTGAGTGTGGAATGATCTCATCCTGCCTTCTCTGATTGCGGGCAGCGATATGGTGACTAGATACTTAGCTTGGATATCGATCTATTAACCAGTATGATAGCACATTCACCCTCAACGCACCAACTTCGCTCCTCCTTCAAATAGAGGAGAGAATAAACCAATTAATCTTGACCTTTAGTTAATTTTTTAATGGATGCCCTTCCTTAGTGCCGTATTACATGCCGGTGGCGCTATCCTCACCCTTAACCATGCCTTCCAGCGAGGAATGGCCCTAAACGGTGCTGCTTGTTGTCGGTCAGGGCATACGGAATTAGTTTTGATGACGTCAATTGTGGCCTGAACATTAAAGTCTTACGCGTTTCAGCGAGAGCCTAACTATTGCTGAAAGGCATTAGCGTACTCTAGCTACTATTTTTATCACCTACAAAAACCTGGTGTACACCAGTCCATCATGGATACTTACGATGTTATGACATTGACCCGCTGTGCGCAACGATTCTGCTGGAGTTTTCTGACCGACATCACCAACACCAAAGCACTCGTTTCCTGCTTGCCACACTATCGGTCTTTCTTAATTCGTCCCAATCGTTATGGCCACAAATTATCCTCATGACCTTGACGATGACGATGGTTGATGCACTGATGATGATGCTCTACGCGCTCATTGTCACCTCTTGCAGTTTTATTTTTAATCGTCAGAAATTCGTAAATAACAAAACCGCCTGTTTACCGACTTACTGGTATTCATTGCGTTCAGTTCTGCTTTATTAAACACCCGACCTTAATTCAATAAAAGAGCAGAAATCACCATGTGGATATTAATTTTAACGCTATACGCTAAGTCCCCACTCTTATTCCGGTAATGCTTTTCTGCGTTGCATAAATAAGAGTTTGACACAATAACTATCTATTATAACAGGCGCCAAACAGTTAGAAAAAAATTGAAATATTCAAAGATATGAATGTCAAAACGATTTACGTAAAGAAGTCATAGTAGAAAAGCCATATTTGACGCATTCAATTGTATAGTAACGATATTCATTTTGTAATCCTTCATAATCAGAAGGATCATTTTTATTAATGGTATAAGGAACCTTGATCACAACGATAAAGGACGCTTCCGATGCCATGACAAAAATACCTGCAGTAATCCACATTTAGCCACCTATAATCTCAAACTAGACGACACGACTTACCACTAAAATGCTGCACAGGATAACGAGAGAAACCTTACAAAAACCCTAAATATCGATCAACTAAGAAAAGTGTTAAACGCCCTGAAAGCAAAAGGTTTTCATATCCAACCGACTCAACCTATGACGAAAAGCAGACCGGACCTGTCCGAAAATCTAGAAAATACAGGCCATGTAGCAAAGCAATGATCGATAAGGAGGATATTGTCCGTGATGCGTCAACAAAAGTTCTAGCACATTTTGTTAAACTGAAAATCGACTGTGATTACCTTTACTGGCTAAATACCCACCAAGCCTACAACCATGTTATTGAGAAACTCAAACAGTGACAAAAACGCGTGATGAGGATAAACTTCATACTAGAGAATACCTTTGCAATAAAGGGCCGGGGTTACTAGTTGAGCTGGCCAAACACATAGCGCAGACCGTCAGATAGATTATCGACGTTAACCCCCATTATTACCAGTCAGATAGGAGATGCCGTCTCCATCTAAATGATACGAGGTCTTAGGCGAGCAGAATGTTTATTTCCCAATGAGGTTGGATGTGAAAATTAATCAGCGTGATCTAGAAATATTTACCGATTTTAATGGACATAAGCATCACCTCCTGGCACGCAAATACAAAGTCTCACTACAATGGATTTATTCCGTGATCAAAGGGGGTTAAAAAAGAAAAACTGGCCCGCAATCTAGCTAATCTATTTTGAAGATGAGGATAAGCAGGCAGGATAATCATTTATAACGTACTTTCAGTATTTCAGTACTTTTTTGTTATCATCATCGCTACGACAGTAGCTATGTAAAGGAGATAATATGCTTGATTTAACTCTGCTCGATTTACCTTGAGAGATATCGGTAACGCTGGCTCTGGCTACATTAGCTACTTTATCTACGAATGTCGGTCTGAAATAACACCATGAACTTATTGATATTTTTTCTCCATACTGATTTCTATCCTATTGCCGACGGGCAATATACCACATAATACCATTGTATGGCGTCAATTCTTATACGGCAACGTTATTTGTCAGTGTTATTGGCATCGACCCTGGATGTTGATCGTGGCGTAAATATGGGCGTAAACGGTTGTACGCGTTTCTCCGGAAGCACAATATCCTTGTGGTCTGATTGATACCACACTCTGCCTATCAATAAATGTTTAGCTTGATGGATTAATTGGTGACCGAATTATTTGTAGTACTAAAAGATGGTTCTGGTTTGCTGTCACGATTACCAGTACGTTTCAAGGGCTTCAAAATGAGCATTTTACACTTGGTAATAACAGGGATGTCATTCTCTATGTCACGCATAGAAGTTCAGCAATATAGTGATGAGTGTGGGTATAAGGATGGGTGGGATGTTATTCATCAGGACTACGGCGCTCTTGCTACTTACATCCCTGAAGATCAAATTACCACAATAGAGATCAGCAGAAGAGAAGCAAATAATTAAAATGCTTAATTTATTGCAGCCTATTTATCTTTAAATCGTAGTATATGTACATTTTGTCGTTCTCAATTTCTATTGGAAAAACAGATAAAGTTCTTGATCTTCGCGCAGCCGTTGGTTTTAATTAAAATTACTCGTCGATTTTTTTCGTTAAAACTATAAAGAGTGAGTTATGCTCACTACTGATGCATGGGTTTTGAAGATGACCCCATAACCTTGATGATTAATTTCGTGGATGATTTTAATAACAGAGAGATGATATGCCATGAAAAGTCTAGCCTACAGGTAGACGCGAAACTAGATATTATCTCTGATTTCTTGTATTAACTTATCCATAACACTTATTTGCCATAACGTATTTATACAGACCAGTATTGGCATATTAACATTAAAGTGCCTAAGATCAGAGATCGAGCAGCAACAGAATATGCTTCTAAAATTCCTTACTACACTTTATCTAAAATATCTAAAATGTACAAAAACCTCGAAAATTATTACCATAATTTTTTGAAGTATAACTCCTTATCGAGATACACTAGTAATTTCATAAAACTGGAGGTACT
>JBQMRQ010000077.1:0-462 GCA_052174535.1 Arsenophonus sp. NC-WZS1-MAG3 | reverse complement strand
ATAAAGTTTTATCTATGTTTCTTTTCTTGCTCATTTGTTAAACGTTCGTATAATTGTTCCACATATCGCCTGAAATTTGCTTTAATTGTTTTCTATGTCTACAAATAAAATTAATATTATTATAATATGCTAATAATGGGAAATCAGGAGCAAACAAGGCTAAATAGGTTATGCGTGCTATGCGTTTAATATTAAGTAAATGAATATGTACAAGAAGAAAGAAAGTTGATATGGTTTTGTTAAGAAAACATAGTTATATTAGCTTAAAGATTCATTTAACTGATCCTATTTAACTTTTATATCTTGAAAGAATTGATACATTGAATTTTATTTCTTATACATGTACCTTAAGGTAACTACACGACGCAACTCACCTTCAACAATATATTTAGAAACTTCGTCACGTAACTTGTCGATTTGCTCTTCAGACAGTTCACTGATCTTAATATATTTAACAATACC
>JBQMRQ010000076.1:0-21394 GCA_052174535.1 Arsenophonus sp. NC-WZS1-MAG3 | reverse complement strand
CACGTACATTATGATAATCAATACGACGTAATGAACGTAATACTTTAACTTTCGCATCTCGTATACGATCTGCAGTTAAATCTGATAATGGTGACATAGCAATCATGGTCAAGATCTGTAATAAATGATTTTGAACCATATCTCGCATCTGCCCTGTTTGGTTAAAATAACCCCAGCGTCCTTCTATGCCAA
Organism: Arsenophonus sp. NC-WZS1-MAG3; assembly: GCA_052174535.1. Classification (GTDB taxonomy): domain Bacteria; phylum Pseudomonadota; class Gammaproteobacteria; order Enterobacterales; family Enterobacteriaceae; genus Arsenophonus. Next base: position 21,202 of record JBQMRQ010000076.1, on the reverse strand, counting down.
CCTCTTCAGCAATCGTAATTTGTACATGATCAATTGCTCGATAATCCCAATTATTAATAAATAAAGAATTAGCAAAACGTAATGTTAATAAATTTAACACCGTCTCTTTACCTAAATAGTGATCAATACGATAAATTTGACTCTCTTTAAAATACTTAGCAACTTCATTATTTATATTTTGGGAAGAGACAAGATCATTACCTAATGGTTTTTCCATAACAACTCGATTGGGGTTCTTATTAAGACCGGCATGACCTAAGCCATGGCAAACAGTTCTAAAAGTCGTTGGCGGCATAGCTAAATAATATATGGAGGGCTTGGTATCACCCTCAAGATATTTTGCTAGTGAATTAAATTTGTCCAGATCCTGAAGATCTAAATTAAAAAAATTAAGACGTTTACTTAATTTTTGCCATAAACTATGCTCAACTTTTTCATTTAAAAAAGTTTCTAACGCTTCTCTAGTTTCCTTTATATAAGCGGCAGTATCCCATTTATCTCGAGCAATCCCTATAATACGCATATCAGGATGAATATATCCCGTTTTTTCCAATTGATAAAGAGAAGGCAATAATTTGCGATGAGCTAAATCTCCTTTTGCTCCGAAAATAATTAAATTACATGCCTGAACAGCTTTATTAATTGCCATAATATGGAATTCTCCTTAAATACCAATTCTGTAATACTATTACAGCATCAATCGAAAAAATAAATGTACATTTTTGATTCGACCAGGCAAAGAAAGCCACGATATTTTTTTTTCTTAAAAAAGTTCGCAACTAATTTTAGTAGTAATATATAATTTTTACTTTTTCATATTTTTTAAACTAAAATAAAAAGTAAATTAGACGTCCGTCATATTTTTAATAAAAATTTAGCTAATAACTTTTTATTTGTTATTAACTAAATAACACGTAGTTTATTTTATTTAAATAACTATATTGTGCACCTTTAGAGGTATTAGTAAAACAAGTAGCTTTTAAGTATGAAAGTATTAGAAATACTAAATAATAGCTTTGAATACTTTAATGAAACAGAAAAGAAAGTTATTAACTCAGCACTTGAAAGCTTAAAACAGTTCACTTCAGTATTTCAACCTTAGTTAAATTGATTAAGATTAAGCGATCCTACTATAAATTATTTTATCGTAAAATAGATACCAATATTTTTCCTAACTTTTAATTAGGAATTAAAACAAAACTTCATCAATGGAATATTTTATGTTAGTTGTTTTATTGACCAGCATAATCTTTTTAACTCCTATAGCTAAAAAGTTTTTGAAACAGATATCCCTGAGTTAGGTATTGCACAATATAACCTAATCATCACAAATATTAATCGTGCTGTCAATCTATTAAACCAAGCAAAAAGATCCCTTTCTTTCCTTTAGGTTTGTAACAGTAGTTATCATGACACTATATAGTAAATTTTTGATTAATATCCCTGTAGTTTATTTAAATAATGTTATCCTGTAATAGATACATTGTATTCACTATCTATATAGTGAGTGATGTTTCAGTTTTTATTTGGCATAAGTGGTTTGGCCCCAACTAATAATTTATTTAAATAGGCTAATCTTGCTAAATCGAATAATGCTATAGTCATTGCCATTACTGTTTTAATCCCCCCTCTAGCATAGATAACATTTTTATTTATTAGGATTTGATTCACCTAAATATACCAACATTTAGCTGTCAATAGAATCACGGTTAAGTATAATTAGCATTAATACATTAATAGAAATAGATAGACTGACAACTATCTTTAGTTTACTTCAAGAGCAAATTTAGAGATAACTTAAAGCGTATAATAAGATATATATTACATATGATCCATATCCTGATAAAATTTAGTGCTATCTAAATTTAGCAAACAAATTAATATCCACGAGCTGTAGATCTGTTCGTTTTACTGAAAAATATTCTCTCTATCTAAGGCATTTAAATGATACACAACCATTTAATAAAGAGATAAATTTCATTTCTATCTGATAACCTATCAACCAATACTAATTTTAATAAGCCAACGGAGTCATAAATGTCGAGACGACTTAGAAGAACGAAAATTGTTACTACTCTCGGTCCCGCGACTGATCGTAATTATAACTTAGAAAAAGTGATTAAAGCCGGTGCAAACGTTGTTCGTCTAAATTTTTCTCATGGCTCAGCAGAAGATCACTTGCAACGAGCAAAAAAAGTACGTGAACTTGCAAAATTTTTAGCACAACATGTGGCCATTCTTGCTGATCTACAAGGACCTAAAATTCGTGTTTCTACATTTAAAGAAGGAAAAATTTTCCTTCATATTGGCGATAAATTTATCTTAGATGCTAATTTAGCTAAAAGTGAAGGTAGTCAAGAAAAAGTCTACATTGACTATCAAGGTTTACCTGATGATGTGGCGTCAGGTGATATTCTCTTACTTGATGATGGGCGCGTTCAATTAAAAGTAATTACTGTAAAGAATCATCAAATTTTAACTGAAGTGACTGTTGGTGGGCAACTATCAAATAATAAAGGGATTAATAAACTTGGTGGCGGCCTATCTGCAGAAGCGCTAACAGAAAAAGATAAAGCCGATATCATGATCGCAGCTCAGATAGGTGTCGATTACTTAGCAGTTTCTTTTCCTCGCTCAGCAAAAGATCTAAATTATGCTCGTCGACTAGCTCGTGAAGCGGGTTGTGATTGTCAAATTGTTGCTAAGGTAGAGCGAGCTGAAGCGGTTGCCAATGACAAAGTTATTGACGAAATTATTTTAGCTTCAGATGTAGTCATGGTTGCTCGAGGTGATCTTGGCGTTGAAATTGGTGATCCTGAACTGGTCGGTGTACAAAAGAAATTGATACGTCGGGCGCGCCAACTAAACCGAATTGCCATCACTGCCACACAAATGATGGAATCGATGATCACTAATCCTATGCCAACCCGGGCTGAGGTGATGGATGTTGCTAATGCTGTTCTGGATGGCACTGACGCTGTTATGTTATCTGCTGAAACAGCTGCAGGCCAATATCCAGCTGAAACCGTTGAAGCCATGGCTCAGGTTTGTCTTGGAGCAGAAAAAATGGCTGGTATCAATATTGCTAAATATCATCTCGATGATATATTTGACAACGTTGAAGAAGCAATCGCTATGTCAGCTATGTATGCCGCTAACCATTTAAAAGGAGTAAAAGCCATTATTGCAATGACAGAATCAGGCCGTACTGCTTGCATGATGTCTCGGATCAGCTCAGGTTTACCAATATTTTCTATCTCTTATCATGAAAAAACATTAAATCAGTGCGCTCTTTATCGGGGCGTAACTCCAATTCATTGCAATAAAGATACTAACACGATTAATGCCGTTAAAAATGCCATTAAATGTCTGCTAGAAAAAAAATATATTAAACTAACTGATTTAGTCTTAGTCACTCAAGGTGATCAAATGGGTCAGATTGGCAGCACCAATACCTGCCGAATACTAAAAGTTGAATAATTTCATATTGTTAATATATTTAATCTCGTTATATATATGGGTTTTTATAAAAAAATTACTATCGTTTTTAATGAATTTTTATGATCCAGATATTTTTTCTAAAAATTAATTAAAAATTAATATAAAGTAATTAAATATTAGATTAGTTAATCTAATAAATTTAGATGTTAATTTACAAAAGTTAACAATTTTTTTATTTTTCTTTTACTAAAGAAAAATAATTCCTTTAGCCTTTATTTATTAAAGAAATTTAAAGAGATACACAAAAATAATTTGGCTATATTATTAACTATAATGTTACTATAAACACTAATATTAGGAATCAATAAATAATTAAAATTATATTTATAATAATTAACTATTCAATAAAAAATTAAATGACAATATCTTATCTAGGTAAGATTAATAGTTAAATTAACGTCTTTCATAATAAAGATATATAAGATAATGAATATTTATAATTTATATTAATTAAGATTTAATAGTATAACTTGATAACTATAAAATAAAATACTCCTTTTAAGGATAAAGGATAGCCAACTTGATTATTAATCAAGTTAATTCTAGAGAAAATAAATTATATAGTTTACTAAATATAAAAAGAACTTAAGAAAAAATTCTTATTATTAATAAGAATGCTATTACTTTAGATGACCTCTAATTTATTAGAATGATTGATGTTAATTTACTCACTGGTAAAATAAATTTATAATAGCACCACTTAACTATTAGATAGTTAAGGTAAAATAATTTTTATTGGTTTAAAAAATTTATAAATAGATTTTATCTAATAAATAAAAAGAAAAAGTTTTTATATATATTTGATTTATGCTCAGTAAATATTTATTCATAAACATTATGATTTATTTATAAAATATAAATAAAACTTATTACTTATTTGCTAAATAAGTAATACACCTAATAGCATTTTTTGCAAAAATGAATGAGTATTTTTACTTAAAATTTTAATAAAATATTTATTAAAAAATTAATACAAAATAACCAATAATATTCATATTTTATAGTTCTTTAATTTAAAAAAGAAATTATGAGTAAAATTAATTATTTAATGTACTTTAATAAAGTACACAACTATCCAAATATTGGTCTGCATAATCGAAAAAAAATAAATACAAATCATCTAAAGTGAACTCGAGTTATTTTATTTTTGCGAAGACCATAAATTAGCGAAGTCATATGAATAAACTTTATAAGAAAATTTCTTTTTTAGTTTAAAATATATTTGCTGATAACCTTACCCTCCTTAATAAGGATAAGGTTATAATTTTATTATCTAACTATTATTGGCTTTTTTATTTTAAAAAAAGATTTTTAGCTCAGATAATTATCTCACAATCTTGTTTTATTTTATTAAAAAATAATTAACCATATTTATTTTTTAAAAAATAAATAATCTTGTAATTATCTTCTCTTAACTATAACTACTTTTTAATTAAAACTATCCTTAACCAATAATTATTAGCAAAATACCAAATAAAATTCTATTTCTTTTAAGAATAATTAGTAATTTTATGTAATTTATTTTTATGTAAAACTAAATTAGTTAGAGATAAGTAAAAATTATCAATTTAAAAAAACTTTTGCTCTGTATAAAAATAAACTACATTGAGTTGCGTTAATAAATTAACACATAAAAATAATTTTTGTTAACTAGATTAGTTTTATTTTCAAAAAGTATAAATATTTCACAAATGTCAAATTAGCGGAGTTCTGTCAGCGACATCCTTGCACTTATACCCCTTGTTCTGGCTGCTTCTTTCCAGACCTGACCAAGTTAACAAGTTATCTTTGTGGGAGAACCAACAGAACTCCATTGAGTACTGCTATATTAATAATATAGCACATACTATCCGCTTTTTACATACAAATAGCAAAAAAAAATTAAATACTGTTTTTATAGAAACATATTTACTAGCTATATAAATAGCTTAATTAAAAAAAAGATTAAAGTTGACCTTATTACAGATTTTTAATAGCTAAAAAAGCAAATGAGTTTTATCTATATGGCATAATGAAGTTAATTTAACTAATACTTCCATAACACAAAAATTTAATCGTAAGTTTTATCATCAGTAAACTTTTATCATTAAAATAATGCGCTTAATTTTACTTGTTTTAGTTTTTAATTAACTACTTTAATTTCTTTATGTAAACTATTTAATCCAAATCAAGCATACATACTTTCCGACACGCTATTGATGAGTTTATTTTTAATAAAATTAATAATAAAAAAAAGCTACAATGAGAGTTGATTAAAATTAAAATAAAGAATCCATACATAATTTTAATCATCTATTTTTATTCATGAAAAATATTTCATATATAATTTCATTTTTAAAAAATCTAAATAGAAAATAATTCTTAAATAATTTTTTCAAAAAAAATAGCAAAATTGTAATTATTTGAAAATAATTTATATCTTTCATTAAAAATGTTACTAAAGCTGTATGTTACTGATTGCATGTGTATACTATTAAAGAATATTTGTATTTTTTAAAAATTTTTTTAATTAATTACCTAATTAATCAAGAAATCATCATGGTTCAAGGAACGTTATATATTATATCTGCTCCAAGTGGGGCAGGCAAATCGAGTCTTATTCAAGCATTATTAAAAACTGAGCTTTTATATGATACACAAGTTTCTATTTCGTATACCACTAGAGCGAAACGCGATAGTGAAAAAAATGGTAAAGATTATTATTTCATTACTGAAAGTAAATTTCAGAAAATGATTGAAGATAATGATTTTCTTGAGTATGCCTGTGTTTTCGGTAATTATTATGGAACTTCCCGTACAATTATCAAAAAAATTATTAATAATGGAGTCGATATATTTTTAGATATCGATTGGCAAGGTGCACAGCAAGTCTGTAAAAAAATACCATCCGCTTGCACTATTTTTATCTTACCACCTTCTAAAAATCAGCTACTATACCGTTTGCTTGATCGTGGACGAGATAGCGAAAAAACAATCAATCAACGAATGGCACAAGCGATCGCTGAAATCAAACATTATAACGAATATGATTACATTATTGTTAATGATGATTTCAATACTGCATTAGGAGATTTGCAATCTATTATTCGCTCTGAACGTCTACGTTTAGAACATCAGATTCAGCGACATAATATTTTAATTAATAAATTATTGGCAGACTGAGTAAAGGTTCAGTATTATATCCGGTCATTTCTTTATCTTAGGAGTCATATTATGGCACGCGTAACAGTTCAAGATGCGGTAGAAAAAATTGGTAACCGTTTCGATTTAGTTTTAGTAGCAGCACGTCGTGCGCGTCAATTACAAATTAGTGGTAAAACCCCTTTAGTTAAAGAAGAAAACGATAAGGTCACTGTTATTTCATTGCGCGAAATAGAATTAGGGTTAATTAATGCTCAAATTCTTGATATCCGCGAACGTCAAGAACAAAAAGAACAAAAAGTTGCAGAAATGCAAGCAGTGTCCGCTATTGCTGAAGGTCGTCGTTAACTGAAAAGGTAGGGCCTGCCTTGTACCTGTTTGAAAGCCTTAATCAAATCGTTCAGGACTATCTGCCAAAAGAGCATGTATCGTTGCTGAAACAAGCTTATCTTGTTGCCCGGGATGCGCATGAAGGACAAACCCGTTCAAGTGGTCAACCTTATATTACCCATCCAGTCGCGGTAGCATGTATTTTAGCGGAAATGCGTTTAGATCATGAAACATTAATGGCTGCATTGTTACACGATATTATCGAGGATACTCCGACAACTTTCCAGGATATAAAGCAACTTTTTGGTAAAACTCTTGCTGGTCTGGTTGAAGGAGTATCAAAACTTGACAAACTCAACTTTCGCGATAAAAAAGAAGCTCAAGCAGAAAATTTTCGCAAAATGATTATGGCTATGGTACAAGATATCCGTGTCATTTTAATCAAACTAGCAGATCGAACGCACAATATGCGTACTTTAGGTTCCCTTCGTGCTGATAAACGACGTCGAATCGCAAGAGAAACATTAGAAATTTATAGCCCGCTCGCACATCGTCTTGGTATTCATCATCTCAAAACTGAATTGGAAGAACTAGGCTTTGAAGCACTCTATCCTAATCGCTACCGAGTTATTAAAGAGGTCGTAAAAACCGCTCGTGGTAACCGAAAAGAGATGATACAAAAAATATTATCAGAAATTGAAAGTCGCTTATTAGAAGCTAGAATTCCTTACCGTGTATGTGGTCGAGAAAAACACCTCTATTCAATATATCGCAAAATGCACCTAAAAGAGCAGCAGTTCCACTCAATCATGGATATTTACGCCTTTCGAATTATTGTTAACGACGTTGATACATGTTACCGCGTTCTTGGACAGGTACATAGTTTATATAACCCTAAGCCAGGACGTGTAAAAGATTACATTGCAATTCCAAAAGCAAATGGCTATCAATCTTTACATAGCTCAATGATTGGCCCACATGGAGTACCTATTGAAGTACAAATTCGTACTGAAGATATGGATCAAATGGCAGAAATGGGCGTCGCTGCTCATTGGACATATAAAGAACAAAGAGAATCTAGCACAACTGCTCAAATTAGAGCGCAACGCTGGATGAAAAATCTATTGGAACTACAACAAAGCGCAGGTAATTCTTTTGAATTCATCGAAAGTGTAAAATCTGATCTTTTTCCTGATGAAATCTATGTTTTTACTCCCGAAGGTAAAATTGTTGAATTACCTACTGGTGCAACTCCGGTTGATTTCGCTTATGCTGTTCATACCGATATAGGACATGCCTGTGTTGAAGCTCGAGTAGATCATCAACCTCATCCTTTATCTCAATCGTTAAATACTGGTCAAACCATAGAGATTATTACCGCGCCTGGCGCAAGGCCGAACGCAACCTGGCTAAATTTCGTTGTTAGTTCTAAAGCGAGAGCAAAAATACGCCAATTACTTAAAAATTTTAAACAAGAAGATTCGATTAGTTTAGGTCGTCGCTTACTCAATCATGCTTTAGGTAATGGCAAGAAATTAGGCGATATTCCTCAAGAAAATATCAATAAAGAATTAGCAAGAATGAAACTTCACTCAATTGATGATTTGCTCGCTGAAGTTGGTCTTGGTAATACCATGAGTGTCGTTGTAGCGCATAATTTATTAGGCAATTCTAGTATAAATAACGTTATTACAGATTATAGTTATAACCGTAGTAAGCTACCGATTAAAGGAGCAGAAGGGATATTAATTACCTTTGCTAAATGTTGTCGCCCAATTCCCGGTGATCCCATTGTTGCTCATATTAGCCCAGGTAAAGGTTTATTTATACACCATGAGTCTTGCCATAATATTCAAGGCTATCAAAAAGAGCCAGAGAAGTTTATACAAGGAGAGTGGGATGAGGGGGTTAATAACAACTTCATTGCTGAAATTAAAGTCGATATGATCAATCACCAAGGAGCATTAGCTAATTTAACAGCAGCAATTAATAATGCAAATTCTAGTATTCAAAGCATGAATACCGAAGAGAAAGATGGGCGTGTATATTGTGCATTTATTCGTTTAACCGCCAAGAATCGCATTCAATTAGCTAATATTATGAAAAAAATTCGTATCCTGACTGATGTTTTGCGTATTAGCCGTAACCGAAACTAAATTATGAACTTAAAATATTATATTTACATTCATCAAGTGATCGCCATGTGAGAACCTAATTAAGGGTTTATATTTAATGGTTAAGAAATTTAATCCCCCTTTTAATTAAAGGGTAAAAGTCGTGTTTTATTCCTAAAAGGAGAATAAAATCGATTTACTTGGTCTATTATAAGTTTTAACTTCATTAGTTAACCTGTTTTTAAGTTAACTACTAATTTTAGAGATATTAATCCTAATATTGATCTATTAATCCTTATTTTCCATTTTATACATTCTATTAATAATAATTCCGTTGCCTGCTTGCTAAGCAGAACATCTATAAAAAAGTACCCTATCGTCATACAGAACACATTTCTATAAATCTCTGAGAAGCAAAAATCTTTTTATTTATTAGTACGGAAGGATGGTATTGGGTCCCGGTTTCTCAGGTTTTTGCAGGCCTTCTCTGATAGAAGGTAAGATGCTTAAACAAGAAAGTGATATGAATCTGAATTCATGTAAGAGAAACAAGATCTATCTAGGATAAGTCACGGTGATTAAGTTACATATAGTAAAACAGAAATCATCACTCAAATTAATTGATGATTAAAATTATACTTATACCTAAGTTAAGATTCAAAGCTAAATGCTACTTCTTATTAGAAGTAAGAATAGAGTTTTAATTAACAATAAAAATAATAGTTGAATAGTATAGAATATTCAGAAAATATAAATAACAAGGAGATCTTAACATTTGAAATAAAAGTGTTCAGAATTCTGTTTCATGTTAGAAACATTACAGCGCAATCACGCTTTTAATACCACTTATTAAAATAAATAATTAACTGCAAGAATGTTAAATTCTAATTATTAATCGCTACTATCTACTTCTCTTTTTCATTCATGAATCTCATAAAACAACTTCAAAAAACTTTTCTCGTTAGAAAAAGAAAACAAGTCTTTAGTTTTCATCAGTTTTAGAGCTACTAATGAACTAATTCAATGACATTAGTAGTATAAGATTAATTTGCAGATATCCGCCAGATAATATTAAAACTACTTCGATAGATTTCCTTATTTTCAACGCTACAACTAGATAACCATCCAATACTTCTAGGGTTCTATCTAGCTTAAAGCTCATTCAGCACCGTTTCCTGCTACCGATTTTGACTCTAACACGATTTATTTTGATTCATGCCAGATATAAAAGCTTTGTGGTGCTTTAAGCACGTATTTAATGGAGTTGCGGATCTAGTAAATAATGACTATGCTTATAAAGATTGTTGGTTTTCTTGCAGAGTAATTTGTAACCACGTCTTCATTTTAATTGTTGTGGTTTCAAAAATTTACTTCAAGACCAAATAATTGAGTAAATAAAAGACTTTCTACCATAAATCAAGCTCAATTATCTTTTTAATCGGTTGATATAACCGATTAAATTTGAATATGAAATTCCTTAAATAACTCTCTAATTATCTCACATTATTATTATCTCACATTATTAATTGATACTGAATAATTTTATGCTTCTTGGAAAAGGTTTGTATTCTTTAGTTCCATCCAAGCAAAAGATAAATTCTTTGTTAATGATTCGTTCAAGAAGCAGATAACACACTATTATGAATTAAACTCTTCAAAAATTTTATCGCTTACATAATTCTGTTAATCTCTCGCAATTAATACCTGGAACTTGTTCTTTCCTTTCATCTCCTTCTCTACCCGAATCTTCTACCTTTTCTATATGGGATATAATATTTTTCTTTAAAAGGTTCAGGAAAAAATATTTTATCGACTTAAACAATATTACTTACTACACTTAATTTGACTAACTATCGCTGCTGATATAAGGAGGTAGTAACAGCATCTAAACGCTGTTTTAAATAAATGCTTATTTGTTTCGTTGATTATCATAAAATGAATCTATTCGATAGATATCGCAAATAACTAAATTATTCTTCTTATTGATTTAGTTTTGCTAGAAGATTTCTAGTCAGATTATTAAATGTTTTTCTGCAATTAAAGATTTTGTAATGATATCGCTATAATTCTATTAATAGATGTGGGCTTACCGCTCCTCCCTAGCTAATAACATATTTACTGTGAGAATATTAACAAAATAAAGTGGAGAATGAGTTGCTTCAATACATGAAGCGATATGATCAGACAGATTGTTACTGAGCGAACTAATAAGATTCAGCTATATGCTAGGATAGAGTAAGGAAAGAGTTACTTTGATATTTATAACTGCTTTCTTTTCATGTAAATCTTTCGCTGTAGCGAAAATTCTTTATACAGTATTAATATTGGGTTTCCTACCTATGATCTTTATCAACATCATAGTCGTTTTTTAGCAGTTGCAGCTTGAAAGTACCGTTATAATCGGCGAGGTATTTTGCAAGTTAAAAATTACCAGTAGAAGAGGCTTTTGATTCTCTTTTCTGTGGTGTCATTACACCGATTCCAATCAAGATATTAAGAAAGAAAAGTATCAAGTTTAGCGGTAAAACCACTCAGATAACTATCTGATTATCAATATTAAATTATATCCTTTCCTATAAAATTCTATGGATATTAAAGAGTTTATAGATGTATCGTTACTTTTTTTAAAATATTACTGCAATAATAAAGTATTCTAATACTCTATTTCGACTGCGATAATCCATTTATTTTTTAGATTTTCTGAATACTCTAGACTATCATGTCTATTATTTTTATTGCTCATTAAAAACCTCCTCTTTATACTATAATAAGTAGCAATATTTGGTTTTTAATTCTAACATAGATAGGGATCGATGATTTTAATCATCGGTCAATTTGAGGCATGATTCCTATTTTATTATATCTGAATAATCACTCTAACTTATCCCAGATAGAGATTTACATCTATCACACATTTTCTATTAAATATCTCATGTTCAATCACTTTATTGCTTAATTGGATTATCGTTACCATTAAATAATTGAACAATAAATATAAAGAAACTTTTTTATCGGCTAATTTGTACCTTACTATATTCTATGGTAGCGCTATAAATCGTAGCGGTATCAAAAATATAAATAAAGTTTACTGCTTTTACTCATAATTACTTTGTTAGCAACATTATTATAATGACTACTAACCATAATATTATCTATCAAAACACTGCTAGCATAGTAATCATCGCACGTCTATTTTTATTAATTTTCTCTACTATTCCGATAAGATAGCAGTAGTACCTTTATCAGGTACTAATTAACATAAAATTAAGTACTGGATTATTAAATAAATCAGTAATGTCGAAAAGTAAATTGATTTATCCTATTAGTCGATTTATTAATTTTATTACCAATTAATATAATGCTTTCAACTTTAGCAGTGGTGATATTAAGTATAAAAGTAATAGGGATAGTATTTCCTATTCCCATCTTTTATAGCTGCCGTTAATACGCTTCGCTCAAACGGATCTTACTCTTAATATTAGTCTCTTCCCTTATTGGTTATCACCATTAAGTGATAGCATGTTTGATATAGATAGCAAATAGTATTATCCCATAAGATTTGAATCCCATCAATAATAAAAGTAATTTTTTACTGGGAAGTGTTTGATATTTTTTTATTCTTTACTAATTACTATGATAACAGAAGGATTCTTATTATTGACTACCTATGCATTATTTGTTGTTAGCATCATTGCTTTGATGCTTTTTTTATAAAAGCAAAACATTAATCATAATAACTGCTATATTAGAATAGTTTCTTAAATATTAACATCTTCTCTTAAGATATTATAAGATTAAGCGGTTTTATTTGTTTTTAAAGAATATAAATCTGTAATATTAAATAATTTTTGTTATAAAAAAACTTAAATCTTAGCACTTTAAGCAATTAATCTAGTGATTTATCACCTAACTTGTTTTAAGCTAAATTTGACTTTATTAATTATTACCGTTACCAATTATATTACGCTGCTTTTTATTTACTGCTCTTTAGAAAAAGATATAAAAGTTCTTTGTTACACTATTACATAACAATATCACAATTACAATCAACAAAATCTTAATGGGATTATTCGCTAAACTACGCATTAAGTTAACATTATTGAAATTAAGATATTCAGATAGTAATACTCTAAACCAATATGACAATTCTATATCAATTCTATTTCCTTAATATCGTCATGCGAAATCTGCGTTTTAAAGGTCAATAATGAAAAGAAGTATCATTTAAGAAAAGTAGTCACAAAAGGATTATCTATTAAATTACTACTTGATAGATTTTTATTGTCCATAATAAAGCCTTTGATGCTTTTATACAAGGTTTTCAGTAATCATTCAAGGCAATTTATAAGAAATTCAATCCAGTGCGCTTCTGACTCTTGATAACCATCTTTAATCACAACTCTGTCTTATTAGGTCCATGCAATAATGTCAATCAAACCTGAGAGATATAGTTAAGTCCTGCTCTTGAGCGATTAAAGAGGATGAATAAAAATCGAGAAGAACAGCTTGTATTTTATCCCTTCCCGTTAGTGCACTGTGTGTAAACCGTTAAACAAGAAGGACAATTTAATAAAATAGATTTGCGATAGTGAAGATACGAAGCTAATGCGGAAAAGAACTATGATTTCAGAAAAACAATTCTTTAATAGCATTTAAGCTGCCCTCCCATCTGCTCAGAATACCTTGAACCGGTTAGAATAGGATCTTGATCTGTTTCAACTCTTGATAAGTAAGTAATGTATAATTTAAGGATGAAAAGTAGATTTACGAAGCATCAGAGTAAAACGGAGCTTGATCATCATACGCAGTATTTACTAATAATTCCTTTACTAACAAAGCACCTCTAACAATCATCTACAAAATACTTGAGCATTATAATATAATACTTAAAATATGCTACTGTTATTCTATCTCAGAATATTTTCTTATTTCCTTCTCTATTCTGTGGCTATACTGTTTTATAAAAAATATATTTACTTCAGATTAATATTCATTTTCTAAAACAGTTTGCTATTTCGATCTATTTTATAGAAAACGATAAATAGAATTAATTTAATTGATTTTTTCTGTTTAATAAAGGTTTATATTTCAAATTTAATTGAATTAAAATTATAACCGGAAATAAACATATTTAAATAATTTCAAATATTTGAAACGCATGGAAACAAAAGATTTAATTGCTCTAAGTATTGATATTACTGATGATTGTTAAGGTGTGGGACCCCTCACCACTATCAGTACTTAGAATTTTAAGATCTTGTTAGTGCAATTTTTTGCTAGTTTCAAATTCAATCCCATGTCGGATTAAGCATTTAAAACATTATGAATTTTATTTAGTTAGTGAAACTGAATCCGGTAGGTCGAGCGTGAAGTTTTATTTAACCTTACCCCATCATATCGTTTTTTTTATGTTTTTTAGTTAACTAATCAAATTTATCTTCATCCTGACTTGGATCATCCGTGCTAATGCTTTTCCTTTATGATCATCTCGGTAAGCATACTAGTCTACCAGGAAGTAAAGAAGCTAAATATGGTAAAACTTCATCTTTAAGTAGAATTAAAAAAAATTTAAATATTTAAATTATTGGGTAGATAAGATATACGTTTAGTCGTCTTTAATATATAAAAATTCTGAAATATAAAGGTGAAGTCTGAACTCGTACTAAACTAACAAAAATCTGGCGTAAAATAGACTTCTATATCATATAAGCAGAAAACTTATGTATAATAAAAAAACTTAGTAAGAAAAAGATTAGTAAACCAAACTGCTTATTGGGTTAATCATTTATTAATAAATGATTACAATTAAAATCTACTTATGGTTTTAGGATATTAAAGATAGTCATACTGTTGTACCCAATAACGATAGCTCGCAAGCTTATATTTTATAAAGTAAAATACTGCATTATCGTTTTTCCTTAAATAAACGAGCTTTATTATCGGGTACTATCGAGAGAAATCTCGAATATCAAGATGATCAAAAGATGTTTGCATAGATAATATTGAAATCAATTACTTATTAAAAATTATAACAATCATTAAAAACTAATACAGCAAGTTATTATCTAAAGTTACTTTATATATATATCCATAATTTAATGATGAATCTAATTCAGCTCAAGCTATTATATGTGATTACCACACTCGATCTTATGATAAATAAAAAAGCACCTCTACTATCTATTTTCAGTAGAGTAAATTAACTACATATTATAAACTTGCAGAATATGCCATAGTTAAGTTAGATTATTGGTACCATAATGCCGGCAAAAAGCGTGAACTAAATAAGTAGTTACTTATCTGGTAGTAAGATCGAAGGCTGTGATCCATAAAGGATATACCAAACTATTACGGAAATGTTACTCATGTTAATAGAAAGAATTGCATTCTATGCTATGCCCACAATTACAGAAATAACAACAATTTAATCTTAAATAAACACGATGCTTATCAGATCTATCTGAATCATTTAGTTACAATTTATATAGAACTAAATTGTGTTATTTAACATAAATAGATTATAGAGTTATATGATGCTATTTAGCATAGAAATAAATTAAGTCTTTGACTCAAATAACTAACTAAAAAATTAATTAATAACGCAATTGGCTGAGCCAAATATAACAAGGATAAAATAATACCATAAAAGCTTCATAAATTTATGAAGCTCTCTCTATCGCAACTTTATTGATTATAATCCAATCAATATAGTTAATAAAGTTTCTTTGCCGTATCTAACCAATCCTGCTTAAACTTATGTTGCATACTTTCAACTGCATTAATAATATCATGATGAACTAGTTTATCATTTTGAATGCCAACACAGCGGCCACCATACCCCTGTAAAAGTAATTGAATAGAGTAAGCACCCATACGGGACGCTAGAACACGATCACTGGCTACTGGACTACCACCTCGTTGAATATGGCCCAAAACAGTTGCTCGTGTTTCATGTCTTGTTTCTTTTTCAATATATTTCGCCAACTCATTAACATCATAAATATGTTCAGTAATAGCAACGATCGCATGACGTTTACCTCTTGCTAAGTCAGACTTAATTTCTTTCAGTAACTCTTTCTTATCAAAAGGTATTTCTGGTAATACTACAAACTCGCAACCTCCAGCAATAGCTGCGGATAAAGTCAAATCACCACAGTGGCGCCCCATTATTTCAACTATCGAAATACGTTTATGGGAAGTTGAGGTATCACGTAAACGATCAATTGCTTCAACAATGGTATCTAAAGCGGTAAAATAACCAATCGTATAATCAGTACCGGCAACATCATTATCAATTGTTCCAGGAACGCCTATACATGGAAAACCAGCTTCACTGATCTTCTTTGCGCCACGATAAGAGCCATCTCCACCAATAACAATCAAGGCATCAATATTATGTTTTCTCATATTATCAATAGCTTGATCTCTTACTTTCTCACTATCACGAAATTTAGGAAAACGAGCAGAGCCTAAAAAAGTACCGCCGCGATTAATAATATCAGAAACACTAAAACGGTTAAGTTTTTTTATTCGGTTTTCATAAAGCCCCATATAGCCGTCATAAATACCATAAACTTCTAAATCTTCAGAAATCCCCATTCGCACAACACTACGGATAGTAGCATTCATTCCTGGCGCATCACCACCACTGCTTAAAACACCAACTCTTTTTATTCCCTTTTTATTCATCCTGACCTCTAATTTTATATTTTGTTAGAAGCATAAAAACCATCATTTTATTTATCTTACTTGTAACGATAACGATCTAAATTGATTCAAATTACTATATTATACGATAAAAATTTGAGTTATTAGCAAATCTTGTATATAAGAATTAGTTTATGATTTGATACTTTATAAATCTGTTCTTCATCCCTTAAATTGGATGTTATTTTTTACGCCACAGGGTACGCGAGCTCAAAATCTCCTTAGTCAGTTTCATCTTTTCTGAACAAACAGAAGTAGCTTAAATAGTATTGAAATTGTTATTTTTCTAACCACAGTGCTTTGCGCATCAGATTCATAGGCTTACTATTACAAAACCAGATTCAATCAGATTCTTTACTCTTATTGGATGTCTCAGTGTCGCTGATGGGAAGGAATAGAATGTCATCAGCTCTTCTCACTCTTTTTGGAGATTTTTATCGCTAGATGATATTCACTGAACCCCTTTTTGCCAATAAAATATTAAGGGCTTTATAATATTAGCATCATAGTTCTCTGCTAGCCAAAGCTTTAGCAGCTAACCCTTACTTTTAGTTATGCGCCTTTGGGGAGTGAAGACAGCACATGATCTGTTTATATACAAATAGAAATTGGGTGTTACGTATCCTAAAATATCTTGCTATTCCATTCCAAAACTAAGGGGGATATCATCGTCTCTGTGCTAATCCATGAAAATATAGTTAAAATAATGCGCTTTCATATTATTAACATCTTAGACTCAGTTTGCTTATGGTTATCGATAACCATTTTCGACTGTAACGAGTTCTTTATATTCATGCAGTGATATCGATAAATTAAGCAGTAGATAAAGATAATCAGTTTTCCTTACAAGACGGTATGTGCCCATCGGACAAGAAATAAACATAATGCATATCGTTTAAATCATGCAACTGTACTATAACATGAAGTACTAATTTTTTGCTGCTTTCGCACACTTCAGATAAGGTTGTGCAATGAACTGTTGAAACATATTCCGTTGTCACTTCAATCCTAATTTTAGACACTTTAATCTCAACATCGCCAATACTAATTTGTATAGTTTTCTATGGTAGATAGATAGCCATTACAGACGGTCGTCATGATTAGGAAATTGAATCTCTCTTTAAGAGCGATCAAAAACTTCCTTTTTTTAAAAGGAGGTAAAATCGGTTTACTGAGTCTATTTTAAGTTAAAATTTTATTAGAGTCTGTATTATTTGACCTAATGAACTATTTTTAATAAAATTAACTATAACTTTATCTTAATAACTATTATTATTTTATTTTGTCAATTCTTATTGACAATAAATTTTATTGCTTCTTTACTAAACTGAACATCGATAAAATAATCTGTTTCCACACAGAATACATTTGCACGTATCTGTGCGCAGAAATCCTTTTGTTAGGATGGGGCAAACTTCGGGTTTTCCAGTTTTTTACGAGCTGCATCTTTAAAAACTTATATAATACACTTTCGATAATAGGTATGCCTCGTTGACGATTTGATAAAACCATAATACAGACTATCTTAACATGACTCGCTGGAATATGGCTAATATGTTAATATATAGCAGGCGATTATTTCTTCCTACGGGAAGAAATGGAGAGAGGATTTACTGCCAAACGCGCAATTATTACATAGACCGGTGATCATAATAATGATATACAAGCAACTCCCTAGCTAATTCTGTAGTTTTAATCCAGATACCGTAAGGTGTTTAAGATAGAGTAGCGCTAAATGTATTTCATGCTATACCATACTCTTTTTGTATTTTTATGAAATGAACTTTCCAGTAATGTTTGCACTATATCTTCAAATAACGCCGTCACTTTTTCCTAGCACAGATATTTTCAAAAGATTACCAGGAATATATTGGAATTTATCAAGTTAATAACTGTAATACAGAAGCCGGATGATAGGATCTCATTAGATTGCTCTGACTACTCTTTTTTGAAGAACAACTTACGTCATACAGCATGTATGATATCCAATCCGACACTGGATACTGGTAGCGGAGATATTAGCATGCGGATGTTAATTGAGAGTTATCAAGCATAAATATAAAAGGCAGAGAAGATGGCAATTTCGATACCCTGTTTCTGTGACTACTACAGCATAGCGTAGCTGTAGGCGGGTACGAAACAGAATATTGAGTTATGGCTAGTTATTGTTCAAAAAGGCCAAAGAAGATGAGGATAGTAAAAGTAATCTGTTAATAGTTACAACTGGGATAAATATAAAACTACTATGCTCTAATCATTCTTCAATGGCTTTAAAATTATATGAACTACAGGATTTTAACTTACAGCTTTAGCAGAAAACAACGGTATGAACATTTAGTAGAGGGATAGCAAAGGCCTGTGGACTTCCAAGAAAGAAGTGACAAACAACCAGTCTATCAATAGGTAGACAGGTCTATAAGTTGATACTTTTATCGTATTTTTAGGAAAGTCATTTCAGCCATGATCAATGGTGAAATCAGTTTAGTTGGCAAAGAAATATACATCTAGGTAAATTATTCTCTTGGTCTCTTGGCAGAGATATAGAAATTATCATATTCTTCAGATTCGTCAAATTTATCGGCCTAGTTATCTTTATGTTTATCCAAGTAGAAAAGGAAACGAAGATCATCATCTATTTTCTATAGGTGATGAATTCATCGACAAGCATACTTTCATTAAGTGTCCTTAATCAGTTATATTTAGCATTATCGACTTAGCCTGCCTGCATTGCTTAAAACCCAGAGCAATCATAACTATTTAAATATAGTAAATGCTTTTACTGATTAAAATCAGTAATAAATCTTCTCGCTATTCTTAAGGAAATGAATTTGTTCCAAAAAAATAAAAAACTATTGTCTATGTTTTGCTTGCTGATAATAATACCCTATTTTTAATTAAAAAATTTGTAACCATGAATAAATTTATCTTCCTAAACTAAGACCGATAATAACGCTTATAAATTATTACTGCATTCTTGTTGGAGCTCCCTTACTCAAGTGAAGTGATGGAAGAATTAGGTGCTTCAGGTATTGATTATACTATTTTTTATAATTCAAATATTCATCCCATAACAAGAACATGAGATCCGTAAAAATAAAATATTCGTTATACTATAATAACATTATATCTTGTTTTTAATAATAACTACAATAATGATAACTGATTTACATGCATTAATGGCGTGGAACAAGAACCTGAACGTAGTAGTTTGTTGCATTATGTGTTTTTATATACGATTTTAGCACACCAATTTCTATGCTACTGAGCATGATTTTAACATTATCTTCAGTTTATTAAATATCTCTCGCTAAAGAGATACAACAAATTAATAGCTGTAGTAAGCATACTAGCAATTATTACAATGGATTAACTTATTGAGACTATAATCGATATAAACAAAGCAGTTCAAAATAAGAACGATTAAAAAAATTAGTAACCAAAATAATTTTATCAAAAAGAATACTATGGTTGTATATATTCTCTACGTAATACCAATAAACATCAGGAGTCGCAAGGACGGGAGATTATCTGAATTTAAGTTAAGTATTAGATTTTTGACAGAAAGTTTAATGAAACTAAATAGCTAAATTGAAAGGTATTAAATATTACCTTATCAATAAATAATAAATCAAATAAAAAATACTGCTTGGCTTCAAGGTAGGTATTTATATAATTTACTAGGTTATTTTCCAGGCCGTAATACTGGAAACAAAATAACATCACGAATTATATGGCTATTGGTTAATAACATAATCATCCTATCAATACCAATACCTAAACCAGCCGTTGGCGGTAATCCATGCTCCAATGCAGTGATATAATCCTCATCATAAAACATAGCTTCATTATCACCATCATATTTTTTATAAGCCTGCTTAGCAAAACGCTCTGCTTGATCTTCTGAATCATTAAGCTCAGAAAAACCATTAGCAATTTCATAACCACCTATGAAGAATTCAAAACGATCGGTAATAAATGGATTATTATCATTACGACGAGCCAAAGGAGAAACTTCTGCTGGATATTCAGTAATAAATGTCGGTTGAATTAAATGGCTTTCCGCTACTGCCTCAAAAATTTCACACTGTATACGCCCTAATCCCCAAGATTTTTCTATTTCAATATTAAGTGATTTTGCGATAGTTGTCGCTTTAGACATATCATCTAAATCAGTTAGATCTGTTTTGGCATAATATTTAAGTATTGCTTTTTTCATTGTCATTTTTTTAAAAGGCTGACCGAACTCAAATAAATGGTCACCATATTTTACCTGTGTTGTTCCTAATACTTTTTGTGTTACCGTTCGAAATAACTCTTCAGTTAACATAATAAGATCTTTATAATCAGCATAAGCCATATACAGTTCCATCATGGTAAATTCTGGATTATGGCGCGGTGAAATACCTTCA
>JBQMRQ010000075.1:0-412 GCA_052174535.1 Arsenophonus sp. NC-WZS1-MAG3 | reverse complement strand
TATATAAGAACAGGGAATCTTGTGGGCAGACACGTGGGGGGTTTGGAAATGGCTGGCTGGGTAAATAATTAGAGTTAAAGGGAGAACATGCAAATGTATTTCTGTATTTTAGTTCAGTAATAAGTATGTATAAATGTTCCTATATATTGTTTTGGTTTAATAATGAGTGTTAGAAAATTTAAATATGTGTGATTAGTTAAAAATTAGCCTTGACCCCAACTTCCCAACTTGCATTTCGATAGTTCGTCCAAACGAGTCGGGAATCTTTTGAATACTTTTGGGAGTCAGAATGTGGCATCAATTAGTTGAAGTACTTATAAGAAATGGTATATATGGATTAGAAAATATGGCGTTAATTCCAGGATCTGTAGGGGCAGCTCCTGTACAGAATATCGGTGCCTATGGAATGGAA
>JBQMRQ010000074.1:0-641 GCA_052174535.1 Arsenophonus sp. NC-WZS1-MAG3 | reverse complement strand
GTCCGAACTAAAGTTTATCAACATCACAAACGAAAAGGTAAAATATATTTTGAATTGTACAGTTATGTCCTACCATTTAATTAAAACATTTTTTTTAAATAGATTAAACGAATGAAGATATAAGTATATAATTAAAAAGTATGTAAATAAATATTTCTTTTGAAACTAATTAATTCTTATTGTTTAAAAAATATTATAATGCTATTATAGTAGTAATGTTTTAGTAGTAATATTATGGTCGGAAAAGGACATCTAAGAAAACTGGAACTGAAGGACCGAAAGGTTCTGGAGAAAAATCAGTGGTCTATTCAAAGAGGGAAGTAAATACAGAATCACGCACAAAAGAAATTGTATCAAAAATTAGAGAGCATAAGAACAGTAATGAGAAAGAGGTGACTAACCTTCTATGGCCACCTAGAAGGCGATGTATTGTTGTGTATAGTATTAAATATATATATTGTGTTGTATTTACATTTCAAGATTTTATTCCTTCCTGGAAACATGTTTCGAGCACGCTTAACCTCTTCTAGATTGTGTTTCAGCACTCGATAGAGATTAACCGGCTTACCGTTGATATCGTTAATCACTTCTGCTTTGCTGGGTAACTTCATAAAAGAAGAGCGCAATTGCGCCATAAAATG
>JBQMRQ010000073.1:0-566 GCA_052174535.1 Arsenophonus sp. NC-WZS1-MAG3 | reverse complement strand
AATAAAAATGGATTTTCTGGTGTTATTTTAGGACTATCAGGCGGAATTGATTCAGCTTTAACCTTGGCTATTGCAGTAGATGCTTTAGGAAAAGATAAATAATAACCTAATGAAACTAAGTAGTATCAAGCTGTAGTATTACTATCAAAGGTCAATTTGTTGGACAGTTGATAATAATAATAATAGAATGCCCAATTATCCAACAACTTTATGTAAAGAATACAGGTTTGATGAAAGAAAAGAAGACGCAAACATATTTTTGCCCTATTTACGAGTTGCTCATCCATGACCGGATCAGACAAAAGTAGGGTGTGTTGAAAAATGTTGAACCTATACTCGAAAACAGGCTACCACTTTACGCTCCCGTGTGTTTTACACAATAGACAAGGAGAAATAAAATGAAAAAATAAATAATCTGTTTTGCTGCCTAGAGAAATATTAAAACTTCATCAGTTATTATAACATCTCGTTAAAAGTGAAACTGAATTTGATATAAAAAATATTAAAATATAAGTGATCAATAAGATATAAAATAGCATTGGACTAGTCATATAATTTGAAGACAG
>JBQMRQ010000072.1:0-37688 GCA_052174535.1 Arsenophonus sp. NC-WZS1-MAG3 | reverse complement strand
GCCCGTGATCAGTACGAAATTCGTACTCATAAGCGTCTGGTTGATATCGTTGAACCAACTGAGAAAACAGTTGATGCTCTGATGCGTCTGGATCTAGCTGCGGGTGTAGATGTGCAGATCAGCCTGGGTTAATCAGCTCGTTATGCTGTTGAGAGGTTAATACAATGGTTGGTTTAATAGGAAAGAAAGTAGGAATGACACGCATCTTCACTGAAGATGGTGTTTCTATTCCTGTAACTGTTATAGAAATTGAAAATAATCGAATAACTCAGGTTAAGAGTCTGAAAACAGATCATTATAATGCAATTCAGATTACTACTGGTAGTAAAAAAATAAGCCGTATAAAAAAACCTGAAGCTGGGCATTTTGCTAAAGCTGGTGTTGAACCTGGCCGTATACTACGTGAATTTCGCTTTAGTGAAAACGAAGCATTTACTGTAGGTCAAATTATTACTATTGAAATTTTTGCTGATGTAAAAAAAGTCGATATTACTGGTACCTCAAAAGGTAAGGGTTTTGCTGGTACGGTCAAACGCTGGAATTTTCGCACTCAGGATGCCACTCATGGTAACTCTTTATCACACCGTGTTCTGGGTTCTATTGGTCAAAACCAAACTCCAGGTAAGGTATTTAAAGGCAAAAAAATGCCAGGCCAATTAGCTAATGAACGTGTAACTGTTCAAAGTTTAAATGTAGTACGCGTTGACACTGAGCGTAATCTTTTATTGGTAAAGGGTGCTGTTCCAGGTGCAGCTGGAAGCAATCTGCTTGTAAAACCAGCTGTTAAAGTGTAACGTCAAGGATATAAGCATGGAATTGATAATGAAAGATGCGCAAAGCGCGCTTACTGTTTCCGAAACTACCTTCGGAATTGATTTCAATGAATCGCTTGTACATCAAGTGGTTGTTGCATATGCAGCTGGTGCTCGTCAAGGTACTTGTGCTCAGAAAACTCGTGCTGAGATTTCAGGTTCTGGTAAAAAACTATGGTCTCAAAAAGGCACTGGTCGTGCACGTGCTGGTTCAGTTAAAAGCCCAATTTTGCGCTCTGGTAGTGTTACCTTTGCAGCAAGACAACAGAACTACAGTCAAAAAGTAAATAAAAAGATGTATCATGGTGCTTTGAAAAGTATTTTATCTGAATTAGTACGTCAGAATCGTCTAGTTGTTGTAAAAAAATTTGTATTGGAAACACCGAAAACTAAGCTTCTAATGAAAAAATTAAAGAAAATGGCACTGGATCATGTATTGATCGTCACAAATGAGGTTGATAAGAACTTGCTTTTAGCAGCTCGTAACTTATATAAAGTTGATGTTCGTAATGCAATCGGTATAGATCCTATTAGTCTAATTGCTTTCGATAAAGTAGTTATGACTGCTAATGCTGTAAAGCATATTGAGGATATATTAGCATGATTCATGAAGAACGTCTACTAAAAATACTACGTGAACCACATATCTCTGAAAAAGCTTCTATAGCAATGGAAAAAACTAACACCATCGTGCTTAAAGTTGCAAAAAATGCGACTAAATCAGAGATTAAGGCTACTGTACAAAAATTGTTTGAAGTTGAAGTTAACGGTGTAAATACTTTACTGGTTAAAGGTAAAGTTAAACGTCATTCTCAGCAAGTTGGTCATCGTAGCGACTGGAAAAAAGCTTACGTCACTCTGAAAGAAGGGGAGAGTCTTGACTTCATCGGTGGTTCAGGGTAAATCGGAGGAGTAAATAATAATGACAGTTGTTAAATGTAAACCTACGTCTCCTGGCCGACGTCACGTAGTTAAAGTGATTAATCATGAACTGCATAAGGGTAAACCTTATTCTCCGTTGCTAGAAAAAAGCAACAGAACCGGTGGACGTAATAACAATGGCCGTATTACTACGCGTCATATTGGTGGTGGACATAAACAGCATTATCGTATGATCGATTTTAAACGTAATAAAGATGGTATTCCTGCTACTGTTGAGCGTCTGGAATATGATCCAAACCGTTCTGCAAATATTGCATTAGTTCTCTATAAGGATGGAGAACGTCGTTATATTCTGTCACCAAAAGGTTTAAAAGTTGGTCAAGAAATTCAGTCTGGTGGATATGCAGCAATTAAAGCAGGTAACGCTTTACCTATGCGTAATATTCCTGTTGGTTCAACGGTTCATAATGTTGAGCTTAAACCAGGTAAAGGTGGTCAACTGGCTCGTTCAGCCGGTGCTTATGTACAAATTGTTGCACGTAATGATAGTTACGTGACTATTCGTCTACGTTCTGGCGAAATGCGCAAAATACTTTCTGATTGCCGAGCAACATTAGGTGAAGTTGGTAATGCGGAGCATATGCTACGTGTTCTAGGTAAAGCTGGTGCTAGCCGCTGGCGTGGAATTCGCCCTACTGTTCGTGGTACAGCAATGAATCCAGTAGACCATCCACATGGTGGTGGTGAAGGTCGTAATTTTGGTAAACATCCAGTAACACCTTGGGGTGTTCAAACCAAAGGTAAAAAAACCCGTAGCAATAAGCGTACTGATAAATATATCGTGCGTCATCGTTCTAAAAAATAATTAAAGGATAAACAATGCCACGTTCTCTCAAGAAAGGCCCTTTTATTGACCTGCACTTGCTGAAGAAGGTAGAAAAAGCGGTAGAAAGCGGAGATAAAAAGCCTCTCAAGACTTGGTCCCGTCGTTCAACGATTTTTCCTAAGATGATTGGTTTGGTCATAGGTATTCATAATGGTCGTCAGCATATCCCAGTTTATGTTACCGATGAGATGGTTGGTCATAAATTAGGTGAGTTCGCACCAACCCGTACTTATCGCGGCCATGCGGCCGACAAAAAAGTCAAGAAACGTTAATATTAGGAGGAAGAGATGGAAACTATCGCTAAACATCGTCACGCTCGTTCTTCTCCTCAAAAGGTTCGTTTAGTAGCTGATTTGATTCGTGGTAAAAAAGTTTCAAAAGCTTTGGAAATTTTGAATTATTCTAATAAGAAAGCTGCTGGTTTAGTAAAGAAAGTACTAAAGTCTGCCATCGCTAACGCTGAGCACAATGATGGTGCTGATATTGATGACTTAAAAATTACAAAAATTTTCGTTAACGAAGGTTCAACTATGAAACGCATTATGCCTCGTGCGAAAGGTCGAGCAGATCGTATTTTAAAGCGTACTAGCCACATTATTGTGGGTGTATCCGATCGATGCTCTGGAGACTAACAATGGGTCAGAAAGTACATCCGAATGGTATTCGTCTTGGTATTATCAAATCTTGGAACTCTACTTGGTATGCAAATACCAAAGAATTTGCTGATAATTTAGATAGCGATTTTAAAGTACGTCAGTTTTTAAATAAAGAATTAGTAAAAGCATTTATTTCACGTATCGTTATTGAACGTCCTGCAAAGAGCATTCGTGTAACTATTTACACCGCCCGTCCTGGTATCGTTATCGGTAAAAAAGGTGAAGATATTGAAAAACTACGCAAAACAGTAGCAGATATTGCTGGTGTTCCTGCACAAATCAATATTGCTGAAGTACGTAAGCCTGAACTGGATGCTAAATTAGTTGCTGATAGTATTGCTTCACAGTTAGAACGTCGTGTTATGTTTCGTCGAGCAATGAAACGAGCAGTACAAAATGCTATGCGTCTAGGTGCAAAAGGTATCAAAGTAGAAGTCAGTGGTCGTTTAGGCGGTATTGAAATTGCACGTACTGAGTGGTATCGTGAAGGCCGTGTGCCGTTGCATACATTGCGGGCTGATATTGATTATAATACTGCAGAAGCACATAGCACTTATGGTGTGATCGGCGTTAAGGTATGGATCTTTAAAGATGAGATATTAGGTGGTATGGCTGCTGTTGAGCAGATTGAGCAATCTACAGTTCAGCCTAAAAAGCAACAGCGCAAAAGCCGCAAATAAGGAGAATCGCTGATGTTGCAACCAAAGCATACTAAATTTCGTAAAATGCATAAAGGCCGCAATCGTGGTCTAGCTGTAGGTACGGATGTTAGCTTCGGCACTTTCGGTCTAAAAGCAGTAGGTCGTGGACGTCTGACTGCACGGCAGATTGAAGCAGGAAGACGTGCTATGACCCGTGCAGTTAAACGTCAGGGTAAAATCTGGATCCGTATATTTCCAGATAAACCTATTACTGAAAAACCACTTGAAGTGCGTATGGGTAAAGGTAAAGGTACTGTAGAATATTGGGTTGCCTTGATACAACCTGGGAAAGTTCTTTATGAAATGGATGGTGTTCCAGAAGAATTAGCTCATCAAGCATTCAAGTTGGCGGCAGCAAAACTGCCTATAAAAACCACATTTATAACTAAGACGGTGATGTAATGAAATCAAAAGAGCTGCGTAAAAAAAACGTTGAAGAGTTGAATACTGAACTTATTAACTCATTACGTGAACAGTTTAACTTGAGTATACAAGCAGTAAGTGGACAGCTGAAACAGTCTCACCTATTGAGACTGGTACGTCGTGATATTGCACGCATTAAGACTTTATTGACTGAAAAGGCAGGTGCTTAATGAGTGATAAGATCCGTACTTTACAAGGTCGCGTAACTAGCGATAAGATGGAGAAATCTATTGTGGTTACTATTGAGCGTATGGTAAAACATCCTTTATATGGTAAGTTTATTCGTCGTACGACTAAATTGCATGTACATGACGAGAATAATGAATCTAGTATTGGTGATCTAGTAGAAATACATCAAACTCGCCCACTGTCAAAAACAAAATCATGGATACTTGTTCGTGTTCTAGAAAAAGCTGTTCTATAATAGGGTAGTCCTATTATAAAATAGGAACTTCTTAATAAGCGGTTGTTTATTTTTTCTGTCAATATTAAAATTTAGTGTTATACTTGCATGTTCTCCTCTATGAGGCACGAACTGTCTTTTTAATTTATAGTAAGAATAGTAAGAAAAGACTTGATTGTGATTTGATAATTAGCGGAGCACTAAAATGATCCAAGAACAAACTAGGCTGAACGTAGCTGATAACTCCGGCGCACGCCGCGTTATGTGTATTAAGGTTCTGGGTGGCTCTCATCGTCGCTACGCAGATATAGGTGATATCATAAAAATAACTGTTAAAGAAGCAATTCCACGTGGTAAAGTAAAAAAAGGTGATGTTTTGAAAGCGGTGGTAGTGCGAACTAAGAAGGGTGTTCGTCGTCCTGACGGTTCTATTATTCGCTTCGATCACAATGCTTGTGTGTTGTTAAATAATACAAATAAGCAAGTTATCGGTACGCGTATTTTTGGGCCGGTAACTCGTGAACTTCGTACTGAGAAGTTTATGAAAATTATCTCTCTGGCACCAGAAGTACTCTAACACTAAATTGGGGGGATCCTGGAATAATGGCAACGAAAATTCGTCGTAATGACGACGTTATCGTATTAGCTGGTAAAGATAAAGGCAAACGCGGTAAAGTAAAACAGGTTCTTTCTTCTGGAAAGATTATTGTTGAAGGGATTAATCTGGTTAAAAAACATCAGAAGCCTATCCCATCTATGAATCAACCAGGTGGCATTGTTGAAAAAGAAGCAGCAATTGATGTTTCTAACGTTGCAATCTTTAATGTAACAAGAACTGGCAAGGCTGACCGAGTAGGTTTTAGAATTGAAGATGGGAAAAAAGTCCGTTTCTTCAAATCTAACAATGAAACTATTAAGTAATTTTGGAGTATACGATGTCGAAACTGTATGATTACTACAAGTACGAGGTAGTCAAAAAGTTGATGATTCAGTATGGATATAATTCTGTTATGCAAGTTCCTCAGGTCAAGAAAATCACCCTAAACATGGGTGTTGGTAAAGCTGTTACTGATAAAAAGCTGATTGATAATGCGGCTGCTGATTTAGCGGCAATAACAGGGCAAAAACCATTTATTACCAAAGCGCGAAAATCTGTTGCTGGCTTTAAAATTCGTCAGGGCTACCCAATTGGGTGTAAAGTAACACTGCGTGGAGAACGGATGTGGGAATTCTTTGAGCGTCTGATCTATATTGCTGTACCACGTATTCGTGATTTCCGTGGTTTATCTACTAAATCATTTGATGGTCGCGGTAACTACAGTATGGGTATACGTGAACAGATTATTTTTCCTGAAATCGATTATGATAAAGTAGATCATGTACGTGGTTTAGATATTACTATTACTACTATTGCAAAGTCAGATGATGAAGGGCTTGCATTATTAATGGCGTTTAATTTCCCGTTCCGAAATAAGGCAGGATATTCATGGCTAAACAATCAATGAAAGCACGTGATATTAAACGTACAAAATTAGTTAAAAAATTTTTTTTAAAACGTATAGAATTGAAAGATATCATTTCTAATGTGAAATCTTCTAAGGAAGATTCCTGGAATGCTGTTCTTAAGCTGCAAACATTGCCACGTGATTCTAGTCCTTCTCGTCAACGCAACCGATGTCGACAAACTGGGCGTCCACATGGTTTTCTACGAAAATTTGGTTTAAGTCGTATTAAAGTCCGTGAATCTGCTATGCGTGGTGAAATTCCAGGTATTAAGAAGGCTAGTTGGTAATTACTGCAAATTTAATCATGGGAGTAAATGGCCGATGAGCATGCAAGATCCAATCGCGGATATCCTAACCCGTATTCGTAACGGTCAGGCCGCTAATAAAACTATGATCAACATGCCTTCCGCTAAGTTAAAAATAGCGATTGCTACAGTGCTTAAGGAAGAAGGTTATATAAAAGATTACAAAATTAAAGGCGACATCAAGCCAACATTGGAAATTACATTGAAATATTTTCAAGGTAAACCTGTTGTAGAAAACATTCAACGTATAAGCCGACCAAGTTTGCGTATCTATAAGAAAAAAGATGAGCTACCACAGGTTATGGCTGGTTTAGGTATTTCTATTATTTCTACTTCTAAAGGTGTCATGACTGATCGTATAGCTCGTCAAGCAGGTTTAGGTGGCGAAATTCTCTGCTACGTAGTTTAATTCTGGAGAAAAATAATGTCTCGTATGGCAAAAGCACCTGTCATCATTCCTGTCGGCGTAGAGGTTAAATTTGATGGTCAAGATATAGCAATTAAAGGTAAAAATGGCGAGCTTACTCGTACAATTCATAAAGCTGTTAAAGTTAAATATGATGATAATAAATTAACTTTTTCACCGCGTAAAGGTTTTGTTGATGCATGGGCACAAGCAGGTACAACCCGTTCTTTATTGAACGCAATGGTTATTGGTGTCACCGAAGGTTTCACTAAGAAGCTTCTTCTTGTTGGTGTTGGTTATCGTGCAGCTATTATAGGTAATACTGTAAGTATGTCATTAGGTTTCTCTCATCTGATAGAGCATAAGCTGCCAGCAAGTATTACTGTGAAATGTCCTTCACAGACTGAAATTATATTGGAAGGTGCAGATAAGCAAGAAATTGGTCAAGTTGCAGCAGAATTACGTTCTTATCGTCGTCCTGAACCTTATAAAGGTAAAGGTATTCGTTACTCTGATGAAATTATGCGTACTAAAGAGACTAAGAAAAAGTAAAAATAATATATGGATAAGAAAATAGCTCGTATTCGTCGTGCGAGCCGTGCACGACACAAACTACATGAACTTGGAGCAACGCGCTTGGTTGTACACCGTAGCCATCGTCATATTTATGCGCAGGTTATTGCGTTAAAAGGTTCTAAAACTTTGGTGGTTGCTTCTACTATAGAAAAAGAAATCAATGAGCAATTAAAGTATACAGGAAACAAAGAAGCTGCAGCAGTAGTTGGTAAATTGATTGCTGAGCGTGCGTTGGAAAAAGGTATCAAAGAAGTTGCTTTTGACCGTTCTGGTTTCCGATATCATGGTCGAGTTCAATCGCTAGCAGATGCTGCCCGTAAAGCTGGTCTTCAGTTCTAAGGTGGAGGTATAATATGGCTCAGATCGAAAAGCAAGCTGGCGAACTGCAGGAAAAGCTAATCGCAGTAAATCGTGTAGCAAAAACTGTTAAAGGTGGCCGTATTTTTAGTTTTACAGCACTAACTGTCGTTGGTAACGGTAATGGTCGTGTTGGTTTTGGCTACGGTAAAGCACGTGAAGTTCCGGCAGCAATCCAGAAAGCGATGGAAAAAGCCCGTCGCAATATAAAAAACATCGCTCTTAATAATGGTACTTTATATCATCCTATAAAGGGTACTCACACAGGTTCTTGTGTATTTATGCAACCAGCTTATGAAGGTACAGGTATTATCGCAGGTGGCGCTATGCGTGCTCTGTTGGAAGTAGCAGGTATTCATAATGTACTGGCTAAAACCTATGGTTCTACGAACCCAATTAATGTTGTTCGTGCTACTTTAGATGCTTTAGATAGTATGAAATCTCCAGAAATGGTTGCAGCTAAGCGTGGTAAATCTATCGAAGAAATTCTCAGATAATGTACTATTATGGCTAAGATTATCAAAATTACACAATTACGCAGTTCTATAGGTCGCTTGCCAAAACATAAGGCAGCCTTGATCGGTTTAGGTCTGCGTCGTATCGGTTATACTGTAGAACATGAAGATACACTAGCTATCCGCGGCATGATCAATTTGATTTCCTACATGGTTAAAGTTGAGGAATAATGGATGCGCTTAAATACTTTATCTCCAGCTAAAGGTGCTAAAAATACACCTAAACGCGTAGGTCGCGGTATTGGTTCTGGTTTAGGTAAAACCAGCGGACGTGGTCACAAAGGTCAGAAATCTCGTTCTGGCGGTGGTATTCGTCGTGGTTTTGAAGGTGGTCAAAACCCTCTATATCGTCGTTTACCAAAATTTGGTTTTAATTCACGTAAAACAATTATTACTGCAGAAGTTCGTTTATCAGACTTCGCTAAAGTTAAAGGTGATATCATTGACCTGAATACGCTAAAAGCTGCTAATATAGTTGGCATTAAAATAGAATATGTGAAAGTTATTCTTTCTGGTGAAGTTAATCGTTCAGTAACTGTACGTGGTTTTCGTGTAACAAAAGGTGCACGAATTGCAATTGAAGCAGCTGGTGGTAAAATTGAGGAATAAGTTGATAAGATGGTGAAACAATCAGGTTTAGATTTTCAAAGTGCTAAAGGTAGTATAGGTGAACTTAAACGCAGACTTTTATTTGTTATTGGAGCGCTGATTGTTTTCCGTATTGGTTCTTTTATTCCTATTCCTGGAATAGATGCTACTGTCCTTGCTAAGTTGATTGAACAACAAAGAGGCACTATCATTGAAATGTTTAATATGTTTTCTGGTGGTGCGCTTAGCCGTGCTTCTATCTTTGCATTGGGAATTATGCCTTATATTTCGTCATCGATTATTGTTCAATTACTGACTGTAATTAATCCATGCCTAGCAGAAATTAAGAAGGAAGGAGAATCTGGTCGCCGTAAAATTAGTCAATATACGCGTTATGGTACTTTGGTATTATCGATATTTCAATCTATTGGAATTGCAACAGGCTTATCTAATATGGCAAGAATGCAGGGGTTAGTTATCAATCCTGGTTTTCCATTTTATTTTACGGCTGTTATTAGTCTAGTAACAGGAACAATATTTTTGATGTGGTTGGGTGAGCAAATTACTGAAAGAGGTATTGGAAATGGTATTTCTATAATCATATTTGCAGGTATAGTTGCAGGGCTCCCGCCAGCTATTGGTCATACTATTGAACAAGCACGGCAAGGCGATTTGCACTTCTTTCTGTTATTGTTGATTGCAGTTTTAGTATTCGCTGTTACTTATTTTGTTGTTTTTATGGAACGTGGTCAACGTCGCATACTCGTTAACTATGCAAAACGTCAACAAGGTCGCCGCATTTTTGCTGCGCAAAGTACACATTTACCATTAAAAGTGAATATGGCAGGTGTTATTCCTGCAATTTTTGCTTCCAGTATTATATTATTTCCTGCTACAATGGCTTCCTGGTTTGGTGATGTAACAGGAATAGGTTGGAGTTGGTTGACAGTTATTTCAATGTATTTGCAGCCAGGCCAACCGCTTTATGTATTACTTTATGCATCTGCAATCATTTTCTTCTGTTTCTTGTATACAGCATTAGTTTTTAATCCAAGAGAGACAGCAGATAACTTGAAAAAGTCTGGCGCATTTGTACCAGGAATTCGTCCGGGAGAGCAAACAGCCAAGTATATTGATAAAGTAATGACGCGCTTAACATTAATAGGCGCGTTGTACATTACTTTTATTTGCTTAATTCCTGAGTTCATGCGTGATGCAATGAAAGTTCCATTTTATTTTGGTGGTACTTCACTCCTTATAGTCGTTGTCGTTATTATGGACTTTATGGCACAAGTGCAAACTCTTATGATTTCAAGTCAATATGAGTCTGCATTGAAAAAAGCAAATCTTAAAGGAAAATAATTGCTTTTAATTAATACACTTTGTAAGTTACTGAGAGTAAAAATGAAAGTTGGTGCTTCAATCAAGAGATTATGTCGTAATTGTAAAATCATTAAACGTGATGGTATTATTCGTGTAATTTGCAGCATTGAACCAAGACATAAACAGCGTCAAGGTTAAAAACATTTTTTCTTGCAAGTTGAGTTGTGCTAGCTAGCTCTTTTGGGGAGCTAAACATTTTTTCGAAGAAAAAACTGTTTAAGTATCTTAAAATGGGCTTTCAAGACAATTATAGGTTATTTAACTTTAGGAGTGCATAAAGTGGCCCGTATAGCAGGCATTAACATTCCTGATCATACACATACTATGATTGGTTTAACATCGATTTACGGAATTGGCAAAACCCGTTCACAGTTAATCTGTGAAGCAACTGGTATTGTTAAATATATTAAGATCAGTGAACTGTCTGAAGAGCAAATCGACAAGTTACGTGACGAAGTTTCTAAATATATTGTTGAAGGTGAGTTGCGTCGTGTAGTTACCTTAAGTATCAAGCGTTTAATGGATATTGGTTGCTATCGTGGTTTACGTCATCGCCGTGGTCTTCCTGTGCGTGGTCAACGTACTAAGACTAACGCGCGTACTCGAAAGGGACCACGTAAGCCGATTAAAAAATAAGTCGGGGTAATTAAATAATGATAAAGGCATCTATTCGTGCACGTAAACATGTAAGGAAACAGATTTCAGACGGCGTGGCTCATATCCATGCTTCCTTTAATAACACAATTGTTACGATAACTGATCGTCAAGGTAATGCATTAGGTTGGGCAACTGCAGGTGGTTCTGGTTTTCGTGGTTCTCGTAAGTCTACTCCGTTTGCAGCTCAAGTTGCAGCAGAACGTTGTGCTGAGGCAGTAAAAGAGTACGGAGTTAAAAACTTAGAAATTATGGTTAAAGGACCTGGTCCCGGCCGTGAGTCAGCTATTCGTGCATTAAATGCGATTGGTTTTCGCATTACTAACATTACTGATGTGACTCCGATTCCTCATAACGGTTGTCGTCCACCAAAGAAACGTCGTGTTTAATTATCTTGCGTTTTTAAGATTATTGGAGAAAGAAAATGGCTAGATATTTGGGTCCTAAGCTTAAGCTTAGCCGTCGCGAGTCTATAGATCTTTTTCTTAAGTCTGGGGTTCGTTCGATTGACACCAAGTGTAAATTAGAACAGGCACCAGGACAGCATGGTGCACGTAAATTGCGTTTATCTGATTATGGTGTTCAGTTACGTGAGAAACAAAAAATTCGTCGTATTTACGGTGTTCTAGAATGTCAATTCCGTAATTATTATAAAGAAGCAACACGATTAAAAGGTAATACAGGCAAAAATTTATTAAATTTACTTGAAGGTCGTTTAGATAATACTGTTTATCGTATGGGATTTGGCGCAACACGTGCGGAAGCACGTCAAATGGTTAGCCATAAAGCTATCATGGTAAATAGTCAAGTCGTTAATATTGCTTCTTATCAAGTTTCCCAGAATGACGTTATTAGCGTTTGTAAAAAAGCAAAAAAACAGTCTCGTATTAAGGCTGCTTTAGAGCTTTTTGAACAGCGTGAGAAGCCAAATTGGCTGGAAGTTGATGCGGTTAAGATGGAAGGAATGTTTAAATATATTCCTGAACGTACTGATCTATCTGCTGATATTAACGAGCACCTGATCGTTGAGCTTTACTCTAAGTAAAGCTTAGTACACAATAGGGGAGACTTATGAAGGGTTCTATGACAGAGTTTCTTAAACCGCGCCTGATTGATATCGAACAAATTAGTTCAACGCACGCAAAGATAACCCTTGAACCTTTAGAACGTGGATTTGGCCATACTCTTGGTAACGCACTACGCCGTATTTTGCTCTCATCTACGCCTGGTTGTGCTGTGACTGAGGTTAAAATTGATGGTGTACTTCATGAGTACAGTACTAAAGAAGGTGTGCAAGAAGATATTTTGGAAATTCTTCTTAACCTAAAAGGGCTTGCAGTAAAAGTTCACGATAAAGATGAAGTTATTCTGACCTTGACTAAATCTGGAATTGGTCCTGTAACTGCTGATGATATTACCCATAATGATGATATTGAAATCGTTAAGCCAGAATATATTATCTGTCATCTAACTGATGAGAATGCTGTTATTAATATGCGCATTAAAATACAGCGTGGTCGTGGGTATGTACCGGCTTCTACCCGTATTCATTCGGAAGAAGATGAGCGCCTAATAGGTTGTCTATTAGTTGATGCATGCTATAGCCCTGTAGAACGTATAGCTTATAATGTTGAAGCAACACGTGTAGAACAGCGTACTGATTTAGATAAATTAATTATCGAAATGGAAACTAATGGAACAATCGATCCAGAAGAAGCGATTCGTCGAGCAGCAACTATATTGGCTGAACAGCTTGAAGCTTTTGTTGATTTACGCGATGTTGCTAAGATTGAAGTTAAAGATGAGAAGCCAGAGTTCGATCCGATATTGCTGCGTACAGTTGATGATCTGGAATTGACTGTCCGCTCTGCTAACTGCTTAAAAGCAGAAGCTATTCATTACATAGGTGATTTAGTTCAGCGCACTGAAGTTGAGTTACTTAAAACGCCTAATCTCGGTAAAAAATCACTTACTGAAATTAAGGATGTTTTAGCATCAAGAGGTTTATCACTAGGGATGCGTCTAGAAAATTGGCCTCCAACAAGTATTGTTGATTAACGAGATCCACAGGTTAAGGTTTACTTAGAAGGATAATGATCATGCGACATCGCAAGAGTGGTCGTCAATTGAATCGTAATAGTAGCCATCGCAAAGCTATGTTTTGTAATATGGCTGGTTCTTTAGTTCGTCATGAGATAATAAAAACAACTTTGCCAAAAGCAAAGGAGTTGCGCCGTATTGTTGAGCCATTGATTACTCTTGCTAAAACGGATACTGTAGCTAATCGTCGTCTGGCATTTGCTCGTACTCGTGATAATGAGATCGTAGCAAAATTATTTAATAAACTTGGACCACGTTTTGCGAGCCGTGCAGGAGGTTATACTCGTATTATGAAGTATGGCTTCCGAGCAGGTGACAATGCTCCGATGGCTTATATTGAGCTTCTTGATCGTATTCTTGAATCTCAAGAAGAAATAACTGCAGAATAAATTTATAATTATATAAAAATCGGAATTAATTCCGATTTTTATATAAATTAACTTTTTTCGTTTTAAAGTTTGCTATTAGAGCAAATAATATTTATACATATAAAAGAGATGGTTTGTGTACCATAGGTACATGAATTAAGTTAGTAGATAGTATTACAGATACTAATTTATTTCTGTAAAAACGATAGTTAATGAAACGTTCTTATCCAACAGAACTTAGATATCATCCCTATAGAAATATTTATAAGATTTATATTTTATTTGTTATGCTAACCAGTTAGGTTCTATTTTTAGAATTATTGGCTATTCGAATTTTGATCCTGCTTATCATTCTTGCTAGAATGATGATGATATGAGAGATTAGTAAATCTGGCGTATGATTATTAGGAACTACCTTTCACTCTGATGCTTCAGAAATCTCCTCTCCATCCTTAAATTGCATGGAGTTTGGCTACAATAAGATAAGAAAGTAAAATCTTTTGCTATCGGTTTCTGCTTTCCCTAAGCAGAAGGGAAAGCTTAGGTAGGATAAAAGCATTGTTTTATTCGAACTACGCTTCTTCATGTATTGGCTTCATAGCCTCACACTGTTGTAAAAGTTAATTTAATCAGATTTTTTATTCTTTTGATACTTAGTGCACTAATGTAAGCCGTAGAAATGCTAGAAGTTCTTCTTGCTATTTCTTTAGCTTCTTCATCTCTGGATGATATTTACAAGATTCTTACCAACAAAATGTTAAAAGCTTTATTATCGGTATTATAACTCTCTGCTAACTAGAGTTCCCGTAACTCATCCTTAACTTTTAGTATTGGATACCTTTAAGTAATCCAGCCTACACATCAACTATTTTATTTACTCAATAAAATTGGTGCTTTGAGCTCGGAAATATCTTTGCCATTGTGTTCTAAAACTAATCCTACTATCTCCCGTAGCAAGTCAGAAAATAAAATGGTTAAGGCACACTCGTTCGCGTGGTCATCTAGAAGTTCAGTTCCCCTTTTAATTTTTCAATAATCATCATTCATTACAATAAGCTCTTTATATCCATCCTCAGTACCGGTAATATAACTAAGTAGCAAAAGATGATCATTTTGCCTAATAGCATGACATATGCTTTCAACTAAGAATAAACGTAACGCATATCATTATAAGCACTATTGCCTGCGTCTTCCTTTAAGCTATTATTGTTTTAGTCTCTTAATGCTACTAGCAGAGAAATTATGCGTTTTTCATCAAGAATGTCTAAGAGTTTTATAAAAATATCTGGTGGAGATACCTAACAGCTACCAGCTATTGGTAGCAACTCTTCGCCACTTTACACGCTGTAGATAAAGTAATAACGAGCTGTTAAAGGATATTTTATTATGCTGTGATTAACTGATCTTAGTTATTTTAATCTCAACATCATAAATATTCATTTTGTAGGTGTTCTCTGTGATAAATAACTGCGTTTATGGGTCGACGCATGGGGTTTATCTGCTGACAATGCAGTGTTTATCACGTTATTCAGCATTCCTTAAAGCTCACCATCAACATAGGAAGTACTCATCAGCTTCTTAGTAGCATTACGGATGAGTTTATGCAAGAGATCATTGTAATATCTGCTTTCGTAAATACCTATAGAGTGCTTTTTCATGGCATATAATCTCTCTGTTATTGAAGTCATCTACGAAATCAATTAGCAAGATACGCACCCATCTTCGAAACTTTATACACCAGAAATCAACATGATTCGTTTTAAAGAATCTTTTTAGACCAGATAATTCGGTAAATAAAACGATCATCCACCATGGAATCTATTTATTTTATCCTTTTAATTAGTTGATATAATTTTTATATTTTAAATGTGGAATTACTTACTAATAAATCTTGGTTACCTAACTTTATTAGGCGATTGTGACTAATTTCATGCTTGATAGGAAATATTTCGTACTAGTTAGCTCTTTCCGAATAAAAGAATAGATTCTGATCGATAATCAGCTCAAGAAAATAGCTAACATAATCTGCATTAAACTTTTCAAGAATCTCATCGCTTAGATATACTCTATTAATTAATCTCGAACGATTAAAGCCGCAATTTGTTCTTTCATTTTATCTTCTCCTCTTCCGTATTTTCTACTTTTTCTATATAAAATAATATAACGCTTCCCTTTAAAGAATTTAGGAAAAAATATTTTTATTGACTTCAATAATACCAATTAGTGCATTTATATTGTCTGTTGATGCTGTGATATAGGAAAGCAGTAACATCATTTATTTATCTTTGTGATTTAGTTTTAGCAGAGGACTTCTAATTACATTATTAAATATTTCCTTACAATCAAAAATTTTGTAAGGATATTGCTGTAATCTTAATTAATGAGTTTCCTTTCTCTACTTTATCAGATAATACCTCTCTCTATGATAGCATGAGTAAAATAAAGCAGAGTGAGTCCGATTCAATTCATGAATTAACATTATTTAACAGGATTATCGGCAAGCCAATTAATGAGATGCAATTTTATGTTGGTATGGAATAAGAAAAGAGTCTCTTTGATCTATATGACTCTTTGCTTTTTTATGACATCCGCTATAGCGAAAATTCTTTATACAGTATAAGAAATTTCCACTAGTAACATTTACTTACATAGATAAAATAAACAGGTAAGGTGAATAATATATGTCTCTACGTATAAGGTATTGCTGAAAAGATTAGCGTTAGTATCACTTATCATGCATCTGATGTGTTAAAAGTGACGATTTCTGATATTTTCGGCATAACTACCTAATGCCGTTGCAACTAGAGTATCGATAATGAAAACATTAAAAAAATGTTGATTACAGCGAGCTTCTTGCATTTCAGTGCCGCGTAGATACCATCATAATGGCCTAAGTTTTACTACAATATGAGATCATTGCTATATTCATCCACAAAAAGGTACTATTAATTTTAATATCACCTTTTGACAGGGTCGATACCACCTGTATTATTCCCAGTAAGATTTATAAGAAGGTAACCAACTACAATTACCTCAAGGCGATATCTGTATAATCAGGTAAGTTATTCAGCAAAAGTTACAGGGAAAATTGTTCTGATGAGCGTCTTTCTATTGGTGTATCATTAATATGATTAGAGATAAGAGCTAGTTAAATTGCGAGTATTGGATAGCAATAACGAAGTCAATCAGTTTAATTAAGAAAGTCATTAGGATGTATTTAACAATTTTAGTAGCGGATTAAGTTTGTGGAACAATCACAAGGCGGTTTTTACCTACTCTGTGATATATCTTAATAATTTTAAAATATGCGGCGTATTAGGAATGTAATTAATAAGTCTATTTTCCGTTTCAGTCTGCAATATGTTGATTGCCCTCTTAATCTATTACTGATTGATGGGTTGACGGAGTTGATGAATAGGAATGAGAGTTATCGCTCAATTTCTAATAGTGCTGTTGCTTAGAATCATTACTGATGTGAACTCAGCGAACAACACAAAAGATGCGTTTAGTCTAGATAATTAAAACTCAATTATAAATAGATCACTGTAGTTGAAATGGACTGCCTGATCTTTGAGAAGAAAATACCGATGAGTATTTTAGTTTCCTGATAGTGTGGGTTTTACATATGCATGATTACGTATGTAGTCAATAAGATAATAATAAAGAAAGGGAGGATATCATCTAGTAATTCACTGTATTTTATAACCAATATCAGGGTCTACTTGGAGGTGCAGTATCCTGCTTCTAAATCGAGAAAAAGAAAGTACGTTACTAGAAATAAATATCGTCCAGTAGAGGCATTAGACATTATGGATGATTAGAAAAACTCAGAGCTGCTTGCCAGGTTTTATAATCTGAATGGGAAAATTTACTGGACCAATTTATATGAAGAGTTCGACTGCTAGGGTACCATAATCTCTTTAAAACGTATCCGCTTGTAAGGCTACGGTAATCTGTAATTCTAACCTAGTAATAGAAAATTATTAGAATAAAATTTCGATAGGTAGTATTCATAACAGTTATTTCAATAAAATAACCTAATAGCTTTAAAACAGTATGAGGTGACGAAGATGAATAGCATTTCACCTGCAGCTATATTAATCAGATTATGAATTGTCAGAGTTTGTTCTGCTGGGAGCTGGATGTGATAGTTAATATTTTTAAATCAACAGTGAAGGGGGGATATTCATATCTGACTACTACGTCAATCTAGTAGTTTAGTCTGAAAATCATTGAATGATGATAGACTGTATTCATTGTAGATTACAAGACCTTATCTGCTAAAGAGCGCTAAAATTCTGACAAGGTGAGCTATTTAAGCTAAGATTAATGATATCAAGGTAGTACCACGTTTAAGTAAAATATTAATAATTGGAATAGTCTGTTAATCGCCAGTATGACTAGTCTAATACCGGAAAATATTAATAATATAAATTTAGCATATTAGCAGTACTTGAAAAAACCACTTTCGCAGTTTTCGTGGCTTATATTCAATCCTTTGAAGGCACTAATTGAATCTAAGGTCTTAGATTAGCGAGATTGCTCTCCTGGTAGTTGAGAGAGATAAATGTAGTGACGTTAGTGAAATTTGAAAATTATTTACAGGTAAGTATTAATCAGACGTAACAAAAATAGGTTGTGTGGTAATTAAAGAGGATAAGCAGTGATTTTGATGACTTATGGGTATCATTTTCTCAATAATAGAAAATTCTCGATATAGCCTAAATGAAACCACCTGTCGTTTACAAGATTCTCTTAGTAATAGCTCTTATCTTAAGCGGTAACCTGCTTATTGGCAGGTGATCAGATATGAGCCGTGTAGCCTTAATAGTAAGCTGGGGTGAAATGGAGTTTCAGACTGATACTTTTATTTTGAGTAAAAGTATTATCGTTTACATTGGACTATGATTATCAAATAGATTGCTGGGCACAAGAGGATATACCTTATGTGACAAGATTTTACTTTAGAATGTCAACACACTATAATAGCAGCGGTAGGCAGAAATCACACTGCTGTTAAATAATCGATGCGATGACATTTTAGGATAAGTTGTGACCGACATGGGCATTATTGCTGATTATGATGGTGCAATCCAGACAGGTTGAACTAGAAAAATATTCGTTTATACCTGCTGGATATAGACAACAGTTTAAAGAAAGTGCCACTCATATTTCTCCTTAACTTTAGGAAAAGAAGAAACGCGATGAGCACACTTAAAATAGTTTCTAGATATTTTGGCAAATATTTTTAACAACAGAGAATCATAGTGCAAGGTGATAAAGATTGGATTGTTTAAAATTGCGATCAGATGAAGTAGTTTTACCTGGGCTAGCTTAATAAATAGAAAAAATGTAGTAAATATGAATAAGAAAGTAGTCTTGGAGATTTTTGCTACACCTTTCAGGTAGTAAAATAAATGGGTGCGATAACACGGATAAAGCGGTAACAATTTTAATAGATTTATTAAAAAACTATTTTTCTAGAAACCAAAGAACGATTTAGATATCTCGGTATCTCTATTAAAGAATCCTTAATAGAAAAAAGCGTACGAGATTTCGGTTATTCAAAAGGTGAAAATAACCATCTAAATCTAGATGACTCAAAAGAGTTCTAAGAGGTTTTGATTAATTTAAATCAGCAGATTGTATTTAGGATAATACTGCGTGTCATAAGGCATCGTTTAGCCCTACAGTAGAGCTTTAGATTTAAGGTAAGCTTGTTTAACCGCAAAATCTAGTTGTAATAACCTTTATCCATCCGATGCTAGTAAAGTATGAAAAAGTACTGACAAATTTTTGCAGAACTTCTACCTATCGCTAAGTATATATTAGATAGTAAATATAAAAAAAATTTTGAATCAAATATTTGATAGATGAGAATCTGAATATCGTCAATTAAGATTTATCGTTGTGAAAAGTCTCGGTTAAGCACTAAAATCAATCCGATATAGGATATTTAGTTGCAAATTTATAGTACCTTCCATCCCTTGCATTGGAGCAGACAATAGTTTTGTAAAACAGTTATTTTGATAAAGATTCTTGATAGAAATACATTTTATTGTATGGATAATTTTATACAGAAGTTTCCATGAAAAACAAACAGTAATATAGATTAAATGGAATCTTTCCTTACTTTTTGCCAACATAAATCTGTTCTCATTCATTAGTTAGTTTGGTGATATAATCTGTCAGATGATCTCAATTCATACATTGAAATAACTTATTCCCACTTTATCCTATTAATATTATTAGAATGAATATATTATTCACTAGGAATATTCATTAGGATTCAGTAATATTGTTATATAATCTTCGATTATAAGTAAGTCCAGATTACCTTTGTACTACAGGTCGTGCTGTATATACCTTATTCTAAGTAGCGTTTGTGACATATTAACTATTATAAGTTTGCATGAGTTGAAAAACTCTTATCACAACTGATGCAATCAACAAGAATAGTTGGAATTTTATTGATGCAGGATGATTCCAGATGAGATTGAAAATACAATTATAGATCGGTTTTACCCCGCTCTAGAAATTATTCTTTATAGTAAGTTTTTAAATAGGCGAATTTTATACCTAAATATCAGATCTGCAGTAGTAGGTTTCCCAGGCGATAAATATGATAAATATAGTTTGAATATATGGTTTCATAAATAATGCTGTCAATTAATCACGTAATGATAACGACTAAAAGCAGTTTATTGTGCTCATAAACCATTGCAACTGAAAGTTACAATGGTAGTTGATACACCCCTGAGGGAATTTTATTATCAACCGCACTCAAGAACTCTAAGCTATTTATTTATGCTAATAGTATCGATCAATGCCTTAAAATTGATTCTATCTGCATAAATTTGCTGATATTATAGCTTATAGCTGTTTTTAAAAAACACTTGTTATCTCCACGATATTGAACAGAAAAGCTGATAAGGATAATAACTCGAAGAATCGGAATCGCTGCAGCATTGTACGGTAATCAGCATTGATAACAGTATAAGAATGTAGTATACTACTATAGTGTAGTGTACAACTCTATGTTGCTTTATAAATGTTCATGATCTTCGTACTATTTTCGCATTTTGCGATATATTAAATTTTAGGAATTCATATAGATGACTCGGAAATTTTCTAGAAAGAGTAAACTAGAAAAAATAGGAAACAATATGTAAATTTACATCTTATGCCGCCTGTTCACCTGAATCACTTCATGATATTTTTCTTGAAATTAATAATAATAGATTGACTAAATTTTTTATAACACCTCAAATAGTCTATTACAGCAATATATCTGATTCTTGATTCCCAATTTTTGATACGCAAATTATCTGTCTCTAGTCAAAATTATTTTGAATTTTGAAAAACACACAACCTAGGTGAAGACGATAATGCTAGATATGACTCTATTAAGGGGTAATTAATGAAAGTATAATTTCGATGAGCTCATTACATATAAGAAAATGAGAATAACTCCAGTCTCCTTTACCTCTTAGAACAAATATAAAGATAACTATGGCCAATAGAGATTAACAAATTCAGATAGGATGACAATTTCTATTTCTCTTGAAGAGAAAAACTCATAGGTAACTTATAAAGATAAGTATCCACTAACTAAACTATTTTTTCTCCATTGTATGACGATTTTAGTAATTTTTCTTGAAAAATAAGGTAAAAGTATTAATTCATAGCCCCGTTTATCTATTTTCCAAATACTTCATTGCGCACTTGTATTATAAGTTGTTCGACTATACTGCTGTGCTTCTTTTGAATGTCTTCATAGACATTTTTCTGACAAAGCTGTAAATTAAAAGCTTGGATTTCATATGATTTCAAAGCTGCCAGCACTATTAGTGTAACTAATAAGTTTATATTTTATCCAACTGCAACTAACAATACATGACTTTTACTATCCCTTATCTTCTTTACTCTTTTTTAATAATAACTATCCGATACTCAATACTCAGTTTCTATCTTCTAACAGACTATGATGAAGTAATCACAAAATAGGATATCAAAATTAGTATTTTTTGCCTTGTACATTTATGATT
Organism: Arsenophonus sp. NC-WZS1-MAG3; assembly: GCA_052174535.1. Taxonomy (GTDB): domain Bacteria; phylum Pseudomonadota; class Gammaproteobacteria; order Enterobacterales; family Enterobacteriaceae; genus Arsenophonus. Next base: position 16,120 of record JBQMRQ010000072.1, on the reverse strand, counting down.
GATAACTCAATCAAGATCTGCATGTTTATAAATAGAGTTCTAGAAATCTATTGATGCTCTATTATCTAGCCTATTCCGTTATAACTATGACTTGATAAATCCCAGTTTATTTTCCTGCTCTATTTGTATATCTATCTAAAGAAGCAGTGTCATCGCGCATACTTTGAGGGCACAGTATGGAAGTTACTATAAAGTTATATACCTTGCTACAAAACGAAAGATGAGTGTGACATAGCATAAAATATATCCGGCGTTACATTAAACGCTCTCTTGTATCTAAGTTTGAAACTACAACATTACCAATTTGGAGTAGTGTGGTTGTAAATCATTACTATTACCAGCAGACTAAATAGTTACTAGTAGCGGATACTGATATAAAATAAGATAATCTGGCGTTATATTAATCATATTCCAGCGAGGCATTTTAAGATGATGCGTTACCATAGTTTCTTTTGTAATATTAAGAAAGGTATATTATTATAGAAGTGTATAAAATGGACTGGAGATAACTGGCTTATAAAAAACTAGAAAAACCGGGATTTTCTCTTCTGATGAAAGAATTCTTGTATATAGATTTGTATAAATGCATTCTGCGTATCTATAGACTACTTTTCTTAATACTCAGCTCCGCAATCAGGCATAGTAGAATTATTATCATAAAGAATACATAAAAATAAAAAATGATAGATATTAAGTTAAATATATGGTTTATATCTATAAAATTATAGCATCAAGTCAAAGAAATACAAACTCTTATGAAATTTTACTTATACTAAAATTACTAAAATTAGTAAACTAATTCTATTTCTATTTTAGAAATAGGAAATAGCTTTTTAGTGCGCTTAAAAAACAATTAAAATTTTAGTTATGAACTATACAAACTGATAGTAGCGATGTTGAGATTAAAATGACTAAGAATATTGGTGTATGGATCAGTAAAACAGAATATATTTAAACAATTTCTTTCTTCTTCCTTACCCGAATAGTACAAAATAGTGAAGAGTTGCTATTATGCTTATACTTGCGCGCTTATAGGTACTGGTAATTTTCATGAAGGCTTGCTTTATTAGCGCTTCTCGGTGAAAAACACATGATCTTTTTATCAGTACTATTAGTATATTAAAACAATAATTCCTTGAAGAGCATCAGCCAAGACTAGCTGCATGGTTTAAATGATATGCCTACATTTATTTCTTGGTTGATGGGATATGCCGTTTTGTTAGGCAAGCTGATCCCTTTTACCTGCTACTTCATTATTAGTGGCACTGAATGGATAATAAAAAGATCATTTCAGTCGAAGATGCTTATTAAGAGTTAAAAATAAATTTGGTCTAACTTTTAATTACCTGATAGAGTAAAGCTTAACCGTATTTCCTAGACTTCGTACTGGAGCTTGGTGCTTGATTTTTTCAAATGAAATGGAAAAGATATTTCTTGTATGCGCAGCACCAATGTTGTTAGATGTAAAATAGCTGATGTGCTAGCTTCGATTCCAAAAGGAATACAATCAAAAATTAAAACTTAAGATGCGGAAGATTTGGTTAGCAGAGAAGAGGTCACGATGCCCCTAATAAACCCATTGATATTTTGTTTAGAAGAGTTTTAGCGAATATTCTGCAGCGATGAAGAAGCTGTAGAAAGATCGAGAAAAACGGCTGGATATCTCCTATCCCTCCCCGTTAGTGCACTTGGCATCATAAGAACGCCAGAATCCAATTGAACTAGTTTTTTTGTGACCAGTGATGAGGTTATGAAGCCGATGTCCGAACCATTGTAGTTCGAAGAAAATAACTCTTTTAAGAGTATTTAAGCTGATTTATTCTGCTAAAAAACTAGAACTAGAACTAGAACTAGAACTAGACTAAAGATATTTAGCCTTTATTCTGGTAGTAAGCAACATTTAATTTAAGTATGCAAAATAGATTCATAAGTCTTCATGTGCAGGAAGATTGCTATGATTATTTTACATTAGATTTATTAATAATTTTCTATTATGTCATGTTCTACATTTTTAGGTAAAAATATTTTTTAATAAAAATTTATTAATAGATAATCATCTATCTTTCATGTAGCTATATTATCTTAATTTATCTACGTATAAGTAGAATTATTCTACTTTAAGACGAACGCTAATTCAGCGAGAAATAATGATGACAAATAAAAATTATAACTATTACCAGACAAAATTTATTATAAGTGCGCCTAATATTCACCATTTACTAAACGATCATGGTATAGAAATTGCTTTTGCTGGACGTTCTAATGCTGGTAAATCCAGCACATTAAATGCACTTACACAACAAAAAAATCTAGCCAGAATCAGTAAAACACCTGGCAGAACACAGTTAATCAATTTATTCGAAGTTGTAGATGGTATTAGGTTAGTTGATTTACCTGGCTACGGTTATGCAGAAGCTCCAAAATCAGTTAAACGCCGATGTCAACAAACATTAAGTGAATATTTACAAAAAAGAAAATGTTTAAAAGGATTAATAATATTAATGGATATTCGTCATCCATTAAAAAATACAGATATACAAATAATTAAATGGGCTGTGGTAATGAATATCCCGATATTAGTATTGCTATCTAAAGCAGATAAATTAGCATCTAATAAACAAAAAATTCAAGTTATAGCAGTACGTGATAGACTAAAAATACTGGCTAGTAACATACAAGTTGAGATTTTTTCTTCATTAAAAAAAATAGGTATCGATAAATTAAAATTTAAATTAAATGAATGGTTTAACAAGTGCTATTCTGAATATAATTAATCTACCTAATGAATAATTATAGATATTTATTTATTATTGTTCTAACATTTTTTTAAATGTTTAGTTCAGGATCCATTATATAGAGATCCTCGTCGTATAGTACTATTGATGCTAAGATGGCTACTGAGAGATTATAGTTAAAGGAAAATATCATAATAATGAGTTTTCATCATCAGATAACTGCAATGCCTAAAATTAGAAGTGTTTTTCAAGGCAGTAAATAGTAGCCTAGATCTACTTTGAATAAACATTATGGTATTTTCTAACTTTATATTTGCTAAAGAGTAAAGTAAACTGATATTGATGATCGTAGCTATATCTCCATAGATTGCCGACAATGCTGTCATTAGTTCAAAATTTGTAGTTATTTTCCTGTAAAAGAAAGTTTTTTCTTCCTCTTGATGGATCTCCTGGAAATCGTATGCAAATTTCTTAATTCTGTGTTGATCTCTATCTGGATTTAATCGTTGTCTATCAGACAACGAGAGAGCAAATTTTCGTGAAATATGGCAGGAATAAGGTTATAAAGTTGAAGCATAAAGCATTTAAAAGCTACGAATTTGATTATCTCAACGGTAGATGTAAAATATCTTTCATAAATGCCAAATAAAACTTCATGACATATCTTTTTGTAGGCATAGATTGCGTCACTCGATGGATTTTTATCTATCTTTTATGATGCGAAAATTTCGCTAAATACTCGACGCTTATTACATTGTTATCTTAACTAAGAATTTTTCGATGGATATCTCTCTAGTATATTTTCAGAAAATGGCAAAATTTATAGATAGAATTTTTAATTTTCAAAAATATTCAGATACTAGAAAAATAGAATTTGTCAGTTTTGTTTGTGTATAGGGAATTTACTATAGAATACTAATTTAGCTTACCTAGGCATTTCAAACGAATGGTATGGTTAAAAGATTTAATGATAACATATGGAAAAAGCTGCGAAGAAATTCATTTCAATTTCACTTAAGAGATTTAGATCGCTGCATCAATATATTTGGCTGTATAATCAGAAATACCTCAATTAGTATTGAGTAGTAAAATTTTATTGAAATCTATAAATATTGGTTTAAAGTTAAATTTAAATTATTTAAAAAACTATACTCTCATATGAGACGAGAGAACTATTAATTATTTTTATGATGAAAAGATTATGGCTCAAATTATAGAAAATCCATTCATCCTAGTTGATGCCTCCTCTTATCTTTACCGTGCATATTATGCTTTTCCCCCATTAACTAATAGTGCAGGGGAGCCAACTGGTGCTATGTATGGTGTTCTTAATATGCTGCGTAGTTTAATTATGCAATATCATCCCAGTCATATTGCAGTAGTATTTGATGCTAAAGGGAAAACTTTTCGTAATGAATTATTTGAGCAATATAAATCTCAACGGCAACCAATGCCCGATGATTTGCGTAAACAGATAGTACCGCTATATGAAATTCTTACTGCTATCGGGCTTCCTCTGTTGGTTGTTCCTGGTGTAGAAGCTGATGATGTAATAGGGACATTAGCTTTACAGGCTAGTAAGAAAGGTTTTCCTGTACTGATTAGTACAGGAGATAAAGACATGACTCAATTAGTGACCTCTGATATAACACTTATTAATACGATGACAAATAGTGTTTTAGGGCCAGCAGAAGTTGTTAATAAATATGGTGTATCACCTAAGTTAATGATTGATTTTCTTGCTTTAATGGGAGACTCATCCGATAATATTCCAGGTGTACCAGGTATAGGAAAAAAAATAGCATTAGCTTTGTTGCAAGGAATTGGTGATCTTGTTACGATTTATAATAATTTATCTATAATTCCTTCATTAGGATTTTGTGGATCAAAAACATTAGCAGAAAAAATGACACAACATAAAGATATTGCTTTTTTATCTTATAAGTTAGCTACAATCAAGACTAATATTGATTTAACTATAGATTATGATGGATTGCTTATGCGGGCGCCTGATATTAAAAAATTACACTTGCTTTTTAGTCGTTATGAATTTAAGCGTTGGTTATCTGATATACAAAATATCCCTTGGCTAACAAAAAAAACTATTAAATCTCCGATGACTATCTCTATTAATAATAGCGATATTTTTTTTGCTGAAGATGCTATAAACGTAATTTCAAGAGAAAATTATCAAAAAATAATGACTAAAGCTGATTTACTGCAATGGGTTGAAAAATTGCAATCAGCAAAGCGTTTTGCATTTGATATTGAAACTGACAGTCTTAATATGGCATCGGCCCATCTAGTTGGGCTTTCTTTTGCCATTGAAGAGGGTAAAGCTGTTTATCTTCCTCTTGGGCATGATTATCTTGACGCACCACAACAATTGCCATTAAATCAGGTATTAGCTGTGATAAAACCAGTTTTAATTAATAAAAATATTCAAAAGATTGGCCAAAATTTAAAATTTGATTACGGAGTAATGGCAAATTATGATATTTTTTTAAAAAATATGGCTTTTGATACAATGCTGGAATCTTATATATTAAACAGCATTGCTGGACTTGGTCGTCATGATATGGATAGTTTGGCACAAAGATATCTCAATTATAAAACTATAACCTATGAACAGATTGCCGGTAAAGGAAAAAATCAGTTAACGTTCAATCAAATTCCACTTGAGCAAGCGTCAAGTTATGCAGCTGAAGATGCAGACATCACATTATTATTACACGAAACACTTTGGCCTCAACTTAAGGCAGAACCTAAATTAAAAGAAATTTTTCAAGAGATAGAAATGCCGCTAGTACCGGTATTAGCTCGTATGGAACAGGTTGGAGTGCTTATTGATGCAAATAAGCTAGCTAAGCAATCTCAAGAGATAGCAAATCGATTAATAGAAATTGAAAAAGAAGCTTATGGTATCACTAAGCAAGAATTTAATTTAGCATCAACTAAACAGTTACAATATATTTTGTTTGAAAAACTTCAACTGCCAGTAGTAAAAAAAACTCCTAGCGGGACACCTTCCACTAATGAGAAAGTTCTAGAGAAGTTGGCCTTTATTCATGAGCTGCCAAAAATTATTTTGCAACATCGTAGCTTATTAAAATTGAAATCAACTTATATCGATAAACTACCAATGATGATTTATTCAAAAACAAAACGAGTACATACTTGCTATCACCAGGCAGTAACAGCAACTGGTAGACTTTCTTCCCGTAATCCTAATTTGCAAAATATTCCAGTTAGGACTTATGAAGGGCGAAGGATTCGTCAAGCGTTTATCGCTCGTGAAGGTTATAAAATTATAGCCGCAGATTATTCGCAAATTGAATTGCGTATTATGGCTCATCTTTCGCAGGATAAAGGATTGCTTGATGCTTTTGCAGAAAAGCAAGATATTCATAGAGCAACAGCGGCAGAGGTTTTTGATATATTATTGACCGATGTAAATCGTGAGCAGCGTCGTAGCGCAAAAACAATTAATTTTGGTTTAATTTATGGTATGAGCGCTTTTGGATTATCCTGTAAGTTAGGAATTACTTGTGATCAGGCGCAGAATTATATAGATCGTTATTTTAAGCGTTATCCTGGTGTTTTAAGTTATATGGAACGTACCCGTAATAAAGCTGCGGAACAAGGATATGTTGAAACGCTAGCAGGACGCCGACTTTATTTGCCTGATATCAATTCCCATAATTCAATGAGACGTAAAGCATCTGAACGTGAAGCAATTAATGCACCAATTCAAGGAACAGCTGCAGATATTATAAAGAAAACGATGATCGCATTAGATAGTTGGATTGAAACAGTAAAGCCTGATCTCTATATGTTGATGCAAGTACATGATGAATTAGTTTTTGAAGTAAAAGCGTCTGCAATTGAGCGGTCACAAAAAAAAATCCGTCAGTTAATGGAGCAAAGTATGAAACTAACTGTTCAACTAAAAGTTGATATTGGTATTGGTGATAATTGGGAGGAAGCACATTAAATAATAAATATTTTAAAAAAAGTGTTATATTGGTAAAGGTTATTGCTTTTCTATGAGAAAAGCATATAATTATTTTTGTATTTAATTGTTGTGATTTTAACAATCTTCTTAGATTAGAGATTTTTTAAATAAAAAATCTTACACTATAGAATCTATCTACTCAGCGATCTTTTTAATCTACTAATATACTCTACATGAAATTTTAAAGAATCTTATCAATCATATAACCCCATAAATATATGGGACGATTAATATCGCGATTCGTTCTTTTTTATCTCCTCTTCTCCCGTATTTCTAGTTTTCCTATGTGGAAAATAACGCTTTTGTTTAAAGGATTCATGGATAAATAGTTTTATCAACTTTAACAATAGCACTTAGTACATTTATATTAACTTATCTCCGCTAAAGAAAGGAGATAGTGATCCCACATCTAAACGTTATTTTTAAATAAATGTTATTTGTTTTTCTGACTTCCATAAAGTTAAACTATTTAATATATACAACATCATTAATAATTAAATTATTTATCCTTTTTATGTAGCCTCTTATAGAGGACTTCTAATTAGATTATTAAATGTTTTCCTGTAATTGAAAATTTTCCAAGAATATTGTTGTAACTCTAATTAGCTATCCTTATGCAGGGGGATAGTATATTTATTATGATAATATGGGTAGTGATAAAGTAGAATGACTTTTTAATGCATAAATCAACATCATCCGACAGATTATCGACAAGTCAACTAATAATATATAGCTTTATGTTAGTAGGAAGTAAAGAAAGAGTTTCTTTTATCTATATGACTACTTGTTTTTCATAGTAACCATATATAATACTGAAAATTTTTATAGGATAAGAGTTTTATATCAAACAACTTTTACTGACATGGAAAAAGTTTAGTTTATTATTTTTCTAATAAGATTAAGTTATGCTGATGTCTAATGTATGAAATTTTGGAGATGCTAGTGTATCCTGGCTTTTTGATTTCATTAATGAAATCAACAACAGAGAGATGATATACCATAAAAGTTCTATTTTACAGGTATTTACAAAACCAATATTATCCTATGATACCTTGCATGAACACATCTATAATTGTACTAGGTTGACTGATAGCACTGTTCTTGAGATAAAGCTCTAAAGCCACATGTTGCAATAATATTTTTTAAGCCGCTCTCCCTCTTGTTAACGAGAGTTTATTCTGTCATACGTAACGGTTTATTTGATACAGAGAACTATACAGATGGGTATTGTGACAATGTTAAAATGAAAGCGCCTAAAAATTGGTGGTATGTTAGTGGAAGTCAGTAACAGAATATCCATTAGTAACTTGATATTCTCGCTTTATTTAAAGCATATAAAATATCGAAAAGTTTCTGCTTTCATGTGTATGCCTGCCGAGACATAAGCCACAGATAATTTCTAAAGCCATGATCCTGTTTCTCGGTGAAAGGACATGGTTTCTATACTGAGATGGATCAGTAAATTTATTTTATTAAAATTATTTACAAAATTAATTGGTAGGATACGACTAGTATCTATAAACTCCATACACCAGAAATCAGTATAACTTGATAGCAGCAAGTAAGATATTTTTTATTTATAATTTGCATCCAAATTGTTTAATATTAAAAGGTAAAATATTTTATACGCGCAAAAAGCATATAAAAATGAAATTTTTGATAGTAATATTATATTGATGTAAACGCTTTTAATTTTCTGATGTGTGACGTGCGATATTTTAAAGCTAAAACATAAGATAAATAATGAATTGCTTTTCTGAATATCGTCCAGAGTTAGAATGAATTTTTTCTATTACTAATCACTTACTTAGTGACTTCATTCATTATTATTTTTATTATAAGGGTAATATTAGATAAGGTAGTAATAATGATCTTTAAACGATTTTTATACGCTAAAACGTTATTAAGATTTTTGTGTATTTTAGAAGAAAATTGAGTTTGTAATAGTATAATGTAAATACTAATGCAACTAATTAAATTAGTTTAAATTAATACCATAGCTAATAAGCTAATTGAGTTACTATTAAACCAGTTTAATTAAATTCATGTTACCAATATTTACCATGATGAAATGGTATCTCGCTATTATTATATCTATTTTGTAGTATCGTTATTAACGATATCCTTTTATTGCCAATAAGGTAGAAATAACCGCGCAAAGATAAAGTAATTTAGGTTATTTTCAAATTTGCACTGTTGTATTAGATTGTTTAGTAGTGGTATATAGGGAGTAATAACAATAAGATTGTTATTAATAGGTTAAAAAGATGAAGTTTATAATTACTGATTACAAACAAGAGTAAATTGTTCTACAGATAAGCACAGTTATGACAAACTTATTTTAGATAAGGCAAACCTTTAACAGTAACAATAAATGCCATGAAAGCGAGATTTTAGTGTTTTCTGCCATACGTACCTAAGATACCACCCAGCTGTTATTAACATAATGATGTCATTTTATACGTATAAAGAGAGAATAGCTATGACGACACTGTTTTGGCAGCAGTTTGGTAAAGGAAAACAAGATATCGTGCTATTGCACGGATGGGGATTGAATGCAGAAGTTTGGCGTATAATTGAAGTTGGATGTGGTTCCCATTTTCGTCTCCATCTTGTTGACTTACCTGGCTATGGTCGTAGTAATTTTTTTCCGCCTATGTCGTTGCAAAAAATGGCAGAAGTAATTTGGCATAAAGCGCCTAAACAGGCTATCTGGTTAGGTTGGTCGTTAGGCGGATTAATTGCCAGTATTATTGCAATTAACCATCAAGCTGAAATAGCGGGTTTAATAACAGTAGCTTCATCGCCATGTTTTGGACAACAAGAAAATTGGCCAGGTATTAAACCTGCAGTACTTAGGGGTTTTGAGCAACAATTAAAGACTGATTTTCATCGTACTGTAGAACGTTTTCTTGTGTTGCAAACATTGGGAACTAAAACAGCTAATGGCGATATACAATTGTTAAAATCGGTAATATTAGAACAACCATTACCTTCAGTTGCCGTATTAAACGCAGGTTTAGAAATTTTGCGAACAACTGATCTACGGGAATCATTATTAATTTTAAAAAAACCTTTTTTACGCATTTATGGCGAGCTTGATAGTTTAGTACCAAAAAAAATAGTACCAATTCTGGATAAATGGTTACCTAATTCTCATTCAGTAGTAATAAAACATGCCGACCATGCTCCGTTTATTTCTGATCCTAATCAGTTTATTCAGTTATTAGTTGATTTTTCTTATCAATTAGAGAGATGAATATAGAGATTAGAATGGAATTAAAAAGATTTTTGTGCAAGTAAGCAATATTTTATTAAAATAATCGATTACTTGCATAAATTAGAAAGAAGTGACTTGATAAATTTTTAGATTACATTTTTTTATTTCTGAGCATTGCTTACAACTATAGTCACTTAAGCAGGATGATTGATAAATTTGTTCTAATTTTCCCATGTCAGCTAATTTATCTAACATGGCTTCAATAATAGGTAATGAAGCAGAAAATTTCTGACTTATTTGATAAGCATCCATTCTACCATATAGCGCAACCATATCTCTGATTTGTAATAAACTGATCATCTTATTATCCTCTTATAGCAAGAAGATCTATTTTGGGTGTAGTTATATTTGTGAACATTATGCATGGAAATTTTAATATTATGTTTTATATGAAAGGTATAACAATATAATTAGCAGTAGATTAAATATGAGGAGCATTTAATGATTTACTTGCTATTATTGTTAATATTCTGAAAATGGCTACTTCGTAAAAAATAAAACTGAATAATATTCAAGCCTTCTAAAATAAAAAATGTTATCCAATTAAGATTGGATTCGCTAGAAATAATATCATATATAAAAATATATGAAATATAAAGTAGAAGAAATATTAGATAATTATGGGCTCATGAAGAATCAATCCGATTTGTGGCATCATGAGCCATAAAGTAATACTATAATATTACTATTATTATTACCATTATCTTTATTATCTTCAATTGAATTGAAGATAGCACTTAATCTTAATATTTTTTAAGTTTAAGTTATCTCAAGTTTTATTAACTACATCCTATAATTCATCTAACAAATTAAATTCCTTACCACTAAAAAGTGCTTGAGTAATATTTTAACGGTGTACCAGAGTATTCAATGTGTATATAACTACTTATTTAGTTAAATACATCAGTAATAAGTTTAGTAGTTTTTAGAAAAAATTATATTGATGAGGATAGAGTTCAATAACTGGATAACAGTTTTACTTACTCAGGCTAATGATGTTGAGTAGTTAATGTTATCAATAACTTTAGCGGATAAATAAAAACTATTAAGTATCCAGATACTTATACTGGCAATAATAATCAGTTTTTAACTTTAATATAAAAACTTTTAGTTTTTGTCAAATATCTAATAGTAATTTTTTTTAAATATGGTCATGATGTGAACTGATAAATTGATGATAAATGGGGGTGATGGGCTCTTTGTAATATTATGTTTTATGGTAACTTTAACTCAGTTAAGATAGAAATGAAAATGCCTAATAAATAAATAGAAAACAATTCTTTCGTTTTTTATAAAAACAGATGTGAAAACAAAAAGTAGTCAGTTCTGCAGGATAAGACATAAAAGGTACCATTAAATCTTAATTAATAATTTACGAATGTGGGGGTATTTAATGTACATCCTTTTCTATAATAGCAGGCACATTACAGATAAAACCAAGAATAAAAAGGAAGAAAAGATTTATCAGATAGATCTGTTGCTTTATCAGTCTGTCTATGACAGATGCTGCATATTTGCTTATATAGCTTTGAGCTCTTTTAATATCAAAATAAATAAATATATTAAACTAATTTGTAAATTAATAGAGATATGGTATGCATATCAGCACCTTCACTTTGAACAAGTGAAACCGTTAACTATTGTAGCAAGTAAAAGTATGAATAACACATGAATTACGTAGCTAAAATAGCTTTTGAGACACATTTAAAAGAAGATATAACGCACTTATAAGTATTGATAGAAAGTGTAAGTATTAATTAATAATAAAAGAATATAGCCAGAAAAACTAGAGATTAAGTAGTATATTATCAATAAATTATGTTAAAGGATTCAATTTTTCTTTTTCAAAATTAATAACTTCTTTTAAAATAGTTGCAATATTTTAATAGCGTACATCAATAATGATAATAAGTTTAGGCTCTTCTTGTTGTTGAGATTGCAAACGTCTTTAATTTTATCTAACTTATTAGCGGAAGTAGTGGTACCTATTTAAGGATAGGGGTGTCGATTTTAATATTTTTGATTGTTAGTTAAAGCGCTATTAATAATTGAATTTATTATAGTCGATAATTTGAGTTAAATTTCTACTTTAGTGAAAATTTTTGATAGCAGATTAGGTTTTAAAATAAAATTATTACGATTTTTATTAATCAATTATTTAATTTTATAATACTTTTTGCACTAGTTTAAGGCTAATGAGATAATCGAACAACTTAGGGTGTGTTTGAAGTTCATTAATTATTTATTTAGATATTTTTTCTAATAAAATCCATTATATTAATTGCTACAAAACAAGGGAGAGAGGTAATTCAATAAGTTTTAATTTTGATAAAGATTAGATTTCAGGTTTTATAGCGACATCAATAACATTGATCAATATATCGGTTTTGCTACTCAACATGAATAGCAAGCAAATTTGCTTATCAATTAAAGTTCGTTATGAATTAGTAGTCATTGAATAGGTACTGGCAAATTAGCTAATTCAATATTAAATTCTAAGATTTAAAAGCGATTAAACCTTTTTGTTTAATGGTAATAGCAGTCCTGTTTCCACAGATTTGCGTCCACACTTATGCCTATTAATTATTAAAAAGTGTTTTTTACTGTTGTTAGGGTTACTAACAAAGATAATAGTTAGTAATTTCATAGTTTTAGTGTAAGATGAGTAATAAGTAATAGGCTATTATTTTTAGCTATCATAAAAGTATTTTATACTGTTTAGTTGCTGATATCATTAAAATTTAATAAGGTAAGATATTTTCTTATTTTTATCAATTTATATGATAAGTTTTAATTTAAATAGAATAATCCAAGCGCTTATTCTATAGCTAATAAGGTTAAAAAAGTTTTAGGGTAATATATTAAAAAAAGTGATTTTAACAGTAAAAAAGATATATTTATTAGGAAAATCCGATAAATTATATTAAAAATTTCTAATTATCAATATAAACATTTTACCTCTATTAAGGTAAAAATAGAGGTATCGCAAATAGATACCATATAAATAGCAAAATTAATAAAAATATTTTATTCTTATATTAATAAGAATAAGCATTATAGTATGCTACTCAAGTTAATTTAATGTTTTTAAAAATGACAGTAATTAATATTGAGTTATGTTCATTTCTAGTGATGAGTCTCAAAGATTCTATGACGGTATCCTACTGATTAATTTCGTGAATAATTTGATAATAGAGATAGATATTATGTCATGAAGAAAATCTATTCTTATAGATATCTAAAAATCATATATTACCTCTCATATCTTATATGAACTTATCCGTAATTCATATGACAGATATCTGATAGAGACTATTATTGAGGATGAACTTGACGTGTGTATTGTGACAATACACTCATCGCTATCTTTCCTATCGCCCGTAACGATTATCTGTTATATCGAACTATATAGATTGCTATTAGTGATCTTGAGATTAAAGTGACTAAAGTAAATGTGATCAAAGTGGCAAAAAATTGCTTTAGGAATCGATAAAAAGTCAAGTAATACACTATTTTAAAAGGGCTCGCTAGAATATGGTTGATTATAGCACACGATCATCTCTTCTTGCGTTAGCGTCTGCTTGCCAGTTTTGTTAAGTTCAGTTTTAATAGTAATTATGTAATGATGTTAATAATGTATAGCTCTACCTCCCCCCTCAGTAATTCTGCAGTTTTGAACGCGGATATTAAGGCTGTATCGCTTAAGATAGTACCTGAAGTTATTTTACCCTATTTACCTACACGCCATTTCGTTTTTAACGAAATGTTTTCCAGTAATATCCATACTTGCAGATTTCAGGTAACGCTTCTACTGCTTCTCTTGGTGCAGATAATGTTTTATAGGGTGTTAAGAAGATTATTGGGATTTATCAGATCATAGTTATGATGTATAAGCCAGGATGATACAACGTTTTGCTAAATGGTACTAAGCCGTTTTTTTTGAAAAGCAATTCAACATCCTTAAATACAGCATGCTAATATTCAAACTTCTATAGGGTGATGGAGAGATGAACATGTGGATGGTTGGTTGAGTTCTTATACATAATCTTGAAAAGCATAAAAAATATCAATTCGATTACTTGACCTTCTACTTGCAGATAGTGCTCATGTGTTGGCGGTGCGAAACAGAATATTGAGTAGCTGGCAGTTTTTTAAAGAAAAAGCTAAAGAAAATGAGGGATAGTAAAAGTAATTTATTGCTAATTCCAGGTAGGTAAAATATAAATCTGCGATGCTCTAAGCATTGTTCGATAGTTTTGACACTGCATGGAACTGAATGTTTTTGAATTAAAGCTTTGCCAGAAAAGACCTGTAGGAAGATTTAGAATATAATACAGTCGTAGTGCTCATATGAAGTTTGTGGGGGGTGAGTTAAACACACTACTTATTGGCACAAGTCCTGCAGGAAAGTATTCGTCGATACCATAGACTAATTTATCATTTGAAATTTTACTCTGTTTTTCAAAAAATTTTTTTATAGCCGTTATCAATGCTAAAAACTAGTTTAGTTAGGGGAATGTATATCTGCGTAAAATTATTCTCTGGATATCTTACTAGAGAAATAGAAATTGTCATACTTTTTGCATTTATTAGGTCTATCTACTCAGATAGACCTGTATTTTCTGCAGTAGAGAAAATGAGAGAGGGATTATCCTTCTTTCTTTTATAGGTGATTAATTGATTGGTAAGCATACTTTCATTAATTACCACTTAATGCAGTTGTATTTAGTAAAATCAGTTTATCCTTTTCCACCCTCCTTCTCTTGCTTAAAATTTAGGATAATCATGACTGGAGAAGCGAATAATATTCGTGTTTTGATAAAAGAATGGGAACCGAGAAGCGAACAGATTACTGTATGGGTCTTCTTTCTGGTATAATAAAATTAGTTGATTTTTATTATTACTTTTTGGATTCAGATAATAAATCATTTCGGATAAATAGGCAGTGTAACACATGAAATACCATATTATTTTCTGATTTGCCCGGTTTACCTTTTTCTATATTGATAGATTAATAAAAATTAATATCTCATAAAGTATAAAACAGTACTCTAATTATGAATTTCTCAAAAACAGTGTAGGTGCGCTGTTCATTCTATAGCTGTCCTATATTATCTTGCATATCTTTCATTGGTACTCTGGTGCATTATTGTCAGATAGAAGTATTTAATCTTAATAAGGATTAGCTACATAGTTAGATAGGATAACATATGTCCTTCTCTACTCTTCTAGCTCATTTATCTATCTCTTGCATTACTTGACTTTCGAGGTCCTTACTCCTGATTTGTAAATATGGATGTTAACTTTTGGCTGCTGACTTCTATATACTAAGATGTCTTTATTAATTTTTTGTAGTGAGTGAGATGTTTCTATTTTTCCAGTTCGCCTCATTTTAATATGATTTTATCAAAAAATAATGTATAAATAAATTGGGTCTCTCTATTTTGAGATCGCTGGATATTGCAATTTAGATTAGCTTATCGACATTTTTTGGAGATTAGTACATACTTTCATTACCCCTGACTCACTATATAGATCCATTGTATATGTTTATTGGTTATGGCTGTGTATTTCATAGCAATTTTTTCTGCAGTGCTAGCAATACTTACCACTTAATATAGGTGGTACTTGCTGTATTGATGGCTATACCTCAAATAAATTTGAATTTTAATAATTTTAAATTTCTGATTGCTAGTTTATAACACTTTGTCGTTATGACAATAAAACACAATCTAATTGGAGTTTTAAGAGTTATCATCACAGACTATTTTCAATAGTGTAATTCAATTGTTAGCTTGTTATAGATTATTAAAGAGTATTATTATTCACAGTATACTCTTGCTGGACTGTTTTTAAAAACCTTTCTTTTTATCTATTTTTATTTTCTAGTAATGGTGGAGCTAAGCGGGATTGAACCGCTGACCTCCTGCGTGCAAAGCAGGCGCTCTCCCAGCTGAGCTATAGCCCCATTAAGATTTTTATATCATTAAATATTTCTGCTAATATTGATTTTCAGTAATGTTGGTAGGCCTGAGTGGACTTGAACCACCGACCTCACCCTTATCAGGGGTGCGCTCTAACCATCTGAGC